>DBCO01000009.1 GCA_002293145.1 Akkermansiaceae bacterium UBA956 | reverse complement strand
ACTTCTGCAATGAGATCATTCAGAGCATCATTCTTTAAATCACCTCTAGCACGCAATGCGCGAAAATAATAATTTATTTTGTCTTCGTCATTTTCCTCGTGAAGTAACTCGATGACTCTAGGAGTTATCGATGGAATTTCTCGAATTTTCGCAGTCCATTCATCATATTTTTTATCCTGCGCTTCATTAGTAAGACCATGGAAAACCGGAGCAGCGAAAATAAGTTTTCTCAGTTCGTCATCCGTGACGCCATAGGAAATATTAGCTAGCAGCAATGAATAAATGCTAATGATGATCAATAATAATTTCATTGTCATTGTCTTGATTTTGCAAGGAACTTATACCCCACAACAATCAGCACAAGGGCAATTGCTAACACGATGAATTTGCTCTGAGTTGGTGTAGATTCCGTTTCATCCTTTAGTGACACATCATTCGTTACTTGCTGATTCGGTGTTGTAATATCCGAGTTTGGCGTCTTACGAGCATCTCCTCGATTCTTGCGCTGCTCACGTTGCTCGATTTTTTCTACTACTAGCTTTGTCAGTCTTGCGTGGTCATCAGTGCCATAGACCGTTGTTCTGCTTTTAATGAAATCATTCAAGGTGGGTACGCTGGCACTCGTCCCAATTGAGCCAAGAGCATCGATGATAGACGGACGAAAAGCGCCATCATGCACATGAAAGTATCTCAGTAGAAGCTTTTCATGTTCACTGGAGGGCTTTTTTTTGAGCAACGAGATAACACCAAAGACGAAACTTCGTTGTCTAAAAGATGGCTTATTTTCTGATTCAGCGATGATTTTGACTTCTGCAATGAGATCATTCAGAGCATCATTCTTTAAATCACCTCTAGCACGCAATGCGCGAAAATAATAATTTATTTTGTCTTCGTCATTTTCCTCGTGAAGTAATTCGATGACTCTAGAAGTAATCGATGGAATTTCTCGAATTTTCGCAGTCCATTCATCATATTTTTTATCCTGCGCTTCATTAGTAAGACCATGGAAAACCGGTGCAGAAAAAATAAGTTTTCTCAGTTCATCATCCGTGACGCCGTAGGTAACATTTGCTAGCAGCAAAGAATAAATGCTAATGATGATCAATAATAATTTCATTGTCTTTTTCTAGATTTTGCGAGGAATTTGTAACCCACGAAAATCAACACAAGGGCCATTGCTAACACAATAAATTTGCTCTGAGCTGTTGACGATTCCGTTTCATCCTTTTGAGACACGTAATTCGTTTCTTGCTGCCTCGGTGTTGTAATATCCGAGTTTGGCGTCTTACGAGCATCTCCTCGATTCTTGCGTTGCTCACGTTGCTCGATTTTTTCATAAATCACTGACGTTAAGTTTGCATGCGTGTCTGCCCCGTGTTCTGTAGTATGAGCATCAATAAACTGCTTTAGTTTGGGCAAGCATTTTTCTGTGCCTATGGATCCAAGAGCGTTGATAATGGAGGTTCTGAAAGAACCATCATGACAATCAAAGTATTTTAGTAGGATTTCTTCGTTTGTCTCCGATGGGTAGCCTTCTAGAAGTGAAAAAATTCCAGAAGCATAAATTTTTTCACTCATTGTTGGCGCTTTTGGCGAATCAGCAATCGAAATTGCTTCATCTAGCAATTTTTCTAAATCACGCAATGCTAAATCACCTCTAACTCTAAGGGCAGAAAACGAGTGATAAAACAACTCCCAATTTTCCTCATTTTTCAACAATTTGAGAATATCTTGGCTAATGCTACGAGCTGTTTTAATTTTTTCAACCCATGAGTAATATTCTTCCGAAGACTCATCGTCAGGTGTGGAATAAACTAATTTCTTTATATCTAAGTCAGAATGCTCTTCGGCGTATGAAATATTTGCTAGAAGAAAAGAATAAATGCTAATGATGATCAATAATAATTTCATTGTCTTTTTCTAGATTTTGCGGAGAACTTATGCACCGAATTAATCAGCACAATAGCGATTTACGTTCTACGTTTTTTACTGATCCAATAAATCAAAAAAATTGTTGCAATACCTAGAACCAAAAAAGTGCCTTTTTTGAGACCGCGAGAAGGATCACGCTTTTCTGTCTCAGAACTTAAGCTTGGTGCTTGATCAGAAGTTGGTTTTGGCTTTGATTTAATCTCTGGTTTTTGTCGGTTTTTGCGATTTTCGCGCATCTCAATTTTTGCGATGATTCTTTTAATTAACATGCCTTGGAAATCAGATGGGTTATTTTGGGTGCGAAAATCAAATAAATCATTCAAAACTGGGAGGCACGCAGACGTTCCAATGTGTTCGAGAGCATTAATAATACTATGACGATAAGCACCATCATGCACATTAAAATACTTGATTAAAATTTTTTCATGGACATCAGACGGAAAGTCCTCAAGCAAAGAAAAAACACCAGATGCAAATACTTGATCGTGAGCTTGTGGTTCATTTTCTGAATCAGCAATCTCTATAGCTTTATTAAGCAATTCCTCCAAAGATTTTGAATCAAGATCTCCCCTTACGCGCAGGGCGCTGAATATGGGATTAAGTGCTTCTGGATTCTTTTCTTGGTTTAGTAATACATAGATTTTTGGAGTCAGATCCGGAAAACTACGTATCTGCGAAATCCAAGCGTTATCGTTCTCTGAATCAATATCCGTTGGAGCCGCATAAATCAACTGCTTTAAGTCTTCATTGGTCAAATTTCCCGCATAAATTTGACTGCAAAAAACAACAATAAAAGAAATGGTATATATTATTTTCATGGCTCTTGAACTGCTCTGTGCGAATGCATCCATTTTTCTTGCTCGACGAATAATCTCTTTGTACTTAAAATGTTGTTTTCATTTGACACAATATTTCTCATTAGGTTGTGTTCCGCAACATAATTATCATCAAGGTATTCTTTCCCAAAATGTGAATTATTTGTCAATATATGACCAAGCTCATGTATCATAGTAAATTGATTCCGCGTCTTGGACACCGCTAAATTATTTGCGTAATTCGCGTTAGGCGCAATCATTTTTTTCTCAATCCACGAATAACCAAAAATAGGATTTTGAATTACTTTAACCTGTTTACAATAAAAAACATGAATATCATTTAGATTGAGAGTCCCATAATTATTTATTAGAGTTTTTACATCAGGATTAATAGGACTTTCATTTACGCCAGGGCTAGAGCCTATATTTGCGTAAACCTCAGAATTTTGCATTCCCGCAGGAATAGCTCTTATCACATTTGTTGCTACGACCAACTTGATACCAACCTGCGCCAAGCGTTCTTTTGCAATCTTGATATCCTCGTCAACTTCTGCAGCGGTTACTCCGCAATCGGCTAAGCGCACAATGTTAATCTCGACTTTTTTCTCTGCGGGTAACTTGACTTCTTCATTGACTGCCATCCAGTCGCCATTGCCAATTTTGATTGAGTCGATTTTTAGTTTGCCGTCAAGTTGTGCTTTGTGTGTGCGATCGTTCAATGCATCATCCGCGATGCCGGCCGTTGCAAAATCATCATCCACATCATCCGATACCATGACCATGGATTGAGAGATGAAATCTTCGCCATCATCGACCAGAATGATTTCAGTCGCGTTGTCATTGTATGCATTATCAGGATTTCCGAAAGTGGATACTTTCACCGATACATCACCAATATCATCAGCGTTTTTGAGGCGAATATAAAACCGATCTGGGTCTTTGTCGGGGTCGAGTTGAGGATCGACTTCGGTGCCCGTGAGTACGTCCTTTTCGGCCAATTTGGCAAATTTGAGCTTTTGCACCATATTTTTGCTAGCGTCGACGACTTCGATCGGCAACAAATCTACGGAGACCGTTTCCGTTTCCAGAAATGATCCGTCAGGATTGGATTCAAAATCTGGCTCTAGATCGATTGGTTCGGAGGTCGTGCTATGGGGAGGAATGGTCACGTCGATGACTTCCGATTGGATGTTAACTTCGCCATTAATTACTCGTTTGGTAATTTTAAGTGCTTTCCTTACCTGTTCCACATTCACGGCTGGCTTCGATTCAAGCCATACGCGAGTATGAAACAGAACTAGATGGAGGCAGGGTGGTGCAGGTATTGCGATTCCTGAACCGAGTGCATGCAAAGGTTCTTGCGCGGGCATTGGTAAAGCAGCAGGGAAAGCTCCGTGTTCTTCCAGTTTGTCGTCCAAATCGGGCCAGTCGATTTTTACTGTGAGATCTTCCGAGTAAGATGGGAGTTGCCCCCAATGCTTCACGACGGAAAATTTTCCATAGTCACTGCCTCCAATTATTGAATAGCGATAAAAATCGTAGTTAAGAGTGCGTCGAAGCGCGCGCCACCGTGGCGGGTAAGAACCGCTTGATACCGCAGAATAGCCTAAGTCCGTTTCTTCTTTGTCGTTGACTCCATCTCCATCGGTATCTTTGCTAAGTGGATTCAAACCTAGTTCTAACTCTCTTGCGTCATCTAGGCCATCTTCATCACTATCTTTTAGCTCGATATTTGTGCCTGCAACCATCTCTTCTGCGTTGGATAATCCATCATAATCATTATCGGCATCGCTCACAACAATTCTCCAGAACAACTTTGGTGGCACCGTGGTATCTGGCTGCACGGCACTAATACCCATACTGTGACTCGTTGTTTCTGGAAAGATGGAACCTCCGACATAAAACCACTCTTGCAGATCATAACTTGCTTGAAGCCGATACCGTTTCCCTACGATTGTTGGCCATGACAAGGTGTAGGCACCCGCAGTGAGACTGGGTGTGAGTTCTGTGGTAACGATTCCAGATGCACCAGTTGCCAGATTAGGATTTGTCCCGGCTACGGATTCAGTGGCATTGTCCCAACCATCTTGATCAGGGTCGGCAGTGGGGAGAAAACTAGCGGGGAATAGGTTGCCATTGTTGTGTTGCTTTTCCCATAGGTCGCTCATTTCATTCGAATTGATGTCGAGTATGGCGGCTAGGGGGAAAATACTGAAAAGCTGAAATGCTAAAATGCTGAAAAAACGAAGGGCGCGGAGTTTGCAGGAAGCTTTCATTGTGCTTGCCCTCCTTCCGTGTTGGTTACGGGTTGGTCCTTGGGCTCAATGGTCCAGTGTTGAATGATGATGTCCGGTTTGGGATCGGGTGGATTAGCAGCACGTTCGGCTGCTACTTGTTCGCGGAGGACTTTAAGGCGTTGATACTCTGCTACCATGGCGGCATGGTGTTCTTTGTAGAGTTCGTGCAAGCCGACAAGGGGTTCAAGATCGGCAGGGGTGAGATTGCCTTGGGTGACGACGAAGCTTGGTTCTGCCGTGGCGTCTTCGGGCAATGCGGGGATAACGGGCGGCGCGTAAATGGCATTACGACGAGCATAGAGGCTGGCCATTTTTGCGGTATCGGTATCACCAATGCCAAACATCAGGGTATAGGTGGTGTCGTTTTTCTTGAAACGACCGAGGCTGTTGAAATAATGGAAATTAACGTTACTCCAAGCAGTGAAGGATTCCACGGGTTCCCGACCTTGGCTATTCCAGCGGATCATGGTTTTTTCACCGTCATAGACGGTGCAGGAAAACATCAGGTGGCGGTAGACTCCACGCGCGGCGACACGGGCAGCGCGGGCGGCATCGCGGGTGGCTTGTTCTTCGGGAGTCAAGACACGGGGCGGTGCAGGCTCGGGAAGTGGTTCTAGCTCTTGCGGTTGGACTTTTTGAATGGTGATTTTTTGGCCATCGCGGAAGATGACTTTGGTGGAAATGATGTCTTCGGGAGGTATTTCGAGCCGTTGTGGTTCAGGCGCGGGCTCGGTCTGAACGAAGGGAGCTTTGACGATTGGATCAAGAAGTTCGGCGGGTTCACCAGCGGGTTCTTGTCCGTGGAGTGCTGCAACGAAAAGCAGCGGGAGGAGTGCTTGTTTCATACGTGAGTGGGAAGGTTGTGTGTCATCCTCACAGGTGGACGGGGAGTGAATAAGCCGCACGAAGACGACCGCAACGGCCTTTAGCCTCTCCCAAAGGCCTGAACCTAAAGAAAGCGGCTTGGACATGCGCCGCTGCCTCCTCGGCCTTTCGGCTGGATTGGCAGCAATGGTTTGCGGTCATTGCTAACCGCTGTGTGGGAGGTTATTCAGACCTCATCCGCTTGCACGGACATTTGCTAGACTAGGGATGATTTCAAAATTGCCAAGGAAAAAATTCATCGCGTTATTTTCAAGGAACTGGCTCGCGCATCATAGTTTCGAGTTCCGCACCCGCAGCTAGGAGTTTGAAATCGTCATAGGTTGCTTTTTCGTTAGGTGGCCAGAAGTGCCCCGCAGTGATATGGTCGAGAATCATTTGTGCGCAAGATTTGGCGGACTCAGCGATGCTCGGTTCAAAATTTTCCCAGGCATCAAAGCGGATTTGATCACTCGCATCGCCCATCGCGATGTAACCAACACCGGGAAATTCTGCGGTCTGATGCGCGGCGGCGTAGAGTGGCAATTGGAGATTGGTCCACAATTGCGGCTTGGAATCGGCACCCAGAAATGTGAGGCGTGGATCATCCTGCAAATGCGCCGGGAGCACCGTGCGTGCGCTGATCGATTTGCAGTGTTGCGCCGCGACCTTGCCCGTCAATTTTCCGGATTTGTAATCCCACATCATCCATTCATTCGTGGTGGGATTGTGATCGATGCGGTCGATTTCTCCACGCAAAACAAAGTTCCCTTCCATCTCCAAGGTGAATTCTTTTTCCACTTCGATGACTTGCCAACCTTCCGCACGGCGCTCGCATTGCACCTCAGCGAACCACGCAAAGCGTTGTTTCAAAGCGGCGGTCTGGAGTTGCAAAGCAAGGTTCGGGCGTGGTCCATACCACTGGGCGATCACTTGATCGAGCCGTGTATTGAGCCAATCTGCTAGACTTTTCGAATTCGTCAAATCACGCGCTTCTTCATCACGACCCCAATCTTCTAACACCTCATGCATGATGGTGCCAAAGTCACGAGGGTCCCACTCTCCGCGATCACCTTTGAGCTGATTCATGCGCAATCCGTGCTTCAGATAAAATCGAAACGGGCACATCAGATAATCGCGCAAGGCCGTGACCGAGAGCTTGCGCACACCGTCTTTTTCAGGACACACGGCAACGAGCCGCGGTTGCCATCTCCAATCGGCATTCCAGGTGAGCTGAGCATCTGAGGGCGGAATTTCACAAAACAAATGAGCAACGCGCTCGGCGAGTTCGCGACCGCGAGCTTGAAGCAGGAAACGCGAGGGACGGAGAATTTTCCCCGCCTGATCCGTCTTGGCGCAAATGATATCGATGCGCCCATCGCGACGACGCGCCTCGATCATTGCCGTGTAAAGATAGGCATCACGTGCGCTGCGCAAGGCATCGGTGGTCAAGCCTAACAAACCACGACTTCCTTCCGCCAGCCATGGCTCACCACTGCCGCGTGCGGGCACGGATTGATCATCCATGCCACAGACTAACAGATACGGTGAGGCGTGAAAGGGAATCTCCAGCCAGCCCTCGACATCGAGCACTCGATTTTCGGGGATCGGCGCTGTAGTGGCAGGCAGAGTTTCGAGGAAAAGATTCAGCCAGAATCCGGCATCGCGCCGCACCAGAGAGGCGATGCGTTGCGTGACCTCGGCATGATCGAGCAAGGCATCATGGGTCTCGATGTCGATGACTCCCGCCTCAAGCCAAGCAGCACACAAGGCAGCAAAGGCCGAATGAAAGCCTTCTTGCAAAAAACGATCACGCCAAGCGAGAGCACGCTGAGTAGCGCTGATCAATAAGCCGAGATCCTGCGCTGGTCGCATGCGCTCTTGCGGCTGGATGCGCTGGAGATCATCGAGATTTTCGACGAGCCAATCGTTGCGCATTTTCCCGAGACATGTGGCCCAGCGCAAGGATGGCATTTCTGTAATGACAGTCGTCTCAGGAAAGCCGGCCATTTCACCAAGCACGGCGAGTTGGGGATCGAGCAACCAGCGTTGCCAATGACGCAACCATGCACGCCAATCAAGGGTGCCAGGCGCACCAGAAGGATCGTAAATTTCCCAGCCCGCCCGCGAAAATGATTGGCGCAAGGGTTGACCAAGCGTCACGTCACTGGTGGCCAGCATGACTTGGTCCGAGGCTAGACCGCTACGCGCCATCGCATCCACAGCGGCCTCGGCAAGCTGCCGCGCATCGTTGGTGATGATCACCTCACCAGGCACGCCATCGCGACCGGGAAATGCTTGCAGGCGTTCATTCCAGGTGAGCTTCGGTTGCCCAGCTTCATCAAAATGCTCCGCTTCTGTCTCAGGGGCCGCGATAAGAATGCGGACTTTGTCGTGCAATTGCCATTGCGCGCGCACGAGGGCCGATGTCTCGGTAACTCCAATGATCACGAGTTGCGTGCAGCCATCGGGCAGTGGTGGCAATTGCTTGCCGATCACGCGTGAGCGCAGCGCCTGCGTGCGACTTTGGTAGGCCCATGCGAAGATTTTTTTCTCCACGGCATCTTCCAGAGCAGCCAAAGCAGGCCAACGCTCGGCATCAATGCTGCTCTGCATCAGACGTGCGGCATCGCGAATCCGCAGAGCATTTTCCTGCAAATTCCGACGCAATTGAAACAGCGATTGAGCGAGAGAAAGCGACCAGCCCGCAGGCTCATCAAGCGCCGGCGAATGTGGAAATGCAGCTGCGTAAGGTGACCAATCGGTGATCGACTCCAGCACCTCCATCCACGCGACTAACTCGATCGAATCACCCGCAATGCTCGGGTCCTCCGTGCGCAGGAAATGAGCTGGCGTCACCGTGCGCAACCCGAGAAGCGCTACGTCTTCACGCTCTGCTTGTCTAGCCAAGGCTTCCTGCAATCGTCTGCCTGCCTGAGAAGTAGGAACTACGATGCACATCGTAGCAAGCTCACCGCGACGGCTCCATAGCCAATCAGCCGCAGACTGAACCATGCTTTTTCCCCAATCTAAAAAGATCCGTTCCATGCAGAAAAGAATGACGGAAACCTAAGCCATCACCAAGTAAAAAAAGTAGGTGCAAGTAAGCTGGCTATCAGAAATGCCTGAAGCCCGTGGAATCCGTGATCATCAGAAAAATCATCCCACGTAGCGACTCTCACCAGCAACCATGGTTCGCGCTACCGAGAAGTCCTCTCGAAGCAGAGTAATATCCGCGTGGTAGCCAGCTTCGATTTTTCCAAATCCGGTGAGACCCAGCGAACGTGCTTGATTCCATGATGTCGATTGGATAAATGCCTCTAACGGCAGACCAGTGACCTGCGCCACATTGCGCAATCCTTCATTCGCAAGCAAAGCAGAACCTGCGAGAGCGCCGCCATCTTTGAGTCGGGCGACGTGATCTTTGATCACCACGGCCAATCCGCCGAGCGACATTTCCCCGTTGCCGATCCACGAGGCCGCGACGCTATCAGTGATCATGAGGATGCGGTCGATCGGAACCACGCGGAAAATCATTTTCAACATGTCGGGGCACAAGTGAATGGTATCGCAGATCAATTCGAGCATCACGCGATCGTCATAAAGCCCGCCACCGACGCAACCAATTTCGCGGTGATGCAGTGGCGTCATGGCATTGCCAAAATGAGTCAAATGTTTCAGGCCTGCATCGACTCCTGCGCTCAGTTGCGCATACGTGGCAGAAGTGTGAGCAGCGGAGCAAACGATGCCTGCGGCAGTGGCAGCGCGTATCAACTCCACCGCGCCGGGCATTTCCGGAGCGAGCGAAACAATCGCTGCGGGTGCGATTGCGTGCAGGGCGCGGAGTTCTTGCCAATCCGGCAAACGCACAAACTCTGGATTTTGTGCGCCGGCTTTTTCCTTGTTGATGAAAGGTCCTTCGATGTGCAATCCCGGACAGCGAGTGAGGTCTTGTTGCGCACGGTATTGCGCCACTTTACCAACGATCGACTGCAATTTTTCTCTCGGTTGCGTCAAGGTCGTAGGCAACCAAGTGGTCACACCTTCGGCGAGTTTTTTGGTGGCAATGTGGCGCACGGCTTCGAGCGAATCATCGCATACATCAGCACCATCAGCACCATGGCAATGGATGTCGAAAAATCCGGGCACGGCAGTCAGGCCACTTCCATCGATGATCACATCCGCAGCAAAATCCTCATCACCCACCGCCACAATCCGCCCCGACTCGATCAAGATAGATTGTTGAGCAAGACGGACTTGGGGAGAAACAACGGTAACATGGCGAAGAAGCGTTTTCATAAGCGGACAGCGATAGTAATGCAAATTGGCACAGTTAGTGACAAGCATAATCCGAAGTCGCAACCATGAAATGATGTCGAGAACCGTTTTTCTACACGGATCAAGGAGATGCGGAAGCAGATTTGAACCGCTAAGCCGCGAAGGGTTCTTTGTGATTTATGGTTTTTCTGATCACTCCACACTTTAAAAATGAACTGCTGTTGTTCTCAACGATTCGCCAAAGCAGTGGCCGCGATGTGGGCGGTGGTCCATGCGGCCTGGAAGTTGAAACCGCCGGTAATACCATCGATGTCAATGCACTCGCCGACGAAATATAAACCGGAAATGACACGACTTTCCATGGTGCGGAAATCAATCGACCGCCTTTCAATGCCACCCGCCGTGACGAATTCGTCTTTGTTCGTCGTCTTGCCAGTCGCCTCAAAACGCGCCGATTTCAAAGCCGCCATCAACTCCGCGCTGGACGCTTTCGAGAGGTGACTCCAGGTGACCGAGTCATCGATGCCACAACAAGCAACGATGCGTTCCCACAGTCGACGCGGGATCGGCGAGATCGGGGTATTGCGGATCAACTTCGCGCTTTGCTCGCGGCGAATCTCGGCGAAGCATTCTTTCATCGCCACAGCGTCACGATCAGGCAGCCAATCAATGACAAAGGGAAACTGGTGATTTTTTTCCGCCAATCCTCGGGCCTCCCAGGCTGACAAACGCAAGACCGCCGGGCCACTGAAGCCTCGATGCGTGATCAAAATCGGTCCAGTCTGCGCAGCCTGTGATGACTCGCGTCGGATCGAAACACGCGGATGCGATAGACCTGATAGACCCTCTATGCGAGGATCGCGCACATTGAAAGCAAAGAGAGAAGGCACCAAACTTTCGGTCGGCTGCTGCAACGCGGTCAGATGATTCAGCAAGGGACTGGCCTTCAAGGAGCCCGTGGCAAAACACACCGCACGTGCGATCACGGGCGGCTTACTCTCATCAAATGTCAGCGAAAAATTTCCATCATCGCGAAGTTCGATGCCCGCGAGCGCATGATTTTTCCACAGCGGAATCTGGCATTCATGGGCGCGACGCAAAAAGCAATCGATGACCGTATCCGAGCTATCGGTGATCGGAAACATCCGCCCGTCAGCTTCCATCTTCAGCTTCACGCCGAAGCGCGCGAACCACTCGATCGTATCTGTCGGTTGCCAGCGATGAAATGCCGCGAGCAATTCCCGAGCGCCACGCGGATAATTTTTCGAGAGCTCTCGCGGATCAAAACAAGCATGTGTCACGTTGCAACGACCACCACCCGAAATTTTGACCTTTTGCAAAAAATGGCTACCTTTTTCAAACAATGCTACGGAGCGCTCCGGGGCAAGTTCCGCATATTGCAGCGCCGTAAAAAAGCCCGAGGCCCCTCCGCCAATCACAGCGAGATCAAGAATAGGAGAATGATGATTCAAAAGCGTAATCGATAAATAAGTCTCGCCCGTAGCGAAACAACCAAGCCAAGTATGCGAGCAACAATCGACGTGTCAAGAAATCACCGTCTCCTTGGACTGCGGCAGCCTGCTGCCGCTTTCCGTCGAGCAGCCTGCTGCGAGACACGCGTAGAAACCCGCCGCCGGGACACGCCGCCGGATTTCTGACAAAATTTCTAGCACACCCTCCCGCGTCGAGAGCCTAACAGCAGGCTGCTTGGCACAAAATCGGCAGCTTGCTCCCGCAGTCCACGGGTCCTGCCCTTGAGCAAATGAGGGAACGAAAAAAATGTGGACAAATCAGCCGTTCAGCGTAAGTTCTTCAAAGTGTTCCAGACTTTTCGCATCATGATTTTGCTCTACACCTTCTTGGGTGTTAGCATGAACGTGCGCGATTTGCATGTGATCGCTCATGATTTGAGTCACGAGCTTTGCGATCATGACCACGGTCACGATCATTCTGAACACGATGACCATCCGAGTGATGATCCGTGTGACCATCCGTGTGATGATCCACATCACCATCACCAATGCGCTTGTTTGCAACCGGTGTTAGGCTTGCCGGAATTTCCGCACGTGAAGCTTAGCAACGCCATGTTGACACGGAGCTGGCAGCGCCCAGATGGCCATTGGCTCATGCCAGAGGACCCGACTTACACGGTGGACATTCCACCCGTGATTGCTTGAGAAATCGTACGCCGTATTGCGTACAAAAATCAGCAGCCGACATCGAACGGCTCAGTCATTTTATGATTTTTCTCGCACCATTGTCTCATGCATCGATCTCTTTTCCTCTTATTTCTCACTTCCTGTTTTCTCGCCGCAGAACCCGCGTTGGTTCTGAGTGAATCCTCACTCGCTACTCGCATCCATGCGCAAAATCCAGATCTCCGCGCCGCGCGTTGGAAGATCGAGGAAGCGCTTGGACGCCTACAACAAGCAGGCCGCCCCGGTCGTCCGCGCCTTGATGTGGAGTGGGAGCAGGACGGCCACATCCGCGAGCGTGAACTCCGCATTGGTGTCTCGCGTTCATTTCCGGTAACACAACGCTTGGCCTTGGAAAAATCCATCGGCAAGGCAGAGGTGGATGCCGCAGAACAGGAAGTGCGACGCGTCGAACAATCGCTCGTGCAACAAGCACGATTGGCATTTTTTCAAGTCTTAGCGCTAAAAAGCTGTCGTAGTTTGTTAGAAAAACAGCAACACGAAGCCACGGAATTTGCGGAGAAAATGAGCGCACAACAACAGCGAGCTGAAGCATCGCCATTAGACGCGGCGCAGGCCAAACTCGATGCCGCACGATTGTTGATCGATCAGCGACAACTCGATGCCGCGGAGCAGGTTGCCTTCGGTGAACTCAAGGAATTGTTAGGCATGCGCGCGAATGAAGCGATTGTGGTGAGTGGCGAATTACCAGCCATCCAACAACCAGCCCAGGGAGATATCAAACAACGGGCTGATTACCAGAGTTCGATGAGTCAAGTCAACGCCGCACTTGCCGAGTGGCAGCATGCGGTGGTCGATCGCTACGATGACCTCGACGCCGGCGTATTTCTCAGTCACAGTCGCGCTGAGGATGCCCCCAATGGTTACGATCGGGATGTCACCTTTGGTTTCCAACTCAGCATTCCCCTGCCCTTTGGCAATGATAACTCCGGCCGCATTCGCGAAACAAAAGCGAAGATCGAACGCCGCCAGCAGGAAGTGCGCGCGCTTGTCGCCGAAGCACAAAACCAAGCTGCCACCGCAACGGCAGAAATGCGGCAGTGGAATTTGCTCGATCAACAACTGGAAAAGGAGTTGATGCCATTGGCACGCGAGCAATTATCCCTAGCAGAAAAATCCTATCAAGCAGGCCAGGGAGATTTGCCCAGCATCATTCGCGCGAGAGCGCAATGGCGCGAACTCGCCCTGTCACAAATCGATGCGCGTCGTGAGTGTCACCTCGCACGCATTCGCTATGAAGCATCAGTCGCCGCACAACCCTAACATTTTTTCATTTTATGAAATTCTTTTTTGTTTACCTATCATTGTTGTTGCCCGCACTGGCTGCGGAGCGTGTCGTTCTAGATGACGTCGCCGAGAAAAACTTGCGCATCGAAACCGTGGCCGCGGAGGAAGGTGAGTTTGCAAAAACACTCAACGCCCTAGGTCAACTCGAAGCCATACCCGAGAAACGAGCGGTGCTGAGCAGTCGCATCCCTGGTCGGATCATCGAGACCAATCTCGCCATCGGCACCTATGTCGAAAAAGGTGCGCAGCTCGTTTTGTTAGAGAGTCGTCAACCCGGCGATCCACCACCCAGTGTGTGGCTGAAAGCCCCTGCGAGTGGAACGATTCTCTCCGTCAATGCCGTGCTGGGATCCCCCGTAGAGCCCGATGATATGCTCTGTGAAATCGCCGACCTCAGCACCATGTACGCCGTCGCCACCGTGCAGCAACAACGCGCCGGTGAGATTGTGCAAGGCACCCAAGCCGATCTGCATTTGCCCTTGCGTCCAAAAGATAAACTCAGATCTACGTTGTTGAAATTCACTCCATGTCCCTGCCCTGATCCGAGTTGTGCCTTGGGACAAAATTTATCGAGTCGCAGTGAAGAAGATCACGCTGACAGCAACAGTGCGGGTGTGGTGTTTTCCTTGAAAAATCCCGATAACCAATTGCGTCCCGGCATGAAAGCGGAGTTCTCGATTCTTCTCAACAAACGCGCAAATGTGATGAGCATTCCACGAGAGGCACTGCAAGGCGATGGCATGGCGCGCTTTGTATTCATTCGCGACTACGAACTCAAACATGCCTTCGTCAAAGCGCCTGTCACGATTGGTGAAATCAATGCGCAACGTGTGGAGATTCTCAGCGGCTTATTCCCCGGCGATGAGGTCGTCACGCGTGGATCGTATGCCCTTTCGTTCGCGGGCAAAGGCAGTGTTTCTCTGAAAGAAGCGCTCGATGCGGCACACGGACACCCGCACAACGAAGATGGAACGGAGATGACCAAAGAACAAATCGCGACCGGAGGTCATGACCATGATCACGAGCATACAGATGGATCGAAAAATTCTCCACTCGTTTGGTTTCTTGCCGCGGCCTGCGCGATCTTGTTCATCCTGCTGATCCTCGCCACCACGGTGTTGCGAAAACCTCACAACGCCTGATTGTCATGCTGAATTTTCTCATCCGTTGGTCTTTGCAAAATCGCGCTCTGGTTGTGGCGCTCGCTTTACTATTGATCCTTCTCGGCGCACGTGTGGCAACACAATTGCCCGTCGAAGTCTTGCCAGACATGACTAAACCCACGGTCACGGTCCTCACAGAAGTGCCAGGTTTGGCGCCCGAAGAAGTGGAATTGCTAGTGACGCGACCACTCGAAAACGCCCTACTCGGAGTCGGAGGATTGGATCGCTTGCGCTCAAATTCTGACGTCGGGCTATCGCTCGTTTTTGTCGAATTTGATTGGGACACAGACATTTACAAAGCGCGACAACTGGTGCAGGAACGTTTGTCCACGGTGAAACTACCCGCACAAGCACAACGCGGTCTGACTCCGGTTTCTTCGCTGATGGGAGAAATTTTGTTAGTAGGATTGCGCAGTAAAGATGGATCTCTTCTGCCGCGCGATCTTCGATCCTATGCTGACTGCAATTTGGTAAAACGCTTGCAAAGCATTCGTGGAGTAGCGGAAGTTTTATCCATGGGAGGCGGCGTGAAACAAATTCACGCTGAGCCCGATTTACTAAAAATGCGCGCCTCAGGTGTGAGCATTGAGGAACTTGAAAAGGCACTCCATTTAGCGGCAGGAAATGATACCAGTGGCTACTTGCAAGCAGGTCCACGAGAAATCATGGTGCGCAATTTAGCGATGACGACCGATCCCGCAGACATCGCGGCGGCACCGGTGAAAACGGTCGGCAATCGCACGATCAGCATCGGTGAAGTTGCAGAGATTCGCTTTGGCGTGGCGCCCATGCGCGGTGATGCAGCCGTGGCATTTCCTGGCGACAAGCAAGAGAGCTCGGGAGTTGTTTTGAGCATTGATAAATCTCCTGGCTTCGACACGCTGCGCCTGACAGAGGACATTGAAAAAGCCCTCACAGAAATGCGCTCCACCATGCCTCCAGGTGTGGAAGCAGAAATCTTGTTTCGGCAAGGCGATTTCATCTCTCATGCCATCGGCAATCTCAAGCTCGCGATCCGCGATGGTGCGATCATGGTTACTCTGGTGCTACTGTTGTTTTTGCTCAATCTGCGCACCACGCTGATCACGCTCACTGCCATTCCCCTTTCTTTCGCGATCACGCTGTTGGTGTTTTCCTTTGCGGGAATCGGTGTCAATAGCATGACACTGGGTGGCATCGCTGTTGCCATCGGCATGGTGGTGGATGATGCGATTGTCGATGTGGAAAATGTCTTCCGTCGATTGCGCGAAAATGCCCGACTCACCGAACCTTTGCCGCGCTTACAAGTGATCGCTAGTGCCTCAGCAGAAGTGCGGTCGAGTATTCTTTACGCAACTCTGCTTATTTTGTTAGTCTTTGTTCCCTTGTTAGGACTCACGGGTCTGGAAGGTCGTTTATTTCATCCGATCGCAATTGCCACCATGATCAGCATGGCCGCATCCTTTGTAGTCTCGCTTACGGTCATTCCCGTGCTATGCGTCTACTTGCTTCATCCAAGAGAAGGCGGCGAGCATCGTGATGGCTTTTTGGTATGCGCTTTGAAAAAATTCGTGAGCGCGACATTTCTTCGTGCCGCGATCACAGTTCCGCATGCGGTGATTGCCGTTGCGATACTGCTAATCGCTGCAGCTGCAATGCTCTATCCCGGCATGGGCAAGGAATTTTTGCCTGTTTTCAACGAGGGCAGTGCCACGATTTCTTTCGCCAGCGCACCAGGATCTTCGTTACAGCAATCCAACGCAGTAGGGCGAGAAGCCGTCCGGTTGTTGCTAGAAATACCCGAAGTAAAATCCGTCGGTCGCCGTGCTGGTCGCGCCGAACGCGATGATCATGTCATGCCAGTTTCGGTGAATGAATTTGATGTCGAATTTCATGAAGATGGTCGTACGCGAGACGAAGTTTTTAGCGACATTCGAGAACGACTCAAAACAATCCCCGGCACTTTCGTGAATGTGGGTCAACCGATCGGTCATCGACTCAGTCACATGCTCAGTGGTGTCTCGTCAAAAATTGCGGTGAAAATTTACGGTACAGATCTGCAGGAATTGCGGCGTATCGGGCAGCAAGTGCAAGAGCTCGGCAAAGAAGTTCCCGGTCTTACCGATGTCAACATTGAGGCACAAGTCGCGATCCCACAGGTGCGCATCGTGCCGAATCGCGAACAAGCACGACGTCACGGCATCAGTCCCGGAGCGATCAATCAGCAAGTCTCCCAACTAATCGCTGGCGTAAATCTGAGCGAGCTACGCGAAGGAGAAATGACCATCGATCTGGTCATGCGATTGCCGGAAAGTAAACGTACATGGCCTGATCAACTCGCGGATCTAACACTTTTCACTGCTCTCGGTGATGCCTTGCCCTTATCGCTTGTTGCCGACGTTCACGAAGTAAATGGCCCGAATGTGATCAATCGCGAAAATGGCAGTCGCCGCTTAGTCATCGGTGCCAACACTGGCGAACGCGACCTTGCGCGAATGGTCGAGGAATGGCAACGCAAGGTAGCGAGTGAAATAAAATTACCCGAAGGATACACGTTGCGCTTCGAAGGGGAATACCTCGCACGACAAGAAGCATCGAAGCGAATTCTTGGGCTTTTTGCGATTGTGATCGTCGTGATCGCCGTGTTACTCACCAGTTATTTCCGCAGTATGTCGCTCGCTCTGCAGGTGATGCTAAACATTCCGTTAGCCCTCGCAGGCGCACTAGCGATGACGTGGTGGAAAATTGATAACATCAGCATCGCGACGCTCGTGGGCTTCATTGCGGTCGGTGGTGTTGCGGCGCGCAACGGCATTATGATGATCTCACATTACTTGCACTTGATGCGCTATGAGGGACTCGAATTCGGTATCGCGCTGATCTATCGCGGCACGCTCGAGCGCTTAGTGCCGGTGTTGATGACCGCCCTTTCCGCTGGCATCGCGCTAGTGCCTTTAGTGCTATCTCCCGGCGAACCCGGCACCGAGATTTTGCATCCTGTCGCAGTCGCCATCGTTGGAGGCTTGCTCTCTTCCACCTTGCTCGACCTTGTCGTCACACCAGCAGTATTTTTCCTCATCGGGAAAAAAGCTGCGCAACAATCTTTGCTGCGAATTACTCCTGCGGCAATCTAACAGAAAAAACAATCAACCACCACATTAACACTATGAAATGGAACCACCTAGCATTTATGCTCATCGCTGCCATCAGTCCTGTGCTCGCGCATGAGGGAATCGAACTCGGACCGAACAAAGGTCGTATTCTGGAACTCAGCAACGACGAATCGCTGCACGCGGAAATCACAGAAAAGGACGGCAAGATCACCATCGACTTGCTTGATCACGACATGAAACCTGTGAAGCTCGACAAGCAGGAATTGACCGCAACAGGAGGCACACGTGAGGCACCAGAAAAATTGACGATCAAGACTGAAGGCGATACTTTCATCCTCGCCGCACCGCCCGCAGGACAGTGGGTAATATTTCAATTCAAAACAGATGCCGCGGCAAAAGCAATCACGGCCCGTTTGCACTTCAACACCGCAAACTGCGAACCATGCAAACAACCCGAGTGGCGTTGTGCATGCAAAGAAGAATAATTTTGGGTGCGATTGATGGCCCCAAGCGTGACAGGATAGGAGTGACCACTCTGTCGCGTCGTTTTTTATGAGACCTGATGCGCATGAAAGATCGATTGCCTCTCTTAAGTAACTCTGTTGATGTCTCACACAGTTTCTTTTGCGAGTTTTTGTATAGTTTGCATTGCTTGCGTCATGTTGCAAGCTGATGCTGCACCGATTTCGGTGCTCGATGGTATAGCCCAACAATCCACCCTCGTGGAGAAAGCTTGGGAGCGCGATGAATCGGGCTTGAACGCTGAGGGGACGGGACGATTTCTCTATGCCCGACAAGGCTTGGGCGAGGGAGATTTCACGATCCGTGCGCGCATCACTCTCGCACGACTCGATGGCAGCGCGGCCGCTTTTGTGATTGAGAGCAGTCGTTTTGGTTTCGATGGTCGCAGCGGAACGATGTTTCTGGAAGGTCCGCTTTTTGCTGGGCAATCACTAACGAAAAAAGCGCCGATCACTGCGCGCAAGGATTTTTTGTTCGAGATCAAAAGGCGTGACAACCGCACGACGTTTTGCATCGATGGCACCGAGGTGCATCGCACCGATGCGTGGAAATCATCGATCAAGCGGATCGGTCTGCGGCCTTGGCGGAATCACATGACTGTCGCCGAATTTACTCTTGAGGGAAATCTCATCGAGCCACCAAAGCCACCAGCGCCGTTATTTTTGAGTGGATTTGCGGGTGGAAAGGATGTCTACCATACCTATCGGATTCCGGCCTTGGCCGTGACCATGCGCGGCACGGTGTTGGCGATTTGTGAAGGGCGCAAGAATTCGTGGGGTGACAGTGGCGACATCGATCTGGTAATGAAACGCTCGACCGACGATGGCAAAACGTGGAGCGAGTTGAAGTTGATTTGGGACGATGCCGAAAATACCTGCGGCAATCCTTGTTTGGTCGCGGATCAAGAAACGGGCAGCATTTTTCTGCTCAGCACGTGGAATCGTGGTGATGATCACGAAGGCGAAATCATTGCGCAGAAAGGCAACGACACACGCCGTGTCTTCGTGCTGCGATCCGACGACGATGGACTCACTTGGAGCAAGCCGCAGCAGATTACTGATGACGTGAAAAAACCGAACTGGACGTGGTATGCTACCGGACCAGGAGGAGGGATTCAGTTAGAAAACGGAGAGAATAAGGGACGTTTGGTCATTCCCTGCGATCACATCGAGGCGGAAACGAAGCATTACTACTCCCACGTGATTTACTCCGACGATCATGGCAGCACCTGGAAACTCGGAGGCCGCACACCACTCGATCAGGTAAATGAATGTGAAGTGGTGGAGCTGCGCGATGGCGCGATGATGCTCAATATGCGCAACTACAATCGCGACAAGCGAGCACGTCAAACGGCGATCAGCCGTGATGGTGGCATCTCGTGGTCAGAGCAAACACACGACGCCGCACTCATCGAACCGATCTGCCAGGCCGCGATTTTGCGTCATCGATGGCCCAGCGCGCAGCAACCCGGCGTGGTGCTTTTTAGCAATCCCGCTAGCACGCAAAGCCGCGTGAAAATGACCTTGCGAGCGAGTTTTGACGACGGCAAAACCTGGCCAAAATCTCTATTGCTTTACGCCGGCTCCAGCGCCTACTCAGATCTCGCCACACTGGGAAATGGCAACATCGCCTGCTTATTCGAAGCTGGTGTCGACAACATCGCCGAATCCATCGTTTTCACACAAACGTCCCTCGACTCGCTCAAAACGCCCTGATTTCCGCTGCGATCACCGTATTTACACCATAAGAAACGTTCCCCTTGCCAGCAGCATTGATCTTGTTCATGGTTTCCCAATGCATTGCCGTATTTTCACCCTGCTCCTATCCTGCATCTCTCCGTTCGCCTTTTCGCTGACTGTCGAAAATATGCGCACCGAGTATCTCGAACAACCTCTTGCCATCGCCGTTGCGCAGCCGCGCCTATCATGGCAACTGATACCCGCGCCAGGCGAGCGCGATGTCAGCCAGCAGGCCTATCACATTCAAGTCTCGTCGGATGCCACATTCGCGAACGTCGATCTCTGGGATTCAGGTGAGGTAAAATCCTCCGCCACCGATCAAGTGGTCTATCAAGGAAAAAAACTCAATTCTCGTCAACAAGCTTTCTGGCGTTGTCGCATCGCTGATGCCAAGGGCACATGGTCGGAGTGGTCGAAGCCCACGAGTTGGACAGTTGGTCTTCTTGCGGCCAGTGATTGGAGCGCACAGTGGATCAGTGCCGTGAACGATGTGACCCATGTCACTTCCGAAAATATCCAGAATTTCATCGGCGATCCTGCCAAGGGCAAACTGACGCTTACTCCCGCCAATCATTTTCGCAAAGAGTTTACCGCCACCAAAAGTCTGCGCTCGGCACGTCTTTACAGCACGGCGCTGGGCATCGTCGATGTCGAGATCAATGGCCAACACCTCGCGGATGACCTCTTTCACCCCGGTTGGACCAACTATCACAAGCGCCTGCATTATCGTGCTTATGATGTTACCAAATTGATTAAAAACGGTGGCAATACCATCGCCGCGACGTTGGCCGATGGCTGGTATTCCGGCTACGTTGCCTATGGACTGCTCGTCGGCGTGGCAGGTGTCGATAAGGATTACAATGGTCGTTACTACTACGGTAAAACGCCGGCCTTCAAGGCACAATTGGAGCTCACTTTCGATGATGATAGCCAGCAAACGATCGTCACCGATACTTCCTGGAAGACAGCAACTGGACCGTATCTGGAAGCTGATTTGTTGATGGGGGAAACCTACGATGCGCGCAAAGAATACACGCGTTGGAGCGAAGCAGGTTTTGGTGATCAAGATTGGAAAAATGCCACCGTTCGCGTCAAGCACGATATCCTCCCTGAGCCTCACCCCGCAGCGCCCGTCCGCACCGTCGAAGAAATCAAACCCCTCAGCGTGCGCGAACTCAGCCCCGGTGTGTTCATCTATGATCTCGGCCAAAACATTTCCGGCAACGTGCGCTTGCAAGTCAAAGGCAAGGCCGGCGATAAAGTCACGCTGCGTTATGCCGAAATGCTGCACAACGATGGCCGCCTCAGCACCGAGAACTTGCGTTGCGCGCGTGCCACCGATGTCTTCATCCTCAAAGGCGACCAAGGCGGCGAAACCTACTCACCCCGTTTCACCTTTCATGGTTTCCAATACATCGAGGTCAAAGGTTACCCCGGAACTCCTGATCTCAACAGCATCACCGGGCTGGTGCAGCATACGGATTTGCCGATCATCAGTACCTTTTCGTGCTCTGACCCGATGCTCAACAAACTCTATCAAAATGTGCTGTGGACCCAGCGTGCGAATCACTTCGAAATCCCCACCGATTGCCCACAACGCGACGAACGCATGGGCTGGACTGGCGATGCTCAAGCCTATGTGCGCACTGCCACCTACAATGCCCACATTTCTGCCTTCTATACCAAATGGCTGCGCGATCTCAACGATGATCAATGGCCCACCGGAGCTTATCCAAACTACGCACCACTGCCTTACACCCGACCTAACGAATTCCAAGCCGCTGGCTGGATGGATGCTGGTGTGATTTGCCCGTGGACCATTTGGCAAGTCTATGGAGATACCCATGTCATCCGCGAGCACTGGGAAAAAATGACCAAGTTCATGGCCTTCCGCGCCTCCCGCGATCCACAGTTGCAAGGTTCCTCCGATGATGCCGCCTACGGTGATTGGCTCTCGCTTTCGGATGTCAAAACGCCGATCCCTTTCATCGATCTCGCCTACCACGCTCGTTGCTGTGATCTGATGGTTGAGATGGCTCGCGTGCTGGATAAAGATGAGCAAGTGGCACTCTATCAAAAACAAGCCGATGCCGTCCGCGCTGCGTTTCAAAAGCTGCACATGAACGACAACGGCACGATGAAAATCGACAACCAGACCACTCACGTGCTGGCATTATACTTCGGCCTTTTACCGCAAGAAAAACAACAAGCTGCTGCCGATCGTCTCGCCACCTTAATCCGCGAGAACGGCAACAAAATGAACACCGGCTTCCTCGGCACACGTCCACTTCTTCCCGTGCTCAGCGCTCATGGTCACCACGATCTCGCCGGCATTTTGATGCAGCAAAAAGAATATCCTTCGTGGGGCTACGAAGTCGAAAATGGCGCCACCACCATCTGGGAACGCTGGAATAGCTACATCAAGGGCGTTGGCGTCCATGAGCCTAGCATGAATTCCTTTTCTCACTACGCCTTCGGTGCCGTGCACGAATGGATGATGAGCACACTCGTCGGCATCGATCTCGCCTCACCAGGCTACAATCAAATCGCCCTGCGCCCTCGCCCCACAGGCACGATCACCCAAGCCGAAGGCAGCACTCAGACGCGCCATGGTAAAGTCGCCGTGGCTTGGGAAATCAAAGACGTTTTGCAAGTTACCTGCACCATCCCACCAAATACTCGCGCCAGTGTAGAAATTCCCAACACTTGGGGCAAAACTCTCGTCGATGCCAAAACCGGCACCACCATCCCCACCGAAGTTCGCGGAAATTCTCTCCACCTCACCATCGGCTCCGGCACCTACAGTTGGAAAACCCGTTAGGTTAAGCGAGGCAATATGGCGGCGGATTGCATTTTTCCCTGCTTGCCTATTCCTTAATTGCCGCTAAAATTCGGCAATGATGAGCTGCAAACCCATTTCACTTCTTTGCGCTGCTCTGAGCATCGGTCCGATTTTTTCTCAAGATGAGCTCGGCGAGCCGCCCGTCAAAGCGCCTTTTGAGAAAAAAGAAGACTCGCTCTGTGTCAATGATTGGTGGAATCGTCCTGCTAATCCCATTATCGATCTAAAAGTCCCGCGCGACCAAGTTGTCTCCTTTGGCATCTATACCGTATCAAACAAAACTCTCAAGCTCACCGCGCAACTTTATCCGCTCTATCCCAAAGAATCGCGCGAGGTGCGATTGGAAATCGAGAAAGATGGAAAATGGACGGAGGTCGCTCAACAAAAGGTCAACGATCTCGGCTGGTCCACTACGTTTCGCATCGAAAACTGGAACGACGCCGCTGATGCAAAATATCGCTTGCTTCATGGCGAGAAGGCGAGCTTTGAAGGGCTCATACGCAAGAACCCTAACAGCAAGGACGATATCGCTCTCGCCGCTCTGTCCTGCAACTCGAATCAAGACCGTGGGCTACGTCCGGAATACGTCCGCAACATCAATCACCAAGACCCCGACCTTGTTTTCTTTGCAGGTGATCAATCCTACGACCACAAAGAACACACCGCCGCATGGCTCAAGTTTGGTCTCGCGTTCAGAGAAGTATTTCGCAATCGCCCCTGCATCACTATACCCGATGACCACGACATCGGCCAAGGCAATCTGTGGGGAGAAAATGGCAAAATCGCAAAAGTAGAGGCCGGCAATGACGGTGGCTACTTTTTCCATCACCAGTATGTGAGAATGGTCGAGCGCCAGCAATGCGGACACTTGCCTGATCCCTACGATCCCACGCCTGTCGAACAAGGCATCGGCGTCTATTACACCAATCTTCTGTTAGGCGGCATCGACTTCGCCATCCTCGAAGATCGTAAGTTTAAAACCGGTCCGTTAGGTCGGCATCCGATGAAAGGCCCACGCCCCGATCACATTCTCGATCCTAAGTATGACCCCAAGGTGATCGATACCCCAGGCCTTCAATTGCTCGGGGATCGTCAGGAAAAATTTCTCGCCGCATGGGGCAATAAGCGTGATGGAGTGAAGATGAAAGCCGTGCTCTCGCAGACCGGATTTTGTGGGGGCGCTCATCTTCATGGCGGTGTCAACAATCGCCTGCATGCCGATCTCGATTCGAACGGTTGGCCGCAAACAGGTCGCAACAAAGCACTCGAGCTTATCACCAAAGCCAAAGCTGTTCACATCGCCGGCGATCAACATCTTGCCACCGTTGTGCGTCACGGCGTCAAAGAATTCGGCGATGGTCCGTGGGCCTTCGTGGTGCCCGCCGTCGTCAACAACTACTACGGACGCTGGTGGTGGCCCGAGGACGAAAAACCTGGCGCCAATCCCGTGGCCGGATCGAAGCTTCCATGGACAGGTGATTACCTCGATGGTTTCCACAACAAGATCAGCATGATCGCGTATGCGAATCCCGAGGCCAAACGCAAAAACATCACCGCTTGGGAAAGAAAAGAAAAAACCAACAGCGCTGATTTCGCTGGTCGCGGCGATGGCTACGGTCTGATTCGTTTCAGAAAATCCACCAACGAAGTCACCTTTGAATGCTGGCCCCGCTTCGCCGATGTCACCAAGCCCAACGCCAAACAGTACTCCGGTTGGCCGATTACTGTGAAACCTTGATTCCTTGAAACGTTAGCATCAAGAATCTAACTAATCAGTCCGATCGGTCATTAAATAGGCTGTAATTCGCCATTTCATTTTTTTCTTTGGGGATAAAACCCCAAAGGATTATTTGTACTAGATTATTTGACAAAAATACACTGTCGTCACCGTATGTGGACTCCGTCATGCGCGCGCTTTTTTTCTTTCTCGCCTCGAGTGTTGTTTCCTCTGCCTCAACGGTTCCTCTGGAGGCTGCCAAGCTCGGTGAATCATGGACCCTGCCCGGGGGCATGAAGTGCGCGATCATTCCGGCAGGAAAACAATGGGATATTCCAGTAACTGTGCCCGCGTTGACGGAGCGCGAATTGTCCGTGCCAGGCGATTGGCGGGCGATCGTCTCGATCGATGCCCACGGCAGCCTCAACGGTACGCGCAGCACCTTGAGAGTGGAAGCCATCGAGGCCAAAACGGGCGAGGCCTTCTGTGCATCGATCAGCCCCATCCAAGGAACACCCGCGCGTGCGGCGATCAGTCTCGATTTTTCCTCTTCTCAAGGCGGAGAAGCAGGTGTTAGAAATGCCTTTGATGGCAAGCCAGAAACAACGTGGCATTCATCATGGGATCAAAAAATCCATCCTGCTCCTCATCACATCGGCATCGCCTTCGGTTCACCACAACTCGTGAGTGGCATCCATTACGTGCCACGCATCGAGGGCTATAATGGCCGGGCTCGCGAGTATCGCATTGAGGTATCATCTCAAGGGAAATGGGAAACGGTCGCCACAGGCCCAGCTGAAGGTATCAAAACCTCCGACGTGCGCGATATTGATTTCCCCGCGCCGCGGGCGATCGATGGCTATCGCATCGTGATCACCAAAGACGACGGAGATGGTTTTGGCTCGGTCGGTGAATTGACTCCCAAAGGCATGAAACTGGAATTCAAAGAAGAATCCACGCCGCTCCCCGCATCGCGTGCATGGCTCGAAATCCCAACGGAGCAACTCAATTTCCTCACCGGAAAAACCTTTCTCCTACGCCTCAAAAATCAGGGCAGCGCCGATGTCGTAGTCGCAGTTCCCGAAATTGCGCGCGTTCATTCAGCGCCTAACGGAAAACTTTTTGGCCGCTCCAATGGTGGCACAGGTCCCGATCAACTCGGCTGCGGATTGTTAGGTTTTAATGCCATGACTGAAGACCTGCAACGCGTGCTGACTGTCATGAATTTGATTCCCGGTGGTGCCGCAGAAAAAGCCGGCCTCAAGCCCGGCGATGCCATCGTTGCGGTGTCAGGAAAACCATTGCCCGTCAATGATCTCAGCCCTGGATGGAATTGGTTCCGCGTGAGCCATGAAGCCTTCATCGGACGCGCCACCGAGGCCGCCTTGCGCGACAGAAAAGACACTCTTGTGCTCACCGTCATGCGCGAAGGAAAAGCGCAGGATCTAGCGATTCCCTTAGCACGTGACCAATCGTTCACCAACCTTGATCCCGCATCAGACCCGCAAGCGGCAGAATTGTTAGACGATATGATTTCATTTCTCGAAAAAACGCAGCGCGAAGATGGCTCGTGGTCAGGTGACATCATCCGCACCACCTTTTCCGCACTGGCCTTGATGGCAACCGAGAAACCCGCACATCTCAAACGCGCTCGTCGCGCAGTCGATTGGTCATTGGCGAAATATCCGAAACCGGAAAATTATGGCAATTTGGGCTTCTGGTCTGGTGGTTACGCCTGCACACTCTATGCCGAATGGTTTTTGCGCACGGGCGACAAACGTGTCATTGCACCGATGGAAGCACTGCGCGATTGGGCCGTGGCAGGTCAACACAATAGCAAATGGGATGTGCCCGCTCTAGGACATGGCACCGATGGATTGCCCTATGATCAAAAAGCGCTGATTGCACCGGCCGCACATTTACTTGTCTCCGAGGCACTGGCCAAGCGCTGCGGCGTGAAATCGGGTATCTGGGAATTACTGACGCCCTACATCGTCATGACCTGGAGCGATCCCAAAGAAGATGGACACGGCGCGATGGGCTACAATCCATCCTACAAAGATACCGAAGAATTCTGGAGCCGCAGCGGACTCTGCTCGATCGCCTGCCACCTCCGCGGCGAGCGCCCCGACATGCGCGATGCCATGACCCGCTTCATGGTCGGACATCACCCATGGCTACGCAACAGCCATGCCTACGGTGAACCTGGCGGCTCCTTGGGTTTCCTCGGCCTCAACCTCGCCCATCCCGCAGGCTTCGATGAAGTATTTCCCCAATACGCCTGGTGGTTCTCCCTAGCCTGGGAACCCGGCTACGGTCTGCGCTTTACCACACCGCACATGGGCGCGCCATACATGGGTGAAGACGACCTCATCAACGCAACCTACGCTCTCGTGCTTCAAGCCAAAAAACGCAACCTTCACCTCACGGGCAAGCGCTGAGGTTTTTCGGTCTTATCTCCCACCGCTGAGGCCGGAGATGGTTTGGAAGATGGAGGTGAAGATGAGATACATCATGCTGCCGATCAGGCCGGCCATGATCACCAGGATGACGGGAGTGACGAGGGCCATGAGTCGTTGCATGTCTTTGGACATCTCGCGGTCGTAGCGCTCGGCGGCGCGGCGCAGGGAGGTATCGATTTTGCCCGTTTGCTCGCCCACAGCAATCATGTCGATGAGCAAGGGCGGAAAGGCGCCGACGCGGGTGAGGGCTTTGGTGAAAGATCGACCATCACCAACTTGGGCGATGACGGTATCGAGGTTCTTGCGCATTACCAGATTGCCTGTGGCATCGCGGGAGAGTTCGAGCGAGCGCAGCAGCGGCAGGCCATTGCCGACGAGGTTGGCCATGGTTTCGAGAAATTGAACGTAGAATCTGCTGGAGATGAGTTTGCCAAAGAGCGGCATGCGGAGCTTCATGCCATCCCAAGCGAAGCGGTTCTCGGGGTTGTCTTTCCATGCTTTGAAAAAGATTGCGCCTGCAACGAGGACGAGGGTGATGACATGCCACCATTGCTTGAGGAAATCGGATCCACTGATCATGATTTGCGCACCGAGAGGGACCTTGGCACCGGGGGTGCTCTGGATGAGTGAAGTGAGCTGGGGAATGAGCGTGGTGACGAGCAGGATCGAGACGCCGATGCAGGAAAGAACGAGGAAAGCGGGGTAGATGAGAGCGAGAATGAACTTGGATTGCAGTTCTTGGATGGTCTTAAGGTAGTGCGCTTGGCGACGGAGGATGGTATCGAGCGCGCCGGAAGCTTCACCTGCGGCGGCGAGGCTGCAGTAAAGTTGGTCAAAGCCGGCGCTAGTACGGCGGAGGGCATTGGAGAAATTCATGCCATCGCGTACGTCTTGCCGCAGGCGGGTGGCGATTGCTTTGAGGTTGCCAAGTTCTTGGCGATTTTCCATGGCGAGCAAGGCGGGCTCGAGTTGGAGGCCACCGCCTAGCATGTCGGAGAGTTCTTCGGTGAACATCACCACCTCGGCTCGCTTCATTTTCAGCAAGCCTTCGGTTTTTTCTGCGGGCTTTGCCTTTTCTGCGGGACTGCTGCCTGAGCTTCGGGCGACGGGTTTTGCCGCGGGCTTGGACGCAGGATTTGCCTTGTTTTGCTTGGCAGAGACGGCATTGACGGCGCTGGCTTCTTTGATGGAAACCGGCTGCAGGCCTTTTTTGTCGAGCAAACGCAGAGCCTCGGTGCGATCAATGGCATCGATGTCGCCGGTGCTGACGCTGCCTTTGCTATTGAGCGCTTTGTAGGTAAAAACGGGCATTGGAGTCGGAATGTCTAAAGGTCGGAAGGTCGGAAAATCAGGACGGAAATTAGTCGTCTTGGATGTCGGTGGAGGTGACAGCGATAATTTCCTCGATGGTGGTGAGGCCTTGCATGACCTTGTGCCATCCGTAATAACGCATCGGCAGGTAGCCATCTTTGAGCGCCTGAGCGCGGATCTCGGCTGCAGGGGCACGGTGGGTGACCATTTCTTGGATGGCGGGGGTGATGATGGCGGCCTCGTAGATGGCGAGTCGACCCGAGTAGCCAGTATTGCGGCAACGGTCGCAGCCTTTGGGGGTGTAGGCTTGGCCGGGAATGTCTTGCGGGATGCCGAATTCATCGCGCTGTTGGGCCGTGAGCTCGCGCGGCACTTTGCAATGCGGGCAGAGGCGGCGAACGAGGCGTTGGGCGAGGAAGGCGCGGACAGCGGCGGCGACGAGGAAGGGTTCGACGCCCATGTCGATGAGACGGCTGAGGCCACCGAGGGCATCATTGGTGTGGAGAGTCGAGAAAACCAAGTGACCGGTAAGCGAAGCGCGGATGGCGATCTCAGCGGTTTCCAGGTCGCGAATTTCCCCGATCATGACGATGTTGGGGTCGGCACGGAGGATCGAGCGCAGGGCGGTGGCGAAGGTCAGGCCGATCTCGGATTTCACAGCGATCTGCATCACTCCTGGTAGCTTGTTTTCCACGGGGTCTTCCACCGTGACGATGCGTCGATCGGGGTGGTTGACCTCGGTGAGGAAGCTGTAAAGGCTGGTGGACTTACCGGAACCGGTGGGACCGGTGATCAAAATGATGCCGTTGGAAATATTCAGCAGCGCCTCGATCCGCTTGCGCACAAAAGGCTCCATGCCAAGTTTATCAAGACTGAATTTTTCTTGGTTGAGCAAACGCAGGGAAACGCTTTCGCCCTCAACGGTGGGGACGGTAGCGACGCGGACGTCGATAGTCTGACCCTCGAACTGAAGGTTGATACGGCCGTCTTGCGGCATACGGCGCTCAGCGATGTCGAGGCGCGACATGATCTTGAGACGCGCGATTACGGAGCTTTGCAGGGCCTTGATGTTTTCCGGCACGGTGACCTCGACGAGTTTGCCGTCGATGCGGTAACGAATGCGTAGGTTGGTGCTAAGCGGCTCGACGTGGATGTCAGTGGCGTGCTGGTCGAGAGCTTCGCGAATGATCTGGTTGACGAATTTGACCACGCTGGCTTCTTCATCGTCGTCTTTGTCGATGACGTTGGCTTCATCGTGGGATTCGAGGCGCTCGTAGTCGAGGTCGCGGCCTTCGAGAATTTGCTCGAACGTATCAGCACCCACACCGTAGAGGCGGCGCAGGGATTCGTGGATGCGGCGGCGTGAGGCCATGCACCAATCGATGGGCAGATTCAGTTCTTGCGCTGCGGCTTGGCGGGCGACTAGATTGAAGGGGTCGAAGGTCGCGAGGGTGAGACGTTTTTTGTCGCCTTCCTCAGTGATGGCGATAGGCAAAAGGCGATGGCGCAGCGCAATGCGGGGACCACAGAGTTCGCGGAGCGGTAATGGATACTCGACGGCAGGAATGCTTTCCAGCCATGTCATGCCGATGTCATGAGCGAGCTCGCGCAGGTATTTTTCCTCATCGACGATGTTGGCATCGAGGATGTCATCCAAGGGAGATCGTTGGCGAAGCGAGGAGGCCTCGATCACTTTTCCCAAGTTTGCAAGATCATCGCAGCCAGTGCGGCGTGCGGGGGCTATCAGTAATTCCATCATGGTGACAAGACTCTTGTCTTACAAAAACCGCCACTTGGCAAACTTGTCTTGGAAAAATGTTTTTTCGGATGGTATTTCGTGGAGAGGGCGATCAACTTTTGTTCGAAAATGAAAATTTAGGCCGCAATCCGAAATAGAAACCACGTAATGCACAAAATACACGAAGCATTGATTAGGTATCAGGCATTCATCATGCTCCAATCGGATTTCCCATTTTCCCGTGTATTTTGTGAGTTTCGTGTATAGAATAGAGCTTTTTTGGCATGATCAATGGAGGAGGCCGGGGTTCGCGGCAGTAAAATATGCGTGGTTTTGCGCAGAACGGGCAAAGCAAGCTGCGCTAATACCATTTATCTCGTTATATTGGCGCAACTCGAATTTCCATATAGCGTTTATTTCAGAGAGCAGCTAGCCATTTCCAATCAATCGAGTTACACGTTCTGCATCTTCCCCATATGGCTTAATCCGTTCGGTAATCTTTTCTTTAAGCTCATCGAGATCCTTCCAATCTCGGTTGTATATCCCATCCTTGACGATGTCCCAGAGTTTTTTCCACTGGATTGAGTTCGCGACTGTAGGCGGGCAGTGTGATGATTTTTATATTCTCGGTTAATGGCTCTTCTTCTTTTCTGTGATTCCTGAAAATGGTTATACCGTATGGAAAATCCAGAAATGCCAAAATGCCCAGCTAGACAGCGTTGGTAACAGCAGGTAACGTTCCCTGCGCGCTTCTTTCTGGACGTCCAATTTTTGTCGTGTCACACTTTTAAGTGTTCTCTCCTTCAACCACTCGGCCCTGAGTCGTTCACTAATTGTCACAGAGAAACATGGTTTACTGCTCAGCGTGCTGCTGCGGCTGAGCTGGCAGTTTACTTCTTCTTTTTGCGAAGAAACGGTGGGATGTCGAGATCGTCGCCATCTACGAGATTGGGCTCGGTGTCGGCAAATTTGCCGCGAGCGTCTCCATCGAAGAGAGATTCTTGTTGGCTTAAGCGGGTGCGTGTTTTTTCTAACAGATCACCAAGATCGGGGGTTTTGTGCTCAGGCTCGGCCTCGGATAGTTCATCGGGCTCGTGAGCGATGGATGCTTGAAGTGCTTCCTGCAGATCGCGTGCGGCATCGGCGACGCTGGCGGGCGTGGTGGTGGCGTGAGCGAAATCAGCTATGGGATCATCTTGCACGTGTTCTGCAAAAGGACGCTCGCCGCCTGCAAAAACTGTGGAGGGGAGATCGAGCCAGTCATCGATTTGTGCGATGGGCGCGGCTGTGGCATCGGGTTCTTCCACGGCTTCGGTCACGGGTGCAGCAGTCACGACGGGAGCAGTTGCCACAGTGGGGATTGCGTCGGTGAGCGCGAAATCGATTTTTTGTGCAATGGGCTCAGGCTCAGGCTGTTCTTCGCTGACGTCGAATTCAAAGCCTTCTGTGGGTGCGAGGACGATGCGCTCGGCATCTTCATTGGAACTGCGAAGTTTTTCCTCGGGCAGAGCACTGATTAGGGTGATGCTGAGAGAATCCTTCATGTTTGTGTCGATGGCAGCGCCAAAGAGCACATGGGCCTTGGCCGGCACGTATTTCATGAGCTTCTGCATCAGTAGCTCAATCTCATAAAGGGTGAGGTCATCACCGCCGCAGATGTGAACGAGTACCGAGGATGCTTCCTTCAGCAGGGCTCCTTTGTCGAGCAGCGGGCTGGAAAGCGCATTGGTGAGGGCCTTGGAGGCGCGGTCCTTGCCACTGGCCATGCCGGAGCCGAAGAGGCAGCGTGAGCGAGTCGTGCGCAGGGCCGTCATGAGCTCGTCAAGACCTACGTGGATCAAGCCGGGGCGAATGACGAGGCGGATGACAGCCTTGATGCTGTCAGAAATCATGCGATCGCCTGCGGAGAATGCCTCGTGGATGCCTTGCTTGGCGAGGACGAGTTCGCCCATGCGGTTGTTATCGAAAACGACGAGGGCATTGCTGAGTACGGCGAGTTCGTTGAGAGCGGTTTCTGCTTGCTCGCGCCGGCGGTGGCCTTCGAAGCCGAAGGGCATGGTAGCGAAAACGACGACGAAGGCACCTTCCTCACGGGCGATGCGGGTGAGGATGGGAGCGCCGCCGGAGCCGGTGCCACCGCCGAGCCCGACGCAGAGGAAAACGATTTTGCGACCTTTGATGGCGGAGCGGACTTCTTTTTCCGCCTCCATCATGACTTTTTGTCCGAGATCGGGGTCACCACCCGTGCCGAGGCCCTTGGTAAGATTGCGACCGAGCTGTATCCGCTCCGAGGCGACCGAGCCAGAAAGAGTGCGGATGTCGGCATTGAGGGCGAGCATTTCCGCGCCTTCCATGCCATCGAGGGCGACGCGATCGAGCATGTTAGCGCCCGCACCACCAAGACCGATGATTTTCACGAGCGAGGAAGGAATGGTATTTTGTGGGTCTTTGGTAAATTCGATCATAACAGGCGAAATTGGTGTTATTGTAGAGTGCGTGAGTGTGGATTGTGGAGGTCGGCGTGAGCGCATCAACTGCGGCGGAAGGGCCAGAAGCGGCCGAGGCCTTTGGGGGCAGAGTTTTGTTTTTCGAGGTCGGCGAGTTGAGCGTAGCGGATCAGGCCTAGCGTGGTGGCATATTGGGGGTCTTTGAAATTTGCTTGCACGCCGCTGATTTCTGCGGCCTCGGCACGATAGATGGCGCGTTGGAATATCTGGTGCGTGAGGGTATCGAGTCCGCGCATCAGGCTGCTACCGCCGGAGAGGAAAATGCCTGTGCCGATGAGTTGCTCGGAGCCAGGAGGGAGGCGTTTACGCACGAGGGTGAGGATTTCGATCAGGCGTTGGCGGATGACTTCATTGAGCACCTCGCGCTTGACCTCTTGCTGGGAAAAACCTTTTTCGTCGACGGGGATTTTGATCGTACCGACCGAGCGGGATTGATCGCCGGAGGCATCTCCTTCTTTGATTTTCAGGCCTTCTGCTTTGGAAAATGAGAGGCCAGTGAGCATGTGGATGTCATTGGTGATGTGTTCGCCACCAGCAGGGATGCAGCCGGAGGCGGCGATGCAGCCATTGAGGTAGAGTGCGTAGTCGGTGGTGCCGCCGCCGATGTCGATGAGCAAGGCTCCGCGTTCGCGTTCGGCACGATTGAGGGCGAGTTGTGCAGTGGCGATGGGAGCGAAGACTACGTCATCGACGTCCATCTGGAGCTCGCGTACGCATTTGATGCTGTTCTGGATGCGCGTGCCAATGCCAGTGACTACGTGAAAATCGTTCTCTAAGGTTTTCCCGAATAAGCCCACGGGGCTGGAGCTGTGCGCGAAGCCATCGACTCGGTAATTGCGCAAAATGTTGTGCAGATAGACGTGCTCGGGGCTGATGTTGATGTCCTTTGCGATATCGTTCGCCTCGGCGATGTGCTCTGGCTGGATCTGCTTCTCGTTGTCAGGTAAGCGGTAGGTACCGACGTTGTTGATGCTCTGAATGTGTGCGCCTGATACGGAGAGAAAAACGCTGCCGATTTCGACATCGCTCGCTTCCTCAGCTTTCATGCGCGCGTCGTCCACGCATTCGCGGATTTTCGAGTAGTCACAGATCTCTCCCTTGCGCACACCGGCGGCTTTGCTGGTGCCGAGACCGAGAATTTTTACAGAGCCGTCCGACTTTACTTCACCGACGACCATACAAACCTTGCTGGTACCGATTTCGAGTCCTACGTGTATTTTGGCGCGTGCCATGATGGTTGAGTGGAAGAAAAAATGTTAGCGGGCGGGATAGGGATTGATGACGGGATTTTCGACGGGTATTGTGAGACTATCGTTTTGGTCACCAGTGGCAGCTGCGTTACGCAGCACGACGGGGATATTGCGTTGTGGGATGAGATTGATGGAGGCGATTTGCATACCTTTTCCGGCAGCGTGCTCCATGGAGATGAGCAGATCTTGCATTTGGCGTTGGTGGTCGTCTAATCCGAAGGTCACTTCGATGCCATCGCGTGTCCAGACTTTCATGGCCCAGAGTTGGTGGGGCTGAATACGATCGATCCATGGCAGGGAAGATTGGGTGGTTTGCTGGGCAATGGCTAACAAATGCATGGCGCGTTGCAGAGATTTGGCGGTAATTTTTTTCCCATTTTCCAAATGGGCCGATTCATCGGAGGAGATCACAATGATGGGAAGCGCCAAAGCGGCTTCGAATTGCATCGGCGGGCAAGGGTAGAGATGAGCATCGCGATCAATGAGAAAACCACGTTCGCGACTGCGGGCTTGTATATCCCTTGCGGGGCACTCGATCCAAGCGTAGGGGATGCGCTCCTTTATCTCAATGGAAATGGTGGAGGGCAGCTCACGCCGGACGCTTACATGAAGGACCTCGGGACGTGCGCGCAGGCGTTGTTCTACAGCATCGATGTCGATGCCGAAAATGCTGGTATTGAGCGGCATCTCACCAATGCTGACAACATCTCCTTCGTTCAAAGCGGTGTTCGGCGTAAGTTTGATAACCCGCAATTCGTAATCGGGATTCTGCACATACGAGCGCTGGTAGTAGTTCCAAACGGCGTAGCCGCTGGCGGTAAGAACGCCGAGAAGCAGTAGCCATTTTGTGCAGCGACCGAGGAACTTGAGCATCTGATACCGCAGAATCATCGGCGAATACACCTTGACATCCAACACTTGCGAGCGGGCTGTAGAGCGATATGTCGATGTTTTGCGGCGCGCCATTGTCTAGGTTACGAACGCAACTTTACTGAAATATCAGCAATTCGTAAACATAAATCCCCGAAAGGAATGCCTTTTGCGGCGGCGGCTTTGGGTAGCAGGCTGGTCTCGGTCATGCCTGGGATGGTATTGGCCTCCAAAACGAAGGGACGATTGTCCGCATCCAGCAAAATATCGACGCGTGAGTAGACTTCCACACCAAGGGCCTTATGTGCAGCCACGGCTGCTTCCTGCACTGCGCGCGTCGTTTCCTCATCGAGATCGGCAGGGCAATAGTAGTCGCTCCCATCGCCACCGTTCATCCACGGATACTTGTTGCTCATGTCATAGAAACCACTGCGCGGGGCGATGTGAACGATGGGCAAAGCCTCGCCATCGAGCACGCCCACAGTGAGTTCCTTGCCGGCGATGTATTGCTCGACGAGGATGTCATTTCCGTAGCGTGCGGCATCTTCCATCGCGGCCATGGCATCTTCTAGCCTGAGGACGATGTGAACGCCGACGCTTGAACCTTCGCGCGGTGGTTTGACGACAAAAGGCACAGGCATCTCAGGCAAGCACAGACCTTCTGATACATCGACAATTTCGGCGAGCGGTGTGGGCACGCCAGCAGCGATGAACTTTTCCTTTGCTAGGTTTTTATCAAAAGCTACGCGGCTGCTTTCGACGCCTGCGCCGGTGTAGGGCATGCCTTGGGCTTCAAGAATTTTTTGCAAGGTGCCATCTTCGCCAAAGGTACCGTGAATGACATTGAAGCACAGGGCGGTACCAGCAGGCAGCGTGAAGTCTGGGCCGCTCACATCGACGGGCTCGACGATACAGCCTTTATCGCGCAAGGCTTTGACGACGGCATTGCCTGAGGCGATGGATACTTGGCGCTCGGAACCGGGGCCGCCCATGAGAACGGCGATGGGAAGTTCTAGATTCATAGTAGTTTGATGATTTGCTGAAAATTTGTTGAAAAAAGTCTTAGAAAGAGAACTCATCTTCACCGATGACCTTAACCTCCATCTCCATCTCGATGCCACGCTCGCTGCGTGCCTTGTCGCGGATTTGCTCGACGAGCGAGAGAATTTCCGAGGTTTTCGCGCCGCCCGTATTGCAGATAAAATTGCCATGCACCGTAGAGACCTCCGCCTTACCGAAACGGCTGCCTTTGAGCCCGAGTTCATCGACAAGCTTGCCTGCGGGAACTGGTGCCGGATTCTTAAACATACAGCCAGCGCTTGCGGCGATCGGTTGTGAGGTGCGGCGCTTGTTGCGTGATTCATTCCAGCGCGCTTGGATGTTTTCTGGGCTGTCCACTGGGCCAGTCAGGGTAACTTCCAGGGCGAAATTTCTGCGTAATAGAGCTACGTTGCGATACTCCACCTCGATCTCGTCGCGCGCCCGCTTGCGGATGACGCCATCTTCATCGAGGCAAGTTAAGTTCACCACTTGGTCAAACATTTCGATGCCCATCGCACCCGCGTTCATGCGCAGAGCGCCACCGACGTTGCCGGGAATTCCTTCCATCCACTCGAAGCCCCCAAGCCCTGCGGCCTGTGCCACGCTGGCGACTTTTTTCAAACGAGCTCCAGCCCCCGCGATGATCATTCCATTTTCCACACGAACATCAGAAAATGCTCCGCCGCTGGGGTGAATGACCGCACCACGAATGCCGCCATCGCGCACTAACAGATTCGAACCCCTGCCTACCACGCGAACCGCCATGCCACGTTCGCGGCAATACGTGACCGCTTCGGCAAATGCCTGAAATGTGTGCGGCTCTAACCAAAATTGCGCAGGTCCACCCGCGAGCATCGTGGTGTGACGGCGCATCGGCTCATACAATTTGCCCGCCATTTCTCCCGCAGGCACGAGGCGCAATATTTCCTCTAACACTTTCAAGTCTTCCGAAATGCGTTTGCCCGCTTCGTGAACGTTGCCCGCCCCAAGTGTGATGAACAAATCCCCGGGCTCTAACGCATTTCCCGCCTCGTGATGAGCTGTCGCAACGGTCGGTGTGTAGGATACTTTCACGTCGCCATGACGTTTCATCGCCTCCACCAAGGTCATGCCACTGATCCCCTCGATCGGCGTTTCACTTGCCGCATAGACATCGGTGATGAACACTTGGTCAGCCGCTTGCAGCGCTTTGCCAAATTCCTCAGCCAAAGCCTGCGTGCGCGTGTAGCGATGCGGTTGGAACAGCACGACCACGCGTCCTGGATTCAGCGAACGCGCGGTTTGTAGCGTTGCTGCTAGCTCCGTGGGATGATGACCGTAGTCATCGACGATGCGGTATTCGCGAGACAAATACTTCGTTTCGAAACGACGCTTAGCACCCGCAAAGGTCGAGAGCGCCCGAGCGATCAGCGGAAAACTCGCGCCGACCCCATCGGCAAGAGCGATTGCTCCTAAGGCATTGAGCACGTTGTGTCGCCCAGGGATGCCGAGCTCGATGTTCCCTAACGCTTCGCCATTTCTCATCACCGTGAAGGCCGTGGAGCCGCGCAATTCTCGGATATCCGCCGCCACATAATCGGCATCTTGCCAGCCATACGATACAGCATTGGCGCGCCCCACTTGCAACTTGCTCGCCACCGGACATTCCTTGCAATAGACAATGCGACCGCGTGTTTGATCGAGCAGTTTGGTAAAAACTTCGCAGATGTGATCCAGATCGCGGTAGTAGTCGAGATGCTCAGCCTCGACGTTGAGAACGATCGAACATTCAGGCTCATACAAGGCCAAGGTGCCGTCACTTTCATCGCCCTCTGCCACCATGTATTCTCCCTCTTCCTCCCAGCGCGCATTGCTGCCGAGCACAGGAATTTCCGCGCCCACATAGTGGCTCGGATGGATGCCTGCTTCGCGCAAAATGTGAGAGGTCATCGATGATGTTGTCGTTTTGCCATGCGTGCCGCTGACGACGATGCCTTTCTTAGTGAAAAGAATCGCCGCAAGACATTCGGCGCGACGCAATACCGGAATGCCTGCCAATTTCGCTGCGGCAAAAGCCGGATTCTCAGGACGAATTGCCGAACTATACACCACCAAATCCGCACCCTGCACCGCTTCACCCGTATGCGGTGAGGAAAATCTCAGCCCCACACCTTGCAGTCTCTCCGTTTCGCTGCTCGTCACCCGATCCGATCCACTCACTTTGTGCCCCATGCCTATCAATAACAGGGCCAAACCGCTCATGCCCGATCCGGCTACGCCGATCAAATGCACTCGCAAAGGTGTTTCCTTCTGGGTGAGCCTTACGCTCCAGTCTCTGATCGCTTGCTTCATGAGTGGGGAAAATTTTTAATTACTATAGATATCGTAGATCATGCCGGTACGGCGGCTTCGATGGCTTGGCATACACGCGCGGCGGCATCGGGCACATCCAGCGCTCGTGCGGCCTGCCGCATCTGCTCCTTACGCTCGTGATTGCCAATGATTTGCTGCACCAGATTGGCGAGCTTTTTGCCATTCAGATCCGCCTCTTGCACCAAGGTCGCAGCATCCGCCGCTGCAAATACCCGGGCGTTTTTGGTCTGATGGTCATCTGCCGCATACGGATAGGGCACCAAGATCGAAGGCACCGCCGCATGAGCAAGTTCTGTCAAACTCGATGCTCCCGAGCGACACAGTGCCAGATCCGCTACCGCATACACCGAGGCCATGTCATCACAAAATCCCAGCACCACATAACCCGCCCGGCCCTGCGCAGCTTCACGCACCCGTGCCTCGTCGCTGGTGCCCGCCACATGCAATACCTGTGTGCCTGCGGGAAAATGATCGAAGCCCTCGGCGACAAGCGCGTTGAGACGTCGCGCGCCCTGACTGCCACCCATCACCACCACGATCGGACGTGTCGGATCAAGGCCAAATTTTTCTGCCGCCACCGCACGATCCGGAAAAGTCAGCATCTCCTTGCGCACCGGTGTTCCCGTCACGATCACCTCGCGACCCGAGAAATGCGCAATCGCCTCCTTCATCCCCACAAAAACCTTCGTGCAAAAACGAGCCGTCAGCATATTCGCGCGGCCTGGTAGAGCATTCGAGTCATGCACAAAGGTCTTCAGCCCCGACTTGCTCCCCGCATACACCGGAGCCAGCGAGGTAAATCCGCCCATGCCGACCACCACGTCTGCTTCATGCTGACGGAGGATTTTTTTGCACAAACGCATCGTGCCGTAGAGTTTCCAGAGAAAAGGAATCATCTTCAGTGAAAACGTCGATGGCTTAGCCACCGCGGGGATCGCCACAAACTCAAGGTCGCCATACTTGCGCGAAGCCTCTTGATCCACCGATTTTTGCGAAATCAACAACATCGGCTTGTGCCCGCGCGCGCGTAATTCCTCAGCGACAGCGATTCCCGGAAACAAATGCCCCCCTGTTCCTCCACATGCGATTACAACATTCAACGATTTCACCGGATCACTTTCTTCACAATTCTGCCCCAAAAGCCGATCTCCGGCGGGCGGCAAAATCATGCGCCTCGCCCCCGACACAAGCAAGCCCAAAAAACCCCGAACGCGGCAGCGATCAAGCTGATTACTACGCATTTGTAATATCAATTCCTATAAATTACAGAAGTCTGTCTTATAATTCGCAAGTTTGCGATCTGAGTAGCCCGATGACTAGGAGAATTGCGTTTTTTAACAAAAAATCATTGGTAACAATAGCTTGAAAACGTTTATATCACGATTATCAATGCATTTCTGATCTCGATTGCCCTTGTAAGACGCCATTTTTCCTATGCATTCTCAAATTTTCCTGTAGCATGAACCAATAGATACGTAATGTTAGCTCAGTTGCATGTTCCCACAAAAACCATGAAAATACTCCTTTTTGCCACGCTGTTTCTAGCTCTCCACGCATTTTCCCAGGCCGCTTCGAAGCCGAATGTGGTGGTGATTTTTATGGATGACATGGGCTATGGCGACCTCGGTTGTTTTGGGTCGAAAACGATTCGCACGCCGAACATCGACCGCCTCGCGAAGGAAGGCAGAAAATTCACCAACTTTCTCGTAGCCTCGCCTGTGTGCACTCCATCGCGCACTGCTCTGCTCACCGGATGCTATCCGAAACGTGTCGGCATGCATCTGCATGTGCTTTTTCCGACCTCTACCAAGGGCCTGCATCCATCCGAAAACACCATTGCCGATCACCTCAAATCCCAAGGCTACGCCTCGGCTTGCATCGGCAAGTGGCACCTCGGCCACCATCCCGAAGTCCTGCCGACCGCCCAAGGCTTCGACTCCTACTTCGGCATCCCTTACTCGAACGACATGAACCATCCCGACAACGAGGGCAGACCGAAGGGTGGGCCCAATGGCATGGACGCGCTGTGGAATGATCCCGAATCCACTCTCACGAAGTGGCGCACGCCTCTCTACGAAAACGAAAAAATCATCGAGCTTCCCGTCGATCAACGCACCATCACTCGCCGCTACACGCAGCGCGCCATCGACTTCGTCAAAGCCCATGCCACCAAGCCGTTTTTCCTCTACCTTCCGCATTCCATGCCGCACATCCCGCTGTATGTGCCCGACGATGTGCGTGATCCCGATCCGAAAAAAGCCTACATCAACACCATCGAACACATCGATACGGAGGTCGGAAAATTGCTCACGACTCTCGATGATCTCAAGCTCAGCGAAAATACCTACGTGATCTTCACCAGCGACAACGGCCCTTGGTTGCCATTCCAACATCATGGCGGCTCCGCAGGCCCTTTGCGTGACGGCAAAGGCACCACCTTCGAGGGCGGGCAGCGTGTTCCGTTTCTTCTGCGCGGTCCCAATGTTCCTGCTGGCAGCGTGTGTGATGAAATCATGAGCACGATCGACATGTTGCCCACGCTCGCCACAATCACCGGTAAAGCATTGCCCGCAGACAAAAAAATCGATGGTCTCGATGTGACCTCGCTCTGGACTGGCACAGTGAAAGAATCACCGCGCAACGAATTTCTTTACTACACGGGGAATGGCGCGATCGATGGCATTCGTGTGGGTCAGTGGAAATTGCTCACCAACCGACCCAACGCCGGTGGTGCCAAGAATCAGAAAAATGCTGCGGCTAACAAAAAAGCGTCCGCATTTGCACTCTACGATCTCACCACAGACATCGGAGAAAAAACCGATCTCAGCAAGGCAGAACCGGAAGTTGTTGCACGGTTGCGAGCACGCATGCTCGAGCTTGATGCCGAGATCACCAAAAATGCCCGCCCCGCCTGGCAAAAACCTTAAGCTCCTCACCGTGGCGACGGCATCCTGCCGCCCAGCCCACATAGTGCGATGCCCCTGCTAGGTTCTAAGTTAACGATTCCATTTTCCTTTATCGGAATACGGATGTCAGATTGAGAGTGATCAACCCAAAAGGCAGGGCGGCGAGGACGCCTTCCGCCTACGCTAGGCTTCGGCGCGACATGCCGCCACGAACAAAAAAAAGGCCGGAGATTGCTCTCCGACCTTTGGGTAAACTGTTCTTGGCGAATTAGTTCTCCTCGCTGGGGCTCCACTCTTCGACGGCGGAGGACGCAAGGTTGAAGGCGTGCTCGAGGCCGACCATCTCGCTGGATGGACGAAGGCTTTCGAAGCTGGCGCTTTCTTTCTTGAGTTGGTCTTCGCTGTAGCTGAGGGCCTTGACCGAGAGGCCGATGCGGCGCTCGACTTTGTCCACCTTGATGACGCGGGCTTCGACATCGTCGTTCACCTTGATGACGTCTTTGACTTTCTCCACGTGGTCTTCGCTCAATTGCGAAATGTGGATGAGGCCGTCGATGTCGCCTTCGAGGCTGACGAATGCACCAAAGCTGGCGATCTTGGCCACTTTGCCTTTGACGATGTCGCCCACTTTGAAGCGGGAATCGATGAGGCTCCATGGATCGTCTTCAAGCTGCTTGACGCCGAGAGAAACGCGTTGGTTGGCTTTGTCGATGGAGAGCACGATCGCCTCGATCTCGTCGTTCTTCTTGAGAACTTCGGATGGATGGTTGATCTTGCGAGTCCAGGACATGTCAGACACGTGGATCATGCCGTCAATGCCTTCTTCCAGTTCCACGAATGCACCGTAAGCGGTGAGGTTGCGGACGGGGCCTTTGACAGTTGCGCCGATCGGGAAGCGAGTCTCGATGGCATCCCATGGGTTGGCGTCGAGTTGACGCACGCCGAGGGAGATTTTTTGTTCCTCGATGCTGATGCCGAGAACGACGGCTTGGATTTCCTGACCGATGGAAAGAACATCGCTCGGGCGAGTGATGCGCTTGACCCAGCTGAGCTCGGAAACGTGGATGAGACCTTCGACGCCTTTTTCGATCTCGCAGAATGCACCGTAAGGGAGCAATTTGGTGATCTTGCCGCCGACGCGTGTGCCGATCGGGAAGCGAGCTTCGATGTCGGCCCATGGGTTCTCCGACATTTGCTTGAGGCCGAGGGATACGCGCTCTTTGTCGCGGTCCACTTCGAGGATAAGCACTTCGAGCGATTGGCCGATGTGGAGCATTTCGCTGGGGTGGTTGATGCGGCCCCAGGACATGTCGGTGATGTGAAGCAGACCGTCCATGCCTTCGAGATCGACGAATGCGCCGAAGTCGGTGATGTTTTTGACGGTGCCGATGACTTTGTCGTTGGCGGAAACGGTGCCAAGGAAGCGTTGACGTTGCTCGCTGCGCTCAGCCTCGATGACTTCGCGACGGGAGAGAACGACGTTTTTGCGCTCGTCGTTGACTTTGACGATCTTGAATTCGTAGATCTTGCCGATGTATTCGTTGAGATCTTTTGGTGGAATGATGTCCACTTGTGAACCAGGAAGGAAGGCTTCTACGCCGACGTTGACGGTCAGGCCGCCTTTGACAGCTGCTTTGACTTTGCCTCGAACGAGACCACCGTCTTGGAATACTTTGACGATTTTGTCCCAGTTTTGCTTGTGGGCAGCTTTCTCTTTGGAGAGAACGACCATGCCTTCGTCGTTTTCGAGTTTTTCGAGGAGAACTTCGACTTCGTCACCGATTTCGATGTCGTCGTCTTCGAATTCGTTCGAAGCGATCGCGCCTTCGGACTTATAGCCGATGTCAACGATGACGACTTGGGGACGGATTTCTAGGATGGTTCCTTTGAGGATCGATCCTTCGCGGAATTCGCGGAATTTGGAATCGATCAGGTCAATCAACTCTTGATTGACGGGTTCTTCGAGAGCAGAGCTCATAGTTAGTTTGTGGTTAATGGTTTGGTTGTTGGTTCGTTTTCCTGACTGCATCGCCCTGGAATTTATAACCGCTGAGCACCAGGGCTCCGACTGCACAGCGGGTTTTCGTAAGGAAAACGGGACGGGTAAACTAGGGCTTCGGCAGCCGATGACAAGCAAAATCGAACGATTTTTCCCGAAATGGGAGTGATTTTGACAAAAAGCAGCATCGAATTCATCCCTGAAAGCCGTTTCAGTTCACAACGATCAAACATGCAGGCGAGCCAAGCAAATACTACCTAGGAGTTCAGGGTATAGCGTGGAGGACTGGCAACCTGCTACCGTGAGTGCCCCTCCGTTTTAGGTTTGCCGCTATTCTCCGACTTTGACTCAGGGCGGGTAGCGGCTTGCCCGGTGCCGGCTTGTTTGCTTTCTTGGAGTTTGTAACGGCTGACCCAACTGTTAGGCACTTTGACCGTAGGATTATGTTCATAGATAAAGGACTCCGAACGCTCCTTCACCATTCCGCTGTTGGAGTCAATTAAGAAGGTCACAGCAAGCGCCTGCGGAAACCCTCGCTCACTCTTCTCCGCGACCTCCCCATAAACCGTCTCAGTAATCGCAAAAAATCCGCCACCCAGATAACGAAGTGGTAGCGACGAAGGTGCTCCTCCCATAGTCTTATCGATGCGTAGACCGGCGACCACACACTTCCACTCATTGTTGGCTCTCACCCACAGCGCCATTAGGCTGTCATCCTTCAGATACACAACGCCATCCCAAGCTCTATGGACACTTACCGTGCTCGAAAGATTCGCGCGGGCGTCTTCGATCCCGCTGCCAAACCCCGACTCCTTCATGCTCTTAACGAATTCAGGGCGTTGCAAGGCAGCTAAATCGGCGCGTAATCGAATTGAGGTCGGCAACTCGAAATCAAGCGTCTTCAAATCCATCTCTGTGATCTTAAAGTCACTCTCCGTGGCGATAACGGGGAGTATTCCTGCCACTGAGCAGTAGAACGCGATGGCTAGAGTCTTCATATTTGTGTCGAACGATATAGTCCATCTACGGCGGGGAGGAAAGTCCGAATTCAAAGAAGGACGTTGCCCGCCATTGGATTGAGCGTCTTATACGCCCTATTTGTTTGGTTTATTCGTCAGCTGGCATCGCCACAGTCTGACCGGCATTCTTGTTGAAAATCAGAAATCCCCTGATCACTGAAACCACAGAACCACCGACAAGTATCAGGCCCCAAATTGGAAGAGAAACGCGTGTCATGAGCTTCTCAAATTCAGTGTCTGAATCATCGAGATAGTCGCCCCCACCAGCTACGAATGCAAGGAATAGAAAAAGGCCGTATCCTAGTAGCATCGACACTAGCGGACCGGCGACTAGCCACACACAGCCTGTTACTTTCGAGTTCATGTTTTTGGTCCGGATCAGATGGTTCCCTTGGCGAACGATAAGCGCAGGCACCCCTACCAGATAGAATGAGAAGGACTTGAGGCAGCGAGCACGCTCCTTCAAACTACCTTTCCATCCTTATGAAAGCAAAAACAAAAAACACAAATCAGCCATTCGCAACATTCATAGGCATCGATCTCGGCGACAAGAAACACCACGTCTGCGTCACTGATACTCACGGCACCATTGTCAAAGAATGCATCATTCCCAATGACCGAGCCGCACTCAAGAAACTCAGCGAGGATTACCCCCACGCCGCCGTCGCCATCGAAGTCGGCACACACAGCCCCTGGATCAGCCGCTTCCTCATCGCCAACGCCATGAACGTCACCGTCGCCAACGCACGTAAATTACGCGCCATCTACCAAAACGACCGCAAATGCGATCAACTCGATGCCCGCATGCTCGCCAAACTCCTCCGAGCCGATCGAGACCTACTTAGCCCCATCCAACACGGCTCCGAACAAGCCCAAAAAGACCTCATCGCCATCAAAATCCGCGACTCCCTCGTCCGTCAACGCGTCAACATCATCGCCACCATTCGCGGCGTGCTCAAATCCATAGGCCTGCGCATCCCCACCTCCAGCTCCGAGGCATTCCACCACAGAGCCGAAACATTCCTCACCGCCCACCCCGAACTGGCCGATGCCATCACACCCGCACTCCAATCCATCAAATCACTTACCGAACAAATTAAACACTACGAAAAAACCATCCAACAATCCGCCCGCCAGCATCACCCACAGGCCATAGCACTCCAAAAAATTCCCTCCATCGGCCCCATCACCTCCATGGTCTTTGTATTGAGCATCGAAGATCCGAGCCGCTTCAAAGACCCCCGAGACATAGGTGCCTACCTCGGCCTCGTTCCCCGTCGCGACCAATCCGGCGGCAGCGACAAGCAACTCCCCATCAGCAAAGCCGGTAACAAATACCTCCGCGCCCTCCTTACCCAATGCGCCCAATACCTGCTAGGCCGCTACGGGCCCGACTGCGCCATCCGCCAGTATGGCCTCAAACTCGCCGCCCGCGGAGGCAAAGCCGCCAAGAAAAAAGCCATCACCGCCGTTGCTCGCAAACTCGCCGTCATGATGATCGCCCTCTGGCAAAAAGGCGGCGAATATCAGCCATTTCCCGCCGCTACAGACCGACCACTTCCCACACCCAACAAATCCAAAACCAAGAAGAAAGCGGCATGAACCCAAAAACACCGCTCGGAAAGTTGTCCACAAGAACCCGATTCTCCGACGAGTTTTCACCCCATTCTCAAATCGGAACCTTGTGAACAACTTTCCCTAGAACGATAGCCATCGATCTAACACAATTAATTTCTCAGATGAAACAGAACAACACAAATCGAATTTTGGGAGCGACTGCGGGCCTCCGCTAGCACCACACGAGTGCGACTACCAGATCGCAGCCTCCCGATCATTTTATGACGACAAACCGGAAACTAACGTGCAGCAGAGCCGAAGAAAGTGGCTCACCCAAGACTGCGGATGGAAGCAAGATTCCGTTGTTCCCCATAAAAACCAAACCAACTAACAGAAAACTACAGCCATGAAAAATTAGCGAAATAAATTTCGATTATCGATTGACAGTCCTTCTCATGGAAGCGAAGGCGATCGTCGATCAAGGGGTTGAGGTTGGAACGAGGGAAGAGCATGGAAACGCGGAGCTTGCTAGGAATTGTGTTGTCTCGGCTTATGAATGATTGTGCACGCTAGTTCGTGGTGCAGGCATCTACTCGAAGGACTCGAATATTCGTAGGCTTGCCGTTTTTTAGAATTTCCCGAGTTGTTACAGAGAATTCAATTGATGAAGAAGTTGTCAGTGTTCCGCCACCATTCTCCTGATACTCCACCTTGTAATGGTTGCCTTTCTTTTCAATCAAGCGATAGCGCTTGAAGCCCTCGGTATCGCGACAAATTGTCCATTTGTCTTCCTGTTTGATCTCGTCTTTGGAGAACTGGTTTTGATTTTTGTCCACCGCATCGAGGTTGATCTCCGTCACTATGGGACTCTCGGTGTCCGAATTCCAGCCCTGAATCACGCTGAATACTTGTGGATGAACTTTGAACGACAATTCTGAACTGTCTTTTTTCTCTTCCTCTGCCCAGAGGCAGGAAATGCCGGCTACCGCGATCGCGGTGACTCGTGTCAGCTTGTTGATGAATGGTGAGAAGAATGAGTTTCTCATAGTTATGGCAATTGTGAGTTGTTGGCTAGCAGTCTTTATTAGTAGATTCCCACCGTCTGATATCAGGTAGGTTGGTCGGGATCAGTAGGCTCGATTTTTGTTGATATTGCAATCTATTATTCTTGCATTGTGCGCATATCACTTTCTTTTCACGCATTTTTAGCAACCGCTTGTTTGTCTGTGATATACACAGGTAGATTCTCTTTTGTAGGCTGTGTTTTGTCTGGTTGATGAGGGATGGAGGAGGGGGAAAAAGGACCTAGATTGATGTTCTCCCTCTGTGCTTTGCTGCATTCCTCATGAAAGGAAGATTTTCTGGTTTCTTGAACGGGGGACATTTTTCAACCTGTGATTGCCAAGGCTGGATTTTTGTGCCAGTTCTCTTGCCGATGAATTTGCCCAATAGCATCACCTTGGCTCGGCTTGCACTCACGGTGGTGTATGTGATTGCCGCATCGCTGCCCGGTTCACTTGCCGCTTGGCTGACTTTGGTGTCGCTTTGCGTCGCTGCTGCCACGGATTGGCTCGATGGCTATCTCGCGCGCAAGCTCAACTTGGTCACTGCCCTGGGCAAGCTGCTCGATCCCTTGGTGGACAAAATTCTCGTCTGCTCGGCCTTTGTGCATCTCAGCTTGGTGCATCTTTGTCCGATGTGGCTGACGATTTTGATCATCGGTCGTGAATTTCTCGTCACAGGACTGCGACAGCTCGCGGTAGAACAGGGCATCGTCATCGCCGCAGATCGCTGGGGCAAGCTCAAGACCATTTTCCAAATCGTCTTCGTGATCTCCGCGCTGGTATGGCTGGTGTTAGAGAAATCTCCGCAAGCACCACACATTCTCGGCCTGTTGCGCACGCTCAGCAATCCCGCGCTCGGCTTTACCCCGGCGATGATGTGGATCGCGCTGTTGCTCACGTTGCTATCCGGCATGAATTACCTCCGCGCCTCGGCCTCGTTGTTTCGTGAGCAAAAATCCTGAGCCCACCTCGTGCTACACGCGGCTGATCCTTCAGCGATCATTCTGCTCTTGCCATCTTCTTGCCGAGCACGCAGGATCATGCACATGAGCGATTCGATTCAAAATCTTACCACGCGCATTCGCTCGTTTGTGGAGGCGCGTCAGTGGCAAGTCTATCATAATCCGAAAGACATGGCCGTAGCCATCGCTGCGGAAGCTGGCGAACTGTTGCAACATTTCGTCTGGCAACAGCCCGATCAGCTCGAAGCACGCGTGGTGGCACGCCGCCCAGAGATCGCCTCCGAGATTGCCGATGTCGGCATCTTGCTCTTTGAGATGGCTGATTTGTTAGGCTTGGACCTAGGTGCTGAAATGGCAAAAAAAATCGAGCACAATGAATCGCGCTACCCTGCCGAAAAAGCACGCGGCAACAATCGAAAATACAATGAACTCTGACCAGCCCTCTCATCCTGCGCCCGGCGCTGAGCCCGCTCCCGTGCACCAACGTCGCAAGCGATACTCAGGAAAAAATCCGCGCCATTTTTCCGAAAAATACAAAGAGCTCAATCCCGAGCGCTATCCTGAAATTCTCGATAAAATCGCCTCGTCGGGAAAAACGCCCGCAGGCACTCACATTGCTGTGCTCATGCAGGAATCGTTAGAGTCACTCGATCTAGCACCGGGTATGCTCGGCGTCGATTGTACCTTGGGCTTCGGCGGACATGCGCGCGAAATTTTGCAGCGCATCACTCCTGGTGGCAAACTCATCGGCCTCGATGTCGATCCGATTGAGCAGCCCAAAACTGAGGCGCGCCTACGCCGTGAAGGCTATGATGAACAAGTGCTCGATGTTGTCCGCTCCAACTATGCAGGCATTGGTAAGGTTCTCACTCAGCGCAATATCCCCGCCGTGGACTTCATCTTCGCCGATCTCGGATGCTCATCCATGCAGATCGATGACCCATCGCGCGGCTTTACTTTCAAGTCGAATGGTCCGCTCGATATGCGAATGAATCCGCAACGTGGTGTGAGTGCCGCAGATTTGTTAGAAAAAATTTCTGTCGCTGATCTCGCAGAAATCTTGCGGGAAAATGCCGATGAGCCTCACGCAGAGCGGCTTGCATCTTTACTCGCAGGCAAGCATTTGCAGAACACCCAAGAACTGGTTCACGCCGTGCAAGAGGCCGCGCATGATGAGAGTGGCGACACCACCCGACGCGTCTTCCAGGCCCTGCGCATCGCCGTCAATGAAGAGTTCACCGCGCTCGATGCCTTCCTCCGCAGTGCGCCCTTTTTCCTCAAACCTGGCGGCCGTATCGTGATCCTCACCTTCCATAGCGGGGAAGATCGACGAGTAAAAAAATCCTTCCAACAGCATCAGCGCGACGGACTTTTCTCCTCCATCGCCGATGAAGTGATCATCGCTTCACCCGATGAACGCCGCTCCAACCCGCGCTCGATCTCCGCAAAACTACGCTGGGCACTGCGGGCTTAGTCGAGCAAACTGAGCACTTGCGCAAAGTGATCTTCCGGCTTGATCTTCGGCAAGGTTGCTTTGATTTTGCCCTCGGCATCGATGATGAAAGTCGTACGCTCGGTGCCCATGTAGGTCTTGCCATACATGCTTTTCTCCACCCACACGCCGTAGGCCTCGACGATCGCGTGTTCATCATCGCTGATGATCGGGAACGGCAACTTGTGCTTCTTGATGAACTTTTCGTGACTCTTGATTGAATCGATGCTCACGCCAAAAACCTTGGCCTTGGCGGAAATCTCCTGCCAGCCATCGCGCAGCGCACAGGCTTGCTTGGTGCAGCCCGGGGTATCATCCTTCGGATAAAAATACAGCACCACCGTCTCCCCGCGGAAGTCGGAGAGCGAGATGATGGTCGATTCGTCGAAGTCTCCACCGATGACCGGTGCAGTAAAAGATGGGGCCAATGTGCCAGGTTGTGGTTGCTTGCTCATGTGAGTGATGGCAAGCAGGCTAGCGGGAAATGGCTGATGCGCAAGGGCTAGAAAGGAAATTTTTCACTAATCATTCATCCCGTGCTCATCAGTACTTCGCAAAGCTCGGGCATACTGCGCCAACAGCTCAAGCAGCTTCAAACGCATGATCTGCAAGCCTTACCTTCTCCCCCCCGGGCATTAGCAACCAGCCCACTCGCGGTCACTCATGCCGTCACAGCGTTGATTTTTCCCACCTGAAAACTTGCAGAATCGAGATTTACGTCGATGCTATGCCCATGCGTTCTTGGCGTTTCATCCAACTCTTTCGAATGATCTTTGGTCCCGTGGAAAAGCTGGACCCAAAAAAAATCGAGCCGATGGGGCTACTCGCCGTCAAAATTGCGCAAATGTATGCCATCCGCGCCGATCTCTTAGGTCCCGAAAAAACCGCGAAGCTCAATTGCTTTTACGAAGAAGCCACCCCGATGGCCGCTGGGGAATTTCTCGCAGAGGTCAAACGCGAGGCTCCCGCCGTATTTTGGGATTCACTCGATCACCTCGAAGAAAAACCTCTCGCCGTCGCCTCGCTAGGGCAAGTGCACCGTGGTCGATTGAAGGATGGCTCAGAAATTGTCGTGAAAATTTTGCGCAAAGACCACGCTGCCGACTTCGAGAGCGATGTCGCCGCCGTGAAACTTCTCGCCAAAACTTCATTGTTTTTTTATCCACCGCTGCAACGTTTGGCTGATCCCATCGGCACCTTGGAAACCATTCGCCGCACCACAGTCACGGAAATGGATTTGCTAGCGGAAGATCGCGGCACCGAAGAGTTGCGCCACTGGCGCGATGCTAAAGTCGATGATCTACCGCACTTGCGCTTGCTCGATTTCCCCAAGATCTATCGAGAGTTTTCCACTCGTCACATCCTCGTGAGTCAATTTGTGCAGGCTCCCACCGTCCGTAAATTGCTCAAGGAAAAATCCTTCACCTACGAGAACCTGCTGCTGCTTTTCCGCATCCACGGCTACTTTTTGTTCTACCAAGGCAAATTCCACGGCGACTTTCATCCGGGCAATGTGTTTTACGATGGTCAAAAATTCTGGTTCATCGATAACGCCAACGTCGAGACTGTGCCGACGGAATTTTCCCGTGGGCTGTTAAATTTCATGGTGGCTCTTGGCAAAAAACGCTATGACGATGCTGCCCGCGCGATCGAAGCACTCAGTGTCAAGCCACTGCCCAAGCCCGAAGCATTTCGCCGCAAATTCGTTGAGCTCTACGCTAGCTTTGGCAACAAACCTGTGGGCGAAGAAAGCCTCACCATGCAAATGATGAATACCATCCGCATGGCCGTCGAAGAAGGCCTGCAATTCCCCGAAGGCGCATTTCCCATCATCAAAAGCCTGATGTATCTCGACGGTATGGCCATCGCCTGCGCCCCCGAAAAATTCCTGCTCGAAGATGTCGCTACTTATGCGAAAGATTTTTGTTAGAATGTAAAGTAAATGGTGTCAGTTTGATACGGCGGTTTCATCCTCTGCCGTGTTCATGACAGCTCCAGGAATTTTGCAGTGTTTTGCCGATGTGGTGGCAGGTGGAGAAGTTGACCAGACTTAGAAAGTTTACTGAAATGCGCAAATTGGCGATGACTATCCATTACACACAAGTTGGGGTGACAGATCGATCATTGTAAGCGAAGAGATGTATGTTGTGAAAAAATATTTGACGGATTTTATTATGCCGACAAGCTCGCATCGTCATGAACATGGAGCACGTTTAATCTATACACTTTTTCATGGCTTGAGCCGACCGGCCCATCGGGCAGCATTTCTCAAGAGTGGCACCTCGGCGCAGACTTCTTCCTGAATACGCGAAACCAGTTTGAGGTATTGGCTCAATACGCGTAACGCATCTTCACCCATTTCCCTGCCGTCAAAAAGCTCGGGAGTGGTCTGTGTAAAGTTCAATCCTAGTTGTAAAACTTGTGATCGCAGATCCATGCCCATGTCGTGATTGGTCAGCAGCAATCGACGTTGTTTGTGTTTGGTCAGTCCACAAGAATCAAGGAACCATGTCGGTGATCCGATCGAGTCCACATGCAGCAGAGTCAGCAGCTTCTTCTCGATTTGCCAGAGTTTGAGCAGACTCTCCTCCGAGATATTGAGCATGCGTAGATAAGCAACGGTGTGCAAAAAAGCGAGGTAGGCGTTGGAGTAGCAAGCCCCCTTTCCTGCTGGCAATTCAAACCTCGCCTGCCATCCGGAGAGAACGACAACAGAACGATTAATCTCTTTCGCCATGGAAGAAAGTGTGTGCATACGATTGCGAACAATCTACAGGAGCATCGAGCCAATGAAAGAAAAAGTTTGTCAGGATCGCTGGCAAGTGACCTGCTGCAGCATCAACTGTATAACGATATGAGTTACCCAGAGAGCAAATAACGCTAATCTGGTCGACCAAGTGATTGGCAACGGGAATCAACTCCTGCTATGTGTCGATCCCGAACATAACATGGTATACGTTTGGTTATGAGTGCGCCATACCTGAGAATGGGAGACTTAAAAACGATGGACGACGAGATGTAGCCATGGAGAGATCGAGCCGTGCAAAGCGATCTCCTTTGCCAATCCTGTATTGAGATACTTGGGATGAGGTGTAATGCCGACGCGCCCGAGATCCAGGCGATCCGCATCCCAGCACGTAGCGATCGTGGGGTCTTCATGATGATGGCGATCCGTGTGCCAGTTGCAGGCGTAGTGAAGAAGTTCGAATAGCTCATCGGGCAGATCAAAATACTTTCTGCGCCATGCGATCGCCAATGCGGCACCACGTTTCCCGTGATCGGGGTCATAATCGTCATTCTCCCGGCAACTGTCATGAAACAGAGCGAAAAGGCGAACAACAGACACATTTGCGCCTGATTGGGAAGCGAGAATCAAGGCGTTTCGTTCGACTCTCCGCCAATGGTCAGGTCCATGCACGGTATAAGGCGAGAGATGACTGGGCAGGGCGATGGCTGCCTGCCACAGTGCGTCAAAATCAATGATTGGATCGATCATGTTAAAAAGAGAGTGAGGTGTGGGAAAAAATAGGTCGTAAGCATGGGATTAGGAACGCTCCCGGTTAGATTTTCGTTTCTGCTCACGCCAGCTGTGCTCCATGTAGGCGTATACTTCAGGATGGACCAGCAGCGGACGCACATGATACATCAAAGAGCTTGCTGCTTTTGCTGAGAGCTTCCGCAAACCGTAGAGGGAAAGAATGCCGCCACGATGTTTAGCGAGAGCCTCGGCCGTTTCATCGGAAATTTCGCCGATCCGATTCAGGGTCAGCTCGCCATCATATTGAGCCAAAAGCTGAATCGCTTCTTGAGATACTTTGGAGAGTCGCGCGAGAGATAACTGCCTTCCCCGATGCTTAGCCAGGTATCCCGCTGCTTGTTCGGATAGTGATCGGATTCCGGATAGCGACAATGGTCCGGCGTGTCCAGCAAACGCTTGAGCCAGCGCATCATCGCAGTCCTTGAGTCCCGCCAACCCAAGATAACCTCGATGATTCGCAAAAGCCATAGCCGTCTCAGCCGTGCACTCAGAGATTCCATTGAGAGATATTCTGCCAGAATGGGCTGAAATTGCTCTTGCGGTTTCCGGAGTCAAAGATTCCACGCCGCTCAGCGCCAAGCGTCCCTGATGTTTGGATAGGGATTGAGCCACTTCAGGCGTTAACTCTTTCAATCCGTTCAGGGTAAGACGTTTTTGATTGTTAGCCAAACCAGCAGCTGCTTCTGCAGATAGACGCTTGATGCCGTTGAGCCTCAGATTGCCTCCAAAACGCCCCAACGCTTTCGCCGATTCTATTGAGATTTGATTTAATCCATTGAGAACCAGTTCATTGCCAGCGTATTTTGATAAAGCTCTTGCCCCGTTGACGGGAAGGCTCTTCAACCCGCTGAGATTCATGCCGCTTCCGGAATACAGCTCTTGACCGCGATGGTGCGGTATTTTTCGCACAAGAGCGCGGTAAATTTCATCCGTCATCGAACTGATGTCGCTTAAATCCACATACTCGCCATACCGCGATATCTCTCGGGCTGCCGCGACGGTCATGCTTTCATATGTGGGTAGATATAGCCCGGATAGTTTCTCGGATAATTCCGCTTGAACAATTGCTGCAGTAAGAATTTTGGCGTTCTGCTTGCTATCGCATTCTTCATCTTGGTCTTGAGTTTTTTCTGTCTTCTTCGTTTTCATGGTTAGTGCAAATGATTGGTCTTGGCAGTTTTTTCTAATCGAACAATTGATATAGTTCTAGTGTGTATCAATCGGTTCGCCCGAATAGAATTCATACGATTCTCTCGCAACCGAATTTGAATGGCGGCATGCGCGAACGAGACACTAACCGACTTGTCAAGTGGCCGTCTTGCGGGATTTTGAATAATAGGCTTGACAGCCAGTGTATCATCTGTCACACAATACTCCATTTGCTGAAAATATTGGTAATATCGGAGTTTTGTACGATAAAATTGCAACAAGAACCTGAAATACATCCATCCTCATTATGAAAAATACTATCCAAGAATTAGCGCAAAAACACGATTGGAACTACGAACTATATGAATTATCCTGCCCGCCTCCTCTACTAGCGATCTCATTAACAGGTGACAGTGCCACTCCGGGCATCGCACTGCGTATCAAGAATGGTGCGGGTGAGGACGAGGAGATTCTCGATCTGTGGCTACCCTACAATGGTATTGGCGGTTCATCGCTGTGCCATCGTGAAGGGGACGATGAATATGGCACCTATGCGTTTGCCTTTGATGCAGCGGCTCCAGTTCCGGCGATTGAAAAAATCGTTCAGGATTTCCTCGTGCATTGAAGACTGCGCCAAACAATTTTTAGCGGGAGATAACGCACACATCTCCTGCTGATATGATACACACTAACCTTTCCTTGAGGGGCGATATCACCCCGACACAAACTTTTCTATGACCTTATTCCTTCATTTTATGTTTCTGAGTCACCTGGCCGGCACGCTGTATTCCGCCTACAAATCCAATTGGGGGGATGTCATCTGGGGGCTGATCGTCGTAGTGTGGTGCCTTTACGTCGCACAAACATGCACCCACATGCCTTCATAAGACAAATCTGCGATTAAGACCATGGCAAAGAACAATAACAGGCTGACCCTTACACTTGCTTATGCCCGGGAGCATTGGCAAGACGGTGAGATCAAAGCCATCGGCTGTTACTCGAGAATCACGCCTAAGGCCGCTAGGTTTCTCTCCCGGTATGCGCATCGACTTTGTCTATGGGGCTTGGATGAGTTGAGCCCCTACTCAGCGAATTTGCTAGCGAATAGCGAAGCTCATACGCTCTATTTGGACGGACTGACTCACGTATCAAAAGAGCTGATGCAGACCGTCGCATGTTTTCGTGGTGAGCGGCTCTCTTTATCGGGCCTGAGCCGGTTATCCGAAGATACGGCATGCGTGATCGCCCAAACTCGCGCCAAAGAGCTTTACTTGGACGGGTTGAAAGAGTTGTCGATCGATGAGGCAAGTGCACTGGCTCAGTTCAAAGGAAACCTTCTTTCACTCAAAGGAATCGAGTGCATGACAAGTGACGTCGCATCGATCTTGCAAAAAAGACAGGCGAAAGTGCTCGTTTTACGCAATTTGGCAGAGTTCCAGGATTCGGTCACCGCGAACGAATTTGCGTGTTTGGGGCAGCTTGATCACGATCAAGAAGTTCATCGTGGATATGCCTCTCGTGGCGACAAGGTTCGACAATCCTGATGACATCCTACCAGCTTTCTCATCATGGCAAAAATCGCAATCGTATCTGACATTCACGGCAATTGGCACGCCCTGCAGGCGGTGATGGAGGAAATCCAGACACTGTTCCCTGATCGGATCGTATGCTTGGGGGACACTGTTGGTTATGGCGCGGATCCGGCGAAATGTGTTGAGCACCTGCATGGACTGGGCGCTACCATGATCATGGGAAATCATGATTTGCGAGTCCTTCATCTGCGGATCAAAGGAATCGATCATCTGCCCGATGATTGGAACAAATCGGGCGAACTGGCCGGGTGCGTTCATAGCATGCGCGAGTTGAGCGATGAGCAACTGCGGTGGCTCAAAGATAGTTTGCTCGTCGATGCGGAAGAGCAGTGTCTGCTCGCCCATGCCAACCTGCATCAACCGCTGAGCTTCGGACATCTGCAAAATCTCAAGCAGGCGCGACCGACTCTCGACATATTGAAGTTGCAAAAGATGCCGGTGGGGTTTTTCGGCCATACGCACGTGCAAGAGGTATTTTGCCAGAAGCCGAGCAACCTCGTATGGGTGGATGAACGAAGTTTTCGTGTATCGTCGGATCACCCCGCCGCCGTGATGGTTGGGTCTGTGGGCATGTCGCGTGAAGCCGGAGATCTCCGCGCCGCGTGGGCTGTGTATGACAGCGCGACAGGCGTGGTGGAATTGCGAAAGACCGAATACGACCGAATACGACCGTATCGGCGCCGCAGTGGCGATCCAGCATGCCGGCTTACCTCTCGAAACTGCCTTGAATCTTTTGACCAAGGAAGAATACCTCCAATTGTTGTCATGAAGGCCAGACGTAAAAAATGTCATGCCGGTGAGGAAATCACCATCCGCATTGCACAAGATGTATCGATGCAGTTCTGCTGGTGTCCGCCGGGTGATTTTGTTTTTGATGATCTGGATGAAGGAGATGATCGTGGGCTTTCGTCAAGCAAGACAAAGGTGAGTCGCATGGAGGGTTTCTGGATGGCAAAGATGCACGTTACGCAGGCACAGTATCAAGCCGTGATGGGGCATAACCAGGTATCAGTCAACGGTGAGGATCATCCCGTGGTCGGAATCACCTATTTTCAGGCCCGAGATTTCGCGGAAAAAATGAATCGAACGCATGAAGCGTTTCTGCCGGGTATCATGAAGCTCCCTAGTGAATTGCAGTGGGTGTATGCGCGCCTTTCCGGGGGTTCGAAACAATCACAAGAATCAAACCCATGCGAAGATCCACCTTATCCGGATGAGAAAACATATGCATTTGGAAGCAGAGGAAGCAATGCTTGGGGACTGCGTGACATCGGGTCGACATTGGGAGAATGGACCACCGAGGTATTCGGCCGTAAATACGGTAGCACGGATCGTATCGACGAAGTTCTGATGCTTGCCCACCGTCTAGTATGCGGCGGAGATTGGTCATTCGGTGACCCGCCGGTGCAGACACAAGACCGCATGTGGGGGGCGCCGGGTTGGAGTAAGAATTGCATTAGCTTTCGACCTATCATCCAAGATAGTGATGCACACTAAGGTAAGTTTTCGCCTCATGAATCGCCCCCTGCTCAGAGCGGCATAACGAATTTCCATCAAAATTGATAAAACACAATCGGCTCCTCATTAACCATCCAATAACACAAGACATGCACTCAATCCCACTTTTTCAAGATCGAATCATCGAGATAATCAAACACGATTTTCACTGCGAAGTTGTCGGTGATTCTGAGAATTGCAAGCTTTTCGCGGCTTTGCGCACTACAAATGAGACCATAAAAACGGATCGTGGCTACTGGAATGATCACGTCATGGATGTGTGGCAGCTGATCGCTGTCTCCACTACGGAACTGGGGCATGTCAAGCATCTGCGGCAATGGCATATTCCGCGATTCTCGATGGCAAGGGCATGGGCGAATATTCAGGGCGAAGCGAAGCATGATGCTGAACAATCGTTTGTGGAAATCAAGGAAGGCTTGTCCTTCAAGCGTTGCGAGAGTGGCCAGTGGTTCTTGCTCCATTCCGACGGAATCGGGTGCGCTGTTGCCCAGGGATTGATCGCAAGGATGCGTGAGGATAGGGAGTTTTTGGAAAAAGCAAGATCACTGGTGAAGGAAGAGAATGGAATGCATTTCCTTGAAGGGAATGTATTGAAAACGCAAGGAGGTCATCGCATCGAGCATGAATCACGCGCACTGCTTGAGGCGATCGCGTTCGAAAAGATCACCACCAAACGATTGTCAGCAAAATACTTCGGAATCTTTTCCGCCTACTGCACCTATCGTGACTTTGCATTGTCCACAGAATTGACCGATGTGGTTCTAGACGAATTGCTCGAAACACTGAAAATCAAGTCCAATGCGCATCAAAGCCCCGGACTTCGCGACATGTTTGTAAGAGTGCAGGAGCATCTTTGGGGTCATGAGATTTGGCGCAATGGTCTTCTCGTGCCGGCCGCCCAGGCGCGATTTGATCTTGCTTTGGCCATGAGCAGCCTCACGAGAAGTCAAAGAACGCAGTTCATTCTCATGAACGGCATGCACGGAGGACCCGTGTTTCTCTGTCTCGCCGTGATCCACGGATTCTGCACATTCGAAGAATACACTGACGCGATAAGCGCTCCCTACCAAGCAGACTCACTCGAAGAGCAGGAGGTGAGAAAAGCTGTGAGCTATATGGCGCTGTTTGGTTGCTTGACAGAATAACTCGCAAAGCATAATCGTTTGGAGAGTAGTTTTTAATCTTGACACAGAAATTTTTCTTTGCTAGCATTGAGAATTCATCAATCTCTAACTACAAACTTTATAACAAATTATATTATGACACCTAAAGAAAAGTATAACAATTTCTTGAATTATATATCAAATTTTCAAAATCCTAAAATTGTTCGTGAAAATCAGATTCGCGCTTTTCGTAAAGATGGAGTAATCCTCTTTCCCGAATCTAGATCAGCATACATAAAAATTCACCATACATTCAAATTACTAATTGCAGCTGATATTGGCTATTTCGGCAATGATCCTATTGCCGCTGTCCAGAAAAGTACAAGCTCTATTCGCTGGGCTTTATGGCATTATTGCTTTGATTGCTTGCCTGATTACGGTCAAAAAGAAAATCATCTAAGAGATAAAGGAAATGATGCGCTAACAGTATTTCGAAATCTAGAAATCTACATTACGGAGATACTTCAATCAAATATTATAAGCGATTCCGCATACGCCAAGAAATTAGACAATGAAGAAAATATCAAAAAATATGCTAAGTCATGGATTTTTCGATAAAACAGTTCTGATACACACTAGCATAGGCGCAGCGAATTCTCCGACCGGTAATGTGATACACACTAGAATAGGCGCGGCAAAACCGTCCTCTGGTGCTGATACACACTAGAATAGGCACGGCAAAATCGCCATCTCGGCCACTGATACACACTAAGATATGCACAGCAAAATCGTCATCTGGTCAGTGATACACACTAAGATACGCGCACGAATTTGTCCACCCGTTCACTGATACACACTAGAATAGGCACGGCAAAACCGTCCTCCTGGCCACTGATACACACTAGAATAGGCACGGCAAAACCGTCCTCCTGGCCACTGATACACACTAAGATACGCGCAGCGAATTCGTCCTCCTGGCCAGTGATACACACTAGAATAGGCACAGCAAAATCGTCATCTGGCCAGTGATAAACACTAAGATACGTGCGGCAAAATCGCCCTCTGGCCACTGATACACACTAAGATACGTGGGACAAATCCGCCCTCCCGGCCACTGATACACACTAAGATACGTGGGACAAATCCGCCCTCCCGGCCAGTGATACACACTAATATACGTGCGGCAAAATCGCCTCCTAGCCACTGATACACACTAGAATAGGCGCAGCAAAATCGCCTCCGAGCTCTGATACACACTAAGATACGTGCAACGAATTCGCCCTCTGGCCAGTGATACACACTAAGATACGCGCACGAATTCGCCCTCTGGCCACTGATACACACTAAGGTACGCGCAGCGAATTCGTCCTCCTGGCCACTGATACACACTAGAATAGGCACAGCAAAATCGTCATCTGGCCACTGATACACACTAAGATGCGTGGGACAAATCCGCCCTCCCGGCCAGTGATACACACTAAGATACGTGCGGCAAAATCGCCCTCTGGCCACTGATACACACTAGGATACGTGGGACAAATCCGCCCTGCTGGCCAGTGATACACACTAAGATACGCGAAGCAACATCGACTACTGCCCATTTCGTGATTGTGCGCAAAAAAGCGAGGTAGGCGTTGGAGTAGCAAGTCCCCTTGCCTGCTGGCAATTCAAACCTCGCCTGCCATCCGGAGAGAACGACAACAGAACGATTGATCTCTTTCGCCATGGAAGAAAGTGTGTGCATACGAATGGGATCAATCTACAGGAGCATCGAGCCGATGAAAGAAAAAGTTTGCCAGGACCGCAGTCACAACCATGATACAATTTCGATCGTTTCGAAAAGCTCATATTTCCTGTCCAGTTCCAGAAGGGAACGCTCCAAAATGACCTGGGGCAAAGATAAGATAAGGTTGTTGCTGATTTTGCGAAACCGCAGCGATGCGCCATTCGCGATCCTCAAGGTTCGCAAAAATCCCTCCAAAATCGAGTTTCAGATGAGCGTAATCATCATTAAACTCTGAGATGAGGTTGGGCCGCTTCTTGCTTTTTGATTGATTTCCAGACTTCATGAATGCTAGGAATTTGCTTTTGGGGTTGATGCCGTTAAGGGAGCCGGTGGCCATACCGGAGGGCGGGGAAAAGGGGGGTGACGACACCGATCGGCTCGCGCACGACCATCGAGGATCCGACCATCTCTGATTACTCGAAGGTCTCAGCGACCGAGGCGGCCTGCTTGAAGGAGTTGATCGGCAGCCCAACCTGGACGAGCTGACTGAGCATCTTGGTCATGCCTGTTTCCTTGGGATCACGGTGGCGATCTCGTCCATGCGTCCGGCGAGTGCGTCGCCGATGCGGCTCATGAACTTTGCTCGCTCCTCACGGGGGAGACCCGACCAAGAGTCGAATGCGGCCCGTGCTGCCTTCGCGGCTGCATCGACATCGGTAGCGCCGCCGGCGGGGATCGTCGCCATGACCTGTTCGGTCACGGAGTCATAGACGGAAAGCGAGGCGGTGGTAGAGGGCTGTACCCACTGGCCGTTGATGTAGAACGAGGAATAGGTGCTCATGGCACCATTGTGCCAGTCTTAGGCCTCGACCTCGTCATCGGGGTCGTCGAGGATGGTCACGTCCGTATCGCTCAACTCGGGGATCCCCTGCTTGGTGCGCATCTTTTCGATGGCTCGAATCGGAACTCCGAGCTTCTTGAATCGGGTGCCGTCGGTAGCGATGTCGTCCAGCTTTCCGGCGAACTTGTCGTAGGTTGACTTTACCTCGTCGACCGCCTTGACGTAGTTCGCCCACTCCTTGTCGAACTTGTTGATCTGCTGCATGATCGACGCGGCCGTCTGTTCGGTGTGGAAGCTGTCAGTTGCCTGACGAATGACGACGAGGAACGCATAGAGCGCGAGCGGGGAGCACAAGACGACCTGCTTGGACAACGCGTAGTCGATCAGCGTGGGGTCGGCCTCATGGACGAAACTCGATATGCTCTCGTTCGGAAGGAACATCAACACGTAGTCGACGGCCTCTTCCTTGGCGTTGTTCACGTAGTCACGCTTGGCGAGCGCATCGACGTGGCCGCGGACGGCCTTGACGAACTCCGCTTTCGCCTTTGTGCGAAGCGCGTCGGTCTCTGCGGAGAAGTGCAGCGCGTACTTGTCGAGGGGAAACTTGACGTCCATGAAGAGCACGCGGTTCGGCGGCATCATGAACTTGTAGTCGGGCTTGCCACCAGCGGTGTTGATGTCCTGCTTGGTGTAATTGACGTTTTCGATGAACCCCGCCGCGCGCAGCATGTCCTCGACGACGCGCTCTCCCCATTGGCCGCGTTTCTGGGAGTTGGAGAGGATCTCGTTCAGGTTGTCGGTGCGCTTCGACAGCGCTTCGACGGCCTTGCCGACGTTGTCGTATTGGATGTTGTTCTTTTCGCGAAGGCTGCGCAGCTCGGTCGAGAGCGCCTCGAGACGTTGGTTCATCTGCGCCGCGATGCCGGTGAGGGCGGTGTCGATGACCTGGGCTTTGGTTCCAAGCTGGTCGCCTCCGGACTTGGCGATCGTCTCCGAGGCGAGACGAATGGATTCGTCGCGATCCCGTCGTGCCTGCTCGGACATGGTGGCGAGTGCGTCGGACAGTGCATCGTGGACGGCACTCGAGACCTGCGTCGCCACGTCGAGGACTGGCGGTGCGCTGTGAGTCGGCTTCACGAATCTCGTGATCGCGAACGCAACGAGGAAGATGAGGACGAGCAGGAGTACGACGAGGATGATGTCCATAATGAATGCTAGGAATTTGCTTTTGGGGTTGAGGCCGTTAAGGGAGCCGGTGGCCAGACCGGAGGGCGGGGAAAAGGGGGGTGACAAGGTCCGGGTATTGGGCAAACGAGATTCCGATGTGATTGTCGGCGGTATGGAGGATGCGGTAAGTGCCGTGGGGTTTACCGAAAATAATTTGTTTCTGCGTGTTTACCATATACTAGATTTCCAATGTTTCAATGAATCTTACTCTTCGGGATCCTCCCACAGGCCTTGTTGCTGCAGCCACTTGAGGTCTGCCTTCGACGCTTCGGCCGCTTCCGCATGGAAGTCCGCGTCTAGAAACGCCGAGGCGAGCAAACCACGGACGTCCCGTGTCTTCAGACTGTCCTGAAAAAGTTGGGCAGCCGCATCTCCCTTTCCTAGTTTTCTAGCGAGCAGCAAAGTCGCCGCTTTGCGCCTTACCGATAGGGTCTGATCGGATTCTCGTAATTGCTGGGCGATCTGCAACAGCGATGCGCGGATCATTATTGTGTCTGTGCCATAGATCCATCCCGCTGACAGAATCAGGTCGATTGCCTTGCCGAGTTCTTCCGGCGTTTCGCACAGGTAGATGGGAAAGTGCGATAGGAAAGGCTCATTATGGTAAACAGCGTTCACATCCGCGCCCTCACGAATCAATCGGCGCAGACACTTCAGATCAAGGATACCCCGCTCGGCGCACAAAATAAGCTCTCTTGTCGCAGGCGAGAGAAGGGAGTGTTTCCCCTGCCAGATTTCGGGATTTTGGACATCTTTCCTGAGAAGGGCTATATCATGCTCTTCCCGGCTCATCTTGTAAACTTTCTCGAATCCTTGAACCGATCCAGCTCCGCAATCATCGACGTATTCACCGCCAATCTCCACGTCGGGGAAACGCTCCAACAAATCGGCCAGTTCACCGCTTGGACCAGAGATCCATACGTTGAAGGCATTTTCATTCGCCCATGCTGCAATCGACATCACATGCAATCGGCCCGTCCCGCCGTCGCCCTTTTCCATCGAGGAGAATCTTGCTTCCATGTCGGGGAAGAACCATGTGATCACCTCACTCCATTGTTGGATTCCCAGAAACTTCAGCCGCTCTTCTCTAGACCATTCCTCATCAAATTCGATTTTCTGCACCAGCTCGCAGATGGCCGGCTTAATCTTTGTAAGGTAAGTATGGACTTCATTCAACCGCGCCTTTTTCGGATGTCGGAATTTGAGGGTATAGCTCGTGTCGTTGCTCATATTGATAGTTCTGTCTAATTAAATTTTTTGAGCAACAAACATAAAAAGAAAAATCATGCACATTGCAGAGTTAGTGTTTGTCATGAAAATCATGATCTAACTATGCATTTGTCGCGTAGCTGTGTCAACTACGGATGCTCTCAAAAAATCACAGGATCTTGCGACCCATTGTAACAGACCTGACACTAAACTACAGACTAACGTGATCCGCTATGAATCTCCAACGCCGCTTGATACTCCTCTGACAAATCGATGCCGACGTCGATGGTTGGATCGAGGAGTTGCAAGCCTACGTATTACAAGCAGAGGAGGTGCAGACCAGAGAATGCCCCATGTTGCGATTGCAGGGTGTGGGGTTTCGCCGGGTCGTTAAGGTTAAGGCCGCGACGGCTGAGCATGGCGATCTCAAATACGATTTTTGTAACTCGGGCTGAGGTGCTCCCTCGAAGCGTTCGAGTGCTTCAATAATTCGTCCAGAAGATTTTCCATTCGTCCTACGCATAGTGGAGCGCCTTCTCAGTGATTCGGATCGACCACTTGGCGTTTTTCGTTCGAGCGTATTTTAAAAATGCTTCCAAGGTGTCATGGAGATCGTCGGGATTTTCGGGGTTCAATGCATTAGGATAAAGCGAAATGAGATCGATCCCGCACATCGTCGCACTAAATCTTGCATACAAGGTGCAGAGCAAAAAATCCATGTGAGGCAAGATCAACTCGAACGCCAAATCTGGTGCATTTTCGTAGCCCGCATCCTGCATCTTTTCGATCGTGGTGACAATTCCCGTGCAGAAGGAAACCATGTAGTCCTCAGGAACCCGGTCGGAGTTTTCTTCGTCTCGACCACTCATCATATCGATCGTATGATCATTCATGATGTTGGCGGCCCAGAAGACATCGAGAAGCAACGGGATCAAATACTCGCCGGCAGCAATGGGTTGCAGCCTCTCATCAAGGTATCCCATCGATTGGAGAGCTTCAGTGTGCCGAGAGAGTTGTTGCCGCTCTCTTGATGAGTGTTTCGGATTGTCATTCATGGGTGGTTCGTAACAGTTCGATGATCAGAGCATAGACGTGAGCACTTGAGCAGCGCGATCGATATGGCTGCGACTTTTGAAATCGGGCACACCGCATGCCATAGCAAACGGCTTGTGGAGCAGGCCAAGAGCATCCTTCCACGTGCGTGCTTCAAACTCAACTGATTTTGCCTCGATGGTTGTTTCGACGAGACTGGCATGGGCGGCACTACGACAAACCTTTTCTGCATACTCAGCAATGGCCGCCATTTTTTGGTAGTTCAAGCGATCAGGTGTATCTGTCTCCCGGTGGTAATGCTCCCACCGTCCGCAGGATAAAAACAGGTAGGGCACACCGTTTCGGCGAAACACTCCGTGATCACTCATGTCTCCCACGTAGCGATTGAGTGTTGCAATGAGTTTCATTCCGGAGGGACTTTCAATCTCTTCCAGCAAACCAGGCAAGTCGGGGTGGCTCTCGGCACCAGTGGCGAAGGTCAATGGAGCGAGCGATGATGCCAGTTTGGAAACGAGACCACCGAGGTAGTGATCTGGGATCGTCACATCATGCCCCACGAGATCGGAAATCAGGGCGAAGTGAATGCCTCGTTCATCAACCTGATCCTCGTAGAAACGATTGCTGCCCATGGCTGAGCTTTGAAAGTAAGGCGGCTCCTCGGCGTCGAAGATGGCAACGATCAAGTCGCGCTCCAGTCCACCAGATTTGGCAATCGCCTCCCCCACCCCAAGACTGATGGCTACCGCTGAACCATTGTCATCGGCACAAGGGTGAGGAATCACACTATCGTAGTGTGCACCGATGAGCACAGGAGGCAACGTGCGGTCGGCACCTGGGATCACTCCAGCGAAATTGGTAAAGTTGGTACCATACTCTTCATAGCGCAGAGCGAATGAGTCATCGCGATACGGCTCGCAACCGATTTCTTCGAGGCGGCGTGCCACCCATGCTTGAGCGGCGCGGTGTCCTGCGGTGCCGACCATGCGACCTCCAGGTTGGCAAAGTTCGTAGACGTCTTGTTCGAGGCGTGCAGCTTGAATCGAGTGTTTCTTTTTCATGTCGGCTATTGTGGATTTGTGGTTGATTCTGTGTAGTGGCTGAGTAGGGTTCTGTTGTCCTTTGTTGCGGTTTCCTTTTCGTGATTCATTTATTGCAATAATCACTGGCAACGTTGCAACAACTATTGTATATTTCTGGCATGTCAACAAAAATTCCAAAAATTCGTATTTCCCAAGAAGCCGCCTTCGAATTTGAAGTTGTCGAGCGCAGTGATTGGTCGGAAGGAGTGTCGTTGGAATCCTTGGTTCAATGGATCAACTGGGTCGCTGAGAGATTTCGTCCCGAAGAGATTGGAGATTCTTCGCGATCCAGCGAGGACTTCACGGTGCGCTCCTTGCGCCATTATCAGACGCTGGGATGCATTGATAGCCCCGCGCGTGTGGGGAGAAGTGCACGGTATCACTTTCGCCACTACCTCCAAGCGCTGTTGATTCGTAAGCTCATTTGGGAGCGTGTCTCGTCGGCGCAAATCGCCCGTATGATGAAGGGGCGCAGCAACGACGAGCTCAAACGCCTGCTGTTCGAAGGCATTGAATTTGTTTCAAGTGACGGCACTCCCCTCTCAGCAGATCATTCGCATCAAGCTGCGGAGCGATGGACGCGCCAGGAGCTCACACATGGAGTGGAAATCCACATCATGGAACCTCGCCCCAAGCTCGGGCCAAAAGAAATTGCGAGTGTTCTCGAAAAGATCAGATCGTTGCTGGAGTCCTAGGAACATTTTGTAGGTTCAATGTCCACCATACACCTCGAAACCGCGCGCGCGCAATCGATCGGCGAGGCGCTTTTCTGCGGGTTTCGATTTTGGGAATCCACAAAATTTTTCTTTGGCATCAGAAACTTTGAACCGGAAGCGGATCTTTTGGAATACCAGTATTCATGAATGCTCTTTATTGCCATTCCGAGCACATTCATGCAGGAAGATTTGCATTTCCTCTGGTTCTAGTAGACGAATGGCGGCGTCCAGAGGGAGTCCGGCATCTACGATGGCGCGGGCAGCTTTCAAGCGGTCATAGTCCGTTCGGCGAAATTCTACAATTCGATGCTCTGGATCCCAGAGTGCCCAGCTGGCTTTGCGATTGTCTTCCTCGCGAGGTTGACCCACAGAGCCTACGGTCACCGCGCAGGGTTCACCGTCATCAATGTAGAATTTGTCTTTGCCTAACCATTCCACAGCGCCGGGATTGCTGCTGAACACGTTCTGGATGTGTGTATGACCAAAGAAGCCCACAGGATGTGGAAATTTGGCCAATAAATCTAAGCTAGGATCAGCCGATTCTTGATCCTCAATGTAATTGAATAGGTTTGGATCATCCAAGGAAGCATGTGCTACGATTGCGCCCGGAATACCAAACCAATAAGGCTGCGCGAGCAACCAATCCAAGTCCTCATTAGGGAGGGTTTTCACAGCGTGCATCAGTCCACAGGCATAATCATCTCGTCTCCAGTTGTTTTGTGGAGGCTCATACCCAGATTTACGGAAAACACCCAATGCCGCATCGTGATTTCCGATGACGATCTGACCGGAAAGCTTTCTTACCCATTTGACGCATTCGGCAGGGTGGGCTCCGTAGCCAACGATATCTCCTAGGAATACGATATCCTCCGCTCCACTGGATTGAACTTCTTTTAATACTGCTTCCAGAGCAGTCAGATTGGCATGGATGTCAGACAATAGTGCAATTTTAGGCATGCGACGATGCTACTATTGTCACAATGGTTTGTCAAATTAGGCCAAATCGCTTATGTCATAGCCGCATCAACCTTGTGATAGAATTGTCGGCGTTATGAGTATCACACAGTCACACATGCCAAATTCGAATCGTCCAAGCCTATCCAACAGCCCTGAGAAACTAATTCTCAACGAAACCATCTATTATCCTGATAGCGATTGCGCACGAACTTTTTTCATTTTGGGAGAAGTCGTCGTATGGTCGCATGCCTATCACATCCAAATCATCTCGTGTTTTCGTAGAATGAAGCACGAGCATGATAAAGAAATGCTCAAAGAATACGGCGTGAACCTTGTTGGAAAGATGACTCCAGAAGTTTTCAATCAATTCCGCGAGAGCCTGACTGGCGAATTGGGCACTGATCGTCGCGCAAACAAAGCCGGTCGCCTTTGGAAAAATGTAATCGATGAGGATCGCACGCGCATCAGCGTAATTTCCTTCTGGGCTTATCAGCCAACCATCAACGATCACGACATCGCTCTTCTCCAAAAGGCATTCCGACTGAAAACGCCTACATGGGTAGACTACCAGCAAGAAAAAATCTCGACCCTTTATCTGCCTCAGGCCTGAGGATAGCGGAAATTGCGCTGTTAAAAAACTAACTCACTTTAACGTCTTCAGCTGATGTTGAGCGTATGCTATGACATAAGCAGTTGAAGAAAAATTGCATTTATTCGTTTTTATTTTACATCCATATTCACGATTCATGATTGATTATCCCGCTCTCTGGCAAGCCGTATTGGACCTTCCATCACACCGCACCGCACATTCGGTTCATGGTCCGGACCATTGGAAACGAGTCGAGCGCAACGCTCTCATCATCGCCACCGATAGTGGTGCTGATGTGGAGATTGTCCGGCTATTCGCCCTGTTTCATGACGCCCAACGCGTTAACGAATGGGGGGATCCAGAGCACGGCGCGCGCGGTGCCGCCCTTGCCGGATTGTATCGAGGCAAACTTTTCGAGCTTTCCGATGAGTCCTTCGAGATTCTCCACTACGCTTGCACCTGGCACACGGGTGGCAGACATCACGAGAACCCAACGATCGCCACTTGTTGGGATGCCGATCGTCTTGATCTTGACCGTTGCGGAATCACTCCTGACCCAGACTACATGAGCACGAATCTAGCCAAAAAGATCGCAGAACATGGATCCATCGATCCTTGGCTTAACCTAGTCCCCACGAATCTTACCCCTTAAAAACTAGACTACCATTTCCTATATGCCGATCTTCCACCCTTTTGGTTCAAATCGCCCATCCTTCATTTACAACAAATCGATTTCCCGGCAGTTAGACAATCCAGGCCTACCCAAGGTGCCTTATCCGGATTTTCCGCCTGGCCCCTATCTCCGGCCTTTTATTAAAGCCAGTGGGCTCACGCCCGAAGGACTGTGCGAACGCCTGCAACGCCCCGGCGGAAAGACCACCATCACTCCAGAGCTGCTAGAAACAGCCCTAACCGATTACGACCCCGAGATGTGGATCATCTGCCGCATCTTCAAAGCACTCGATTTGTCGTGGGACGACTACCGCCTGCTGGAAGAAAAGCACTACCAACTCCACAAGGAAGCCAAGACAAAATACCAACAAGCGAAAAAGTTGTATCTCCTCTATCAAAAAATGGGGCCGCGCCTCCATACCCTTATGCGTTACGAAGACTGGCTACTCTTCAGCCCCCATATTACGAATGATCATCTCATGCTCCAGCTCAATACCGGATCGAAATACGCCTTTATCATCCCCACCACCGAAGGAATGGGAAACATCATCGCCACCGAACGCGAAACCTGCATTCACCCCATCGTTCAGGAACTCGATATCGCCGCCGCCTTTCTCTACCACCGTCATCCGAAGGAACTGCACCTCTATGACAACAGGGGGAATCTACTCGCCACCGGCGACACCCAGATCACGATACCGAAAGGACTCATCCTCATCTAAATTTCTTAACTGATCAGCATTCACGCCAACGCCCATGAAACCAAGAAAACGTAAAGTCCCCAAGTCATGTCCATTTCAATTGGGCTCACGCGTCCGCATTTACTCGCTATTTGATCATCACGATTACCAACAAGGTCGCACGTATTTCGTTGCTGATATCGATGATGACGATTGTACACTTTGTGCCCAAGATGAACTGGGGAAAGTCGGTTGCTGGATTCGTTGGGTCGATTGCGTCATCATCAATGGCATAGGCTGGGATTGGCTCAAGGACCAACTCTCACCAGAAGCACGCGATCTACTATCGGCTTTCGATGGTCTGGATCTTCTCCAACTCCGCGATGATGTTTCCGTCGCTCTTGTTGCAGAAATCCGCTCTCTCAAAGAAGGCATTCTGTCTCAAACCACGAAAACTAAAGCCAACACAACCCAGTCATGACCAAATTCCCCATCGGCTGCCGCATCCGTATCATCAGCAATCACAACAACCACGACTACCAAATCGGCGGCATTTACCGGGTTCACCAAATCGTTGATTTCGGTTGCTTCTCCGCGATTGATGAAAAGGGCAACATTGGCCGACTCGCTCAATGGCGCGACTGTGAACGCGTCGGCATCGGCTGGGAATGGTTGCGCACGCAACTGGATGAGCGATCGCTCGCGTTGCTGAGCGCCTTTGCGGGCAAAGAGCATCTCACATTAAAGCCTGAGGTGGAAAGCCAACTTTTGCTCTCTCTGCCACACCTCGATGATTCCATACTTCGTGTTCTTCCAAAGCTCGACACTACCACTCAGCTCACAAACTCTTCATTGTCATGAAACCCATCTCATTCCTGCCCCACAACGCCAAGTCCGCGCCATTACCCGAGTGGATTCTCGATGAATTAGATCACCTTCAGCAAGCGAATGCCAATGCCATTGATCCCGTAAAAGCGCTGATGCAATCGGCCTTGGATGCTTCTGGTATTTCCGAATCCGATCTCGCGTCCATCGTTTCCCTCCACATACCCTATAACCCGCGGGAATGCAAAATCCACCATTCCCTCCAAGGCACATGCACCGATTCCTCTTTCCAATATCGCATTGTCAAGATCCTCAACATCTCTGACGAGCAATGGCAGACCGCACTGCGGAAAAAACAACGCATGGTATCAGAAGCAAAATACTACCCAAAGGAATGCGAGAGTTACCGCCAAAAAGGCCCCTACCTCCGCGTGCTGAAAAATGGCTCCGTTCGATTGTCGTTCTCACAACAAATGGGCTACGTCTATAGCCGCGATCTCACCATCGACATGCACGGCAGCGAAAATTTCTCTCCCCATACCGCCGAAGAAATGTCCGCCATGATCTCGCAGCACCCCACTTCATGCCACACCGATTTTTTCGAGAAATTCTCTACACTGGAACATCCCATCATCGGCGGCTACCTCTATCATCGCCTCCCTGGTGAAATGCACACCTTCGATGCGCAGGGCAAACACATCGCATCAGGCGGCATCTACCCCGCCTTTCCGCCGAATATTGCGTTCTAATTTTCGCTCCTCGACCTTCAGACCACCCAATTTTCCGCATTTCTAAATCTCAAAAATTCAGCATTCCGGCGTTTCAACATCTCAGCTTTCTCATCTTATGCGTCCTATCAAATTCTTCTTCGATCTCCCCTGGTGGACTGGTCTGCCCATATTTCTTATCGGCACCGGTTTGGTCTTATGGTTTTACCCCATCGGCATCATCATCGCGCTCTTCGGAGCATGGACTTTTTTCAAGCTCATGAAGCCCGCTGATCTCGACGGTCCTGGTTTTGCCATCGTCGGCTTCCCGCTCTTCTTCCTCTCCTTACTCATCCCCGAGCGCTTCAGCTTCGAGACGTCCGTGATCGATTTGCTCAATCATCTCAGCCCCACGGTCACCTACGCCATGCGTTCCGCGCTCGGACTCGCCACCAGTTTTATCGCCTTTCAGAGCTTTCGGTGATCATTGGTGATCATTGGTGCTCAGGGGAATCTCATTGACTCAAGTGATTTTTCAGCCTTTGAACTTGATATTCACCCCAATCTAGTGCAAGAGATTCCTGCATTGAAATCAGATGCCAGCCAAAACAGAACAACATCGGAAGATCTCGGAGAGAATGGCAGCGGCGAGGGCGCAAGCTTCTCACCCGGTGATGTCTCGCGCCGAATTTTTGGCCCAGACGCCCAAGGAGTTGAGAGCTGTCAAAAAAACGACGCCGAAAGCATCCAGAGGCAACGGCAAACCATAGGCTTGTCGGGACTGCTGAACCCAATTCCCACTCTCGGCAACTTCGATGCGAAAGGAACTGAACACACCGTTCGCTTCCGCGGTTCGTTTGTGGAAAAGCACCAACATTCCGATGGCTGGACTGCGTATCTCGATCACCGAGGATTGCTCGGCATACGCCGTGCTCTGCCGACGGAATACCTGAAGAGACTCGATGATCACAATGAATACTTTGGTGACCAAATACGGATCATAGGCCTCACGAGATCGAATCGTTTTGTTTCGATTCAGCCCACTTTGCGTGGTGGTGAACCCAGTGAGAATGAAATCCGCGATCTTCTCCAGGAAAGTGGATGGCAACGCGTGCCCATGAATTTGCAAAATTTACCTGCACAGCTCATGGGCACTGCATGGTGGCACGAATCGGAAGAGCGGATTTTAGTCGATGCACGCAAACCAAATTTCAAAAAAACGCCTTTTGGCATTTTGCCGATCGACTTAGTCATATCAGAACTCCCGCAGGCACTTCTCGTCAAATTGAGAGAGCGACTCATTTGATCACAGCCTGATTTCTGCAAAATAGGTAAAATGAGGCGAGAACCCATCGATCCATTCTCTCACTCATCGCGATAACGACGATCAAAGCTGCGCTCGATCCAAGAAGCGAGGTCTTCTAGCGATTTTCGATCCATCTTTTCCTCATCGGCGTCCACGAGTGATTCTCGCATGTTTTTCATTTCATCGCTGCGATCACAAATTTGCGTGAGCACGCCATCGCGAAAATGAAGCTCCTTCACTTCCTCATACTTCCATGCGGGGTGAAATCCCATGTGCGTGAAGAGCTCCAAAATGAAACCGTCACAGATGAGAAGACTTCCCGAAAATGCCATGGGTAAGCCGACATCATAGTAATGATCGCTAAATGCACCCGAGTCATGCCGACGCACCGGCGGCACCGGATAGACACCATGAATGGCAGGACCACAGGCACTATTTTTTATGATCTGCAACTTCACATAATGTTGTTTGCGCTGGCGTGACTTCGCGGCTCCTCGCAGGTCGCTCTGGCGCATCCGCTCGATTTCTGCCCCGAACTCGGGATTGTCACAATTGATCCCCAACTCTTCGAGCACCAGCCGATTTTCTCGTAACCCATATATCGCCCGGAAACCACGCCAACAGCCCGTGCTGCGAGAGAACGCTTGAATGCCATAGTGCTCGGGTTCGAATAGTTCGACCAAAGGATCATCCGCTGCGATTCCTGCGAGACGATAGGTCTTTCCTTCATAGAGCATAAGATCATTTATTTGTGCTGACATAGGAGTAATGGGTGAAGGCATCAGCTACATGTTGCCCACGGGAACTGCATAGGAAAAAATTCATCCTATGTCATAGGACATTTTATGGGCTTCACCGAGCGGAGGAGTCTCCGGCTCTAAATACTTACCCCCCCCAAAAAAAAACAACTCCTGTGATCTACCGCTCTTTCTAGAAATCTACGGGCTCATCTGCTCGATCAGGCAAATATAAAAACTAGAGTATGATACAACACATGTCCGTCAGCATTCATCGACTATTTCACTTCATTTTTAAGCACTCTAGCGCAGCTACGGCGCCCTATGACATATGCCAGACCAGACTACTTGACAGATTCGCCGATTGTGTTAGTAATTTCACCGACATCGCGAGTGTTGGTGTGATGAACACCAACCGGCAACCTGGCAGAGACGCCAAGGTGCCTTCCGGAATTCATTTTCCGGGATGTGGAGCTGGGACCAGACAAACCCGCTCAACAAAAGTCTCCAAGGAATTTCTTTATCGCCCGCGTCGATGTCATCGGCTCGGGCGATTTTTATTCTGCGGCTCAGCGATGTCATTACTTCTTTTTTGCCCCGGAATCGGGAGTTTAAAAACTAACTTATCATAAGAACCATGTCCGCTACACATCTGCAACTCATCACACGTCGCACACTGAACCCCAATCACCATCTCTGGAACAACAACGGCACCTGGTGGTGCTACGTCACCCTGAAAAATGCCGAGGGCCAAAAAATCCGTCATCGCTTCTCCTTGGAAACTAACGATCTCGAAGCTGCTCGGAGCAAGCGCGATCGCATTCTCAACGCCATGGCCCAAAATTCCGGCAACATCGCCGCCTAACCGTGGCAGAGGCGTTCTCGCATCACAGCCTTTAAATAGCAGCTTATACATCACGTCAGACCGACTCTAGCGCGCCAGCCGAGAAAAAAATTGTTAAAAACTACCTGATAATAATAGCCATGCCACACAACACCAACCTTCGTTTTTCATTGATTTTCCAGCCTTTCTCGAAGATCCACCATCCTATGACACAAGCGCACCGAAAAAACTTGACATTTTTTCATTTTGTGCTTTACTTTCTCTCGAGACTTACTTTCCGGCTCTCTCTTCCGGCACACTCATTGCCCAAAAACCATACGCAAAGCCAGGGCCACCAAACCGTCCTAACGGCTTCTAAGGTTTTCTAACGTCCACGGAATCGAGGCGCACTCTTGGCTGCCTGATCCGTTTCCTTCCCTTCACGAACCTCGCTTTGTCGACTCGGCATCTCGACGCGCCTTCCTGTGCCTACGTCTCTCCATATTATGCAAAAAATTACATTAACGCTAGTTACACGTCGCACCAAAGAAAACCCGAACCACCACCTCTGGAACAACAACGGCACCTGGTGGGCCTGGGCTTCTTTACGAACCTCCGAGGGTCAAAGGTTCCGCCACCGTTTCTCTTTGGGGACAAGTGATCTCGATGCCGCCCGACGAAAGCGCGACCGCATCCTCAATGCCATAGCCCAAAACTCCGGTCGCATCGCCTCCTAACCGTGGCGCAGTAGGGCCCTCGCCTCCCAGCCTTTAAAAACTTCAAACACAACAAAATCAAACACACACATCAGATGAAAACCAAAGCCACCTATCGCAACCATCCCTTGCTTCCCTTGATGCAACTCCTCGACAGCATCGAAACCCCAACCGAATTTACTACTCGTCGTGACGAGATTCTCGATGCAATTCATCTGGCCAAGCCCATTCTCAAAGACCGCACTCCCGAATGCTGCCGATTGGCGAAGGGCTGTTTTTATGCATATCGCGGAACCGCAACGGTGCCCTTCCGAATGGCACGCTTCGTGGAGTCCTGCATCAAAGAAACTCTCCATCTCGGAAACCCACCCAAGCAAGTAAAAGGATCAAAACCCATCTCCATGCAGCCCAGGACAACGCGACACACTGAGCCGGTCTCCCTCAGCTTCCGACAACTTCGTGAACTCCTTCCCGCCATCACCACCATTCTCAGCTTGGGCGGACGCACCGAAATCGACATCCACAACCCTGCCGGAGCTTACCTGACAGTCACCAACAGCAAAGGCAACCGATACTTCATCACCGAAGCCAACTGGAATGACGCCAACACCATTCGCCGCACCAATCCAGCAAAACCTTGGGCTTCCCAACTCTACACCAACTATCATTTCCAAGACGACCATGGCCTCTACCACGCCGCCGCCATCCTACGCGCCATCGAAGAAGGTGATCTTCTCGAACTCGACGATCTTGCCGCCTAGTCGTGGCGGAGGTCTCTGGCCTCCCAGCCCTCTATCATCCATTTCTCCATCCTACTAACAGCTTATGCAATTCGAATACAAAATCAACCTAGAGATCGTAGTCCGCTTCGAAGCTCCGCTCCTTGGAGCCGACACCACGATATTCGGACGTGAAAAAGCCAACGTCATCGCCAAAGAATCGTTAGAAAAGCTAATCAAGAACTATTCACACTCCGAATCCTTCATCACACAATCCATCGTGCAGGATCGCCTCAAAGGCAAAATCAAAGGTAATATCAAATTACAGACTGCACGGGGACCGATTGGAACATAAGTTGGCGAATTCTCATCACAACCTCATGGGCCAATCATGTTCGGTTAATTCCAATTGAATGGCGCACCAAGAAAAGATCGCTCTATGAGTGTATCTTTTTTGAACTTTACCGACTGAAATAATCCGGTAGAATGCTGCTGCAGAACTAATTCTGCGTGAAAGCTTGAATGTGTTTTCCATTTCTTGTATTCACAGACCATACCAACGACTGCACCCATGCCAAAAATTGAACCGACTGCTAAAATCAAATCCTACTTTGAAAATCTATTCAACGGCCTCTACAACTTCGATATGGAGTTCGATGAGCGAAGGGCTATATTGGACAAACAAAAGGGTGGCTGGGCGAACGACGACATGGCTGACATCGTCGAACGAAAATTGGATCTCTTGAAAGCTCATTTCGCAGACGAAGATGGCATCCAGGCCTTCATGCAAAACTTGTCATCCGCTCATCATAGCATGTGGAAAGATGGGAACACGCAGAACTTGGCGCTGTATCATTGTACGGATACTGACTACTATACGCTGACTTTTAACGAAACTAGCAGCATCATCTCCTCTGTCCCGGGCCAGGCAACAACCATGGTTCCGTCCTTAAAATATATCGATTTTGTTGCTCCTCAGGACGGCGAGATAGTGATTGTCAAGGCAGGACGAGAATCACCTGAATGGCTGGAAGCCTTTGAATCATTCCACGGGCAAAAGACTACTGCGACAGGTCCCCGAATTCAGGACATGGAACAATTCGACGACGATGGCGAAAATCTGGGAATCGATCCTGAATATGATGCAGATCGCATCGAATGTCCTTTCTGTGGCAAGATGCACTATCCGGGATCCGGCACTGCGGCTGCAGAGCTCTGGGAATGGGATGAAAGCGAGGTGTGCGAGCACTTATTGTTCCTCGCTCTCGATCTGTCATACTATACCGGCTTTCAATACCGCTCAAAATTGTTTAATCAGCATCTAGGTCTGCCGGATTCGGATGATGGCGAAATCAGCATACCGTCAGAGGAGGATCCAGAAAACGACCTCTCCTTGAACGAGATCATCGAGAAAATCACCGTCCCCGCTCTGGAACTTCGCAGTTACGAAGATGGCGGTGGAATGGCCTGTGGTCCTGTTTCTGGTGGTGATGTCATCTTCGGCTTCGTTTCCCAAAACTGTATGACCATGGGTTCCCGGAGTGCATGATTTTAATCAACTCCGTGCATCAGAAATAATCATCACACGCATCCAGCTCACACTCCCGGCAGCGCTCGATCATCAGCTCGTAATATTCCCAAATGCGGTCCACAAATGCCGATCCCTCGGGATGATAACCGTAGAGAAAAGTGTCGCCACCAGAATCCTCATCACTCACTTCGGAGAAGATCCTGAGATGCTCGCCTCCGGGCAACGCGCGGAACCAGACTTCTTCATCAACGGCCATTTGCAGGGCGCGACCCACCACATCGTCGGTAAACAGAACATCCTTCGCTTCGTCGAAATTATCGCTCTCGGAAGTCACGTTGGAGAAGACGTTGGCGTCGATTTCATCCGAATCCTTCAATTCGTAGGTCTGCAGATCGGAACTGGATCGGAAAATTAGATGTCCCGCCTTGCAATCCAACTGGGCATCGAGGCCACTCTCTGTTGTGAGCGTGAAGCAGATCGGGCATACCCGCGATGGAAAGAAATCATCATGGTCACTGCTGTTCCAGGTCACTTTCTCCAGTTCACCACCCTCGTATAGTGCCTTGGCGATTTCCGGGTAGCCGTAGGCTGCAGCAATGGCATGAGCTTCGTAGATGGCAAGCGATTTGGACATCTCAGAATCTTCTGACTCCTCGTCATCTTCTTGCTGCCGATCGTGGCTCAGAATTTCGTCCACAACGGAGGCATCTCCACTGGAAATCTTGGCGATCATTTCTTCTGTGAGAAATCTGATGCTCCATTCTTCGTTTTGTATCGTTCGTTTCATCATTGATGTCATTTTTTCGTTATTATTGAATCGTCTACTACACCTCGATCTCCAAGCCCATTTCAGCGAGCTTCTTCAAAATCTCCTCCTCCAGCTTGCCAACCTGCTCGATAAATTCCTCGGGTTTCGCGTGGAAGCCGAGATACTCGACGTCACCAAAGCGATCTTCATCGCATCGAGCACCTAGGCATTTGAGTTCCGCGGCACAAGAGAATCCTTGAAACCACAACTTCTCCTTTTCGATATTATCCAGAATAAGCGCGACTTCGGGCAGCTTTTTGATTTCATCCCATTTCTCATCGTTCAGTTCATAAATGTCCTGTGCATCATTGAGCGATTGTAACACCCTGTGAGGGGGCGAATCCTCCCATTCGTCAATGATAAAGCCGTAAACCTGATGGCCACAAGTGAACTGCCGGAACTCATGGCCCAGCGTGCCGCAAATGGGACAAGGCTGAGGCTCATCAAAGCTCAGATCTGTGAACGTCCAGCGCCGATCATTCAACTTGCAGCGCTCGTAAATCGCTTTCGCATATCCTATCTGCCCAACATAAGCGGCGGCCCAGAAAGCCTCGTAAGCAGCCAAAGCCCAACCGGGTGCATCATAGTCTTCCGCCAGTTCTGAGGTATCTTCCGGCACCTCCTTGACCAATTTTTCAAGGTATTGGGGTGATGCCTGTCTTACCAACTCGAACTCCTCTTCACTCAGGGACAATTCCCGTGACCAGTCGTCTTCTTCGATTTCAATGCTCATGATCATTAAATGTTAGTTAGTTTTTAAATCTTTCCTTCATCGTTGATTCGTTAATAGCATTTTTCGCTCAAAGCAGAGGCATAAGCGTCGCCAAAACCCACGCCGCCGCTGGGACTTGGGCATCACCAGAATGGAATAACACGGCAGGGATATTTCGATTTCTACTTTTATCATCAATAAGAGCCGCGCGTGTGTCTACGGCGATCGCTCCCAATTGCTTCAGTGTTTGCTGAAGGTTGATGCCAGTTTTAGATTGATACTGTGACAGCGACCAAACTTTTCGCCCAGCTCTTGCACCACCAGGACGCTCAACTGATCGAAGATCCATGATCCACTGTCCTTCGCCGGCATCGCGAATGCCTATACGGAGTCTCTGAACTACATCATCCCAGATTTGGGGCGACTGGTTCCGACTTGTGCACACCACCTGACCGACTTCGTTGGCGGTGCCCTCATCGATCATCGCGACTTGGATGGAAATATGAAGTCCTCCATCACCATAAACGGTCCACGGGATCAAGGCGGCGTCGGCATCATTGCCATCAAAGCCAGCCAGTTTACCGGATTGCTCCTCGCCTGGCCCGTGGAGCCTCAATTTGCCGATGAGCAGACCACCCTCTGGTTCCCTTTCTACAGAGGGGGAGCCATGCACACGCACTTCCCGGATCACTTGCACTGGCACTTCCCGGATTACTTCCTTGATGACCTCAACCGGAACCTCGCGGACGACTTCTTTTTCGACCGTAATAATTTCGGGTTTGCTTGAAGCGGATGACATCCGCAGCAGGCAGGCCTGCGCTTCATTCTGGATTTGCTTGAGCACTTCCGCATCCGCCCGGATCGCGGTCATCGCTCGCTTGATGGTATCGTAGAAGCGGTAGGCATCCACATCGGAAAGTTCCTCTCCCTCGGCTGCCAAATGAGCCATCTGGTTTCGGATATCGGCAATTTCCTTGAAGTGCGTTCTTGCTTCACTCGAAAGCTTTGCAGTGAATGATAGCTCTCCCCAATTGCGATCAAACACACGCAACAAGGCGGCTAGATCGAGTTTGGATAAATCATCGATTCCTTTTGTGCGAATGTATCCTTGCTGGCTGTAGGACAGTTGTCGGTAAACATGTGTCTCCCACCAACCGTCTCCACCGATGCTGGGTAATTGTTGATCAAGAAAGCGACACAGATCCTGAGTCGCAAGCCGCATGATTTTTTGAAGTAGAGATATGTTTTCCGTCATCGTTTGGTTCAAGTTGGGTCCGACTTTCCTAGATTACTCAAGACTTGGCATCGGATCGTAGGGATGGACGATTTTTCAAGATTCCCTGGAGTTTTCCGCCGTCTGAACCGTGGCTGCACCAGACTTCGTCGGCTAGACTGGCGACGTAGTCGTTGCGGCGGGCCGCGAGTTCTGCGGTGACGCGGGATTCGTTGGCGGCAAAGGCGGAGAGGATCAACATGCGGCCTGCCTCGATGTGTGGCAGCCAATCCGGTGGAATGCGACTGGGAAGATTGCGGGCGGGGCAGATGATGACGGGCGAGGTGCCGCGCAGCAGGATGCTGAGGCACTCCTTTTCGATGGGCGAATGGAAGCCGCTGATGATGCAGCGGCCTTCGTCGCGCCAGCGGGCGGCTTGATCGTAGGTCGGCAGGATGACGCTGCCGGGGCACTTGGTGGAGGCGAAGAGCGCGGTCTTTGGCAAATGGAGGAGGTGAGGGTTGCCTAGAAAATGGAAGATTGGCTTTTGCGCGGCGGGTTCGGCGAGGGTTTGCCAGGAGCCTAGCTCTACAGAGGCGGTGCCATCACAGGGAACAAGTTGGACTCTGCCCTCCTTGATCCAGAAGACGGCCTCCTGCTGGTATCGCCGTCCCCATGAAACGGCTTCTTCGGAGGACTTGAAAAGGACTCCAAAACCCGGCTCCGCGTGAGAGAAATCCGGAGACCCACCCGTCACTGGAAAGTAGAAATGCTTCTCAGCTGTGAGGGCGCAGCGGAGAGTTTCGGTGGCTTGATGATTTTCCTCATTTGCCACGTTGTGGCCATTGGGGTTGCAGGCGGTCACGACGCCGAAAGCCGCAGGCAACCCGGCTGCCGGGATCTCGGCGCGGAAGCGGACGTTATGGTAGCCTGGGTTCATCGGTGCTAGGATTGGTTTTTCTTGAGCCATGCGCTTCCGGCAGGTGAAATTTCCCAGATACCGCGCGGGCTGTCTTTTTTCATGCGGCCGTCTTCGTTGACCATTTTGTTGCGTGCCCACTGCGCGGTGTTGCGCCAGCGGATTTGCTTGGCGTTCGATTCGTGAGGCTCGTAGTCCTTGGGCAGGAGAACGGGCTTCATTTTCTCGCCGAGACGATCAAGCACGGCCTTGGTTTTGCCGCTGCCTCCCATTTCTTCCAAGACTTGCAGCAATGGTTTGCAGTAGGCGAGATTGGGCGTGATCTGGCCTTTTTTTGATTTACCGAAGAAGCGCTTGCTGACGATCTGCTGGACTTCGGCGGTGGCCTTGTCCCTCATCTCCTCCAGTTTCAACCACTCCTCTCCCAAGTCATTGACCTTGGCGCGGAAGGCGGTGAGCCGCTTGGCGAAGTCGATCACGGCCTGTGCGGTGTCGTAGTCGCCCACCTGCATGGCTTGTGAGCCCTCGGTGTTGATGCGTTGGACTTCGACTTCCAGGGAATCGCCGAGCAGATGCAGGGCGGCGGAGACGTCGTCGGTGTCGGGTTCTTGGTTTGATGGTTGTGGTGTGGCCATAGCTTGCATTCACGTTTATTCCAATTCCCGGCGCTTTTGGTGCAGGAATTGGAGGAGCTTTTCTTTGCTGGGGAGTTCGCAGACGTATTTGGAGACGAAAAGTTGGTTGTCCATGCTGGCGAGGGCGTATTCTACCAGTTCGTGATCCTTGTCCGTGCAGAGTAAAATGCCGATGGGAGGATTGTCCCCTTCCGCCATCATGTGCTTGCGATACCATGTCACGTAGGTGTTGAGTTGTCCGATATGCTCGTGTTTGAATTCATCTACTTTGAGTTCTACCAGCACATGGCACTTGAGAATACGATGGTAGAAAACGAGATCCACAAATCCGCGCGTCTTGCCGATGATGATGCTTTTTTGCTGCGCCTCCAGACAAAAGCCGTGACCTAGCTCCAGCAAAAACTCGCGGAGGTTTTCCACTAGAGCCGCTTCTAGTTCAGACTCCGCCATTGCATCCTGTGCCCGCAGCCCGAGGAACTCGAAAATGTAGGGATCGCGGATGGCCAACTGCGGCTCAGTGGTCTCTACGCCCTTTTTCACCATCGCCGCCAGTTTCTCTTTGTCCTTTGAAAGGCCAGAACGCTCGAAGTAGAGCGTGGCGATCTGTCTTTTCAGCGCCCGCACGGACCAGTTGCCGCGGATGCACTCGATCTCATAAAAGGCGCGTTTTAGCGGGTCTTCTATGTCCACGATGAGTTCTAGGTGGCTATAGGAAAGCTGATTTACCAGAATCCCAACAGGCGCACCCAATTGTGGGGACATTGTCCCCACTTTCGTGATTGGGCTAGGAAGCTTCGGAAATTGTGCGGACAGTGTCCCCACAATTGCGGGATACAGCCGCCAAAACCTTAGATAGCGGTAGAGTTGGCGGCGATTGCAGTTTGAGACATGCAGATCCGTGAGTCGCTCAGCCAGTGTATCCAGCAGGCCTTCACCATAGCTTGCCCGGTCCAGTCCCGTTAGCGCGTAGTGATGGATATAGGCCCCAATTACCCAGTTCCGCAGCGTTAAGGTGGTGTTGACGGTGCGCTTGACATGGGCGGTGCTTTGTTCATGTACCTGCTGGATGGAATCCACAAGCGCAGTGAAATTCAGGCTCTCGCCGCTGCCTTTGGCGGCGCTACGTTTCGTAATATTGGTTTTTTTCTTTGCGGGCATGGCTTAGTCCTCCTTCTCTTCGTCCTCGTCCTTGCGTTGCTCCGGTGCGGCATCGTGCTCGTCGAAAATGCGGGAAATCTCCTCTTTTCCGAAACGGGCTTCGATCAGTTTTCTGAAATCCTTGTCCACGAATGTGGCGTAGGTGATCTCTTTGTAGTCGATTCTGATTGCGGGATCGAAATCGGTTTCCACCTTTTCCAGCTCTTGCTGGATGTCTTCGAAGAAAAGCCGTTTGACGTCGGCATCGGTGAGGGTGACATTGATGTGACGGGAAGACCACTGCGGTGGTGGGTTGTTCTTCAGCGTTTCCGTAAGAGCGGCTAGCAACTCGGCGGCAATTTCTTTGGTGCGCGTTTTGATCTGGGATTGCACCCCGTCGCGGTAGAGCTCCATGCGCTTGCGCAGACGCGCGATCTCTTTTTCAAACGCCGCCACGTTGCGCCGCAGGATGAGAGCACGGTTTTTACCTACCTCGATGATGTAGAGCTTTTTGATGCGGTTACGTTCCTTATCAACGCTCAAGGGGCCGAATTTCTCTTTCGGACGATTCGGGTTAGTCACTGCGTCTTCCCCAACGTAGGGAATTTCCACCGTCAGCGAATCATTGTCAGAAAAAAGGCGATACCGGCTGGCCAGTCGTTCGGTGACGGCCTCGTCCCGGATTCCGAAAAGTTTCGCATCGAGGCGTAGGGTGCGGGTGCTCAATTTGTAGCTCTCGATCTCAAACTCGACATACTGCAGCATGGAGCTGAACACACGCTCGACGCGAGCGATGTTGAAATCCTTGGCCGGACGTGCGGCCAGATCACGTTTTACGGCGGCGACTGTCTCGGCATCGATCACATCCTTACCCACTTCGAGCGTGGCGTGTCCGTCTTCCCCGAGCGCACAGGCATCGGCGAGGGATTGGGGGAGCTCGACCTGCAAGAGAATAGCATTGGGTTTGTCGGGTTGCCGGTTCTCGGTCTCGATGGACTCCGCCGTGGGGCTGTAGATCAGGGTAGTCTCGTCGGCAATCAAGAGGCCGATGCGAATGCCGGGATGGTGATTGACCGTGAGGCCATGCCCGGCGGCGGCGGCTTGAAGCATTTCCATGCCCTTGAAGTCCTTGTCGCCGTATCCCAAGCGTGAGACCTCGGCGTCCACATCCAGCACCAGATGGATGGCGGAGTTCGGCACGACGGCCATGGCACCTGCCAGTGCGTTGGCGACCGGAGGCCGCAATCCAGGCGCGATGAAGACCAGTCGGTTTTCAGCCCGCCCGATGGTGTCCACCAGAACTGCATCGTTGACGCTGACAAATGTGTTGCTCATGCCTCCTCCTCCCCGCCGCCCCGGCCCATGCGGTATTTGATGTCGTAGTTGATGATAAAATCCAATTCCTCTTCGGTGAAGCCGTAGTGTGAGGCTAATATAGTGTCGATTTCGTCGATGATCGGTTTGGATAAGCCTACTTTAAAATTTATTTCGACTTGGCTTGTGCCGTCGTTTCGGTTTCGAACTCGCTTCTCTGCATTCTTCCAAAGACTTTTTAGCAATTGCTCGCTAAGTAATTTTAGGCATTTGTCTTCTTTTGCAGTTTTTGAAATTGGTATAACCGCAATATCTCCTTTAGTGACGTGATAGCAATCAGATACAACAAGCCACAACCAATAATAAAAAGACGAAGTTATGGTTGTAATTACCGCCGGCCCGTAGCCCTTTTCGATCCGTAAAAGTTTGTATTCAGTAGAGAGTTTTTCTTTTAGGCACTTTCGATAGTATCGCCCACCGCTGTGATAATAGAGCTCCTCTCCTCCTACCCTAGTCTCAATCGTTGCAATACGTGGATTACTTGCTACCTTTTCTAACAATTGCTCTTCGATTTTAAAACCGACTTTTCTTATGTGCGCATCGTTCAAGACTAGTTTTGATGGAACAAATGACAGGCATGGAAAAAGTGAGCACCGAGCTTCTTCGTTCCAGCGAACGTAATTTGTGCTCCATATCGCTCTGTGCCTTACCTCTTTGTTCATGCGGGCAATAAAGATTGATAGATTCATATCAACCCCCACGAAAAGCTTGCCAGGTCGAACAGCAAAATTGGAAATAACAACGAGATCAAACGCTTGGTTAAAAAGATTCATTAATGGCACCATTCGTGGAGTCGAGACTGAACTAATGGGCACGATCACGCCTAACATTGAACGTGGGCCCATAAGTAAGCTGCAGCGTTCAATGACTAAGGAATAGAGATTGCCTGTAGGCACCATTGAAAGATTTGGAGTGGTGTAATTGTTCCGAATTTGGGAATACTCCACATAAGGTGGATTCCCAATAATCACATCAAACCCCCCTTCTTTAATAATACCGTAAAACTGAATAAACCAGTGGAACGGTTGGTGGGATTGAAGCCAGTTGTTATAGGCAATCTTGTCACTGACCTTCACTCCGTATTCGCCGGCAAGATAGCGGTTCAGTTCGTCTTCCAGCGCTTTTAGACGCTTCTGAAGTTCCTTTTTGTGATCGGCGGGGACGGTGCCGTCACCTTGGGTTTGGAGTTGGCGGAATGTGTCGAAGGTCTGCTGAAGGTCGGCAGCCTTGGTGGCGATTGTTTCCATCGCATTGTCGAAGTCGAAGGCACTGGTGACGGCGCGTTTGACCTCCTCGTAAGTGGCGTAGCCGACGAGGGTGTTACCAGCGCGGATGTTGAAATCAATGTCGGGCAGCGGCTCTATGCCATAGTTTTCCTTGTCGGGATCGGGATCGACCTGGGCGGCGAGCTTGAGGAAGAGGCGCAATTTACATATTTCCACCGCCTCATCCATGATGTCCACGGCATAGAGGTTGTTGAGGATAGTGGATTTGAGGACGAAGTAGCGGCGGTTCGGATGCACCGCGACATGGGCGAGGACTTCGCTGAATTTCTTGTGGTAGTTCGGGTGGGTTTTCTTGCCAGTATCGCCCCACTCCGTGAGGAAGCCCGCCATGCGGTCGAGGCATCCCTCGTAAAGCGGTGAGAGGATGTCGAGGGCGGCGAAGAGGAAGGCACCGGAGCCGCCGGTGGGATCAAGAATGGTCATGGTGCTGAGCACCTGCCAGAGGGACATGAGCAGGTCGGGTCCCTCGCAGTTCTGTATCACATCCTGGGCGAATTGGCGGAGATCGATATTGAAGGTGATGAAGTCGTTGATGTCCCGAATTTCGCCATTCGCGAGCTTGGCACGGACTTCCTCGTAGCGCTGGCGGCGGGCGACGGTCTCGCGCCAGATTTCGGTGGGCAGGGCGTATTCTTCCGGGGCGGGCTTGTTCCAGGGCTTGCGGCGCTCGATGAGGTTCGGCTTTTTCGTATCGAGACCTGCGGCGATTTCCTTGGGCAGCGGCAGGTCGCAGCCGTGGCGGACGGCGGGGTAGATGTAGCGGTCTGGATTTTCGCGGAGCAGATCCCAGATGGTTGGCCCATCGGCATTTACGAAGGCGACCTTGCACTTGGAGCGGGCGGAATCGAAGAGGAAGGGGATGATGCAGCTCTTGCCGATGTATTCGGTGATGTCCTCCTTGGTGTAGTAGGCCCCCATCTGCTTCTGGTTGATGTATTTCTCGAAAATGTAGCCGAGGACATCGGGGTTGATCTCGTTGTCATTGCTGAGCGGGCGCTCGTCGAGATGCCACTGGTATTTGTCAAAGTAATCAAAGACGGCCTCGAAGGCCTTGTCGGGGATCTGGATGGCGTCTCCGTAGTCGCGCTCAAGCTGGTGGACATCGAAGATACCGCCGTTGAGGTAGGGGACGCGGCCGATGAGGTTTTCGACCTCGTTCTTGCGTTTCTTGCCGCCGAGTCCCTCGTGGAAAAGACGAAGGAGGAAGGCGCGATAGAAGGAGTAGAACTTGTCGCCCTTGTGCTGCTTCTTGAGTGCGCTGAGGCGGTTGCGCAGGTAGTCGGTGTCGCCATCGAGAAAGCCCTTTTTCTGCACGAAATAGACGAACATCAGGCGGTTGAGCATGACGGAGGCATACCACTCGTGATCGCCCTGATTGGGGATGCCGGTGATGAACTTCAGGAAGGTGCCATGCTGCCTGCGGAACTCCTCGTAAAAGCGCCGGGTGACACGCTCGCTGACATTACCGCGTGCGCGGGCGGTCACATCTAAGAGGGTGAGCGCTTCCTCATCGTCAAGAGAGACGAAGAGCGGATCGAGCTTTTGCAGGACTGCCTCGCCTGACTGGCCTTTTGCCCAATCGAGCTCGCGGACGCGGAGCGGTTGGCCGGGATCGCGGCGCACCCACTGCCAGATCTGGCGGGATTTACCGGCATCGGTGAAGACGATGAGGTGTTCGTGGGCGGCCTTGGCCACCTCGCGCTCGATCTTGCGGCGGGCGGAGGAGTCCGGAAACTTGCCGCCAGCAGGAGTCGCACAATGCCACGCGACGAAGCCACGCTTGTGGGCGATGGATTCGAGGCGTGCGGAGCCTGATTTTAGCGGAATATCGAGGGCGGCCTTATATGTGTCCCAGCCCACCTCCTCGATGAAGAGCGAGCGGAAGTCGAAGTTCTGGAGAAGCGGGCGGCAGCGGTTTCGGTCGAGTGGCATGGTGGGAATCAGGGTTGTTCGGCGCTGAGGCCTAGTGAGCAGATGATTTGGGGTTCGTGGCTTTGTTCCTCATCGTGGACGAGGCAGAGGCGATCATCATCGCGTAGAGCGGTGACAAGATCGGCCAAGCCTTCGTCCGATAGTCCTGCGCGGAGCTGGCGGTTGAGCGTATCGGTGGCGGATTGGCGCAGAGGGAAGCGGTAGATTTCCTCGATGGTTTTGGCGAGCTGGGGAGATTCAAAGAGCGTGCCTTTGACGTGCTCGGCGTGGCGCTTCAGCCGTTCGTAGGCGCGGAAGCGCGCACCGGAGGGGCGACCCAACTGCCCACCGACGGCTTTCTCCTCGGAAACGATGAGTTCCGCTCCTTTAAGCACGAGCGAGTGGTGATCATCCCGACGTGGGAGGGCGGGAGTCCCCGGCTCGCACTCGGCGGCACGCAGGATTTCGAACTGGGATTGAGTGACGGCTTTGCCCTCCCTGTCCACCCAGGCGAGCGCGTCATTGCCCTCTGCGGTGCGGAGATAGACCAGCACACCCGGTGGCTTTCTGGAAGCGGCGGAATGTTGTTTGGTGGAGAACACAACCTCCGGGAGCGCCTCAATGGTGGATTTGAGTGAGGGATCCGCCTCAGTGGCGTTTTTCCAGATCTGGTAGGCGTAGGATGCGAGATCGACTTCGTTATCCGCCTCGCCGTCGAGTATGCCGGACTTTTCGTTGTAAAGGTCGAGCAACTTTTGCTTTTCGCTGTCGTCCTCGAAGAAGGCCTCATCGGTGCCAACCACTTCGGCATTCTCCTTCAGGCGGGTGCGGACGCGGGAGCGGAGGTTGATGAGTTCCTCGATGCCATCTGCCGGAAGAAAGGAGTAGCAGAGGATTTTGTCGGACTTCTGGCCGATACGATCCACGCGTCCCGCCCGCTGGATGAGGCGTATGATCGCCCATGGCAGGTCGTAATTCACGATGACGGCGGCATCCTGAAGGTTCTGACCCTCACTGAGCACGTCGGTGGCGATGAGGACGCGCAACTCGTTTTCGGGCAGGAATGCGGAATTGTTTTTGTTGGATTCGTGGCGGTTGCTAGTGGGGCTGAAGCGCCAGGCAAAGCTAGTGGGATCTTCCGAGCCTCCGGTCACTCCCGCGAGTTTCTGTAGGCCACGAGAAAGGAGATTTTGGTTAAGATAACGCACGGTATCGGCAAACTGCGTGAAGATCAGGACTTTCTCGGTCGGATGCGTTTTGGTGATGAGCTTGTGAAGAGCTTGGAGCTTGGCATCAGCCTCCGGTTTCCAATCCCCGCAACGGCTGAGGACATTCATTAAGGCGTCACCATCGCTCTTGAGGTCGGTCGCGAGTTCGTCAATAAAGTGGCCGGCGCGGAGCCACTTGAAGCGGCTCTTGAATTTTGAAGCATAAAGCGAGTAGGCTTCGGCTGCCCGTTTTTTGAAACCGGCCTCGCTGGTGAGATCGAGAATTTCGGAAGCATGGGTCTCCTCGTCATCACCTTCGCCAAATAATTCCGCTTCGGCGTTGGGATCATCCGGGTCTTCGTCGTAGCTGCCGGAATCCAACAGGCCATTGTCCTGTGTGCCGATGGGAAGCGGCAGATCGTGCTCAAGGGCATGGAGGAAGATGTAGTTGCGCAGGATATGGCGCTCGATGGACTGCTGGAAGGCCTCGCCGCTGCTTTCCAGACGCTTGAAGAGGTTGGTGCGACAAAAGCCCATGAGGCGTTTGCCTGCCCGCGAAAGATCGTCGAGTTGCTTGGCCTCGCCAGTGGTGGGTGGGTTGTGTGGCGCGGGTGAGACGTAGTTGCCCAGCCCATAGCGTGGAAGGTTTAGCGCATTGATGGAAGCGACCACATCAGCGGCATAGAGGCGGGCATACTGGTCATTGGGGTTCTTGGCGTCGATTTTCACCTTCACCGTCTTCGGGATGCGCTCCGGGAAATAGGAGCGGCTGCCGTCTTGGAAGGTCAGATAGCGTCGCCCCGTTTCCGGATCGAGGGTCGCGTAGTTTTCCTGGATGAAGCTGCGGGTGCGCCGAACCATAAACAGACGCATGAGCTCGCGCCAATCATCGGGGTCTTCGCTTTTCTCGAAAGCGGCGAGGGAGCGGACAGGGCACTGGTGGCGGCGAATGAATTCCGTCTCACCGAGAGTCCTGAGAAGTTGCTCGGGACGGACGCCAAGATCCTTGTCTTCGGGGACAAACAAGCGGAGTTGGTTCGAGAGATCGAGATAGGTTTTGTTGTATGGCGTCGCGGAAAGGAGGATGCAGCGGCTTTCATTCTCCAGGATGTATTCCTGAATCGCACGATAGCGCTTGCCTGCCCGATTGCGTAGGTTGTGGCTCTCGTCGATCAGGACGATCCGATAGCGGCGCAGGTTGGGAAGTTCGTTAACCGCCTTGGTGACGGAGAGCACCTTTGCCAACAAGCGATACTCAGCTACGTAATCCTCCCACATTTTCACGAGATTCTTCGGGCAGATGATCAGCGTTTCCGTTTGTTGATCGTCCTGAAATACCTTGGCGAGCGCGGTGGCCATCAGCGTTTTTCCAAGACCTACCACATCACCGATGAGCACTCCACCGCGTTTGTTCAAATGGTGAGCGGCGATTTTCACAGCGGCAACCTGATAGTCGAACATGCGATTTCCGAATTCCGGTGGGATTCGAAACTGGGATAGGCCGGCGCGAGCCTCCTGGGCAAGGTGATAGGCGATCTTCACGTAGATGTGAAAGGGAGGGACGATGTCCTCACGCGCCCAGCTTTCCTCGATGACTTGGATGAGTTCCTTGGTGATGTCCACGCACCAGCGGTCTTTCCAACGATCCTCGAACCATTTGGCGAGTTTCTCGGTCGCATCATGTTCGAGCACATCGACGTTGAGTTCCCCTTGTTTCGAGAGGCCGGAGAGAGTCAGGTTGCTGGAGCCAAGGAAGCCGGTGATCGGGTTGTTTGGATCCGGACGAAAGCAAAGGTAGAGCTTGGCATGGAGGGTGTGACGCAAGAAGAGTTTCACTACGACCTTGCCATCCCTGAGCTGGTGCGCAAGCCGCCGGAGTCCAGCCTCGTCGGCATTGGTGGGCACGCCCATGGTAAGTTGATTGCGGAACTCCTCAGCGAGCTTCTTTTTGAGACGGAGCGCCGTTTGATTGTCGAGCTGCTCCTTATCCGTGGTGATGCTCAGGGCGTTACGGAGTTCCTCCTGTGGAAGGCAGTGCATCCCCACCAAAAGGCGGCACTGCTGGCCAGGCTGACCGGGCCATTTGTCGATTAGATCATCAATGGATTTCCATCCCCGCAGGTTGAAATAACCGACACAGAAGTCCGAACGATCTGAAACGTTGAGCGTCTCCCTCAGTGAAGGAAGGAGATCTAGGTCGATATTGTCAAAGATGCGTGGCATAGTGCGTATGTGATTTGCAACTAGATCTAGCAGTAATTTAGTATCATTCAAGACATTTCAAATTCTCCTGCGTATTTTTCGACTGAATCTGTATTTTAGCCTTCATTTATTTCTGATCGCAATTCATTAGGCATATCAATTTTCACATTGAAACGCTGTATATGTAGTCCTTGGTAATCAGTAAAAGGTTCTTCTGCTAGAGGTATTAGTTCGCGCAGGAGTGCTCGGAAGCGTTGGAAGGATTTGCTGACGCGTTCGTATTCGGCTGCGTAGGTGGGTGGGTTTTCCCAGTATCCTTTGCTGCCGATCTGGATCAAGATGCCGAGGGGGTGGTGCTTTGATAGCTTGCTGCGTTTGCTAAACGAGTGGATTTTATCCTGTCCGGGGGCTTTGATGCGGATGGATTGATTGCCTGCCAGTTCGATCGTGATCTTCTCCCAGGTGAGACCGTTGCTGCAGTTCACTTACCGGGGACGGTGAGCGGCATGCCATTGTGACAGGCGCTCAGCGATAATAAGAAGGGCACGGTAAAGTAGTGGCGGGCGAAGGAGAACTGGGTTTCGATAAGGCCGGCTTCAAGCGCTGGGAGCAGGTAGGATTTCCGGAAGTGCTCACGATCTGTAAGATCGAGAGCTGTCTGAAGCTCTTCTCGGGTGTGTTCCGCTATGATAATCTCAAGAAGAGCTCTGACTTGCGGGGTGACTTGCGGGGTGACTTGCGGGGTGACTTGCGGGGTAATCTCCGACTCTGCGAAAGGGAAGATCATGCGGGTGAAGTTTTCGGTGAGGCGGAAGCATTCTTTGGGGTAGGTCCGGAGGATGCGGGGCATGCCGGAGTCAAGGTATTCCACCATGTCGAGGTCGCGGAAGATGCGCATGAGCTCCTTATTGCGGGGGATGGAGTAGACCTCGAAAAACTCATATTCACTCATGCCCCGGGGAATGCTGCCCGTGGAGGTGATTAGGTGAGGTTGCCGTGACTTAGCTCAACATCGGGCAGGAACTCGTCATCAAGAGCGCTGAGGAGTGCGGGAATGTCTTCGTCTTTGATACCGGAATTTTTTAGAGTGATGACGGTGCCCGCGATGGTGCCATTTGCGAGATAATGGAGATCCGCGGCAGCGGCGTCCTGACCTTGATGAAGGGCAAAAAATCGTTCGGATGATGACGTGCGCAGGGTGCGCTTCCAGGTGAGATTCATGATAAGTAATGGATGAATTGATAGGTAAATGCAAGTAGGCCTATTCCCGCAGGGAGTGCGGCGATGAGAACGAGACAACCATTACCACGATAGCCAACGCCTGTGCCGGGAACGCCAAAGCTGATGTAGCTGCGACCACGCGGGACGCTGTTAGATTATGCCACCGGCAGAGTTCGGCACGCGATCACGCCGAATTTGTTGCGGATAATAACCGGTTAATAATGCGGCACGCGTCGGCCAACAACGCGCGGTATTGCAGAACTGTGAAAGCGTAAGCCCTCTTTGGCAAGGGCCTCGAGGTTCGGCGTGGCGATCTGACTAGCATAACATCCGAGCTCGGAATAAGCGAGGGCATCGGCGAGAATGATGATCACATTCGGCTTGCTGGCGGCGGGAGATTCCGCTGCATGGCTGCCGATGATTAAAGTAACAAGCCCGATGGTGGAGAGCAGTGATTTCATGGTGTGCCGAGTTCGTGAATGGTTCCGTGGATGATGCAATCGCCGATTTTGAGTTCGTAGCAATGCGTCGGCGCGAGGTCAGGAATGGTGAGGTTCACGCTGCGATAATCGTCGCTCCATTGTGTTTTGGTGATCGCAAGATTGCGCTCGTTGAGGTGCTGCGAGCCGTAATTTTTGCTACGCAGAAGCGACCAAACTTTCATGTTGCATGCGGCATCCTCTGGCATAGCTTCGCTAAACGTCACGCGCATGCCGCCGCGATGGGCGCGAATGATGAGAGGAAGACGAGCGGGCTTTTCCGAGCGGCGGAGTCGATGAAATCCGCCCGGTTCTGCAGCATTTCCGGCCCAAGCAAACATACCGCACGCGTAGAGCGCGCCATCGGATCCAAAGCGTCCGCGCATCACCCCCGTCGCAAATGCAGGCATCGGCAATTCACAGACCGCACCTTGCCATTGGCCGTTGACTTCTTCGTAAGGCACCACAAACACCTGGCCTGTGCCGTAACTGAGATTCAGCAATGCACCGCCGAGATTGCCCCATTGATCTTTCGGCACGCGCAATAATTCAGCAGGGCTACGATCCTTGGCATTGGTGATCCACACCATCGGTTGCTGCATTGCTTGGTCAGACGAATCGGTCACATCTGTATAGCCATACATATTGCCATAAAATCCACCTGCCTTAACGTGGTTGATGCGATTTTTCGGCGTCCAGTGGCCTTCTTGATCGGTGACAAAAAACGAACCATCGGGCTCAAGGCAAACGCCATTCGCCGCACGGAATCCGGCAGCCACAATGTCGGTGCGCGCACCATCGGCACTGACACGCAACAAGGTGCCATGCTGTGGCACCACGCTATCGAGAGCATGACGAGCCGATTTGGCATAGTAGAAATTTCCTGCTTTATCGGTCTGCAAGCCCATCGCAAATTCATGGAAGTGCTCCGTCACTTGGGCATCGTTGTTGAAACATTCGATGAAATCGGTTTCACCATCGCCATTGAGATCGACAAGTTTTGCGATCTGATCCCGACAGGTGATGAACAATTCATCGCCACGAAATTTCACACCAAGCGGCTGAAACAAGCCACTCGCGATGCGACGCCAACGCAGCGTAGCAGGTGCTTTTTCCATCACACCCTCGACCCTCCAAACATCACCATTCCACATCGCAACGATCGCCGCTTTGCCATCAGGAGTGAAATCAAATCCGCCAGGACGCAACCAACTTTGCCAGGGATTGGCGATCGGTAACGGAAACTCATCGGCGATGAATGCACCATCATTTTTGCCTGCGATCGATGTGGTGATCACATCCTGCGCCCAGCGCGGTGGAGCTCCTTGCAGAAAAGGTTTGAGGTCAGAGCTTTGATTGAATTGGCTCGAAGCATTCTCTAACGATTTTAGATCCGCTTGTGAAATGAAGAATCGGGCCACCGTATTTGCCGGCAATGTCGCCACCCAGAATCCGTTTTCCTTTTGTAAATTGCCTGTTTTTCCTAACACATTCACCGAGTCTGGAGCGACACGCAAACGCAGTGCTTGCGGTGATTCGCCGACGTTGATGGTGCGCACAAAAATCACATTATCAGTGCCACCGATATACGATGGCGATTCTAACACTTTTGCGCCGAAAATTTCTGCTTCGATCACACATTGATCCGGATGAACATAGAGGCCTTTGTATTTTATGCCCGGATGAGGACCATAGCGCTTGCCATCCTTAGCCGGAGTGCGTTTGTCCTCAAAGTCAGTGATCGTCCAACCTGGACCAACGGTATTGATGAAATGTTTTTCGCCGGTGAGACTCGTGTGCGTGCCGTGACTGCCATCAAAGGCAATGCCTTTCCAATCGACAAACGAGCCGGTTGTTGCGGTGGCGAGACTCATCGTATCGTGATCGTACACCATCCACGCACGACCTTTGCTCACGCCGCCTGGGCCTTGGTCGAGACGAATGGCAATGGCCTTTTGCGCGATGTTTTTGTCATCCACTTGCAAGGTCCAAAACAAGGCCGGTCCGAAGTCCATTTGCTCATACGGAGGTCGTGAACGATCTTCTTTTTCCGCTTCGGCACGTGCCATGCCTTTCGGCAATGAGGACAAATATGTCTCGTCGATCTTGGTGAGCTGTTTTGCGTTGTGAGGCCGCAGGTATGCCTCGCGAATGTATTGAATCACCGCATATTTCTGTGCCGTGGTGTATTGATTTTGCGCGACCATTTGGCCGTAGCCTTTGCTTAAGGTCAGATACATCGAGTAAGGGTCTGCGCCATTTTTGAATTCGCCTTCGGCAAATCGTATCGCGGTGGGCAAGGAGCCTGCTTTGTCCTTGGTTCCATGGCACACCGCACACAGCGTCTCATAAATTTCACGCCCTTCGGCTAACGTTTGATCATTCCAGCCACGGACAATCTCTGCGTGATCGCTGCGTTCAAGGGCCTGCACCCAGCCTGTTCCGGATTCGATCACAGGCTTTGATGCTGGCACGGGGGTGTATGCGAAGTCTGGTGTGTTCGCACCCTCGCCGGCATTTTTGAACAACAAGGTCAATTCGTCATCGGGCAAGGCACGTTTCCAGATTCTCACACGTGCGATTTTTCCTTTGCTCAAAGCACCACCAAAATCCGGTGCCGCGCGACCCACCTTAAGCACATGAGCTTTTATATCAGCGCGTTGATGGCCTGCTTGCTCGGCAATTTTTTTGCCATTCAACCACAGCCGTGTACGACCCTCACGAACGCTCAATACCACCGTGTGCGTCTTGCCATTGTTGACCTTGGGCCCACCGCTCATCGCGCCGAGCCAACCGATGTCGTAGACCAAATGACCATCGCGCAAGAACAAAGCCTTCGCATCCGGCGACCATTTTCCCTGTGGAGCGCAGTGCGAAAACAAGGTGCCATCGCCCTGCGAGGTAAACACCACCATCGAGGTAAAATCGGCACCGAAATCGATCTTCGCATCCGGAAAATCTTTCGCGCCATGATTTGCTAGCGCGACTGCATCCTCGGGACCACGCACCAGTTTTCCCGCTGACCAAACGCGCAACACCGGTGTACCCGCTGCCGGATGCTCGACGGCAATATCGTGCGGCCCAGCATTTGTTAGGTCCAAGCGCAAGCCATCAGCCAAGCGCACCTTCGCAGCACCATCGAGATGCAATCGATAATTCTCCGGCCACTGTGCTGCATCCAGGGCTAAAGCATCGCGCGGCGGTACTGATTGGGCCAGCAAAGTGCCGATCAGCAAACGCGCGAACGCGATCATGTAGAGTTTTTTCATCGTGCTTCCCAGCATAGTAGCGATAATCACAATGGGAAGCAAATAACAAAGCATAACCTGGCCTGATTCAGGTCAGGATCCACGAATCATTTCACCACACGCAGACGAGCGAATAGCTTGCCTTGTGCCGCAAGACTGATGGGCAAAGTTGTTTCGACTTTGTCGATGCCTGCGCCGTAGAAATCATCGGTGACAACGACGGTGACGCCATTGGTTCCATTCGCCGCATCTGTCCAGGCAGTCAGGTCACTGCTGTATTGCACGTGGCGCGAAAGTGCCGCAGCGGCATCGGCGAGTCGATGCGTGAAAATCAGGTTCGTGCCACTGATCACAGGTGTAGGTAGCGCGCCCTGAGATTGACTGTTTGGATTGGCAGGATTGGGTTCGGTCGCGAGAGCAAATTCTAACAAATTGTTGATTCCATCACCATCGGGATCAGCATCCACCGCTGCGGCACCACCAGTCAAGCCTCGAGCTGCAGCCCAGGTGTTATAGGGATCGGTATTGGCGGTATACACGAGATCAAGATGGTTGCCATTTTGCTGCACTGCCCAAGTGCCAAGCGCTCCAGTGGCTGTGGCAAAAGCAGTCGCGTCAATGGTGATCGCTGTGGCATCGAATCCACTAAGCGCGGTGGCGGCCGAAGCAATGCGGAAGGTTTTGTTCGACTCCGCAAAGCCGCTGACTCCTGCACCAATTACGATGACCATATCGGTGCCATCGACAGCATTGAGGTTGAGTTGATCGGCAGATATCAGATCCCAGTCCGTGCCAGCAGTGGTGCCGCTCCAGCTTGCCGCATCCCATTGATAAATCGATGAGCTGTTGAAATCGACCACTGCTGTGCTCGTAAATGTTCCCGTGCTGCTGCCCGGTGCGATCGCTCCATTGACGATCACGTCGGATGCTGTGCTACCACTTCCGGTTAACGTTCCACCCGTTTGAACGGTGAGAAGTTTTGTTAGAGCACCTGCTTGACCATCGAGCTGCAGAGTTCCCGTTGACTCGATGGAAATATCCCCTGCACCAGCAATGGCCGCGGTTGGCACGATCATGGTTCCATTGTTGATGCTCATCGTTCCTGTCCAGGTGCCAACAGCATTGTAGGTAACAACTTGCGTGCTGGTATTTCCGAGAGCCGCGATCGATGGCAGACCGACGCGGAGATTTCCTGCGCCCGAAATCACATTCGTAACGGTATGCACATCCAAGCGAGAAAATGTTAGAGTGCCTTCGTTGGCAACGCTCGCAGAACCTAACGAGCCAAAAGAATCGGCACTGAGAAAATTTGCATCAACATTACCCGGAACACCGCCGATGCGCACGGGAGTATTGGCAGCAATCGAAAGAGTGCCATTGAGCGTATTGTTGCCCGTGATGATGTAACCTCGATTGACATCCGTGAATGCAGATGCAGCATCTTGCAAGGAAAGCCCACCTGCTCCTGAAATGATGCCTTGCAGTTTCATCGAACGTCCACCCACTCCGACAAGAGAACGATTGGTGATAATGTTCGCGGGGCCGACCAAAACGATGTCATTGGTGAATGTCCAGTTGCCTTCAATCTGTGCCAAGGTGCCACTTGTGGTCGCATCACCGAGAATCAAATCCCCCGTGCCCATCGCGGTGGCACCATTGCGAATGGTGCGAAATTCCGAACCACCTTTGACGATGAGATTGCCCGAAAAAAGATTCCATGAGTTGGCTTCGTTGAATCCAACACCAGTTCCGGTGTAGTTGAAAAGCGTGTGTCCTCCTGACAAAACAATGTCACCAGCACCACTGACGTTGCGCAATTTCGCGTTCGTTTTGTAGTCGAGTAAAACCGTGTTATCAAGATTATAGGCAAGTGTCGCTCCTGCAGCGACGACAATGGAACCCGTGCCGATGTTTCCTGTCGCGCCACCGTTTCCTATTTCGATGCTTCCTGCATTGATCGTAAGTCCCCCTGTATTTGCAAGGTTTAGCGCAATCGTAGCCTTAGATGTGCCGTTTTTAATCAAAGGAAACGAACCAAAAATTTCACCGCCTGTGAAGGTGTAATCGTTTGCCGAATGATTCAAGTTCATCGCACTGGGCGACATGCCTGCCGCATCGACGATGACTGCAAAGATCGCTGCACTGTCATTGAAAATACTCGGATTTCCTGCATCGAAAGCGATCGCAGTTGCAGGCGTCGAAGCAAAGGCCCAGTTGGTGGTGGTGTTATCCCAATTGCCATCGGTGCTGCCTTTCCACACTTGATCTTCCAAAGTGATGAGAAGGTCGACCGAAGTGTCTGCGGTATTGTTGACCAGCGATAAAGTCGCCGCGCCAAGTGTCGAGGTGTTGAGTGTAAACTTGGCAAAATCTGCTGGACTCAGAGCGGTGCCACTGTAATCGATCAGCTTGATCATTCCACCCGAAACAGGTGTGCCGGAAAGGTTGAACTGATGCGTGCCCGTGGCAGGCGCAGTGAGTTCCCCTGATGCGACAATTTTATCAGAAGTGGCACCCAAGCGAAAATCGGACTCCGTATTGTCTTCTAACGTAAGTGAGCCAAGGTTGGTGGTTCCTGCCGTGGCGGCTGTTGCCACAGAAATGAATGTCCCACTTTTCGCCGTCAACGTGCCCGTTCCGAGATGCGGCCCCATGCGCAAGGATCCCGCATTGAGATTGATGTTACCAGAGAACGCAGAATTGTTGGCGCTGAAAACAACGGCGCCGTCAGATGGATCGCCATCGGTACTGAGTTCGATCGTGCCACTGCCGCCCGTGATCGCACGACTCCAAGTAAAAGATCCCGCAGTCATGAAACGCAGCGTCGCACCGCTGCCTACAATAAACGACGAAGTCGCATCCCAGTTCGCTCCATTTTGATAGACGATATTGTTCGTTCCATTGCCCAGTTGCAGGGTGCCTGTTTGGATATCAAAATGTAAGGAAGCAGTGCCGCCCGATGTGCCTAACGCTCCCGTCAAGGTCAGAGCACCTGCACCTTTTTTCACGAAGCTGACATTGCGTCGCTGACTACTACCGTTGTGTGCCAGAATTGAACCGGATAATGTTGTGTCATCGGCTTGCGTGAGCTCAATGCCGCGAGTCTGTGTGCCTGCAGAAATACCCCAGTCAGCACGGATCGAACCCGTGCCTTGCAAGCGATTGAGTTTGAGAAATTGACCACTCCATGCTTGTGTGAGAATCAGGCCGCCGCAGGATGTCGCATCACCCGTATCGAGCGCAAACGAACCAGTCTGCACCAAGGTCCCTAGATTCGATGCTGCTCCGCCACCACCACCGAGTGCAAGCCAGTTGGTAGTAACACCGCCCACGGCAGGAATCGTCGCACCACGAAGAGCCAAGGTGCCAGTGAAATTGAGATTCGTAACACCATTAGCACCACTAATATTGTTGCCGCTCGTTGACCAATTTTTCGTTCCTGTGCTACTGATCGTAACCGTTCCTGATCCCGAAAACGTTGCGCCTGTTGCCGTCGATGACGTTGTCGGCCCCGCTCCATTGATGTTAAATGCGCCACCCGTAGCAGCCGCCCCCCATGTAAAGTCATTCGCGCCTGTCGCAAAGATCGTATTGGCATCGGTGCTATGATCTAACAACAACGTGTTGGCGCCAGCAATGCTCACTGCGCCTGCTGCGGAACTGATATTGATTCCACCTGCGGTAAAATTCGCGCCCATGGTGTTCGACAAGGTCGAGCTTGCATCCCACAACAAAAGATCCGCTGTTGTCGGTGCTCCCGCAGGATTCCACGCCGCCGCGAGATTGAGGTTATCAGTCGTCGCAGTGCGTGTACGATCCACCGCATAGAGTGGTGCACCTACCAACAAAGAGAGCCCTACGCTTGCAAAAAATTTCGCTTTCATGATGTGAAGAATTACCACATCAAAGTATCCTCGGGATCGCACGAAGCAAACAGCAATGAGTGGTTTGATTAGCAAACCAGTTTTTCGCTAGATTATGCCATCTGACTGGTGTAACCTAGCGAAATCAAATCGTTCCACGCCGCGAGAACACTTGCGGGCACATCTTGAACGCTAGCAAATCCACGCGATGGATAATCGATGATGCGTTGCAAATCTCCGACCATCGCCGCAATCACTTCGTCCCATGAATGATGTCCCGCCACATACTGCTCAATCGTCAATGGCGGCGAGGTAACTTGTAGAGAAATGTCCGACCACTGCACCTCCAATGCCGCCAAGGTTCGCCGCTCCATGTAGGGTTTTTGCACAAACAATCCCTCATGCAGCGTGATTCCTCGTTCCGCCAGAAGTTCTCGCGAAAAGCGAATGTTTTCACCGGTGTTGGTCGCACGATTTTCGATCAGGATCGCCGATTTCGGAACCCCCGCATCGATGGCCACTTGCGCCATCGTTTCTGCTTCCGTGCCTGGCCAATCTTGCGTCATCCGACCCCGCGCGCCCGAAAACAAAATCCATTTGCCCATGCCCTGATGAAACAATTCCGCTGCCCGCGTTGCCACGCGCAAATCATTGCTGCCGAAAACCAGAATACCATCGGCAGGCACAACGCAGTGGCCCAATCGATGAAAATCCCACAACAGGCGAGCCGCTGTTAGCGTGCTGTGATCGAGTTGTTTTTCGCCTTGCGTCATGCCTTCACTCTGCGACGACGCAGCATTGCAAGCAATCCCAAACCACCGAGCAAGGCAGTGGATGATTCGGGGATCACCACCAACTGCAAGCTGCCTTTCTGAAAGTAAGCAGAACGCCCACCGCCAATGTCATACGCTGAGCCTAGGCTGTTGTGCGCCAAGGAATCAAATACTCCCGCACCGAGCGTGCCGCCGATCAAAGTGTAAGTGCCATTGTTCACGCCGCTCCAAGTAAGCCCCGCAAGATCGTCCACACCGAAGCCCGAATAAAGACTCACAGAGCCGGTTACGAGCAAGGGATCACTCAGGTCAGCCACGTAAAATAATGTGCCTACATTGAGAGTCAGACTACCACCCAAACTCCCCGATCCACCAAAAGCTGTTCCTGCATTGCTCACGCCCACCGCACTATTGCCGAGAGCGCCCGTGACCAACAAGCTGCCTGCCGAAACAGTTGTCGCACCAGTGTAGGTGCTAGTGCCGCTGATGATCCATTTGCCATCGCCTACTTTCGTGAGATTAGTCGCACCGGTGCCATTGTTGGTAAGTCCAGCAGCCAAAGTGTTATCAGCGGAATTACTTCCGTCCAGCGTCAGCGTACGAGTTTGGTTACTACTACCAGCGAAAGCGATGCTTCCCGTGTTCGTAAGTTTGAGCGCGCCAGCACCAGAGGACTCAAGGCGCCAACCGCTGTTATCGACTGTGGAGCTGTAAGTGAATAGACGGTCTGAGCTCTGACCAGTTCCTGTGTATTTCAGCGCTGAACCAGCAGAGAAAATCAAATTGCTTGCCGCATTCGTCGATGCTCCAATGTTGCTGTTTGCTCCTCCATTCGCCAGGCTTGATACAGAGAGTGTTCCATTGTTCAGAGTTGTCACACCTGAGTAAGAGCTATTGCCCGACAAAGTCACAACTTGTGTGGAGGTGGATGATCCACCAAGTAGATTGACCATGCCTACTCGGACATTCCCCGTTCCTGATATCGCGTTGGCCATCGTATGAGAATCGAGACGCGCGAAAGTTAGAGTTCCGTTGTTGGTAACTGCAGCAGAGTCCGCGGCTAATTTACCATTGTTGCCTGCAACATCATCAAGCACACCTGCATTCCCACCACCAACTCGCACTTCTGCTCCTGTTGCGATTGTGACAGAACCCGTGTTGGTATTTGTCCCTGTTATGATGAATCCTGCATCAAGATTGGTAAAACCTGTGCCAGTGTCACGAAACTCGAGATTTCCTGAGCCAGAGATCACACTATCTAGCTTCAACCAGCGGTCAGCACCAGCAATGTTTTGATTATCGATGAAGGACGTTGTTGCGTTAGTGAGTGTGATTGCATTATTCCATGTCCAATTGCCGACAGAACCACTAAAAGACGTTCCTGTTGCAATGCCCCCACCGCCAAGAGTGATCGTGCCAGTACCCCATGCGGCAGACCCATTCCAGATAGCTCGAACGACGCCACTTTGAATGTCCCAATTTACATTGCCGATGGCCGTGTTAGAGGTGTTCAATTGCGCCGAGCCAGTGCCAGTTTTGGTCATGGTAAACGGCCCGCCGCTACCGAGGGATAGCACTCCAGCTCTTACTGTGGCTGAATTGCCGAGGTTGAACGTTTGGCCACTGGCAATATTCCAGGTTTGACTCGCATCGACACGCAAGCGCTGAATGTTCATACTTATTGTGGCTGCCGACATGTCAATCCCCGCAGAACCAAGAGCAATCTCTTGTCCACTCGAGCTGTTGTTGATCGTGACGATTCCTCCTGGTGAAGTTACGCGAACACCTTGCCATGTGAGTAATGCACCGCTATTAAGAGCACCAACTGTGGCATATGTGCTATCGAAAACTGCCACATCTGATGAAGTCGGAAGTGTATCCCAACTACCGCTCAGATTGAGGGCCGTGGTATTGTTTTGCTTGATTCGATCGACCGCATACGACGAGGTGACAAGTGTGGCAAATGCAACCAGCGTGGTGGCATAAGAAAAATTGGTCTTTGGTTTCATAGGATACGAGGGAAGATGTGAAGCTGGCTCACTGAGCAAAATGAACGCGATCGAGTGGTTCCGCAATCAGCATTTGGTAGTTTGCTTGCTATACCAGTTTACGGTTCGCTGCGAACGCGGAAAAAGTTTCTGGGTAAGGTCGCTTCGGGAATCTCGACGTTCATCAGCGCTTGATCCGCCGTGATAGTACCGAGTGCAAACCACTGCTGGAGATTTTCCGATTGTTCGATGCGGTAACGCCGTTGTGGCACGCTCGCGAAGCTCAATTGCGGTGGTGAAGCGAAGGGAGAAAAACCCGTGACGCGCAGGCGCGATGCGACATTGCTTGGATCAGTGCCCGCGTGAAATTCCTCGCGATTGCTTGCTCCGTCGCCGTCTGCGTCGCTTGCGCCATCTGTGGCCGATAAGGCATTGAGGCCATGCAAAGTTTCCCACGCATCGGGCATTTGATCACCATCGCTGTCGAGATCGTGATTCAGCAACCAGCCTTCTTCGACGCGGGCGAAGGTAATTTTCGTATAATCATCGCGTTCGAAAAAGACGCCAATCGAGCCGTCATCGAGAATGGTGAGACACGAATATGCATAGCTACCAGCATAGAGAAGGCGCGAGTGCGGCCAAGTCAATCCACCATCTTGACTGAGTCGAATGGTGCCACCCGTGCGACCTCCACCCGCTGGATTGGAAAAAAGAAGACACTCACGCGGATGGCCAGCATGCGTGCTTTTCCACTGAATCACCGAGGCCTGGCAAACGGGATCGGGCACCGCGGGCAAACGATAGATCGTCGACCATGCGCCATTCTTCAGCGGATCAACTCCGCCGGGTGTGTAGTGTGACCATGCCCGTTGACCATTCGATCCCCCAGGTGTGCGGCCAGAAAAAAGCAAGCGTCCGTCATCCAGTTCGAGCAATTCATTTTCGTTCGTCTGCGGTGAAGTATCGGGGATTACACTGCCGAATTGCCACGTCGTTCCTTGATTTCGCGAAAAGACAAAACACATGCGCACCAGTCCATCGGTCTCACGACGCATCTGCGAAGGAAAGACCAAGGTGCCATCGCGCATGGTAATGCCGTGACCAGGTCCACAAAACAACAAGCGCCAGGCTGGATCTTTGACTTGGCTGGTGATGTTGATCGGTGAGCTCCATGTCACGCCGCCGTTCGTGCTTTTGGTGAGAACATACTGCGCGGTCTCCGATGGCAAAAGTCCCGGCCCCGAGCCATTGTAGGCACGATTGCCCTGCGACCAAAGTGCCGCAGTCCATAGAGTGTCGGTGACGTGATCGTATAAGATCGAAGGGTCGCCCACGCCATTGCCGCTCGAACCTGAAACAGAGGCATCGTAGTCAAGAATGACTTGCGATGAACTCCACGTCACTCCGCCATCGCTACTGCGCGAGTATCCGACGTCAATGTTGCCCGGCAAATCTCCCGAGTCATTATAGCGATGATCATACACCGCATGCAAGGTGCCATGCTTATCAGTCACGATACCGGGAATGCGAAAGGTGTGAATCCCCAAATCGCCACTGCGTACCACATCGGAAAACATCGGCACCAGACCTAAGGTCAGTTGCCCTGCAGGATCAAAAGGATCAGGAATGATCGACTGCAAGGCAATGTTGATCTGGCTGATCTGTGCATCGATTTGAGAACCTAACGGAGCATAACGCTCGGGCTCGATCACGATCCATAAGTAACGCCATCCTGGTGCGATGCTGAGATTGGTGCTGACGTTCCATGTGGCACTCGGCTCGTTGATTTGCGATAGCATCGGAGCATTTTCCACCTGTGCCGTTACGCCCGAATCTAGCAGAAATGCTTTGCTCAGATGAGCTTCGGAAGCGTTGTCAAATTGCACCGTCACCGAATTCAGCGTGACAGGGTTTGCTGTTGGATTATGAATCGCCAATCGCAACAACGTATGCCTGCCGAAGCGTGGAATTGTTTGTGATGTTTTCTCGACTCCTGCTGAAGGCGGCTGAGGTCCATTCGAGTTCGGATTCCACGGATCAGAGGCATCGGTTTGTTCCTGCAAGTTGGAAAATCCATCGCCATCATCATCGCCTGCCGGAATCGCAGCGGTGAACGAAGCATACCATTTCCACTCCCACGCATCGCTTAAGCCATCGGCATCGATGTCGGCATCCACAGGCAAAAAGGCAGCGCCCGTGGTGTAGCGGATCGAATCGATTTCTACATCAAAGCTATTGCCAAAAGTGCCGGAGGTAAAATCACCGAAAATCAATCGATTGTCACTGGCCGTGGCATCGTAGGTAACTCCGGCAATGGGCGTGAGACGAATGCTATCTCGAAAGACATGATACTTCGCATTCACCGCATCATGCAGCACGCGAAAGGTGTGAAACTGCCCATCGAGATTGTTGTGCGCGACGTTAAACGTATTCGCGCCATTGTCACGTGTCGCATTGCCCATGACCTCGATGATGATGCGTTTCGTGCCCGTGCCAAACCACAACACAAAACCATTGGCGTTGGCGTTGCATTTCATCCGCACTTCAGCCGTCCATGATCCCGCTACTCCTGCAGCCCAACCCGTGCTTGTGCCCTCGAACCAAGAAGCGCCAACGGTGCCCGATGTCACACGTAAATCATCGCCATTGACGATCGATTCGGTGAGTGCACCACTTTCAAACCATGCATTCGCATAACTCGTGCCACCCCAGATTGCATTGCCTTGGTAAATTTTTGCAAACGAAGAAGAAGGCAGAGCATCACAGACCACTGATGAAGAAACAACATTGTTCAAGGGCGTTTCTGTTAGTCCCAAGGAAGCCGCCACACGCAGGCCAACATGTGCTTCGCCGATGGCATTCGGGTGCACATTGTCATAGGTCATCGTTGCGGCATCAAATCCTGCGTGCACCGGCACCAACCACACCGGCGATGTGGATGATGCCGCATTTTTGGCCGTTACTACAGCAGGTAGCAAGCCATTCAGCGTCTGAATCGCGGTCGCCATTGCTACTGTTTGATTGGTCGGCAAGATCTCGCACAAATGGATGCGCACGGACGGATTCGCCGCACGCAGTTGATCAATGATCGCGGAAAGATCATCACGCACTTGCGTAGCGGCATTGTTGTTGTCGCCTAAATCATTCACGCCGATCATCAAACACACCGTATCCGGCACATACGTCGCCCCCGTATTTCCCGTGCCCGATGCCGCAGGATCGGGATAAGCCACTGTGCTGATCGGATTGCTGATCGCATATTGCTGTGAGCTCGCTTGATTGGTCCAGTTGAGCAAGGTCCCTTCCCCGCGATTCGCAGATCGACGATCGGACGGTAGCGCGATGCGACCATTGATCCACGAGGCTCTCCAACCGTAATGCCCTTCATGAACATTCGAAAAAACTTGCCCATTCACATCTGGCGTCGTGCCAGCATTCGATTGATAAGCCCCCATCACCGAACCCGTGAAGAGATAGCCATTCGTTGCATGCTGTGGCACTTGTCGATCCGCCAAATGCTTGAACAGCTCATAACGAAATCCCGGCCTACCGTTTCCGCCTTGCGTGATCGAATCACCAATGCATGCCAGTTTTCCATACTGCCGCGCCGCCACCGACGCCGTGAAAAACGATTGCGCAAATCTTTCCCCGACAGTGATTTTCGCCGCCTTATTGAAATGCAGATTGTCATAGAGAAATGGCTGCAGGTCAGTCGTGCTCACATAATCAATATAAGCAGTCGCCGCCGCAATAGCTTCATGTTGCGCCCGCACCACATCACGCGTCGCTCCTGTTGCCGCAATGCCCGCACAAACACAATGCATCGCATTCGCATTCGGCAAATCGACACGCAAATTGTCCACCAAGGTTTTCAATCGCGCCCCCGCGACACTCGCTTCCGCCGCACTATCACTTTCGCCTTGCAGATAGAGAAATCCCTTGATGGTAAAGGTGTGGCCTTGGCTCGTGAGATTCGCGGCAGCTGCTTGCACGGTTGCGACAATATGGTCATACATGTGATCGTCGCTCCCATCCTTCAGCCAATACGAATTTCCACCACCGCCACGCGATGCCTTGATGATGCCGAAATTTCTGACTCCCGCCCGAAACAAACTTCGCGCAAATCCGACTTCGGGCCCCCAATGCGTAGTACTACCACTATAGTAGCCACCCTGCTGCGATTGCAGGGTGCTAAAACCTCCACCACTATCGCCAATCACCACCGACGATGTGGCACGATTGCTCCAGAAAAATTTGACTTGTGCATCCGCTGGATCGACCCCATGCGAGACATCGGCTTCCCCACCGGCCGTGGTTCCGAGCGAGTTCGATTGCCCTGTCAGCACATACAAATCAACGTGCGCCGCAGGCAACAAGGACATCAGAGCAATCGTAGAGATGAGGAAAAACTTCATGGGCAGGCAAAGCAACCATAATCATGCCTGATCAATTCTCCACCGCCAATCACTGGTCTTCTCGACCTACCAGTAAAATTTCATCACACAAGTTCTCCCTTTTCGGCTAGCATGCTGCATGCTTCTTCGCGCCATTCTCCTGCTGATTCTCACACTGCAAGCGCAGGCTATTGAACTTTTGCCTGCGCCCGCGGAAATGCAACAACAAGCGGGCACGTTTCCCCTCGGGAAAAATCTCAGCGCTCATGCTCCCACAGCACCCGCGAAACGCATCGCTGCGATCTTTCGTGACCTCGGCGTCACCTTACAATCTGCACCCGCCGCCCAAGCATCGTTCGTCTGCAGGATCGGTGACGTGAAAAATCCCCACGGCTTTGCTGGCGCCTATCAACTCCGCATCACCACACAAAAAATCGAACTGCAGGCCGCCGATACCCAAGGCCTACTCTACGGCAGCGAAACCATTCGCCAACTTGCAAACAACGGTTTGTTGCCATGCTGCACGATCAACGACTGGCCGGCCTTTCCGATCCGTGGCTTCATGCTTGATACAGGACGCAATTACCAAACACCCGCATTGATCAAAGAGCAAATCGAGATCATGGCTCGCTACAAATACAACGCCTTTCATTTTCACTTCACCGACAATCCGGGCTGGCGATTGGAAAGCAAAATTCATCCACAAGTGACTGCGGCAACTTCGATGTCTCGACAATCCGGAAAATTTTATACCCAAGCCGATTTTGTCGATCTGTTAGATTTCTGCAAACAACGTGGCATCATGATGATTCCCGAAATGGACATTCCTGGCCACAGTGAGGCACTGCGCAAAGCCCTTGACATCAACTCGATGAATGCCCCCGAGAGCCGCAAGATTGTCAAAGAACTGCTCACCGAGTTGGCCTCACTGGCACCCGCCGAAGACATGCCCTACATCCACATCGGCACCGATGAAGTCCGCCATGCCGCCGAAAAAGTCAATGGCACCTATGTCGCCGAAATGTCCGCCCATGTCCGCAGTCTCGGGCGCAAGGTCATCGGCTGGCACAAGGGACTCAACGATCCGAAAGATCAGGAAAAAATCACCCAACTCTGGGCACGCACGCCACCTCTCGCAAAAAATCCATATCTCGATAGTCGCTCTACTTACATCAACCACATGGATCCGCACGAAACGGTCTTCACGTTTCTTCATCGCGCGTCCTGCAATATTCCCTTTGGCAACGACCGTGCACTCGGCGGCGTGCTCTGCTCATGGCCCGATATCCGCATCGAAAACGAACGCGATCAAATCAAGCACAACGCCGTCTACCCCGCCATGCTCGCCTATTCCGAATCGGTTTGGACAGGCGTGAAAAACAATCACGGCGAACGCTACGCCGCCAATCTTCCCACCGTTGGCACCGCCGAATTCGCGCATTGCGTCGCGTTCGAAGAACGGCTCATGTCGCAAAAACAACGATTCTTCACCAACGAAAATTTTCCCGTCTATCCGCAAACGCAACTGCGTTGGAAAATCATCGGTCCGTTTCCACACAACGATGACCTAACGAAAACATTTCCCGTCGAGCAATCGATCCAAGAAAGCTATCAATTCGATGGCAAAACCTACACTTGGCTGCCCGATACCTTCGGCGCGGCGACTTTATACTACACGCACTTTTTCGGCTTTGGAGGTCTCATCAAAGAAAGCCACGGCACCTGCTACGCGCTGACCAACATTTGGTCGCCCGATGCCCGCACCATAAAAGCATTCATCGGCTTCCACCATTCCTCGCGATCCGATCGTCGCGGCAACGAACAAGCCACACCTGGTGAATGGCACAGTTCACTTCCATGGATCAAAATCAACGGCGAAAAAATCGCCCCGCCGAAATGGAAAATCACCGACAAAAAAGACAACGAAACACCATTCACCGACGAAGATTACCAGATGCGTCCGCCTCAAAAAATTGCCCTCAAAAAAGGCTGGAATCAAATCCTTCTCAAAGTGCCCAAACACAGCAAAGGCTGGAAATGGTCATCGACCTTTTTGCCCATCGAAAACACCAAGGGCCTTCGCTATACGGACGAGCTACGATCTGCACCATGAAAAAATTCATCCCCATTTTTGCTCTCGGTTTGTTCGCATCAGCTTCATGCTCGGCGTTCGAATGTGATCCAGTTTTTGGCGATCACATGGTCTTGCAGCGCGAATTACCGGTGGTGATCAGCGGATCAGCAGATGCCTCTCAATTGATTGAAGTGTTGTGGCAAGGACGATCATGGGACGCCAAAGCAGATTCTCACGGCCGTTGGCGAGTGACCTTGCCGGCGATGAAAACATCACGCACGGGGCAAGATCTGATCGTGCGAAGCGGTGAAAAAAAAGTAATCATGCATGATGTGGTTGTCGGCGATGTTTGGTTGTTTTCAGGGCAGTCGAACATGGATTTTCCTCTCGCAAAAGCAGTCGGTGGTCGCGAGGAGCTGGATCGTTTCACGCCCATTCCCGAGATCCGCTTGCTTCATCATCAAGGTGTCTCGACCAATGATCAATCCTATGACGCTGCCACACTCCAGCGCTTGCAGGCTTCGAAATTTTTCGCAGGCTCTTGGCAAATCGTAACGCGTGATGCGCTTGCTTCCTGCTCGGCCATTGCATGGTGGACGATCATTTCTTTGCATCATAATGAGCCAGAGGTGCCACTCGCACTGATCGAAAATGCCATCGGTGGCTGCGGAACAGAGGCTTGGATTCCTGAAACCATTCTCAAGAGCGATCAAGCATACCGATCCTTGTTGCCCGATTGGCTTGACTCGCCTCGCATCAGTCCATGGGCTCGTTCACGTGCACTCAAAAATCTCGGAGAACATCGCCAAGCGCATCATCCGTTTCAGCCAGGATTTCTTTTTTCGTCGATGCAACATTCGTTAGGTTCGATTCCACTTCGTGGCGTTGTTTGGTATCAAGGAGAAACTAATGCGGAAATACCGGACAAAGATGGCAACGCAAAGCTGATGATGGACCTGATTCGTGGTTGGCGTGAGCTCTGGCAACAACCCCGGTTGCCGTTTTTTCTCATCGAACTCCCACGCATTGGAGGAACCGATCCACTCCGCGCCAATTGGCCCATGTATCGCCAATCACAAGCCATGGTTGCCGCGTCCATGTCAGAGGTGCATTTGATTCGTACGACTGATCTTGGTTATAACAGCCCTGACGTACATCCGCCCGATAAAAAGCCCATTGCCGAGCGAGTCAGCGAGCAGATTCTGCGGTTGCCTTGAAGATCGTGATGATTGTTCAAAACTACTCGCAAACATTCTTCTTGAAAGTATCCGATGATTTGACAGGTATTTCGTTCATGATACGCATCTTTTCAGTGATGTTCGCCATCACCTCGTTTGCATCGGCTCAGCAGTCGGTCTATCGCGATCCTTCACCGCAGCACTATAAATTCCAGGCGCGGGCCAGTGAAATTGACTCACGGGCGAAGGCTCATCCTGAAATCGATTTTGTTTTCGAGAAAGGAGGCAAACCAGCGGATCTGCAATTTGCTGCTGTGGATACTCGGGTCGCACCGCAAGGCAAGTTGGTGATTTGGTTGATGGGGCACAATGGCGCGCTGTTTGACAAACTTTCCAGCTATGGATTTCACTCGATTCAGGTGCACTACGCCAATGGCTGGTTTGGCAAATTGTATGGCAACAAGCCGCCGGAAGATGATCTGTTTTTGTCGAAGGTCCGCTTGGAATCTGCCACGGGTAAGGATTTTAGCAACGCGGTAGACATCCCAGAGCCTGATGGCATGATGGAGCGCGCTTTGCAATTTGTGAAATGGCTCGATAAAAAAAATCCGCAAGCGCGCTGGGATGGCTTCCTCTCGCCCGATCGTAAAAGCCTGCGCTGGGATCGGGTGATCGTATCTGGTGCATCGCACGGATCGACGACTGCTGCACGTTTTGCGAAATACCAAAAAGTCTCCCGCGTAGTGATGTTTTCCGGACCACGCGATCAGTATGAAGTTTGGCAAAAACTCCCGTCCGCGACACCCGAGAACTGCTATTTCGGCTTCACGCACACGCTCGATGATGGCTGGGAAAACGATCACTATTGCCGCTCATGGGAGCAGCTAGGCTTGGCAAAGTTTGGCGCAGTGACCGATGTGGACCAAGCAAAATCGCCCTACGGTCACAGTCGTCGATTGATCACCTCGGCAAATGTCGGTAACAATCCCGGCCGTGCTCATAGCGCTTCCGTTCCCGGCGGTGCCGCAGTGAAAGACAAAAAGGGTGCTTACGTACACGAGAACGTCTGGCGTTATCTTTTCACTCATCCCGTTGACGAAGTCGGCCAACCTGACGAACACGATGAAAGCTGCACCATCGATCAACGGGCTTTGTTGAAGTGAAGTGTGTTTTGTCTTTTTCTTGTCAGTAGGTATGACGGTAGTATGATATGAATATGCACTGCGGACGAATCACCGTCGGAATCTTGTATGCCATGACCTTTGTGGTTGTCGGTGCGGAGGATCTAGCGCATGCACGGCGCGAATACGCTAAGGCTGTGTTGTCCGCGGTGCGAAACGATGATGCACAACGAATTTCACATGAAGAGGCCGCACGCATAGCTCATCCTACGGCAGGTTTTTTGGTAAGTCGCAGTGCCAGTCGTGCTTTGGAAGCTGGTGATGTGAAGTCGGCGTCAACGCTCTACCGCGAGCTCGCCAAGGCGCATCCCGATTCGCTCAATACACAATTTCTCTACGCGGACTTTTTGCGCAGTCAAAGCAAGGATGATGATTTCGCGCTTAGACTCGCCGTGGAAGCTCTAGAAGGCATGTTGCCGATGCACCAAGCGCAACCTGAGTTGTTAGAGCGCTTACTTCGTCTGTATGAGCAACAAGGAAAACGTGAAAAATCCCAAGCCTTGTATGACGCATACATGAAACTCCCCCAAGCTGACCCTGCGGTGGCTGCGAAATTTTCGCTCACACTGCATGACATCGATGATGAAAAAAATCGCTCGCAGCTCGACACCATGTATCGCAATCGCATGGAGCAATCGCCTCGTGACCCCATTCTCGCACGCGCAGCGTCCGAACATTTTCGCGGCACCAATCGCCTAGACGAAGCCATCAGCATTCTCGAAGTTCATACCAAGGCGGCAGCTTCGTCGCTTGATTTGCGCGTGCGCCTTGGCATCTTGCAAATCTCCAACAAGCGATCGGAGCAAGGTGAAAAAACCTTACTCGATGTGTTAGATATTGCGCCTTCGCAGTATCTCGCGCATCAAGCGCTTGCGAAGCTTTACACCAACCAAGAAAAAATCGAAGCCGCGCGGCATCATCGCGCTGAGTTGCTCAAGACCCGCGGCGGTGAGATCGATGAATTTCGCCAACTGGGGCAAGCATGGATTGAGGCAAACGAGGCTCGGCGTGCGCGACTTTTGTTAGAAAAAGCGGTGTTTCATCACCCGAAGGACGTCGGCCTAGCATATCTGTATGCGATTGCTAGCCAACGCGATCCAGAGACACAAAAAACAGCGTTTGCGCTATTTGAAGCAGCAGCAAAACTTTCCACAGAACCGATCACGGAGCCACTCTACTTACTCGGCAGTGCTGAGGCCTACTGGAATGCAGGCAAAGCGGAGCGCGCAGAGAGTTCGCTTCGACAGGCGATCAAGCTCTACCCGCCCGACCAGAAAAAGGATAGCGCCGCCGCCATGCGCTTGCTCGCGAGCTGGTGGCAGCAACAAAACAAAAATGCAGAAGCAGCCAAGGCATTGATCCAGCGTGCCGAAATGATGGAAAAGTGACAGAATAGACAAATAAACAAGTTTCTTTTATTCTTATATCTAACAGTCTAACAAATAATTATATACCCCGATACATTCGAGAGCCTTTGACGTATTTGTCGGCCCAGAGTCGGATTTTGGCTTGTTCTTCGAGGGACAAGGTCTTGACGACTTTTGCGGGTGAGCCTAACACTAAAGAACCTGGTGGAATGATCGTGCCGCCGGTAACCAGCGCGCCTGCGCCGATGATCGAGCGTTCACCAATCACTGCACCATCGAGCACAATCGCGCCCATGCCGATGAGCACTTCGTCTTTGACGGTGCAGGCATGGAGAATGGCTGAGTGACCCACGGTGACCAATTCTCCTATGTAGCAGCCATAGTCATCGGCAAGGTGAATGACGACATTGTCCTGCACATTCGATCGCGGGCCGACGACGATTTCATTGATGTCACCGCGCAATGTTGCATGAAACCATACACTGCTTTCCTCGTGCAAGGTGACGCGACCAATGACATCGGCTGACGGCGCGATGTAACAACTTTCGTGAACGCTGGGAGTGTGATCCAAAAACGAATGAATGGCCATGCCCCATGCAAGCTCGTGTGAGGGATTTTGACAAGCGGGAAAGAGAAGGCGCAGGGGGCGAAAGGCACACCGGTGGCGTCATGCAAATGTGTGAACTCACGTTACGGTTTAGGTGATTTTTTTGCTAGGTCGAAATGAGCTCTGCTGATTGTGGCAGTCGGTTTGTTTCTCAGTTGCATAACGGTCTAGCTGCATTATGTATCTGGCATGGCAGAAACTTTCCACGGATGGGCGGCGCTTAAAGCGAATGAGGCATTGCAGCCGATTTCTTTTGATCCCGGTTTGCTCGGGTCAGAGGATGTGCAGATTCGCGTGGAATCTTGCGGGATTTGTCATTCGGATCTTTCGATGATCGATAATGAGTGGGGCATGAGTGCGTATCCGCTCGTGGCAGGTCATGAGGTTATCGGCGTGATCGAACTTGCTGGTGATCAGGTGAAAGGCGTCGCTGTCGGTGATCGAGTGGGGCTTGGCTGGTTTGCGGGCTCGTGCATGAGTTGTCGGACTTGCATGTCGGGTCGGCATCAGCTCTGTGGTAGCAGCTCACAAACGATTGTCGGGCGACACGGTGGTTTTGCCGACCGCGTGCGTGCGCACTGGAGTTGGGCGATCCCATTGCCCGCTGGTGTGGACCCCAGCAAAGCTGGGCCGTTGTTTTGCGGTGGCATCACTGTTTTTGCACCGATTGTCGACTGTGGGGTCAAACCGACGGATCGCGTAGGAGTGATTGGGATTGGTGGTCTTGGCCATCTCGCGTTGCAATTTCTCAACAAATGGGGCTGTCATGTGACGGCTTTCACGAGCAGTGATAGCAAGGCGGATGAGGCGAAACAACTCGGTGCGCAGGCTGTGTTGAATTCGCGCGATACCGCAGCGATGGAACGTGCCGCAGGGAGTTTTGATTTCATTCTCTCAACGGTGAACGTGCCGTTGGACTGGAGTGCCTATATCAATCTGTTAGCTACCGATGGCACTTTGCATTTTGTCGGCGCAGTTCTGGAACCGGTACAAGTCGCGGCATTTTCGTTGATCGGTGGTCGCAAAAAAATCTCTGGCTCGCCCTTAGGTTCGCCAGCAACGGTGCGTGATATGTTAGATTTCTGTGCACGCCACAACATCGCTCCGCAGACTGAGACTTTCGCGATGAGCGATGTGAACGATGCCATCGAGCATCTGCGCGCTGGCAAGGCGCGCTATCGACTTGTGTTGCAGGCGTAATATTTGTAAGAATGGTAAACAACGATTCAGATGTTCGTGACAACTAACAAAAAACAGACGCCCTCAGGATAACTTTGTGATTTTTGCACTTTTTCTCGGCTAAAATGGTTCTCGGATGAGTCGTGATGGTTTTTTCGCGCGTTTGCAAACGTCAAAAATGCGATTGCCATATCGTTTTGAGCTTGATATTGGCATTGTATATGCAATGAATGAGTTGTTCACCACTTCCCCATGCAAGCTCAGCGCGCAAGAAAACACCACAAAGGCTTCACGCTGATCCTCTGCGTGACCTTGATGGTATTGATCGCGTTGATCGCCGTCGGCATGCTTGGGTTATCGAGCATAGAGCTCAGACGCGCTGCGCAGTCGAATGATATTTCTCGCGCACGTGCCAATGCCAAGCTCGCGCTGCTGATGGCTCTGGGTCATTTGCAAAAACAACTCGGCCCCGATCAACGCGTATCGGCGCCCGCATCGCTCGATGCCGCGGTAGCACAGCCGCACTGGACCGGCGTTTGGAGCACGCGAAAAGAAGACAGCTCGCGATATTGGACGCGCGATGACAGCAATGGTGGGCTCCGTGATGCGCGAGACAATTCATGGGATCGGCAGGCTTTGGTGCAGAGTTGGTTGGTGAGCGGCAATGACACCGAGCGTAAGCATAAACCCACCGATTCGCTTCCCGATGATCAAAGCATTGCCCTCGTTGACCGCGGTACTACAGAGCCGGATGCTCCAGCTTCGGAAGCCGTACGTGCTCCCATGGTGAAAATCTCCCATACCCCCTCACAGCAAGGCCGTTTTGCCTATTGGATCGGCGACGAGGGCATCAAGGCAAATATCGCCACGCCTCATGCCTACGCTGGCACAGCGCCGAATCCCGCCGATCCGGGCAACGGCGGCTACTTTTCCTTGGTGCAGTCCCAGGCGTCATCGCTCCCTGGTCTGAAACTCGAAGAGCAGGCGAAGGGAAAAATTGCCACCCAAGAGCAAATCTCGCTAGCTGGCACCACCGGTAGCAACTCCGTCGGTTCCTACTTTCACCACACCACCACTCACTCGCTGGGTGTCCTTGCCAACGTGCAAGAAGGACGTTTGAAACGCGACCTCACCGCTTTCATCGAGTCGAGCGCAGACTTTCCCGCGCTGCCAACTAGCCCGGGCCTCGCCTCCTCAGATCGCATGGTTGGTCCCGCAAATGCCGACGCCGCTGCGGCACTCGGCCAAGATTGGTCCTCCGCGCGCCACCAAAAAACCGCGCCGCGATTCGGCTTGCTCCGTGAGTGGGCGAAGATTGCCCGCAGCACATCGATTGCCACCAATGCCACCCTCGATGCCATCACGCCGCTACCCGAGCAAAGCCCCAAAAACAACTACTCCGTTGACGTAGCATCCACCAACTACAAACCCGCGAGTCTCATGGATTATAAAGTCTCCAGCGTCGGACCCGTCATCGTAGAGGCCAGCACACTCTGGACCTACAGCTACTACCCAAACCCTAGCGTGCCTGGTGGTCTTTACCAATACCGCCGCCACATGTACCCCCGCGTGGTGCTGTGGAATCCCTACAACGCCCGCGTCACCATGCCTGCACTGATCGTCATGATGCAAGGAAATGGCCGCTTCGAGTTGCTCGAGACCGTCAATTGGTATGGTTGGCTTCTCACATATGGCGGCAGTTGGGGTAATGATGGACGCGGAAATAATTTCGCGTCCAATGAGGGCTTCGAACAATCTGCAGGCTACACAGAGGCCTACGTCGGCTCAAACTATTTTACCGTTCCCGCCACCACCTTTGAACCGGGCGAGTGCCTCGTCTTTTCCACTGCCCGCGGGCAGGAATACGATGAGCGAAACATCGCAGCAAATCTCCTCAGCTGCACCACTGCCCCCGATGTAAGCCGCTGTTTTTTTCTCAGCAATCAATTGGTCAATGCCGCCGGTGCCTTCGTAAACGTCGATTATTTCCCCACCCGCTATCAATTCAACCCGCTCGTCAATGTTGCCAAAAATCAAGCCGATGACCAACGCATCGTTGCCAAAGTATTGGGCCAGCAGAGCAGCGTGAATTTTGCGGAGTTTGATCGACTCCCGCAATACGCTTACATCTCCACCTCCTTGCAATACGGCGGTGGCCGCGAGCCCCGACTCGCCCAACGCACCAGCACTTGGCAAAACGTCGAACGCACTGCCACTACTAATCCCCGCCCGACGATCCTACCCGATATCCGCAGCCGCGAGGGCATGCGCCTGCGCTGGTTCCGCGAGCACGCCTCCAATCGCAACAACACCGGTCCCCTGCGCAACACCAGCTTTCTCGAAGAAGCCCCGCTCGCTACCTGGAACCCGCGTGCCGCCTACGCCACCCGCAGCCCGTGGGACAATATCGGCGGCACCCTCGCCACCAGCGGCTCCGGCGGTGGCCCCTGGTTTTTCGGCATCTACACCCGCGATCTCTACGACCAAGCCGTTTCCTGGAACGACCAAGTGCCCGTCTTCCGCAACGGCAAGTACTACGGCAATCCCTTCGGCACCCCCATGGAAGGGAAAGAACGCATCGTCCTCTTCGATGTGCCTCGCACCGATGTCGGCCTCGTTTCCTTGGGCCAACTCCAACACGCGAAATTCTCCGACTTCGTCTGGCACCCTTCTTACGCCTTTGGCAATTCCCTCGCCGATCCCCGTGTGGCTAGCGGAAAATACAGTGGCCTCGATCACACCGCTCCGCCCCTCAGCTCCAGCGGTGAAAAACGCTACGGCGGATTTGATAGGAACAACATCGGCTGGTCCGCCGATGCCGAGCGCTCTGGTGGTGGCCCCGATACCTGGGCGATGCAAGGCCGCGCCATCTACCAAGACCTCTGCGATACCGACAACCTCGTTTACGATCTCTCCTACGAGCTCAATCATAGCATGTGGGATGACTTTTTTCTCTCCACCGGTCAGCGCTACGATAAGGATCAATTTCTCAGCGACCCGCTGCGCAAGCCCTTGCCCAATGGACGCCTGCGGCTCCTGCCATCCTCACGGGGCAACATCAATGCGAATGACTTGATGGACCTCCACCGCCCCGCGCGCCATCTTTTGTTAGATGGTGCCTTCAATGTCAACTCCACCTCCGTAGCAGCCTGGGAGGCATTGCTGCGCTCCACCCAAGGCCTCGGAGTAAGCCCCGAAGGCATTCGCTTTTCTCGCATCCTCAACCCACGCGGCGGTGAGTGGAAATCCAGCTCCAGCGGCAACAACCAAGACGCCTGGGACGGCTCACGCATGCTTAGCGCAGACGAGGTTCATAAGCTCGCAGTTGCCATCGTCGAGCAAGTCAAACTACGCGGCCCATTTCTCTCCCTCGCCGATTTCGTCAATCGCCGCCTGCGCAACGACGACAGCGGACGCTCGGGCACCCTGCAAGCTGCCATCGATGCCGCTGGCCTGAACCAAAGCTTCCGTTCCTCCCACCCGCTCAACAACCAAAGCAGCCTGCCAAACTACCGCCATCCCGACAACATTGCGGATCCCACCCGCCTTGAGCAAACCCTCAAGCCCGATAGCATGGCCTGGGGCATTCCTGGCTACCTGACTCAGGCTGATGTCTTGCAAGTCATCGGCTCCACACTCAGCGCCCGCTCAGATACATTCCGCATCCGCGCCTACGGCGATGCCACCGATGCCAGCGGCAAAGTGCTCGCCCGGGCCTACTGTGAGGCGATCGTCCAACGCCTCCCCGATCCCCTCGATCCCGATCCCTCCGGCCTCAATCCCGCCAAGCAAAACACCCGCATCGACTTTGGTCGCAAATTCCAAATTGTATCCTTCCGCTGGATGAAAGCCGAGGAGATTTGAAAAATCAAATCCACAAAACTCATCAACGAGCAAGGGATATCCATCTCAAATGCACCCACGGTGCAACGCTATAGCAGCCCAGTCCAACGGGCTGTATAAAAAAGCCCCGCAGAAACAAATTCTCGCACCATTCATCCCTGATTAAGAAATTGGAACTACGGAACAGACAAAATATACGAAAAATAATGATGAGAATGGGAAATCGTCTGTCACCCATAAATGGCATCGCGCAACATGCGAATCATCGTGCGTATATCACCAATTCTATACTACCCTCTTCAAGCCTGATGGACCGCACCGCAGCATTGTGGTAATCGGCAAATGATTATACAGAAAGTTTCGGGCATTTTTCGCATGGAAATTTCTTGCGGATTCTGACATCGGGAAATGGAAGATGCATCTGCCGTGGGCTGCGTCTGGTGCCAAGGTGAAGATATAGGAGTCACGCCCTTTCAGGGCTGATATTCATTCGCGGGCAATGACACCTAGGGCGATTCCCTAAGCTCAAGAGTGTTGCACCGTTGGTGCGGAAAGGCAGATTGATACCAAGCCCACCTAACAAACCCTACTCCTTCACGCGCTCAACGTTGGCATTGAGTTGAAGAAGTTTTTCATCAATATGCTCGTAGCCGCGATCAATGTGATAGAGGCGGGAAATGGTGGTGGCGCCTCTGGCGGTAAGACCTGCAAGCACCAGAGCCGCAGAGGCGCGCAAATCACTCGCCATCACAGGGGCGGCGGAGAGTTGTTTCACGCCTTTGATGATCGCGGTGCCATTGTCGACGTTGATGTCGGCGCCCATGCGCTTCATTTCAGCACAGTGCATGAAACGCTGCGGGAAGATGGTGTCTTTAACGACGGAAATGCCGGGCGTGGTCGCGAAGACGGCGGTCATTTGCGCCTGCATATCGGTCGGGTAACCAGGATACGGGGCGGTGATGATTTCCGCACCGACGGGATTTTCACCGCGGTTGATCGTCATGCTATCGCCTGCGGTGTTGTAGACGACTTTGTGGCCACATTCTTCGAAGATTTTGGTAATCGCAGTCATTTGCTCGCGGCAGACGCGATTGAGCGTAACGCCTTCACCAGCAATAACCGCTGCCGCCATGAAGGTGCCAGCCTCGATGCGGTCGGGGATGACGGTGTGCTCCGTAGTGCCGAGTGAGGTAACACCTTGAATCGTAATGCGACGGGTGCCCGCACCTTGGATTTTCGCACCCAATCCATTGAGGAAATTCGCAAGATCCTCGACCTCAGGCTCTGCGGCAGCGGATTCGATCACGGTGGTGCCTTCGGCAAAAACCGCAGCCATCATGACGTTGTCGGTACCGAGAACGGTCGGACCGTGGGTGCCGCGCAAGTTGATTTCCGCACCGCGAAGACCTCCCTTCGGTGCCGTGATGATGATATTTCCGCCCTCGAACTCTGTCGTTGCACCGAGCGCTTCCAGTCCGCGCAAGTGCAGATCCACCGGACGGTCGCCGATGATGCAGCCACCGGGCAGCGAAACCACTGCGCGACCGGTGCGAGCGAGCAGTGGGCCCATCACGCAGATCGAGGCGCGCATACGGCGAACGAGATCATACGGAGCGGTGTCGACGATGGATTTGTTGAGAATGCGCACGGTGCCGGAGCTGCGCTCGATTTCACCACCGAGGGCGCTGATGATTTGCACCATGTAGTTGGTATCAGAGACATCAGGCACGCGGCGAATGATGACTTCTTGATCCGCGAGCAAGGATGCAGCGAGGATCGGCAAGGATGCATTTTTTGATCCAGAAATATTGATGCTGCCACGCAGAACGGATCCGCCGTGTACAATGAGTTTGTCCATATCGAGTGTGAGTGTGGGGAAAAAAATTCAGGATTGGTCCTGACCCGTAGCGTTTGGTGATTATAAGGATTTAGCAAGGGGAAAACGTGCGATGCCGGAAATGTCTTTCTCTACGATCACCTCGGTGAGTCCGTGCTGGGAGAGCAGCGCGGCAGTCTCATCGCCTTGATCATGGCCGATTTCCATCGCAATCATGCCTCCGGGAGCAAGAAAAGTACCGACCTCAGTCGCAAAGCGGCGGATCAGATCAAGCCCATCTTCGCCAGAAAACAGTGCAAGCGCAGGATCTTGCAACACCTCTGGCGTCAAGGTTGAGCGATCGCGTGCGGGCACGTAGGGCAAGTTCGTGACGATCAGATCGTAAGGTCCGCATAGCTGTGAAAATAAGTCGCTTTCTATCAAAGAAACGCGATCCAGTCCGAGCATGGCGGCATTTTCCTGAGCGAGAGCGAGGGCATCGGCACTGACATCGGCGAGGGTCACTTCTGCATCAGGCCACTGTGCGGCGAGGCTGAGGCCGATCACTCCCGAGCCACAGGCCAGATCCAGCACTCGTTGTGGGGCGGGCGAGAATTTTTTGATCAACAACTCAACGAGCTCTTCGGTCTCGGGTCGAGGAATCAGAGCACGGGCATCAGTTTTGAAATCGTGTTGATGAAAGCTAACGATGCCGAGAATGTGCTGCAAGGGAATGCGTTCGCCGCGTTTTTTCAAATCCTCGCGCAAGGGTGCGAGCGTTGACTCGTCGAGTGGTTCATCGAAGCGCAGATACAACTGCATGCGCGTGCATTGCAAGCGATGCGCTACCAGCATCTGCATGTTGCGCCGGGCATCTTCCACGCCGCGCTTTTCTAAGTAGCGTGTGCCGGCATCGATGCATTCCAGAACGGTCGTCATGTTGTGCGCGGCACGATGAGCGGAAAATCCCTAAGTGAAAAGAAAAAACCACGCGGATGCTGGGATCTGCCTGCCCTCGGCTGCCCGCAACAATATTTTTTCCTGACATGAAAGAATCTGCCCTTGCCAGCACGGTTTCTTGCCCTATTTTCTGATCAGATTATGAAACTCTCATTGCGCTCACTGATCACCCTTTCTTCTCTCGGCATCGTCCCGCTTCATGCGGAGACGAAAGTTTTTGAAGCATTCGAGGGAGACGGCTTTGGCTCTTGGGTCGAAGAAGGTACGGCTTTTGGAAAAGCACCGATCCCAGGCACCACCACTGGGCTTACGGGCGAGTTGACTGCTTACTCCGGCGAGGGATTAGCTTGCTCCGCGCATCAAGGCGATGCCGCACTCGGTTCGCTTACTTCGGCGGAATTTACCATCCAAGAGCCCTACATCGTATACCTGATTGCCGGTGGCAATCATCCCGGCAAAACCGCCGTGCAGTTGCTCATCGATGGCAAGGTCGAGATGGAGGCTACAGGAAAAAATTCGCTGCGTTGTGAATCGGTGACCTGGGATGTAGCTCGCCTCAAGGGCAAAAAAGCCAAAATACGCATCATCGATGCCGAAACAGGCGGATGGGGTATGATCGCGGCGGACCATTTCATTTTCACCGACTACGCCAACCAAAAATTTCCGCCCGTCACCAAGGGCAACAAGCCCTACACCGCTGGCCTCGTCGCCACCGATGTGCTTCCCGGCGTCACCATCCCCCAGGGAGTCACAGCAAAAATCATCGCCGATCACAATAACCAGAAAGTCACTTCGCCCACCGCCCTCTGTTTCGATGAAAAGGGCAACATCTACCTCTCCGAGACTCATCGTTTCCGCTTCGGCGTCGAGGATGACCGTGACAATCTTTTCTGGTATCTCGATGACCTCGCCGCACAAACCGTCGATGATCGCCGCAAGCTCCATGAAAAATGGAAAGAGAAAAAACCGATCGCCAAGCTCACCGAGAAGTCGGAGATCGTGCGCTTGCTCCAAGACAAAGATGGCGATGGATCTTTTGAAACTAGCAAAGTGTTCGCCGATGGATTCAACGATGTGCTCGATGGCACTGCCGCTGGCGTTTTTGCACTAGAGGGCACAGTTTACCTTGCTAGCATACCCAAAATTTGGGCGCTACGCGATGACAATGGCGATGGCGTGGCCGACCAGAAAAACGTCATCCAAGACGGCTTCGGCGTGCGCATTTCCTTGAGCGGACACGACCTCAATGGCTTCGCTCTTGGGCCCGATGGCATGATCTACGGCACCATTGGTGACCGCGCTCTCAGTTTTACTACCAAAGAAGGGAAAAAATACCACTACCCGAACGAAGGTGCAGCCTTCCGTTTCGAGCCGGATGGCTCCCACTTTGAGCTCATCCATACCGGTCTGCGCAACCCGAAAGAACTCGCCTTCGATGCCGCAGGCAATGCCATCAGTGTCGATAACAACTCGGACCAAGGCGACAAAGCGCGCGTCGTTTACATCGTGCCCGGCGGCGATAGCGGCTGGCAGATGGAACACCAGGCCATGCACACCTTTTACAAACAAATCGGCCTCGATCAACATCCCATCAACCGCTGGATGGCCGAGCGCATGTGGGAGCCACAAAATGACGAACAGCCAGCCTTCATCGTGCCCGCTATGGCCAATCTCACCAGCGGCCCCTCCGGACTCACCTACCACCCAGGTGCGGGGTTCCTCGAATCCGAGGTCGGGCGCTTTCTCATCTGCGACTACCGTGGTGCTTCTGCAGGCTCGGGCATTTACTCGTTTTCCGTAGCCCCCGAGGGCGCTGGTATGAAGTTGGTCGACTCCCGTGAATTCAACTGGGGCGTCGCCGCTACTGACGTCGAGTATTCCTACGACGGCAAGCTCGTCGTCGCCGACTACATGGGCGGCTGGACCTCGCACCAAAACGGCCGTATCTACTCGCTCGATGCCGGAAAAAACACCTACAAAGCCGCCGAAGCAGCACAGACGGCAAAATTGCACGCCGCTGGCTTCGGTAAGCTCAGCACCGCTGAGCTGAAAGCCCTACTTGCACATCCCGACATGCGCGTTCGCCTTCGCTCCCAGATCGAGCTCACCCGCAGCGCCGCAGGATTTGCCCTGCTCCAACAAGGCCTCCAGTCGAAAAACCCACTTGAACGCCTGCACTCCATCTGGGGCGTTGGCATCGTCGCCCGCCGTGGCATCGCCGCACGTCCCTCGGCCGATGGGTTTGCCAACATTCCCGATACCACACAAATCAAAATCGCAGTTAAATTGCTCACTGATCTGCTCAAGGATGCCGATGCCGAGATCCGCGTCCAAGCCCTCAAATGCCTTGCGGACGTTCCTACTACCGAACTGATCAACGACACCATCAGCCACCGCCTTGCCGATGATTCACCCCGCGTTCGCTTCTACGCCGCCATTGTCGTAGCCCGTGCCAAGCTTCTCATCATGCCCTCACTGCTCATGGATATGATCGAACAAAATGCCGACAAAGATCCCTTCCTCCGCCATGCTGGTGCTTACGCTCTGGCAGAAACAATGAACGAAGATGGCTTCCTTGCGCTGAACAATCACCCCAATACCTCCGTCCGTCTTGCTACCGTCGTCGCCCTGCGCCGACTCAAAAGCGAGCTACTCGCCGATTACGTAGAAGACGAAGACCCCGGCGTTTCCGATGAAGCCATCCGCGCCATCCACGACCTCATGCTCGAAAAATCCCGCCCACACGTCGCCGCCCTGCTCGATCAGCGTGATGGCGTCAAGCGCAGCGAAATGATGTGGCGTCGCCTCCTTCACAGCGCCTTCCGCATCGGCGGACCAACCAATGCCAAGCGTCTGCTCGCCGCCGCCGCTGACACCAACCTCGCCGATCCCGTCCGCGAAGAAGCGATACGCCTCCTCGCACTCTGGCCCAAACCCTTTCCCGTCGATCAATCCATTGGCTTCTGGGCCCCTCTGCCCGAGCGCCAGGCCGAGGAAATCAAACCCATCCTCAGCGAAGGGCTCCCCAGCCTCATTCGCGCTGGTGGCGCCACTCTCGCTCAGGCACTCAGTCTCGTCGAAAAATACCAACTTACCCTCGATGGACTCGCCCCTGCTGACCTCCAGCTCCTTGTGGAAAACACCAAACTCTCCGGTGATGCCCGCGCCAAAGCTGTAGAACTCTACGCCGCCGCCAAGTCTGCTGATGCCGATGCCATGCTCGCCCAGTGGGCAACCGACCAAGACGCCACCCTCGCCCTCGCGGCCCTGCGCGCCATCGCTAGCCGCAATCCCGCCGCCGCACTCCCCGCCCTCAGCAAAGCCATCACTTCACCCGACGTCGCCCTCACCCAAGGTGCCTGGAGCCTACTCGCCAAGATCCCTGGCGATGATGCTGCCGCACTCATCACCACCGGACTCAGCAAACTCACCCAACAAAAAGGCATAGCGCCCTTCGCCATCGAGCTACTCGAAGCTGCCAAGACCCGCCCCGAAGCCTCCGTCAAGGCCGCCCTGAGCACATGGGAAAAATCTCTACCCACCGATGATCCCGTCGCCGCTTGGGCCATCGCGCTCGAAGGAGGAAACGCCGCACGCGGCGAGCAAATCTACCTCTCCCACCCCGCCGAATGCATGCGCTGCCACCGCGCGGGCGATGGCCATGAAGCTGGTGGCGAAGCCGGGCCAAACCTCGCCGGCCTAGGCCAGCTCCACGACAATCGCTACCTTCTCGAAGCCATGATCAACCCCGGTGCCAAAGTCGCCCCAGGCTTCGGGATCGTCTCCGTTACCCTCAAGAACGACAAATCCATCGGGGGCATCATGCTTGCCGAGAAACCCGATCACATCGATATCGACGTCGGTGAAACCATCTCCCGCGTGAAGCGCGCCGACATCAAACAAATGTCTCCTCCGATCTCCGCCATGCCGCCGATGACCGGCCTGCTCAAGCCCCAAGAAGCTCGCGACCTCGTCGCCTGGCTCAAAACCTTGACCAAACCAGCCGCCGCCAAAAAATCGACCAAAAAAATCGAAAACATTAGCGTATCCCAACTGAACCCCACCACCAAGAAAACCGAGACTGCCCTCGTCCATGCCACCAGCAACTCCAGCCCCTCGGCTGACAGCACTGTCACTGCGGAAGGCGACGCCACCGCAGCCGACACAGCAGCTGAGCCCACTGCCGAACAGCTCGCCCTGGGCAAAACTCAATACGCCCTGTGCCAAGCCTGCCACGGACCAGACGGCGCTGGCGCCGCTGGCATCGGCCCCCCGCTTGCTGGTGCCGAATGGGTCACTGGCCCCGTTGAAAACCTCATTCGCATCCAACTGCGCGGCATCCAAGGCCCCCTCACGGTCAAAGGCACCGAGTATAACCTAATAATGCCTCCTCATGCATTCCAGACCGATGAGCAAATCGCCGCTGTGCTTACCTATATCCGCAACAACTTCGGCAACAAAGCCTCCGCCGTGACAACCGCCCAAGTAGCAGCCTTGCGCACCGAGGCCGGCAAACCGATGCTCTCGCAGGCCGACCTCATCCCGCCACCAAACAAGGAAAAACCCGCTTCATCCGCCGAAAATAATGAAGTAGCCGCCAGTGCCGCACCCATCAAACTCAGCCTCAGCCAACGCCTCGGAGTACCAGTCTGGGTCGCAGGCCTAGCAGTATTCTGGGCACTCCTCTGCGTAGCCATGGGCCTCAAAAAATCCGCCTAGTCCCTCATTGGAGCGCGGACTTGAGTCCGCATTATCAAAGTCCGCTTCTGCCGATCTTTTACTGCCAAATGTTCATGGTAGCAAAATGTCTACCTAAGCGTTTAAATCTTCTGTCACGAATAATCTATCGGAACAGCGTGTCTACTCCCATCGCCAATTTGTTCATGGCCTTAGGAAACAACGATGCATGGCGATTGCGCAATATTTGATAAAGGACCGCCAGCGGCTGTAGGATCAAGAGATGGTCGATCCAACGATAGCCACGCTGTTGACGAAGAAAGATGCGACATGCTAGTGCAAAAGCTCGACTGGAAGGCGCGGTAGCCGTGAACTGCGTTTTGATACGATAGCGCTCTCGCTGGGTTTTCGGCCAGCGGATTTTGTAGAGTTTTTTGGCATCAACGATGCAATCCTGTGATGGCGCAGGGTCATCGGCAAGGTAGTATTGACGCGCCAAATGCATGAGAGAAAATAAATCGTGCATGTGATCGAGATCATCACCACAAACTTGCAACTGCCGACTCAAGTCTAACAAACGCGGAAACTGGGAGATACATCGGGCGGACTGCACCATCGCCACGGCGCGGTCGCTGACCCACTCACGCAGCAATGTGCGCATCAGCGGATGAATGTAGAGCGAGTCCCAGTAGCTATGGATCAAGGGCGGAATGCGCACACGGCGGAAGAATCGCTTTTGCTGTGCTACGTTCTCGATGTAAAGCACGTGCATGATCGCCTCATCAGTGAGATGCAAAAACTCCCTCGCCACAGGCAACAGGGCTTCTCCCCAAATTTCTGTTAGACACTGATCTACCGACCATTGATTGCGAAACATACGGATCGCGAACTGGACGTTGAGGCGGATCCATTGATCACGCTGATCATCCTCCAAAAACGCGCGACGTCGGAAGCGATGCCAGCCTCCTGTCTGACACCAAACCGAAATGCCCGCCAAGTTTTCCACGCCATCTAGCTCATCGCGAAATCGCGCACAATCCGCGGCAATAAACGATGGGTATTCCCCTGCCCCTTCGTATTCACGACGTGCTTGTAACTCTAACAACTTCCTTTGTTTGATGCGGAAAAATGCTTGATTGAGCGGAAGGTAGCGGAAAAAATCACTCTCGCCATGTTTCATGCTGACGACCAAATGGGAGCTATCAACATCGCGCAAGGTTCGCTCCAGAGTATCGCGGTGCCAAATCAGATCACCGATGCCGTGAGCGCCCACAGTCCACGTGCGGAAAATGAGCGTGCGATTTACACCTTCGAAAATCGGCAATAAGCGTAGCAACAATTGATTCGCCTGTGCGGCATTTTTTACATGCAAGTGTGAGCGCAATGGATCGCGCACATCCTTGCCATCGCTCTCGCCGATGCGCAACACAATGCCGGCGAGCTCGGGGAAATCGTGCAGTGTCGATTCGATCATCTGACAAAAATACGTTTCCGTTGCATCATCATCGCCCGCTAGTTCGTGAGCGATGGCCGCAGTCATCGGCACGGCATCGACGGTGAGATACACAGCCAAGCCATGAGAACGAATGATGGCAAATAGCTCGCGAAATTGTTCACGCCAGAAGGAAATGTTTTCCGCAATCTCCGGCTCGTGCAAGGGATGAGCAAACACATGACTGACATCATCGAGCGTCACCGCATTATAGCCAAGCGCGGCGACTTGCTGGCAGAAACGGTGCATTTCCTGCTGAATGCACTGCCATGATTCTGACGATCTGCTCAGATGAGTAAACGGGATCTTTGACCAGTTGATGCGCTTCTTTTTCAACCCACGAAAAAATGGGCCGATGGCATCGATGAGGAAAAGATCCATCATCTAACAATTTGTTAGAAACTCAAGCGTGCGCCGCTTTGCCATAGCAAACTCTTGGTTTCATCGCCAGTATCGAGCTCATCCTTGAAGATCGAGTATTCGATGCCGTTGCTGATGATCATGCGATTTTCGTAGAGATGAACATTGGCGCCGAAGTAGAACGAGTGATACTCATCGCCATTGATGACGCTTTCGTTTCCAGAGAAAAACGGATCGGTGGAAGTGCCGTAGCCGCCACTGAGAGCGTTGATTTGATCGGTGTCGGCGTAGTGGTAGCGACCGACCAATTGAATGGTGTTCGGCATGATCCAATAACTCGGCGTAAGAGTGAAACCCCAGGCATTTTTGTCGCCGCGGGCGAGTGTAAAGTCACCTTGCAGGCCGAAGCGATCTTGTTGGACAGAGAAACCAGTCGATATGATGTCATCGTAATAGGCCGAAAAACCATGTGGATGACGCGGCAAAACTTCACTGCCATCTTTATCGAGATTGTGCAATAGATTGAGATACCAACGACTGCGCAAAGGCACTCCCGTTTCGGTCTTGCCGGTGGTCTCGTAGGCCATGCCTGCGTTGATGAGACCGTTGTCTTTGACGTTAGGAATCATGTTACTGTAGTCGCCGGAAAACCAACCGAGGTTGTAGCTCCAGTCTTTGTTTTTTGCATCAAACATCACACCAAGAGAATCAGCAGGCGCGATCATGTTCGACATGAGCGATCGCTCGTTGGTCAACAACTCGCCATCAGGCATGCCGTTTTCCTGCGTGCTTAGTGGGCGGAATTTACCAATCGTAATGCCGGTATTCTCATAAATTTCGGTACGTGCTTTGAGCGTCTGAATGCCATTCATGCGCGAGTTGCCAGCCATTTCGACAACGCCTGTGACTTCGGTGCGATAGAATGCTTTCATACGCGCACCCAGCTGAGCACGACGCATGGCGATATCATCGAGATTGCGTTGCGTGGCGGTTGGAGCCGTGGCTGTTGCCGTGGTTGTTTCCACTTGCCCCCAAGCACCAGTGGCCTCGAACAATCCGATCATGGTGAGTTCTTGGATATAGGGATTTTCCTCTTCCTTGATGATCGTTGTTTTTGACCAAATCGGATCAAGAATCTCGTGGGATTTTTTCGAAAATGCTGACGGTTCGCTAGGAATGAAGGGCTTGGTGACTTTGCCATCGGCGCTGGCAGTGCCGCCTTGAATCAAGGCCGCATCATCAGGTACCACCGTGACAACTGCATCGGCAGCGTCTTTTCTGCCTTCTAAGATTTCCAGGGCTTCATTCGCGTGTAAGTGAACCAATAAACCGAGGGTGGGAATAAGGTAGAGAGATTTCATATGGTGATAGATGGTTAAAAATTATTTTTTGTTGGCTTCAGCTTGTTCGGCACGTTCCGCTTCTTCGCGATCTTTGCGCACTTTTTCACGATCAGCTGCACGACGCACGCGACTGACATATTGTTCCAATGAATCAGATTGTTTCAATGAAAGTGATTTTTCGAGGTAGGGTAGCGCATCGACGGTCCGACCATCACGCACCAGCATCTGACCGTAACCAAGATTCGCTGGATAAGCGGTAATTTCGTTTTCTATTGCCAACAGGTAATGCGTTTTTGCTTCGTTGTTCAACTTCGCACGTTCTTGTTCGTCGGCTTTATCGCGCGCCAATTGATCATAGTGCTTGGCTGTTTCTAACAACACTTCACCATTGGCGGGAGCATCGGTGAGCAGTTCTTTGAGAATCGTGCCGACGCGATCGAGATTGTTTTGTGCTCGTGCAATTTTGACATCGGTCAGTTCCATCGCGATACGATCCGGCGGCGCAATGTCTTTTGTAGCTCCGCGAATTTTATTGATCAATTCAGCGGCTTCGTCGGGAAAACCATAGTCATTGAGAATGCGTGCTGCTTTGAGTGATTGCGGGACGTTAACCGATTTCGCCATAGTTAGTGCATCAGAGTAAGCACTAAGCGCCAACTTTGGTTGCTCTTGGTCCAGATACAGGTTTCCTAACAACGTCAGATTTGATTCATCAGTCAATCCCATCAGTCGCAGTGTTTCGAGATTGAGAATCGCCTCATCCTTGCGATCCATAGCAAGATAGGCTCCCGTCTGACGCATCCACAATTGCTTGTCTTGTTGATTTTCTTGAATCAGCACGCTGAACAAACTGGCGGCTTCTTCATTTTTATCTTGTGCCAACAATGATTGCGCAAGCCCCATTTTCCAGTCCCGTGCATCGGGATCAGTGAGGTAGGCTTGTCGATAGGCATTTTCGGCGGCAAGGGGATTTTGTTTGGCGAGATAGCAGTAACCAAGCATGCCCATGACACGAGAGGAACTCTCACCGAGATTCACCGATTTTTGAAAAGCTTTCAGCGCTTCGTCTAACTTGTTTTGTGCTAGATGCACGTAGCCCAGATTGGTGAAGGCACGACGGAAACGAGGAAAACGTTTAATCGCAGCTTCAAAAGCACGCTTAGCTTCATCATATCGCTCCGCCTGGAAATACAGATTGCCGAGCACAAAAATCATCGCAGGACTGATTTCAGACGGAGCTTTTTCCGGATCTGTCGGCTTCTCGGTTTCCTTGATAAAGGCGATAAGAAGGTTTTCAGCGTCCTTAAATTTCGATTCGCTAAACAGCGTTTGTAGGCGTGTCAAAAGGAGTTGTTCTGCATCAGATACTTCCGGTTCTACGTCTGACAAGATACCATAGCTTCCCGCAAATTCTTTGGCAAATTCGGGGCGGCTAACTTGTTCCTTTACGGCGTCCAAGTAGGATTCAGCGCGTAACAAGGAGCAGCATAATAACGACGCGGCTAGTGAGCGTGTAAGAATAGTCATTGGTTTCATATCAATTTTTTTTCACTTCAAAAGTATAAGGGATCAGGCAGGTTGCCTGCACGGGTTTGCCGTTCTTTTTTCCGGGTTTGAATTTCCATTTTAATACAGCCTGCACAGCGGCCTTATCGAGATCATTTTGGCCAGAGGATTGCTTGATGGTCGCCTTCACCACTTGGCCAGAAACATTCACCACAGCGGTAACGAGAACCTTGCCACCGATGCTTTTTTTCAACAATGCACTGGGATAGATCGGTTGCGTTTTTAGTGTTGGCACGGGAGGTTCTGCGGCGTCCCCAGCACCAAGAGGATCGTCTTCATCATCGGAAAATTTCCCACGTCGTCCGAACCTAGGAATATCCATGACGAAGCCACCAGGCCCATCACCTGCGGCGAGATCGCCGATGTCGATACCTAAATCATTCGTCGGCTCATCGTTGGTTGGCTCCGCATCCTCGGGGATTTCTACAGGCTCTAACAGCTCCTCAAAATCCTCTGGTTCCGGTTCGGGTTCTTCTGGGGCAGGCGGCGGAGGTGGTGGCGGTGGCGGCGTGAATTCAACAAATTGAAATTCTTCCTCGGGAGGCTTTTCTTCCTCACCTGAACCGCTCATCAGATACGAAACCACGCCGCCGACCAAGACAAGCCCAAGCAAGAACACGAGGTACTTGGCCTTACGGGATTTATCTTGATGTGTTGATGTGAATTGTCGCATGTAAGTATTACTTATTCGGTTGCGTTGCCAGACCGATTTTCGTGATGCCGTTTTTACCGAGCATAGTGACAACCGCCATAATTTTCTGGTATTGGGTGGAGCTATCACCGCGCACCACTACGGGCAGATCGGGAGTGGTGACAACCATGCCAGAAATTTTCGACTCCAATTCCTCTAACGAAACAGGTGTCAGGTTCAACGTAATCTTACCTTCCGAATCGATAGTGATGGCTTGGATTTTCGGCGCACCAATGTCAGCTGCCGCTTTGCCGCCCGCTTTGGGAAGTTCGACCTTCACGCCTTTTACGCCTGCTGCCGTCATCACAATGAAGATCAGCAGGAGCACTAGGTAAAGGTCCACCATCGGGGTGACGTTGATATCGTCGTAGCTTTTATCGTCTGCTGAGGCCATGGCGGTGTAAGATTAAATATCGTCGTTGTTAGAGAATTTCGGCGCAGAGGCTTCATTCACTTGTGGATAGAACTCAGCCATCTTAGCTACGAACTCATCGATGAAAACTTTCACCTCAGAGGTGATGTTCTTGATACGGTTGTTTAAGTAGGAGTAGACAAACAGCGCAGGAATCGCGACGATCAGACCTGCTACAGTTGCAAGGAGAGCGGAAGCAATACCAGGTGCAATCGCGTTGACGTTCACTTCGCCTTCTTTGGAAATAATGGCGAATGTGATCATAACGCCCACAACGGTGCCTAACAGTCCAACGTAGGGGCCACCTGCGATACTAATCGTGAGATAGACCAGACCATCTGTAAGCTTGTGCTGTAATTGCACAAGACCGGAATCAAGTGCCGCGCGCACGGCTTGGATTGAGCGCCCCGAGAGGCCTTTGTGACCTTTTTTCGTTGAAGCGATCCGATTGGTAATTTCCTCTGAACCAATGTGATAGATTTCATAAAACGGCGAGCGCTTCATCGCAGGTGTCTCCGACATTTTTGCTGAGCTCATTTCTTCGTTGTTACGCTCTAGAGTTGTTAGGTCGTTCGCAACCTTGCTCCACTCGCGCAGGAAGTCACGATTTCCTTTTTCGATACTGTTGAGGTAAATGATTTTCCGAGCCGCAACTGTCCAGCCAATGGCAATCATTACCACGCAAATAGCGATGGCGATCCAGCCGTCAAACATCATGTTTTTGGCAATGTCGCCGAAGAGCATTACGTGCTCAAGAGCTTTGTTCTGTCCACCTGGATGTTTCATTTCCGCGACAATGGCTTTGCCGAGTGTGCCGTCGAAGGGAAGTGTGCCCTGCTGTGTAAGAATCGCTTTGGCGATGCTGCCACCGGACTCATTGATGGAAACAAAGGCGGGGAAATTCGAGCCTGTGTCTTGCGCGGGGCAGATGCCCTCCGACAATCCATTTTTGACGGCAAAATATACTGAAGGCCCCATGATCATGAAAGTGCCATCGAGCGATTTACCAGCAAAGCCCAATGCTTTGCCTTCGAATGTCGAGCCACCGGATATTTCACCCAGGCGTTTGATGCCGAGCGTAAGAACCTTGAGTCGTTCTTGCATTTCTTTCACGGGCTCGTTAGCTGAATTCAAGGCGCTTTGATCGATCTGACCGATGGGCTCACGATAGATTTGGAACTCGGCGGGGTGAACGCGGGTGACAAGAGCTTTCGAATATTGATTCAGCAGACCAACGGTATATGCATACTGTGTTTTGCGCGTCTCGACTTCTTTATCGAGTTTTTTCACATTCGTTGTGCGCAGTGCTTCATCGCGCTCCAATTGACGAAGCTCTTTGGATATGGTGAGCACTTGATCATCGAGTTCGTTGACTTCCTTATAAAGATGTCGGCGAAGATCCGCTTGTTCCTTTTGTGTCTCGATGAGAGTTTTCGATGATTCCTCCAGCTTGGCTTTGGATTGCGCCACAGAATCATTTTGCGCATGCACCAGAGAACAGGCGGAGGCAAGAACGAGTAATAGGTTGAGAGATGATTTCATGATCGTGGAGTTATTGAGAGATAGGAAGTGGAGTGAATGAGACATCTTTTTCGGTCGTGGCCGTAACGATGAGTTTTTGGATGGCAGGAGCGAGGTCGTTCGATTCCTTAAAAGTCCAGCCAGTAGGAGTCGGCGTGCCAACGAGGGCAAACGTGCTGTCTTCATTCACGGCGTAGGCGATCGCCATGCCGAAATAGACCACTTGCATGTTGTATTCGTTGCCATCCGATTTTTTGTGAAGCTCTGGATGAACGTTCACGCCTTGTTGGAATTTTTCGGCCTCAGCCATCAATTCCGTGACGTTCGCAAGACGCTTGGCGACATCATCGACTTGTGCGTCTAGAGGAAGTTGTAAATTCTTTTTCAATGATTCAACACCAACGGAAATCTTTGCTGCTTTGAGCAATGGTGGTGGCAGTAAAGGAATGAGAGCGGCAAGCTGTTCTTCTTGTTTCCGCAATTCTTCGCTGAGCAATTTTTCAGCGGCGATGAATTGATCGCGTGCCGTAATCTTGTTGGTCGATTCTTGATCGGCGGCACTGGCGAGAACTTTAGCGTCAGCAATCTGTTGCTTGTAGGTATCAATTTCCTTAAGCAAACCTTCTTTGTAGAGCGTCAAGACTTCTTTGTCGTTCTTCCAGTCGTTGATCTCTAACTGTTCTTTTTGTTTTGTCTCCAACCATAAGCGCAAGTTTTCGCGTGTTGTTTCTAGTGGCGATGCTACTTCCTGAGATAGAACAGGCTGGGCTAGAGTGAAGAGCAACGAGATTGTTGCACTGATTTGAATTCCACGTGTCATTTGTGTCATGTTGATTGGTTGAAATTGAAGGGCCGCCAGCCTGGGCCGGCGACCCTTTGATTATTGGTTTCTCGTTTTTAGGGGGAACTTATGGATTAACAGCACCGCTGGAGAGATCAACGCGATAGAACTGCTTGCCAGAAACGAATGGTGTCGTGGCGGTAGCATTACCGGCTGCTGTCCAGTTGATCATGTCGGTTGACTTGAACAGAGGCAGTGTCAAGGTCACAGGACCGGTGCCGCTGGCTTGAATCATCAAGCCCGTGCCGCGAAGGCTCTGGATCGATGTGGATGTGTAGAGTGAGCCGAACAAGTTGGTGCTCGCAACACCACCATGATTGGTGACGTTGTTCACGCTTGAGCTGAAGCCGAGCGCGGTGAGCGCGGTGCTAGCTTCGAGCGTATCGCTGATGCCGTCACCGTCCACGTCTGCGAAGGGTGCTACGCCGACTGGCTGTGGATTGACAAGCAAGCCGGATTGGCTAATCTTGGTCCAACCATCAGCCCAGTTTTCTTCACCGAAGGCGCCGCGGAATTCGGCACTTTCCGGAGCACCACCCGACGTGGCACCAGTGAGCAGCGGAGAGCCTGCAGCTGGAACTGGGTTGAGCGCGGTCAGAACGTTCGTCGCGTTACGGGTGTAGCTCGAGAACATAGGATTGGTGTTGACATCGGTGCTGCCGTTTTGCGCAGCTCCTGACAAGCTATACGGAGCAAAACCTTTGGTGCGTGCGTCGCTCAATCCGTTGCCTGTGAGCGCCGTGGTATTGCTCGCTGCGACTGTCGTAGTTAAGGTATTTACGCCCATGTCACCGATGTGGTTGTTCACAAACTTCGCTTGTGCACCGATACTGATTGTATCGTTAAATTTCATCAATCCGGCGGAGAAATCG
>DBCO01000016.1:255-6510 GCA_002293145.1 Akkermansiaceae bacterium UBA956 | reverse complement strand
TGCACTTCCGGGTTGAATCCAAGGAACAAAAGCTACGTATAACATTGAAGGTCCTCTAATTTTGTGAACATTATCATGTGGCAGAAGTCGTGAACGCGAACCCCAAGTGATGGCTTAAACACGAGAAAGTTCGCGCGGCTTGATTTCTCTGCTATTACCAGCTCTGTGACATCCTGAACCCGGGATATAACATTTTTTTCTCGTGAAATAGGTAGATTCGCGGAAACAAAAGATACTTGCGCGATTCTAGCAAGCGAATATGATTACGCCATCGCCCCTCGCAAGAGGGGCGCGGATTGAAACATATTGTGTGTGGCGTATGCCAGACCGCTTGCGCATCGCCCCTCGCAAGAGGGGCGCGGATTGAAACAGCTGGAACATTAGGCGCGACTACATCACTGGGGCGCAGTAACCGTGAATTCAAGGAGAGCGACCAAGTAAAATCTCTTCTTAAAGCATTTCGAGATGAAACCGCGTGGTTTTATTGGTGCGATTGGGTTGCTGCACAGGCAAGCTGCCTAGGCTCATTTTTTTATCAGCGATTGTGGTCTTACTAAGCGCAGCAGGAGGATTCGGTAGTCGTCGTGCAGCACGCTGGGGCTGACTCTTGGGTGGGGTCGCAGGCGGGTGCTGCCATTTCGGGATTGGGCAGTTGCGTACCGAGGCCGAGTTTGGCGAGGAGGTTGCGGTCTTTCTCGACAGCTGGATTTTTGGCAGTGAGGAGTTTGTCACCGTAGAAAATCGAGTTGGCACCGGCGAAGAAGCACAGGCTCTGGGCTTCGTCGCTGAGCATGGTGCGACCGGCGGAGAGCCGGACCTTGGCCTTGGGCACGGCGATGCGGGTGACGGCGATCATGCGCACGAGATCGAGGGGATCGACTTGGGAGTTCTCGGCCAGTGGGGTGCCAGGCATCGGCATGAGTGCATTGATTGGGATCGATTCAGGCTGAGGATTGAAGTTGGAGATGACCTCCAGCATTTTGAGGCGGTCCTCGATGGTCTCTCCAAGGCCGAGGATGCCACCGCAGCAGACGGACATGCCAGCATCTTGTGCGTGGCGAATGGTGCGCAAGCGATCCTCAAATGTGTGGGTAGTGACGATGTTTGGGTAGTGCTCGGGGGAGGTATCGACGTTGTGATTGTAGGCGGTGACGCCTGCTTGCTTGAGCGCCGCAGCTTCTTCCGGGCCGAGTTCGCCAAGGGTGACGCAGACTTCCATGCCGAGTTTGGCGACATCGCCGACGATATCGAGCACTTGCTCAAAGCGCTGGGTGCCCATGCGCACGCCACGCCAAGCGGCGCCCATGCAGAAGCGGGTTGAGCCTGTGGCGCGGGCTTGGAGGGCCCGTTCCATGACGAGTTCCTTCGACATCAGGCGCTCGGCCTCGACTCCCGATTTGTAGCGGGCTGACTGGGCGCAATAGGAGCAATCCTCGGAGCAGCCGCCGGTTTTGATGGAGAGAAGGGTGCAGAGCTGCACTTTACCGGCGGACCAATGTTCTTTGTGAACGGCGCGGGATTGGTCGATGAGATCGAAGAGGGGAAGCTGATACAGGGCGAGTAAGTTTTCGTAAGTCATGAATCGATAGTGGTAGAAAGATGAATGGTTTGCTGATTCGCTCAGCGGGTCCAGCCACCAGAGACGGCGGGGAATTTTCCGTGGGAAAGGGCGCGGTAGTTGGTCTTGCCGCGAGCACCTTCGAGACGGACTCCAAGGGCGGCTTTCCAGCGTGCTGACATGCTTTCGCCGGTGTGGCAGCCCCAGGATTTGCAGTAGGCTTTGTCGGCAAAGATGGAGGGATTGATGCGCTCGAGTTCGCTCTCGTGGAGCCACTGGGTGGAGACGGCGATGATTTCGGCACCGTAGTCGAGACAGAAGCAGTGTTTGTTCGAGTGGCCGAAGTAATCAAAGGTCTGCACGGAGCTGCGTGGCAGGTTGTTGAGGGCGCGGATGAGATCGGGGCCTGAGTTGATCCAGATGAGGGAGACCTTGCGTTTGCTGGCCTGGAGTTGGATCATGGAGATGTAGTTTTTTCCGTCTTCACGACCGCGCATTTCGTAGGAGGGGCGGTAGACGATCCAGACGAGTTTGGCGGAGCCGCCATAGACTTTGCGGATTTCATCCATGCGCATGGTGCCGCTGCGGATGAAATTGGCCCACCACTTGTCGTGCTGGTCTTGGGCAGTGCGGAAGTGTTCCCAACGGTTGAGCGAGGGACCACCGGAAACGATGACATGATCAGCGAGGCTGGAGCTGTGCATTAGCAGCAGAAGGAGGATGGTGAGGAATCTCTTAGGCATCGCGCCGCAAGCGTAGGCGACAATGGGTTGAAATGCGAGAGAAAAAAGTCATTGTCGATTGGTCTAGTTGTCAGAGAATGGAGGCGGGCAAAGACAGCCGGAATCTGCTATGTGTAATGGATCAAATCGAGGTAAAATCGTGCGCAGTGATCGCTAGGAATCGTTGAGCACAAAATACTCTCTTGCTCGGAGCAGCGCGATGTGTTAGCTGTGCGACATGGAACCAATGATTCGCGATCTTTCCTCACAAGATCGGCCACGGGAAAAGATGCAGAGGCTGGGTGTGCAGGCGCTCTCGAATGAGGAGTTGATGGCATTGTTTTTGCGCACGGGGGTGAAGGGGAAGAGCGCCATCCAGGTGGGGCGAGAATTGATTCAGCGCTATGGATCACTGGGGATGTTAGGTCATCTGGATGTGGCTGAGTTGAAAAGGTTTCATGGTCTGGGCGTGGGTAAGGCCTCGCAATTGGTTGCGGCTTTTGAGCTGGGGCGGAGGGTTTCTCTCGAGCAGGTGCAAGGTGTGCCGTTGGATAATCCGACGAAAATTTATGATCACTTTGCGGCGCAGTTGCAGCATTTGGCGAAGGAGAAGTTGTTTGTGGTGTTGCTGAACTCGAAGTTGGTGATGGAGTCGCTGGTAGAGCTGAGCTCTGGCTCAGTGAATGAGACGATGGCGAATGTGCGTGAGATTTTACATCCAGTGATTAGCCGAAATGCCTATGCGTTTTTATTGCTGCACAATCACCCTGCGGGCGATCCTGCGCCGAGTTTGAATGATACGGAAGTGACGCGGCGGGTGAATGAATCGAGCCAGACGATGCAAATTCGCTTCATCGATCATGTGATCATAGGCCGACCTGCTGAGGGGAAATTGGCGTATTTTTCCTATCGGGAAGCAGGATTGATCTAGGATTTAGAGAATGCTGTTGCGGAGCAGTTCGCTGGATGCCTGAGGTATGGCGAGGTGCTCGGGTTGGAGATCGAGGCCAGCCAATGGGCGTGCATGTTTTTCGGCATCTTCGAGGATATCGAGCTCAGGGCGGAAATCGGCGGCGTGGTAGGAACTGCGGACGAGTGGGCCGCTGGCTACGTGGCGGAAGCCTTTTTCGAGGGCGATTTGTTTGTATTCGGCAAAGCGATCGGGGTGGATGTATTCGACGACGGGTAAGTGCCGTGGTGTGGGCCGCAGGTATTGCCCGAGTGTGAGCACGGTGACATCGGCGGCGAGTAGGTCATTCATGGCGGTGAGGATCTCGTCGTGCATTTCGCCGAGTCCGAGCATGAGTCCGCTCTTGGTGGCGACTTTTCCGCTAACCATGGCTTTGGCTTTTTTCAAAACAGCGAGGCTGCGATGATACTTGGCACGGGAACGCACGAGAGGAGTGAGGCGTTCGACGGTTTCGAGGTTATGATTGAAGATGTGTGGGCGAGCATCCATGACCATTTGCAGGGCCCAGTCGCGATCATTGAAATCGGGTACGAGCACCTCGATGATGATGCCGGGGTTGATGGCGCGGACGGCCTCGATGGTTTTCTGGAAATGCTCGGCACCTCCATCACGGAGGTCATCGCGGGCCACGGCGGTGATGACGACGTGGCGCAATTTCATGCGTCGGGTGGCCTCGGCGACGCGGAAAGGCTCGTCTTCTTCCAGGGCGTCAGGCTTGGCGGTTTTGACGGCGCAAAATCCGCAGGCACGGGTGCATTTTTCGCCAGCGATCATGAAAGTGGCGGTGCCTTGGCCCCAGCACTCCCAGCGGTTCGGGCATTGAGCTTCTTCGCAGACGGTGACGAGCTTGAGGTCAGTAATGAGAGATTTGGTAGACCAAAAGGCAGGATTGTTCGGTAGGCGAACTTTGATCCATTCAGGCTTGCGCTCTTGATGGAGTGAGGGGTCCATCTTCATTTGCGGTCCGTGACAAGTGCTCATCTGCGGAGAGGATAGGGCGGATGAGCGCTGGCTGCAATCGTAAAGGTGAAACTTTTTGCATTTACAGACGCCGCCGCTTGCTCTAAGCCTAAGTGCATGACTTTGTGGACGAGATTGGGCTTTTTGATTCCTGTGCTTTGGCTGATGGGATTTGTAGTGTTTTATTGGGTGAATCATTTTTCCTCGGGCTTCGTGCCAGAAAAGTGGATTGTCACGGTAGGGCATTTGCTGGGGACGATTTTTGTGTGGATTTTCTCGATCACGATTGGTCAAACGACGATCAAGGAAGTAATCGATGTGGAAACGGAGGAGTCCGTGATTATTGAGAAGCCACACAAGTTTTTGTTTTTCTCGGCGAAAATGTGGGGATTGATTTTGACGCTGGCCGTGGGCTGGTTCCTGTATCAGCCGCCGCCGAAGTCATCGTTAGATCAAGCATTTTTGTTAAAAGTAGCGCTGGAGAAACAATTGGCGAAAGTCATAGAGTTGGCAAAAGGTGTCATTTCTGGCGAGCCAGTGATGCGCGAGTGGATCAACGCGCAAGGCAAAAAACTCAAGGCGAAGTGCATTGGTCGGGAAAAAGCAGACGGCAAGGATCAGCTGATTTTTGAACGCGACGATGGAACAACCGTGCGTTATGATTTCTCGAAACTATCAGCGGATGATCAGGCGTATGTAAATAGTCGCTTCAAATAAGCAATCAAACCAAGCGTATGAGCGAGCATTTTCATGTGCCTTCTTTGATTGTGAAGAAGCGCGAGGGACTGGAGCTGGCCAAGGAGGAAATTCGCTCGTTGATCGAGGGCTTTACTCGCGGTGATGTGGCGGATGCGCAAATGTCGGCTTTCGCTATGGCGGTGTATTTCCGTGGCATGACTGCGGCGGAAACGGCGGCGTTGACCTACGCGATGCTGGAGAGCGGCGAGCGTTTCGCCTTTCAAGGCGAGCACCCGCCGGTTGTTGACAAGCATTCTACGGGCGGCATCGGCGATAAGGTTTCGCTGATTTTAGCGCCACTGGTCGCTTGCTGCGATTGCTGGATCCCGATGGTTTCTGGTCGAGGCTTAGGCATCACCGGCGGCACTTTGGACAAGCTGGAGTCGATCCCGGGCTTTCGGGTCAATCTTTCCATCGACGAGGCGATGCGACAACTGGAGCGGATTCAGGTGGCGATGATGGGGCAGACCGAGCAGTTTTGCCCTGCTGACAAAAAACTCTACGCTCTGCGCGATGTGACTGGCACGGTGCCCTCGATCCCACTGATCACGGCATCGATCATGTCGAAAAAACTTGCCGAGTCGCTGGATCGACTGGTGCTGGACGTCAAGTATGGCTCGGGTGCCTTCATGAAAACGCGTGAACAAGCGATTGTTTTAGCAGATGCAATGGTGGCAGTGGGTCGCGAAATGGGGGTGGAAGTGAGCACAGAATTGAATGCCATGAACGAGCCGCTCGGGCATGCTGTGGGCAATGCGCTGGAGGTCATCGAATCCCTCGAAATCATGCAGGGTAGGGGACCAAAAGACCTCTTGGCTCTCGTTTTATCGCAAGCGGAAAAAATCACGAAAATTCCTCAGGATCAATTGCTTACGAAAATTCAGAGTGGTGCTGTTATAGAGAAATTTAAATCTATTGTTTCACAGCAAGGCGGCGATTCCAAACAGCTTTTTGCACTCTCTGACATTCACCGTGCCGCGGTGATCCGCGAGCTTCGCAGCGAGGCGGGAGGGACCGTTACGGCCTTCGATGCCGGCATCGTTGGGCAGTCGGCTCTGGAACTCGGAGCAGGCCGAGCTAGGTCGAGCGACCCCGTCGATTTCGCGGTTGGATTCGATCGTTTGATTAAAACAGGCGTTTGCCTAGAGCGCGGGGATGTGATCGCCCGTATCCACGCCCAAAGCGAGTCCGCTGCCAACCGCGCCGAGCAACAACTGCGTCAGGCGCTGATGATTTCGTAGGGTTTGGCGATTTTTTCGGAGCGATCTGTGGGATTGTGCATGGGGTGCAACTGAAAGTAATGGTCA
>DBCO01000016.1:0-150 GCA_002293145.1 Akkermansiaceae bacterium UBA956 | reverse complement strand
CTGATAGAACTGATCATTGATAAAGAAAAGACTCGCGCAGAGACGCGAAGACGCAGAGATTCTGTGATCAACCAATAACAAATCACCTAGTAACTCCTGCCTCATTCTCAATTCTGAAATTTTGAAAATTCTGAAATTCTGTTTCAATTT
>DBCO01000023.1 GCA_002293145.1 Akkermansiaceae bacterium UBA956 | reverse complement strand
TTCGACTTTCGACTTTCGACTTTTCTTTGGGGGGGGGGGCTGGGAGGCCAGAGGGCTCCGCCACGGAATGAAAAAAGCGGTGCCTTGGAGGGCACCGCTTTTGCGTAAAGGAGGATGTTGGAATTTGCTGCTTAGATGGACTCGTTGAGCAGGTTTTCCAGGTGCTCTTGGCGACCGGAGCCGATGGTGGGCTCACCGTTGTTGGAATCCCATCAATAGAGCGCTTGGCGACAAATAAGGAATGCGAGCCCTTCACACTTAGTGCGATTTCACTTGGTGGCCTTTGGTATTGATTTGAATCGGGCAGTTTTTTGGGCGAGTGACGACAACCCTTACGTTCAATTCAGTGAAAAATCCTTTCTGGCTGTCAATGATTTCTAGGTCGCCTTGGGTATTGGTTGTTTTTTTGAATCGAAGCGAGCTATTGGGAACTCCAAATCCTTCGGAAGTGGCGGTGATTTGAAATTCCTCTCCTTCTTTGATATAAACTTCACCTTTGGTATCGATGGAGATGCGATTCCATCCTTCGTCTTGTTTCACAATGATGGCGGATTCTTTGTAGGGAGTTCCCAGAAGGCAGACGATAAATGCGATAGCAATAACAGGACCGTAGCTTAGCATCGCCCATGTAGGGACTTTGTGCAAGAAGGCTTTTTTCGGTATGTACGGTCGTTGTTCGCCAAGCTGGAGCAGATGAAAAAGGACGATGGAGACAAACCACATGACTGCCGCCGCCCAAAGGGTATCGGATAAAAAATGCCCGCCTTGTACTGACCGGCCGAAACCTAATGCCGCGCCGAGGATGAGTCCAAAGATGGCGAAGCCGATGCGCATGCCTTTTCTTCGTCGTGGCAGAGCTAATGCCACGGACCAGAAAAAAAAGCCCATAGTCGCATGGCCGCAGGGGAAGCTTTTACCGTAGGTTTCGCTCATGTAGACCAATACGGGCTCAAAGCTTTGCGAGCCACCAAACTCGACGAGTTGGGATGGCCGTGGTCGTCCCCAGAGTGCTTTCAAGAGTAAGTTGGTGATAATTCCTGCGCCGATCACCAAAGTAAGAATGAAATAGACGGCGATTTTTCGATAGCGTGCAATGTCCTCCCTGCCTATGCCCAAAAGTAAAACAGCTAGTGAAACGAGACCCGTCAAAAGTGCAGGTATAACTCCGATGTTGTAGATAGAAGTGACAATCTCATTATTGGTGAATTTCCAAACGCCTTCACTTGGATTCCAGAACCAGCGTTGCATGCGCAGATCAATATCCCAAAAGCGGATGACCAAAGTAATGAGTAAAACAAAAAAAGCAGGGATCCATATTGTTAGATTTGTATTTACTTTTATTCCGCGCATAATTGTAAGGTGCTTGGGCAACTCGTTGCGGTCAATGAATTTTAAATGACAGTATTATAACACAAGCGTTCTTGTCTAAAATGTGGAAACAGTCCACAGGCATGTCTCCAATCTCATGCACATAATGGCTACTTCAATTAAAAAAGCGTTTCGACTTTCGTGGCGTGATACGAAAAAAAGCTTCAAATCAAGGGGACTAATGTTCTTTTTGTTATGGATTATTTTCGCAATAATTACTGGATTGCTTGTAGGACATTACGATGAGCAATCTGTGTTGGCTGCGCGGGACTTTAGCTATGGCTACTTCACAAAAGATCGGCTGTATGCAATGGCGAAAATCATTCACCACTATGGCGACTTTGCTGTGTTTACTTTGGGTGTCAGTGCATTGTTGATTGCTATCGGCAAGGCGCGCGCTAATGCTTATTTTATCCGCATCGCATCGACTTTGCTTTTGTCAGGCCTGATCGCCGGAGTGAGTGTGCAGGTGATCAAATTTTCCGTGGGTCGTCCACGTCCGCCATTGGTGCAAAGAGGCATGGCTGAGGCTTGGCAGTTTGCTGGTCCAACACTGAGCGCGAAACACCGCTCCTACCCGAGTGGGCATTCAGCTAGCATTGCGACTGCGATGATCGTGCTTTCATTTGCCTTTCCCAGAATCATTCCCGCTGCTTTGTTCATTGCTCTAACAGCAGGAGCATCTCGGGTAGTTTACAATTATCATTTCCCTACGGATGTTCTGCATGGTCTTGCCTTCGGCATGGTGGTGGGTGCGCTTTGTTCGCGAAAAATTGCTTTGTTAGGACGCAGGCTGCGCGGGAGAAATCAGTCCTCTTTAGGTGAGTCGCGCCAATACAAAAGCTCAACCCATGAGCTATCTGCCGCCGACCAGCCCTGAACAGTGGCGGCATGAGCGGGCACGAGCTTCATCGCCGCTTCATCGGCGACGCGGGTGGGCTCCGGCGATTTTCCCTGCCAGATCGCTGCTAAGGTTTTTCCATCGGCTCGCCAGCGTCGACCCAGTAAAACATGGAAATCTGCTGCCTCAGGGTATTCACTAGCGAATGTCCAGGTTGTCGAGCCATACCAAACCAAACTTGGCTCTGAGTATCCGATAGACGCAGGAGATGAAAATGGAGTGCCCGCCGCATTGACCAGCCGTTTAACCACGTGGGCTTTTGCCGCATAGATCGCCAGCCATTGATACCCAACTATAGCGACAGTCATCGCAGCGAAACCCGCAAAAAGCCGACTCAGGCCGAAGCAAATCGATGCTACCGACAAACTCAGCGTAAAAACAACTAGCCCAATGAGCATGTGAGACAGTGAGGCATCGAACGCTCTTGCTTGCCATGCGCCCCAACAAGCGGCAACGGAGAGCAGCAAAAAAAAGGTGCTGGGTATACCGGAGAGGATAGCTTTCCATTTCTTAGATCCACGATTCCACGCCCCAGCCAACAACAAACATAAGGCGGGGTACGCTGGTAAAATATAATGTGGCAACTGTGTGGCATATCCCGAAAAAATCAATAACGGTGACATAACCCATGCGGCAAGATAGCGCTCATTCATCCTGTTGCCGCGCATCGCGCTCATGGCATCTGCTAGCCCTCCCGTCCACGGTGCAAAGAAAATGGGCAGTACAAGAAAATAATAAATCACAGGGATTGTCTTGCGTTGATTAAAACCTGCCAAGCCGCGATCAACCACGTGCGTGCCGATGCCTACATCATAAAACAAGCCCTTTGTTGCCACCAAAGCCGGAATCCCCCACAGTGCGATGAGTGCCAGTGCTGGCAACAAAGCCAAAGCCCAGAAACGTAACAACTTCGCTGCGTAAAATTTACCCACCCTTGAGCCAATCCTTTCTAATAAAAATGAACAAAGCAGAGCCACGAGCGGAACTACCAGCGCAAGTGGACCTTTTGCCAAAAATCCTATACCCATCGACATCCACAAAACATGAAACCATTTACGATTCCAAAAAACATCGGTGCGATCATCCACCGCCAACTCCCACATCGAGCGCATGGATACGATCAGCATGACGATCAAATGCATATCCGCCACTGCGGTGCGTCCGTGAATCAGCACTTGCAAGCATGTCAACCAGCCCATCGCAGCCAGTGCGGCTCGGCTTGATGTATACCCAAGCCTTTTACCAAAAGAGAAAATCAACCATGCACAGGTCAGCGTAGATAGTAATGTCGGTATTCTCACCGCGGCTTCGCTTTCGCCACCCATCGCGAGAAAGGGCATCATTAGCCAGTAGGTCAGCGGTGGTTTATCAAAGCGGAAATTGCCATTGAACCATGGCACTGCCCAGTCATTACGCTCCATCATTTCTACCGCAGCACGAGAGAATCTAGGCTCATCGCGATCCATCAATGGCAGCTGAAACATCCCCGGCAGCAAGATCAGCAGACCCGCGCAGAAAATCAGTATGATCCAATTTCGATTACTCATAGTTTTGCTCCTCCTTGACGCAAATCGAGATAGAGGTTATAGAACGCGACAAACGCAGGAAATAAATTCGATAAAACCCCGACGGAATCATTTTTTCCAAACGTAAAATAGCACAAAAGGCATACCGATCCACAAACCGACATGATCCAAAAAACTCGCGGCATTTTGACTTGCTTGGCCTTCTTTGATGCTAAGATTTGCGGTAGCCATCTGCCGCCAAAAAGCAGCACACCTAGGTAGCCGATGAGTTTCCATGGCGTGATCAGTATCGCCTTACCAAAAATTTTCCCGTTAAATATCGCTTGATCCATATCGGCAAGCACGTTCGGTAGCATGTCTTCAACTCTCATTAAATTACATTCTTATTAGCTTTATTGGTATCAAAACGAACTTTGCGTTTCAGCAGCCAAGAAACGCCGATCAAATCATAAACGCCTCTCAACGCACGATCCCAGTTCGTGTATTTACTGACCCCCGCAATACGACCACGGTGATTGACGGCAACTTCGGAAAATCGATAGCCTGCATGCATAAGCATGGCTGGAATGTAGCGGTGCATGCCATTAAAGGGCACGAGGTGATCGACGCACTCGCGTCGCATCATTTTTAACGAACATCCGGTATCGCGCACCCCATCATTCAAGAAGGCGCGGCGGATGCTATTGGCGATTTTTGAAGCCCATCTCCGCGACGCCGTGTCCTTGCGCACTGCGCGGTAGCCGCACGCAAAGTCGGCACCGCTGCGGGATAATTCATCATAGAGCTTAGGAAAATCAGCAGGGTCATTTTGCCCATCGCCATCCATTAACGCGATCCAGTCATAAGTGGCCGCGCGCATACCGGCATACATGGCTGCCGACTGACCGCGATTAGCGGTTGCGGCTAAGATCAAAATGCGATTATCAAAGGCTTGAAGTTCACGAAGAGTATGATCTTTTGAGCCGTCATCCACTGCAATTACCTCGGCATTTGGATTGGATTCCAAAACTTCATTGATCACGGTGGCGGCATTTTCCTGCTCATTGTAAAACGGAATGATGATGGAGTATTTCATGGGAATTGTTAGGAATTGAATAGGACAAATTAATGCTCGATTTCCTTTGATCGGCGCATGTGATAGATTTGAAACTGGTGCTCAGTTCGCGCTGGGTGAAGCACAGTAGATCCAAGATATTCCGCGCCGGAAAATAGTTTTGGCAAAACCACCGGCTTATCGGAAGATCTGCTCTCTAGGACGACAATGACGTCTTTGTCACTCGGTAATTTCGGCCATAAATCATATTGGGAACGCACCTTCTGACTTTCATTCCATAGCCAAACCCTTGGCTGGCCTCGTAAATGAAAGGCCAACTGTGATGCACAGAAGCGGTGCCCCACTGCGATAACGACATCATTTTCCTGGCGATATTCATCAACCATTTTAGCGAGTGCATCATAGCCTTCCCAGCCACGACGCTGCGGCTTCAGCCACCCCTTTTCATAGATCGTTCCCACAAAAAACGGCAAACACATCAGAATCAGACTAAAGCCTAGACCAACGAGCAACGCTCGCTTCCATATCAAAAGACGATGCGACCACACGAGTGCGGTAAGTGCTACCAGTGAAGAGAAAAACACCGCTGGCCAGTTTGGATTCACTTCCTGCCGCAGTGTCATGATCGATACCACAAAGAAAGGCAGCGCACCCCATAGCCAGAAGAATTTTTCACCTATTGTTGCATCACGCAGCCTTGTACTAACTCGCCACAAAGCAGACAAGCTAAGTGCAAAAAGAACAGGCGAAAGCAACACTGCTGTTACGCCATAGAGCGAACCGATGCGGGAAAAAAATGCACCAACGCTCATGAGAGCCGCTTCAAAATGATGAGCTGTATGGTCCATGGTGATCCAGTTATGTGATCGATTCCACAAAATAGTCGGCAATAAAAATAGTAAGGAACCCAGAGTCGCGGCACTCAGTTCCCAGCGTTTTATTACATCACGTCTCAGCCACCAGCAGCCGATCCAGATGAGTAAGATTTGCACCAACATCATCTGTTTAAACAATGCACCAATTCCCAAAGAAAGCCATAATACAAGAAACACATAACCTGGCGCACGTTGCTCCATCTTGATCCGCACGGTCATCCATAAGCCCAGATTCCAGAAAAATACTAGTGGGCCATCCGTCGTGAGAAAAGAACCCAGCATCATATTCCCTGGTGACAACAGCACAGCCAATAGTGTCGCAAACGCAACCTTTTCGTTGGCAATCAGCCGAACTGCTTGAAAAAGAAAATAAAAAGCCAAGGTCGCGAGAACCGTTGCTCCTGCCTTGATCCCAAAGGCTGACTGCCCACTCAGCAAACCAATTATGGCATTCAGCCACGCAATCCCTGGGGGCTTGCTGTAATATCCCCAATCCAGCATGCGACTCCAATCCCAATAATATGTCTCATCGCCTGATAATCCTATCGGCGCAAAGCTATGCCAGATCAGCCTGATGAATAAAATCCCCACCAACACGACCCAAACCAGATGTTTTTTCCAGAAACTTACGGACACCCTACCAATTGATTATGCTGCACCCACTCTACATACTTTGACAAACCGTCGCGTATGCCCACTTTCGGCTCCCAGCCTAACAACTCTCTTGCTTTGCCGATCTCCGCATGGGTTAGTGGAACGTCTCCGAGCTGCTCCTCTAACTCTACGAGTCGAGCTTTTTTCCCTAATAGATTTTCCAGCATTGCGATCAAATCACACAAACGTGTGGTCGCACTGCCGCCCAGATTCAAGACTTCATAGTTGCTGCCTTTGTCATCAAATGAGCGAACTATGCCCTCAATAATATCATCAACATAAGTATAATCTCGACGTGTTTCACCATTGCCAAAGCGTTTCACGATTTTGTCATCAAGAATCGCACGCGTAAACTGCGCAATCGCCAAATCCGGACGCTGACGAGGGCCGTAGACTGTGAAAAATCGCAAACACCGCGAGCGCATGCCAAAAAGGTGGCTGTAATTTGAGCAGATTTGCTCACACGCCAATTTGGTAGCCGCATAAGGAGAAATCGTCCGTTCGATGGCATCAGACTCCGCGAATGGCACCTTACGATTGACTCCATACACAGAAGAAGACGATGCAAAAACAAAATTCCGCACCTCATGATGGCGGCATGCATCGACCAAATTAAACGTGCCCTCAATATTCGTCGTCATATAAAGTTTAGGGTGCAGGATCGATGGACGCACTCCCGCACGAGCGGCCAGATGCACAACCAAATCAAATTTCGTATGCATAAACGCACGCTCAACCAAAACAGCATCGCGAATATCTCCTTCAATCAACTCGACATTATCCAGCACACCAGCAAGATTTTGTCGTTTAATTTGTGGATCATAGGCATCATTAAAATCATCAAAAACCGTCACCTGCCATCCATCTGACAATAGTCGCTCTGTGAGATGGGAGCCAATGAATCCAGCACCCCCAGTAATCAAAACACGCTGCGCTCGCATTCAGTAAGCATTATTCGCAGCCACTTATAACAGCGATACTTTCAATGTTACATTTTCGCTATATTGCAACAGACGATTGAGGAAAACAATGTCGCATTTCCCTCTGCACGCGTATTTTCCGAGATTCTTGAACTATCTGAAAAATCGGTAAATCAAGTATTTAACGTATCTTAGTGAAAATACCGTTAGGAATTTTGTTGATTCAATACATTTTGATCCCAAATTGCGAAAAGCGGTGCCTTTTTGGCACCGCTTTTGAGGAAGGAGGATGTTGGAAATTGCTGCTTAGATGAACTCGTTGAGCAGGTTTTCCAGGTGCTCTTGGCGACCGGAGCCGATGGTGGGCTCACCGTTGCCGAGGGCGTAAGCGCTGAGGTCTTCGAGGCTGACCTGCTTGGCTTCGACTTTGGCGCCGATGCCGGAGTTCCAGGAATCGTAGCGCTTGGCGACGAACTCGGCGATGCGGCCATCGGCACGCAGTTTGGCAGCAGATTTCAGGCCGCGAGCAAAGGCATCCATGCCGCCGATGTGCGCGTGGTAGAGGTCCTCGGGCTCATGAGACTCACGACGACGCTTGGCATCGAAGTTGAGGCCACCGGTGGTGAAGCCGCCCATTTCGAGGACTTTTTCCATGATGCTGGTGGTGAGGTAGAGGTCGGTGGGGAACTGGTCGGTATCCCAGCCGATGAGTTCGTCGCCTTGGTTGGCATCAATGGAGCCAAGAGAATCGGCAGCGATGGCAACGGTCATTTCATGAAGCATGGTGTGACCGGCGAGGGTGGCGTGGTTGGTCTCCAAATTGAGCTTGAAGTGACCCATCAGGCCGTATTCGCGCAGGAAGTTGAGGCAGGCTGCGGAATCAGAATCGTATTGGTGAGTGGAGGGTTCGCGTGGTTTTGGCTCGATGTAGAATTGACCTTTGAAGCCAATTTTTTTCGCGTAGTCGACGGCCATGTGCAGTAGTGCGGCAAGGTGATCGAGCTCACGTTTCATGTCGGTATTGAGCAGGGTTGAGTAGCCTTCGCGACCGCCCCAGAAGGTGTATCCTTCACCGCCGAGCTTGAGCGTGGCATCCATGGCGGCTTTCACTTGGGCCGCGCCGTAAGCGAAAACGTCCGCGCTCGGCGAGGTGCCAGCACCTTGCGAATAGCGGGGATGGGAGAACAAGCAAGCGGTGCCCCAGAGGAGTTTTTTGCCGTGAGCTTGTTGCAGGCCTTTGAGGTGATCGGTGACTTTATCGAGGGCGGCATTGGATGCGGCGAGGTTGTTGAGCTCAGGTGCGATGTCGCGATCGTGGAAGCAGTAGTAGTCGATGCCAGTTTTGTCGAGGAATTCGAAAAACACATCGGCACGCTTGAGTGCGTTGTCCACGGAATCGGACTGGTCATCCCAAGGCATCAGAGCGGTGGCTCCGCCGAAGGGGTCGGAGAGACCATTGCGCATGACGTGCCAATAGGCAGCGGCGAAGCGCATGTGATCGCGCATGGTTTTGCCCTCGATGAGTTCATCGGGATTGTAGTGCTTGAATGCAAAGGGGTTACGCGAGGTAGGGCCCTCGTACTGAATTTTCGGAATGTCGGGAAAATACGCCATGGCGCGATCTATAGCGTTAGAGCCAGGGGGATGCAAGGGGATTCAGTGTCAGTAATGGGCAATTGGGTCGGAAAGTTGAAGGTCGGAAAGTCGAAGGTCGGAAAGTTGAAGGTCGGAAAGTTGAAGGTCGGAAAGTTGAAGGTCGGAAAGTCGAAGGTCGGAAAGTCGAAGGTCGGGGGTTTGATTAAACGCGAAGTGCGCGAAGCCGCGAAGGGGGGAGGATTTCAGTGGGTGAAACTGAAAGTAATGGT
>DBCO01000011.1 GCA_002293145.1 Akkermansiaceae bacterium UBA956 | reverse complement strand
CGCCCATTCAACCAGCACCATTTCATTTTAATATTTCAACGAAAAAAAAATCGCTTCCAATGAAAAACCTAATTCCATCCCTCTTCTTGATCGTTGCTATATCCTCTTGCAGCAAGAAGCCGACATCTAGTTCGGCAGCATTACCAGACAATGTGGTGAGTGATAAGCCGATTGTCTTGAAGGAAGGACAATCTGTGATGCTGATGAGGGAGGGCGATCCAGACCTTATGATCGGGGCGAGCGTTGTAGATGGGAAGTTGTCCGTTGCGGAGGTTGATCCGAAGGGACGTAATTTTGGAGTTACTTGGAAGGACTCTGAATCTTGGACGACATCAACAATAGTTTCTGATGGCACAAGTAGCACATACATATTGGACAAGAATGGAGATGGGTATACTGATTTTAGGGCTGAGAACTCGCCTACTGGAACGCATCTCTACGAACTGCAGGGTGAAGTCTGGACCAAGGTCAAATCTACGGAAAAGACCAGCGAACAAGCTGCACCATCCAACAGCGATAGGCCCTAAAATTGAATTCGAGCTTCCATCCCGCCGTGCATGCGCTCATAATATACAGCGACAGACCCTTTACAAAATTTGTAATAAAGATGGTCGATGCCCCAGTTTTAGGCGGAATTATCTTTTGTTGATAGGCAGGGACTTTTTCCACTTGGGGTAGTTTTTTTCGAGAAGGTTTTCGGCCCAGTTGCCATACCAGGCGTAGCCGTTGCGGCGTTCGTGGCCGAGCTCGGCGTAGGTTTTGAGGGGGATGCCGTCACGATCACAGAAGAGTGGTTGTTGGGTTTTGAGATCGTAGAAGCGGGCCCAGAGGCGGGGCGCTTTGCGGTCCTTGACGACAACGCGGTCTTTTTTGCCATCTTTGTTTTTGATTTCCTCGATGCGAATATCATAGAGGGCATGATCTGTGAACCAAGCAACGGCGGCCTCGATGGCGCGGATGATTTCGGGCGATGGCTCATCGATACTCATGAGGAGGCGGGTGATGCCGACGGACTCGGAGCCGCTGAGGGAGGGGAGTTCGTAGGAGCGGGCGAGTGCGGGCTGGAAGCTGACTTCATCGTGTTGGGCGCACCAGACGGTGGGTTTACCATCGATGATGATTTGGCAGCGGAGGATGCATTGGATGCCTTGATCGAAGGCGCTACCGGCCTTGGTGCGTTGTTGGTCGGTGAGGAATTGGTATTGAGGGTGCTTTTTGGGATCGGCGATCTCGCGAAGGAATTCAAGGAGTCGGACCATGGTGCCGTCGTTGAAGGTGATGTGGCGGTGGTATTTGTTACCAGGAGGGTGGAACTGAGGCCAGCCGCCATTGCGGTATTGGCCGCGGTGGATGTAGTCGAGCCCGCGGATAAAGGCTTTTTCGTAGGAGCGAGAGGCTTGGGCCTGGTGGAGGCGGGCGAGGAATCGGAGTTCATCGGTGGTGGCACCGTTGTCGAAGGTGGGGTCGATTTTTTCGGGATCGCCAGTGTAGGCTTCGCCGGCGGTGTTGGTGTTTTTGGGCCAAGCGCCGCGCGGGCTTTGGTAGGAGAGAATGATGGTAGCTGCCTGGGTGGCGGCTTTACTGGCGAACCAGGAATCGGGCTGCTTGAGGAGATCGACGACTTTATTTTTCTCGGCAAATATTGTTGTTGTTAGAAGGAAAAATAAGAGTGAACTTCGGAGAAATTGGTTCATAAACGGAGAATAGTTTGGTGAGGTGGGATGTCAAGAATGGGAAGAGTTCGTCTGATTTTGCAGTGGATTATACGAATGTTGGTTAATTTTATTAAAAAAAAAGGCGTTTTTTTGATTGACAGCACTGGATCTGGCGGTAATTTTGTGTTTCATATGAAACGTATTGTTTTCGCATTGGCACTGCTGCCAGGTTTGGTGTTCGGGATTGAATCACCAGGCACACAGGAGCATTTGGATGGTTTGAAGAAGGCCGCACTGAAGATAGATCAGGCTGTGGCGAATTTCTATCGTCAGAAAAAATTGCCGGTGCCGAAGGTCACGGATGATGCGACATTTTTGCGACGTGCCTTCTTGGTGAGTGTGGGACGGATTCCGACGATGGAAGAAGGACGTGCGTTTTTGGAGATTGATGAGCCGACGAAGCGCGAAGAATTGGTGGCGTATTTGTTGAGCTCGAAGGGGCACGCCAGCCACATGAGCAACTGGGCGTTTGATTTGTTGCGCTTGGCGGATGGTCGCATTGGCAGCACGGCAAACAATGAGCCTTATCGCAACTGGGTGCGCATGGCGATCCAGGACAATATGCCGTGGGACAAGTTTGTGCATCAGCTCCTAGCCGCGGAGGGAGATGGCTGGGCTCAAAAATCGGCAGCGGTTGGCTACTACACACGGGACCGCGGTATGCCACTGGATAACCTCGCGAACTCGATGCGGATTTTCTTGGGCTCGAAAATGGAGTGCGCCCAGTGCCATGATGATCCATTCGGCACGACCGAGCGCCATGATTTCTATCAGCTCGCAGCTTTCACCAACGGTCAGGACACTTTGAAGCAGCAGCACATGAACAAGCTTTGGCGCGAGCTGCAAGACGACCGCACGGAGCGTGGTCAAGAGTACTCCATTGCGCAAATCATTTGGGATCGGGTCTACGGAATGAGTCTCTCCGGCGGTGGTACGGGTCGGATTTCTCTGCCGTCGGATTATCAATACCGTGATGCTGAACCGGGCGAAATGGTGGCTGCTAGAACACCATTCGGCAAAGGTGTACGCATGTCTGATAAGAAAGATCAGGATGATGGACGCCAGCAGATGGCCGAGTGGGTGACGCTGAAAAACGGCGAGCAGTTCCCCTCGGTGATTGCTAACCGCATGTGGAAGCGCATCATGGGTAAAGGATTCTATGAGCCCGTGGACGAGTTCATTGCCTCCAAAGAAACGCAATCGCCAGAATTGATGATGCACTTGGTGCAAACGATGATGGATTTGAAATACAATCTCCGCGACTTTCAGCACGTGCTGATGTTGACCCGCACCTTCCAGTTTGCGACCAATCCGAATCCCTCGACCGTAGAAACGGGTGATGACTTCCATGGTCGTAAGATCGAGCGTCTCTCCTCGGAGCAAATCTGGGATTCTTTGATTACCTTAGCTGGCGGGGATCCAGACAAGAAGCCCATGCGCACCTTGGATGATCGCATTTACTTCGGCGGACGCCCCGTTTTGGTAGGCAAAAAGTCGATGTCTCAACTTTCTAAAGACGTGCTCGCTTTGAACTCCGAGCAGGAATTGCGGGCGTATTTCACCAAGTTTGTTGCTGAGGTAAAAAGCGGTGGCGGCGGCAGTGGTGGCGGTGATATGAACATGATGAATCAAGTGCAGACCTACAACCAAGATGCACAAGTGCGCGCATCGGAACTGCCTTCTCCTGCGCCACGCTCGCATTTCCTTTATTTGTTTGGTCAATCTGAGCGCGATGTCGTCGAGGCCGCTAGCCGTGAGCCCAACGTGGGGCAAGTGCTCTCGTTGATGAATGGTTTTGTGCAACGTCAGTTGGTGAATAATCCTGATGCACACATCTACAAAGGCTTAAAGGGTGTGAAGACGGATGAGGAAAAAATTCGCCGCATTTATGTTGCGATTCTTAGTCGTCCACCAAGTACGGAGGAAATGGGCTGGATGAAAGATGAGATCAAAGCTTCTGGTGAAGCAGGAATCAGCAACATCGTGTCAGCACTGGTGATGTCCTCGGAGTTTCTCTTTCTTCAATAATTTTTATTTTCTAACCAATTGTTGCTTTACTAACCCTAACATTTTTTGATCATGAATCCTTTTATAAAACCTGACGAATTCACAAGACGCCAATTTCTCTCGAACGCAGCCCGTACCTACCTAGGCGTGCATCTTTTCCCCATGGTGGGAGTTGGCATTGCTGAGGCGGCACCCGCGAGTGCGGCACAAGTGGCCAAGGCCAAGCACGTCATTTATTTGTATATGTCGGGCGGTATGAGTCATATCGATACCTTCGACACCAAGCCGAAGAAAAAAGAGGTGATGGGTAAAACCGAGGCGATTGCCTCCAGTGCGGATGACATCATGGTTGGTCACTACTTACCGCAAACGGCGAAGGTGATGGACAAAGTTGCGGTGATCAACTCGATGACATCCATTCAAGGCGCGCACGAGCAAGGTGCTTATGTGATGCATACCAGCTACAATCTGCGTGGCACGATTAAGCATCCATCGCTAGGTTCTTGGGTGATGAAATTGGGCGGTCGCATCAACGAAGAAATCCCCGGTTTTGTCTCAATTGATACCCCTGCGGATCATTCGGGCGGTGGCTTTTTCGGAGCAAAATATGCTGCTGCGCCAATTGGTAGCCCGACGGAAGGCTTGCAGGACTCGCACCGCGTGGGTGAAGTGAGCAAGGAAGATTTTGATCGTCGCTTGAGCCTTGCCGACCGCCTCAACAAAAAGTTTCACGGACGCTATGCTAATGCCGATGTGCAGGCATATCAAGATCTCTATCAGGAAGCAATTAAGCTGATGAACTCCAAAGATTTGAAGGCATTCAATCTGAACGAAGAATCAGCGGAAACTAAGAAACTTTACGGAACGAGCCGCTTTGCTCAAGGCTGCTTGCTGGCACGTCGATTGGTGGAACACGGTGTGCGCTTCGTGGAAGTTCAGCTTGGTGGTTGGGACACGCACTATGACAACTTCACCGCAGTAGAAGGCCGATGCAAGGAGTTTGACCAAGCGTATGCTGCATTGATCACGGACCTTGAGAAACGTGGAAAACTTCAGGACACCCTCGTGGTAGTGGCGACAGAATTTGGTCGCACGCCAGAGATTAAGTCCGAGCATAAGGACGGTCGCGATCACCATCCTAGCGCCTACACCTGTCTGCTGGCTGGTGGTGGAATCAAGGGTGGATACAAACACGGTGAGACTGATCCAAGTGGCAACAAGGTTAAGAAAGACCCAGTCACGGTGCAAGATTTCAACGCGACGATTGCAAAGGCTCTGGGCTTACCTCATGAGTTGGTGATCATGTCGCCGAGCAAGCGTCCATTCAAGATCGCTGATAAAGGTATGCCTGTGGACAGCGTGTTCGCATAAGCATTGTGCGAAAGATTTTAGGGCCCTTGCGCATGAGATGCGCAAGGGCTTCTTAGTGCAATGGAAGATCAGGCGTGGAGGCGTTTTCGCAGCTCAGGCATGGTGATCAAGTGGGCCACTGGCATTTTTAAATTTCCGCAGCACGCAACAATGGGGTGGGCAGGAGCATTTCGCCACGCCCTCTGTGGTCCTCCACGAAGGGAATGCTGCATATCATTACGCAGCTTGCTGGACAATAGCTTGCGGCTGGTTTCTAAAGAGTGAAATGGATTAGACTAAGCAGTCAGGGCTTTACGAGCGATTTGAGCTCACGGCGATCAATCTCCCGCAGCATCTTGAGCATGAAATCTTCTTTGGCTCCATCGGCACCGGTGAATTTGATCATGATCTCGTCTTCCATGGGGACATTGAGTTCGTGGTTACCGCCTTCGATTTTTTTGGCGAGTACTTTTTCACCGCCAGCGCGTTTGATCTCGAAGCCTTGGGATTTGGCAATCTCATCACTGGCGAGAAGTCCGCGAATCAACTTGATGTAAGTGGAACCATAGTAAACCTCTAACAGAACTTCTTCTTGGCCAGTTTTGTTTTTGTACAGTTTCTTGACGACCTTACCGCCGCCGAGATGACCTGGAACATCTTCGGTTTTCATGTCATCTGTGGCCCAGCCTTCAGGGGCATCGGGTAGGGTGGAGCCTACTTGAGTGGATTGTTGTTTTTCGATGAGGGCTTTTGCTTGGTCGAGTGCTGTGGCGGCTTCTTTGATTTTTCCGGCACGATATTCTTTCACGGCTTCACGCAAGATGTCTTCAAAAGGCTCAGGCTGTTTGTTCTGCGCAAGGAGAGGACTCATCATGGAGCAGGCGGCTATGGTCAGTGCAAGGATGTATTTCATTTTCATTACAAATAGCGTAGCGGCCGCTGGTGGCAAGCAGATTCGGATGATTTGTGTGAAATAGGTGTTTGGCATCAAAAAAGCCTGTTCTGATTCCAAGGCTCGAAGACTTTATGCGAAAAGTAGCACTCCATGCGATCGGGAAAAACGGTCCCGACGACTGGTGTCGGACTTGGTTGTTTCCGCATAGGCAAGAGCGGCACCCAGATTGAGGTCTGATGACGGTCCGAGGGTGGTATCCTTTTTGTCGCAGTTGGCGAGTGTGACGCCCATTGGGCATAGAGCGGAGAGCAGCCATCAATAGTGCCATTATATACTGATGGAATGGATAAATATGTAATGAAGAATAGTCAGTGGAACTTGGCTGACAAGCAGAGAGTCAGGAAGGCTATGGGCGTTTTTTCTTGACTCCATTGATTAGCTTGGCCATGTGCAGGCATGCATATACCCGCATGGATACGGCTTTTTCACCAGCGCTGGTATGCAGCGCGGGGAAAGGGCGTGCGCAGCTATCAGCGAGCGTTTCGTTGCGGGTGGGAAGATTTGTTAGATGCGGCTGCAATCAATAGCGCGGTGGATCGAGCACATGCGGTGCGTGAAGCAGAGAACTGGGAGAAGAACGGGATGCTATGCATGCATCGTCATCAACATCGGCGCTATTTGATCGAGATGATCTCACTTCCGTTAGATGTAGAGCATCGTTGGTGTGAGATGATGGGCGTGAAACTAGGTGTGTATGCTGCCGAGGAGTTGAGACCATTGGTCGAACAGTATGCCGATCGTGGGCACGAAGTTTTTCCGCAGGAGTGGAGAGCTTTGTTTGATTGCATTCTAACAGGATTAAAAGAAGTAAAATTGGTAGCAGGGTTGGAGTGGAATAGACCGAAGGAGTTGGAGGAATTACTCGCAGCTGTGCATTGGTTGACGAGTCGAGATACTACGGTGGAAATTCCTGTGCGCCAAGCGAGTGTGGAATTGGGCTTTGACTCGAAATGGTTAGAGGGGAAGCGCGCACGACTGGAGAAATTACTGGCACTGATGATGAGTAAGCCATCAGGTTTGGACCAGTGGGGCGTGATGCCTCAAGATTATTTGTTAGAAATGAGCGGTCCACTGTGCTTGCATTTTGCCGATGGCAGTGAAGTTGATGTGGATCCTTTGCAGGCGGTGGTAGCCATTTCTTCAACCGATATTCGTAGAGCGGTGCGCATCAGTAGCATGGCACTGCGGGTGTTGACTGTCGAAAATCGTAAAACGACTTTTCGGCAGTTGGCGAGCGCGAATCGGGATCGTTCGACTTTGCTCATTGCGAGCTCGTATCCGACGCGAGCTTTGTGTGATTTGATCACAAAATTATCGCCAGCGATACCTTGGTATCATTTCGGCGACACAGATCCCGCAGGTTGGCATATTTTGTCGACGATGCGCAGGAAGTCAGGATCGGCAGTGAAACCATTTTTGATGAAATGGCGAGCCCGGGATAGGATTACGCCGCTGAGTGCACGAGATCAGATTTTGTTAGAAAAAATGATCAATGATCCCACCATGGAGGATGTGCATAAGGATTTGCAAACAATGAAATTGTCGGGCGTGAAAGGGGAATATGAGCAGGAGAGTTGGGGGCCTCCCAATTTACTAGGCTGGCCGTTTTTTTCAGAAAATAACCCCCTCTCGCGCCGAAGTTAAGGAAGCGGATGATGACGCGTTACATCTAGCGCTGATTAAGGCAGCTACCACCTTGCGATGCATATCCATCATAGCGATTGACATGACCATGGGTAGGAGTAGGTCTTGAGTTACGCTAGCTTCGACGGTGCACCGCGCGATATATTGAGAATTTTTTTAAGAATGGATTGCGTCATTCGATGTCGGCCAGCTCAATCCATCTACGGAGCTCTGAAGTATCAGCGAGTCCAGTGATGCGGAACCAATGACGCGTGAGATGGTTACTGCTTTGTTCTGTGGCAATCGTGAGAGTGATGTTTTTTTTCGTTAGATCAAATCGATCAGTCGATGAAGCTGCTGACCAACCCTGATGGAGCAGGGTTTGCAGGTAATGTTGTCGATCGCGAATGAATGAGGAGCTATGCGAGAACTCGATGAGTGGTTCTTGCTCTGTGGTAAATTTTTTCTGTTTCATACGAACAGGGCACGCTAACAATTTTTGTAAAGTCTTGCTGCCACGCATTCGTTCGAATTTGCGCACGTATGCTGCGGCATAGGAAACGGCACGGGTGAGGTGATGCAGCCATGATGGCGTGTGGGCGTGAAGCCTATCTTGTATCATCGAGGATTGTCCCATTTGGTAAGATGCGGTCGCCATCACTCCGTAATAAACGATTGAATCACTTACGGCACGCATGGGTCCTCCGGTATAAAAGCAGCCTTGCCATGAGGCACCTTGTCCGCGTTGAAAGCGATGAGGATGCTTGGTGATAAGCAATGACTCAGCTTTCCCGTATCCGCGTTGTTGGCGTATGTATGCGATGATGTTTTGTCGGCGGCAGTGCCAGACAAAGGCGGTGGGTGCAAAGCCAATGCGCAGGCCAGCATCGAGTAAGCGCCAGCAAAAATCGACATCATCACCCGCGGTGCGGAACTGGGGATCAAATCCACCGATTTTCTGAAATGCTTGGGCGGTTACGGCAAGATTGCAACCAGGGATGTGCTCAGCGCAGTGGTCGTCTAACATTACATGAGCGGCAGAACCTCCGGCATGGATGACGATGATTTTCTGCAAAGCATTCGTGGCCGGTGGAATGTTAGGGCCGCCCACGGCATCGTATGATCCTTGGTGAAATTTTTCGGACAGATGAATCACCCAATTTTCATCAACAACACAGTCGTCATCTGTGTAGGCGAGAATTTCACCCGCTGCCACGGCGGCTCCCGCATTGCGTGCAGCACTGAGCCCGCTCGGAGTTAGATTCAGCAAGCGCACTTGTGGAAACATTGTGTGCACGAGTAGCGCGGTGTCGTCGGTGGAGCCATCGTTAACGATAATCAACTCGACCTTGCCGCGCAATCGTAAGAGAGACTCGATGCACGCCACGATGCGAGTGGAGCCATTCCGCGTGCAAACGATGACTGACACAAGTGGAGATGGCGGCAATACTTTTTCTAACAAAAAGTGATGACGCAGCACTGACAGGGCGGGCTTCACGTTGCGTTCGCGATCAGTTACGCCGAACTCCCAGTCGAGAACCTCTTTACCATGATTCCACCAGCGATCCGTCCAAGAAAAAATTGTTATGCCGGCGCAATGGTGTTCCCGCATCGAGCGCAGCGCCCAGTCGAGAGTCTGCCCTTGGCAAGCCACTCCGTTTCGATGGGAATCCATTCCAAACTCTGCGATCACAAGGGGGCGATCTCCGGCGATGTGATGGAGCCGTGCAAGGTAGGCATCGAAATTTTTCTCGTTCTCGAGGTAAACATTGAACGCGCAAAAATCAGCGTTTGCTGGTTGTAAGTATTCAGTGCTGGGGTAAGTGGCGTAAGCGAATAGCAAATGAGGAGCGAGATTTTTTCCTAACGAAATTAAGCTTTCCAATGCTGATCGGACAACCTCCACACCCATCCAGCGAACCATATCACTTGGCACCTCATTGGCAACATAGACACCGGCCCACGCGGGGTGACTGCCAAGATCGCGCAGTGCTTCCGCGAGCTGAACACGCGCTGCGGTCAGGTGACGGGGCTCATCGCGAAAATTCACACCATAGGCCCAGGCAATACCGGCCCAGACCGCGAGTCCTGCTGCATGTGCGGCATCCAGCAATACGCGAGTGGGTAGGCGATAGATGCGTATGCTGTTGCAGCCGCATGCGCGCATCGCGGTGAAATCCTCTATCATTTCACGAGGCCAGAGGTTATTCTCGTTTTCCGCGAAAGGACCATAAGTGACAGATTGCATAACGACGCGATGATCTTCAAGACGGAAAAATTTCCCATCCACTTGCCATCGTCGTTGTTGTGATGTCGTCACCAAAGCCACCTTAAGACGGATTGTTACGCCTGTCCATTCATGGGTTCTTTCATGGTGCAATGGGTCTCATGCAGAGTGGTGGCAGTGTTTTCGCTCGCGCATCGTTGAGTTTTCTGACTAAATTTCTGCTGTGCAGCAAACTTCCGTCATATCCGCGTCCGATGAAAATTACAAAGAAGCCGTATCAGCTGCAACTGAGCTGCTGCGCGCGGGAGAAGTCGTCGCACTGCCGACCGAGACCGTATATGGTCTGGCGGGCAATGTGTTTGATCCGAATGCGGTGGCTAAAATTTTTGCCGCCAAGGAACGTCCATCGTTTGATCCGCTGATTGTGCATGTTTCCAGCCGCACTGAGCTGGAGCGAGTTGCCGTGATCCCTGATGAAATTCAGGCAACTGTTGAAAAATTGCTCAATGCCTTTTGGCCAGGACCACTGACGCTGATCTTGCCCAAGCACCCTGATGTGCCGGATTTAGTCACCAGTGGGCTCAATACCGTGGCCGTGCGACAAAGTGCGAGCAAAATCTTTCGCGCCATTGGCAAGGAGCTCGGTCAACCGCTCGCCGCTCCCAGCGCGAATCGCTTCGGTCGCATTTCTCCCACTTCCGCCACGGCAGTGCACAAAGAACTGGATGGCAGGATTCCATTGATCATCGATGGCGGAGCCTGTGCGGAGGGCCTTGAAAGTACGATCATTCACATCGCAGTCGGCGAAAAAAGGCCCACCATCACCATTCTGCGACCCGGTCCAGTTACCAAGGAAATGCTGCAAAATTTCGGCAAAATCGAGCGTCCTAAGCGGCCTCGAGATGGCTCAGATGTAACCCAGCCCGCAGTCGCACCTGGAATGCTCCCCAGCCACTACGCACCGCGCACTCCCCTTATTTTATTGGAAAATGCCGCAGATTTCCGTCCTGATCGCAGCAAAAAATACGGTCTGCTTTCCTACACAGGCGAGCCTGGAAAAGGCTATACCCAGCTTTATCCCTGGGCTGTCGTCGAGGCGCTCAGCCCCGGCAATGGTAAATTACCCGAGGCTGCGCTGCGCTTGTTCCATCTCCTGCGCAAGCTCGATGATGCTGGGTTGGATTTCATCGTCGCAGAGCCTGTCAGCGAGGTAGGTTTGGGCGTTGCAGTCATGGATCGCCTGCGCCGAGCTGCCAGCCCAGCGTAACGAAAAGTTTTCTTTGTGCCACAGAGAAAAGGATTGACGGCAGCGCCACGCTACGCAAGTATAAAGAATCTTTACAGCAACAACTTCATTATGATGCAAATGATACGTCGATTGATCGCGGTAGCCGTAGCTGCCCTATGTGTAGGAAATGCGATGGCTCAAGACACGAAGCTGAAAATTGCTACCGTGGACATGCAGCAGCTTTTCAAAGCCTATTATAAAACTGCGGAGGTCCAGGAGCAGCTCAGTTTGCAACAGGAGAAGATCAAAAAACTCAATGAGGAAAAATCTGAGCCGATTCGCAAAATGACCGTGGAACTCGAGGCGCTCAAGCAGCAGTATGAAGACTCATCGTTGAGCGAAGCGAAAAAACAAGCCGCCTACCAAGCGCATCAAATGAAGTTTAATCAGGGCGTGCAAATGAATCGCGAGAGAGAAGAATTTTTGCAGAGAAGAATACGCGCGCTCAATGAGCATTCTGTCAAGTTCATGCAGGACATACTTGGCGATCTCAGAGACATCGTAACCGAATACAGTAAGGCTGAAGGCTACGACCACGTCATCGATAAAACGGCGACCAGCACCTCCCAGATCAATGTCTTGCTCTACTCAAAAGACGCGAGCGATATCACTTCTTCCATCTTAAAAAACTTGAACAAAGAGCAACCGGAGGCTTCCAAAGCAGCTCCTGATTCGGATCAATGATTTGAGAAAAGTATTGACCTCACTACCCTCATACACCAAATTACAATCTCCTTACGGGAACATTCCCAATACCATTATGCAAATGATTCGTCGATTAATCGCGGTAGCCGTAGCTGCCCTATTTGTTGGAAACGCTACTGCCCAGGATGCGAAATTGAAGATCGCTACTGTAGATATGCAGCAGTTGTTTAAGGAATATTACAAAACTAACGAAGCGCAGCAGCAAATCAATGTGGAGCGCGCGAAAATCCAAAAAGACAACAACGAGAAGCTCACCGCGATTCGTCAGATCGAAAGCGACATTCAGGTCCTCAAGCAGCAGATCGATGATCCGACCATCTCCGACGCGAAAAAACAAGAGTCCTACAAAGCCCACCAAGGTAAGTATCAAGAAGGCATCCAGCTCGACAAAGAGCGCCGTGAATTCCTGACCCGCAAAAATCAAGCTCTCAACGAGAAAATGGTGCAGCGCATGCGTGGCATTCTCGGTGAGATCCAAAAGCTCGTCGAAGAGCGTGCCAAGGCCGAAAACTATGACTACGTGTTCGACAAATCCGGTATGAGCACATCCCAAGTTCCTTTCCTGCTCTTCACCAAAGACGCCATCGATGTCAGCGCGGCTCTGCTGAAGGACCTCAACAAAGACGCACCTGCGGATTCCATTCCTGCACCTGCACCTGCACCTGCTGCTCCTGAAGGTAGTAGCGGCGAGTAAAGATGCTCTAGGCGATCTTTATGCGCCGAGCTAGTGAATCAATTTATTCATTTATTCCAACGTGGAAGTTACTCTCACCGAGCTTGCTCTATTGACCGATGGCACCATCGTCAGGGGCAAGCTTGATGCCGTTTATGGCGGCATGGATGCGCTCGACCTCGCAGGCCCGAGCGATGTCAGCTTTCTCGGCAATCCAAAATACGCCACGGTTTTTGCCACCAGCAAAGCTGGTGCCTGTATTGTTGAGCCCGGCGAACGGGGTGGACCTCAGGACATGGCACTGATTGAGGTTGCAAATCCAACCTTGGCCTTCTCCGCAGTAATCGCGCATTTTTCAAAAGCGGATGCAGCTTTTTTACCTGGCATAGATCCCGCCGCGCACATTGATTCCACGGCAACCCTCGATCCCAGCAAGGTTTGCATTCATGCAGGTGCCGTGATCATGGCAGGTGCCGTGATCGGCGATGGCACGGAAATCTACCCGAACGTGGTGATCGGCGCGCAGGCCCGTGTCGGCCGCAGCTGTATCATTTATCAGAATGTTAGCATCCGTGAACGTTGCGTGCTCGGTGATCGAGTCATCCTCCAACCGGGTGCTGTGATCGGCTCCGATGGCTACGGCTATCAATTTCATCAGGGCCGACACCAAAAAATTCCGCAAGTCGGCATCGTTGAGATCGGCGACGATGTCGAAGTCGGCGCCAATACCTGCATCGATCGTGCGCGCTTCGGAAAAACCTTAATTGGCGAGGGCACGAAGATTGATAACTTGGTGCAGATCGGTCACAATGTTCAAATTGGCAAACATTGCATCGTGATCGCTCTCACAGGTATCGCCGGAAGCGCCAAACTCGGCAACTACGTCACTTGCGCCGCCCAGGTTGGCATCTCTGGTCATTTTGAAGTCGGCGACAAAGCGGTTTTGGCAGCTCGAACGGGTGTCACAAACAACCTTGCTGGATCGCAAACTTATCTCGGCCATCCAGCACAGCCCATCAAGGATGAGCTCAGAATCGTCGCGATGCAACGACGTTTGCCCAAGATCGTCGAAGAAATCAAAGAATTGAAGCGTAAAATTCAGGAATTGGAATCGTAGTGTTGCGCACGTGGAATTTAGTCCGTCATCACTACCCACGCGAGGATGCTAGAGAGGTGACGCAGGGACAGCTTCCTCATTGTTGTTCCATCAGATTGATAAATTGCAAAATGCCGGAGCTTTTTGAATATTGATTTTGCGCGGCTTACAAAATAAATTCCGCCAATCTCAATGACATCGAAGCTGTCGGTGGTGAAATTTTTGTTTACCTACCGACAGTGCTCGTTGCTTCGATCATCACACTAATATGCTGCATGGTCGCTGATGTCGTGCGCGTTTACGCGATGCTCTCGCTGACCAATTTCGGCGAAGACTACGCCAAAATGCTTGCCGGGGTTCTATTCGGCTTCATCATCGTGCTGGGTCTCACAGCGAGGCGATGGATTTTTCTAAGGCCTCGAGCGTGATGTCGATGTCATCCATGGTGTGCGCGAGCGAGAGGAAGCCCGTTTCGTAAGGGCTGGGGGCGATGTAGATGCCTTGATCGAGCATGGACCAGAACAGCTTGCGGAATAGCTCCAGATCTTGGGTTTTTACGGAGTCGAGGTTGATGATTTCGGCATCGGTGAAGAAGAGACAGAACATCGAGCCGACACGATTGAAGCGGTGCGGGATGCCTTTTTCCGTGAAAAGTTTTTCAACACCCGCTTGCAGATAGGCGCCGATTTGGTCGAGTGTCTCGTAGGCGCCGGCTTTGTCGAGCTCGTGCAATTGCGTTAAGCCCGCGACCATGGCGAGCGGATTACCGCTGAGGGTGCCGGCTTGGTAAACGGGGCCAAGTGGCGCGAGGTAGTCCATGATATCGGCTCGACCACCAAAGGCCCCGACGGGAAGACCGCCGCCGATGACTTTGCCGAAGCAGGAGAGATCCGGCATGATGTTTTCCAGTCCTTGCACGCCGGCTTTGCCAAGGCGAAAACCGGTCATGACTTCGTCAAAAATCAGCACGGTGCCGTTTTTCGCGGTGATTTCGCGCAAGAACTTTAGGAATCCTTGCTGTGGCAGAATCAGACCAGCATTGGCGGGATAGGGCTCCAAGATGAGTGCTGCGATTTGGCCATCCCACTGCGAAAAGGCTGCTTCTACGGCGGCGCGGTCATTGAAGGGCAGCACGATGGTCTCGGCGGCAAATGATTTCGGCACACCCGCGGAATCGGGCTCGCCGTGGGTGAGTGCGCCCGAGCCTGCAGCGACGAGCAGAGAGTCGCTGTGGCCATGATAACAACCATCGAATTTGATGATTTTATCGCGTTTGGTAAAGCCGCGGGCGAGGCGGATCGCCGACATGGTGGCCTCGGTGCCCGAGTTGGTCATGCGGACTTTTTGTACTGATGGCACCCAGGAGGTGACCATTTTTGCCATCTCAACTTCCAAAACGTTCGGGATGCCAAAAGAGAGCCCGTTTTTTGCGGCTTCGTGTACGGCATTGATTACAGACATAGGTGCGTGACCGAGAATTGCTGGTCCCCAGGTACCAATGTAGTCGATGTAGCTTTTGCCGTCGATGTCTTCGATGCGGCTGCCCTTGGCGCGACGCACAAAAAATGGTTCGCCACCAACGTTTCGGAAGGCACGGACGGGTGAATTCACGCCGCCGGGGATGAGTTCTTTGGCGGTTTGGAAAAGCTTATGTGAGGTGGGATAGCGCATGTCTGGGCTTATTCTCATGCATCCTACGGCTCGCTGCAACTGAGAATTTCTGCGAAATGAGTGGGGGTGCGCATTTTTTCGAATAACTTGTGCAGCGCGTCGTCATATGTATGAGGTTCTCTCGCGATTCTTCTTTCCCTCGACTCGTAAACTTGTTATGAATACCCCTATGAAATGGCTCACGCTCTCTCTCGCTTTGTTGTTGCCTGTGACGGCACAGATCAAGCGCCCCGTCCGCAAATCTCTGTTGGATAATGATCCGCGCGTTGTTTATCTTACTGAAATGCCTGACAAGCAGATCGAGTTGATGATCATCAAGGAGGCTCCCGTTTACATGGATCCTGATGGTAAAACCAAAGTGGGCACGATTGTCGCGAATCAAAAGTTGAAGATCGAGGCGATCACCGATAAAGCTTATAAAGTACGCGGAAAGGGCACGCGCGATGGTATTTCGGGCTGGGTCGGTCCATGGGCATTTGCCTCGAAAGATCCGCAATTTGTGGAGAACTTGAAAAAATTCTACCACCGTCAAATGGAGGTCAACAAGGTGATTGCGGAAAAACAGGTATGCCTCGGCATGACGACTGAGGAAGTAGCACAATCATTGGGTCGCCCGACGAAAACCTCGGCGCGACAGTCGCCAGCAGGGCAAAGCAGCAAGTGGGAATTCATCGAGATGGATGAGCAGAAAAATTACGCCACCGCGCGGAATCAGCAAACTGGCGAGCTTTATCGCCAGTTGGTGAGTGTGACGCAAATTGAGAAAAGCAAGCGCGTAATTGAGTTTACTAATGGCATTGTCAGTGCCATTGAGGACTCGGAGCAGCGCGATGGAGCAAATGTGCGGATCATCGTGCCGCCAGTCATTTTTGGTTGGTAAGCGCGATCGGTTTCTGTTTCGCTTTTGCCATGTCTGTGCCTGTTAGGAAAAAAATCGACTGCCATGTTCACTTGGTGGGCAATGGGAAATCCGGCTCAGGATGCTGGATGCGGATGACGGGTTGGCATCGCCTAATGGGCGAAATGATGCGCCGCATGATCGGCATGCCTGTGGGCGTGTGGCATGAGGATTTTGATGAAATCTATCTGCAGCGCTTGGTGGAATCTGTACGCGAGTCTTCGCTCGATCATGCGTTGTTGCTAGCACAAGATGAGGTCTATCACGCCGACGGCACCAAGCGTGACTTTGGCTCGTTTCACGTTCCGAATGACTATGTGTTTCGGACTTGCCGAGAACACCCTGAGTTTCTGCCAGCGGCATCGATTCATCCCTCGCGCAAGGATGCAATAGAGGAACTTGATCGTTGCCTTTCGATGGGCGCGCGGGCTTTGAAGTTGTTGCCGAATTGCCATGATGTAGATTGTTCCGATCCGCGCTATGATGCTTTTTGGCAACGGATGGCTGATGCCGGATTGCCCTTGTTGGCGCATACGGGTGGCGAAATGACTGTGCCGGTCGCGAATCCCGCGTATCAGGACCCGGAAACATTGCGACGTCCGTTAGAGATTGGCGTAAAAGTAATCGCTGCCCACTGTGCTAGCAACAGTAGTTTCTGGGATCGAAATTACTTCCCACAGCTGATTGGGATGATGCAAGAATTTCCGAATCTGTATGCTGATACCAGCGCGCTCAATACTCCGGTTCGTAGCGCGGCATTGGAGCATGCGCTTGATTGTAAAATGCCTGAACGACTCGTGCATGGCAGTGATTTTCCCGTTCCCATTGGCACATGGTATGCGCTGTTGCGTGGGATGATTGATAGCGATGATCGACGCCAGGCGGCACGCATTGGCAATCTCCTTGAACGTGATTATTTCCTGAAGTCGCGCGCAGGATTTGCAGAGAGTCATTTTACGCAGATCGCGCAAGTGTTGCGACCTTGGCCGTCGAGTAAACCAGTAGAAAAGTCCGATGAAATATTGCCATCGAGTTCACAGTAGTATCGCTCTTATGAAAAACATAGCCTTCTTACCGATCTTAGCCTCGTTATGTCTTATGGCTCACGGGGCAGTAAAATTTCCGGCCATTTTTTCCGATGGTGCCGTTCTTCAACGCGATCGCGAGGTTGCTGTATGGGGTTGGGCTGGGCCAGGTAAGTCGGTGCATGTAACATTTGGTCAGCAGAAAAAACAAGCCACTGCTGCGGATGATGGTGCTTGGATGGTCAAGTTGGATGCGATGCCTGCATCGGCCGAAGGTCGCGAGATCCGCGCGGTAGAGGAAGGCGGAGCAGAAGCCGTGGTGAAGGATGTGCTCGTTGGCGAAGTTTGGCTTGCGAGTGGGCAATCGAACATGGAATGGAATATCGCAGCATCTCGTGAGGAAGACAAAGCGATCGCTACCTCCCAGCCGCTTCCACTCGTGCGGATGATTGCAGTGCCTAAAAAAGTCACGCATGAGAGACAAGAAGACTTTGAGGGGAATTGGCAGCCCGCGACTCCAGAGCACGTTATGAAATTTTCTGCCGTAGGTTACTTTTTCGCTCGCATGATCCATGAGCAAGTCAAGGTGCCAGTGGGCATCATCAATAGTTCATGGGGCGGCACGCGCATTGATCCATGGCTTGCAGAAGAGGGTTTTACGAAAGTTCCCGAGCTGGCAGATATAGCACTCCAACGCTCCGAGCAATTGCCTGGACAAACAGCCTTTGAGCAAAAATTCGTGGCTCATCTCACAGCTACTCGGCAATGGTGTGATGCCGCAGAGGCTGCCGTCAAAGCGAAGTCACTCGTGCCAGCGCAGCCTGCTGCACTTCCACTTTTGCCCTTGCAGAGCCAGACAGGTATGTATCAGGCCATGATTCACCCAGTCCGCTTCTATGGCGTCAAAGGATTTCTCTGGTATCAGGGCGAGAGCAACAATGGCGAGGGCATGCTCTATTTTCAAAAAATGAAAGTGCTCATTCACGGTTGGCGCGAGCAATTTTCCCTGCCCGATGCGCCATTTTTGTTTGTGCAATTGGCACCCTACACCTACGGAGGTAAGGCCCTTCAGGAAATTTGGACCGCTCAGCAAAAGGCCTTGGAAATTCCAAACACTGGTATGGCGGTGATCAATGACATCGGCGACATTAAGGACATCCATCCGCGCAACAAATCCGAGGTAGGTCGTCGGCTCGCCTTATGGGCTCTTGATCGCACTTATGGCATGAAACAAAAAGCCGTGAGCGGGCCATTGTATCGAGCTTACAAGATTCAAGGTAACTCGATCGTATTGTCATTTGACCATCTAGGATCTGGCTTGGCCACCCGAGATGGAGCTACGCCGTCCTTATTTGAAATTGCCGGCACCGATGGAATCTTTCATCCAGCCACAGCACAAGTGAACGCCCATGGGAAATCCATTTCGCTGACAGCGCCCCAGGTGCCCGAACCATTCCAAGCTCGATTTGCCTGGGCAGAGACAGCCGAGCCAAATCTCATGAACAAAGAAGGACTGCCTGCCGGCGCATTTCACACCCATTGGCCCGAAGATCCGACCATTGGCAAAAACTTGAGCGCAGGCAAACCATTCATTTCATCGCATGAGAATCAACACGGCTGGAATACGGGTGTGACCGATGGCGTTTATGGCGATGCCGCACCCCAAGCTTATGCCACCAGCGAGGCTGCAGATTTCCCCAAGCATCTCACCGTTGATCTTGGCTCCGAAGAAACCGTCGCCCTCGTCCGCTTCGGTGTTCCCAAGGTGGGTTCCACCAAAACCATCGCGATCTCACTGAGCACTGATGGCAAAACGTTTCAAGAAATAGGACGCTCCGACTTTGCCGCCGCTACCCAAGCTCGACGCGATATGCGCGTTTCTGCACAAAAAGCTCGTTATATACGTGCTACTTTTGTTGGTAACCACGAGAAACAATACGATAATTTTAGTAAAAATTTCGGCTTCCTCAGCGAGCTTGAAGCATTTGCTCCCAAAAACTAAATTCTCCAATATGATATTACTTCTTTTTTCTAGTTTATAACGTCACAGCACGTTGTCCCTTGGATTGCTATAAGCCGAGTTGGCAGTAGTGTACATCAGAGATTACCGTGCAGTCATATTGGTGAAGAGAACAAGGGTAAAATTGAGCGAGGCGAACACCACTGTCAGGCCATAATTATCTGCTCAGCTGTCCCACAGGAAAATTATTTTAGTGGCTGGCGGACCGTTCCCTCACAGGATCGGCCCTAATGAAAAAGAAACAACCAGCCAAGGGGGAGGCCATCGTATTCTGCGGAATTTGCTAGCTCGTTCCTGAACATCTTGTCTCAAAGCTCGCGCGACCATATGGGATCGATCAGCAAGCACGTTTAGCCCATGGAGTCATCTCTTGAGCCTCCTTTACGCACAAATCACCCACGCCATGGAGCTCAGCGATGTCTGCGATGGACTCGCTCACCACGCCACAAAACTTGCCACTATTCGCGGCGCAACTCCTCCCGTCAAAAATACACTTTCACACGCGAACAAAACCCGCGATAGCGATATGATGGAAGCGCTCTTCTGAAAAACCATGAGCTACCTCCAATCTAAATCTCCGCAGGACTTGGGCGTTCGCTATCAAGGACTGCCTCGTCGATTTACCAAGACCATATCTGCAGTTGATTCCAGCACCATCGCGCACGCGGCTAACACCCTCGACTAGGCTAAATACCGCCGCCGCAAAGCTACTACCAAAATGCACCTGCACCAATCTTCAGGAAGGTGAAATCACGTATTTACCTAGTTTAGCGCCACCCTGCTATGGGACGACTGTATTCCATTTTGATGAAATTCGTCATAATCTCGATCACTTCCGCCGCCCTCCTTGCTAGCTCTTGCTCGACGATGCAAAGCCTCGGCAACGATCTATAAAAAGCCGGCAGCTTTCTTTCAAACACGGCCGAGAGCGCTGCTGCTGAGTAAAATTCCCTTCATCAAGCCAAGATCGGCTTGACGATATTTCCATGCACATCTGTCAGTCGGTAATATCGACCTTGGAACTTGTAAACTAGTTTCTCATGATCCACGCCCATGAGATGCAGCATCGTTGCGTGCAGATCGTGTACGTGTACTCCGCCATCGAGGATGTTGTAGCCGTATTCGTCTGTGAGGCCATGGCTCATGCCTGCCTTGATGCCCGCTCCAGCGAGCCAAATACTAAAACAACGCGGATGATGGTCGCGACCGTAGTTGTTGGCAGAAATTTTCCCCTGACAATAAGCGGTGCGGCCAAATTCTCCGCCCCAGACAACGAGAGTATCGTCGAGTAATCCGCGGCGTTTAAGATCAATGATCAGCGCTGCCGAGGCTTGATCAGTTTGCTGACATTGGCGGGAAATACCCCCGACGACATCGCCGTGCTGATCCCAGCCTTGGTGGAACAGTTGCACAAAGCGCACATCGCGTTCGATCAATCGACGCGCCAACAAGCAGTTCGCGGCGTAACTGCCGGGCGAGCGCACATCAGGACCGTAAAGATTGAGCGTTTCCTCCGATTCGCCCGAGAGATCGGTGGCATCGGGCACACTGGTTTGCATGCGAAATGCCATTTCAGCCTGAGCAATGCGGGCCTCTACCTCAGGGTCGAGCTCATGGTCGGCTTGGTCGCGATTCAATTTACCGAGCGTATCGAGCATATTGCGGCGAATATGCGGCGAAACTCCCTCCGGGTTGGTCAAATACAACACCGGCTCTTTTCCCGAACGAAATTGCACGCCTTGGTGCTCGCTGGGGAGAAATCCCGAGCCCCATAAGCGTGAATACAGCGGCTGATCACGTTGAGCATTTTTGGAAACAAGAACGATGAACGACGGCAGATTGTTGTTCAGGCTGCCCAACCCGTACGAGGCCCATGCGCCCATCGACGGACGACCCGGCACCTGATTCCCCGAGCAGAAAAACGTGATCGCGGGATCGTGGTTGATCGCCTCGGTATGCATCGTGCGGATCACGCAAATCTCATCCGCGATCTTTTGTGTGTAGGGCAAAATGTTTGAGATTTCTGTGCCTGCCTTGCCGCTTTTGGTAAAGTCAGTGAACGAGCCGGCCATCGGCAAAATGCTTTGGTTCCCGCTCATCGTCGAGAGCCGTTGATTGCCGATCACTTCCTTCGGCAAGGCCTTACCGTGACCCGCTTTCAAAAATGGCTTGTTGTCAAATGTTTCCAAGTGCGAGGGACCTCCCGCTTGGAACAAATAGATCACGCGTTTCACTTTGGCGAAGTGATGCGGCGCGCCGAGAATGCCTGTGGTCGATGCCTGCATACCGAGCTGCGAGAGCGCCATCGCGCCGAGTCCGAGACCTGTGCTGCCAAGAAAATGGCGACGCGTGTAGGTCATAAGTTGATCATAGGTGGGTGGAGATGTTTTCATGGGTATGGGGAAAAAATATTAGCGGCTGGTGATGGCGGCATCGGAAGTAAGAATGGTGGAGCACAGGATCGTCATCGCGGCAAGATGGGGATCATCGGTGCCGGCGATCGATTTCGCGGTGGCACGATCTTTTTCATACTGCGCCAATTGCGTTTGATAGAGCTCGGTGAGCGCACTGGTCTCGCCTGCGCGCGGAGCACGGCTGGTGAGGATTTGAAAAGCATGCGTGAACTGCGCTGCGGCATTCTCAGGCTTATCGTGAATGCAGCGTCGCGCCAAGCCGCGCGCACATTCGAAGAAACTGAGGTCGTTGAGGAAAATCAGCGGCTGCAAGGGCGTGTTGGTATTCATGCGACGCGGTTGGCAAATTTCTCGGCTCCCCGCATCGAGCGTGACCATGCTGGGCGGCGGTGCGGTGCGTTTGATGTAGGTGTAAATGCTGCGACGATAGAGGCCCTCGCCATTGTCAGGCGTATAGTCTCCACCCGAGGCACCTGCCTCCGACCATACACCAGCTGGCTGCCATGGTTTGACGCTGGGGCCCCCGATTTTCTCGACTAAGAGACCAGCAGCATAGAGTGCTTGATCGCGAATCGCCTCGCCGGAAAGGCGATAACTCGGACCACGGGAAAGCAACAGATTTTTCGGATCCAGCTCGCGTTTTTCTAACGAACTTTTCGACGATTGCTGGAATGTCGATGTCATGACGATGCGTTTGAGAAGTTGTTTCACATCCCAGCCCGAGTCAACAAAGTCGCGCGAGAGAGCATCAAGCACATCTTGGTGTGTCGGCGCATCGCCTTGCAGGCCGAAGTTTTCTTGCGTCGGCACAATGCCATTGCCAAAGCACATCATCCATAAACGATTCACCGTGACGCGTGAGACTAACGGATTTTGTGGGTCTGTGGTCCACTGCGCTAATCCGAGTCGATTTCGCGGAGCCTTTGCATCGAAAGGCATTACCGCGGTAGGTGGTGCAGGATTAACTTCTTTGGCGAGAATGGGCGAGGTGTAGTCGCCACGATCATGCACGTAAAATTTCCGCGGATACTTCGTTTCCTCCATGCACATGATCAGCGGAATGTGATCGAGGTAGTTGTCATGAAGATCGCGCGTAGCATCGGTCAATGCTTTGCGTGCCGCGATGAGTTCAGGATCGAAGTGAGTCATGAAGAACTCCTTCACTTTCGCCTTCGCCGCAGCGTCTCCCGCTTTCGCCGATTGAAATGTCGCGGCCAAGGAAACACCCGCAAGGTCTGCCACTTCAACAGGCGTCAAGGCATGGCGGAAGATGGAAAGCTCGTCCAATTGCCCTTCGGTAAATCCACGATCATCACGCGGACGAGCGCCCACTCGAAAGATGTCAGCGACAATCGCTTTATCAAGATGATCACGTACGATAGTCGTAGTAGTTGGCGCTCCATCGAAATACATTTTTAATCCGCCCGCTTGAGAGCTGCCATCGTAGGTCACGATGACATTCACCCATTTGCCAACAGGAAATGACTCAGCTGTCTCGATCGATGCGGCACTGCCTGGCCACAAGTGAATGCAGCTCCAGCGCAATTTGCCTTTTTCGAGAAGCAGCTCAAAGCCTGATGCATCCGCCGATTGCGAATACATGCCTGGGCCGCTGTGCAAAATCACCGCGCGGTCTTTCACGTCCGGCGTGAAGATGCGCAGTGAAATGCTCAATGCATCTTGTCGGGTAATGCCTGTTACACCATCGAGCTGCAAGACCGTATCACCATCGAATTTGATTGCTTGCCCTACGGCCCCCGGCACTAACAAAAGCTTGCTATCGTTCGCGGAAGCAGGTGCCGCATTCGGCACCACGTTGGGTGTCTTATTTGCCTCTAACTGATCCATCGGGTAATGCGCAATTCGAGTGGAAAGAACAGCATTCGGAGTCGCCGTGAGCCAGGCTTCAAAGGCCGCATCGCGAGAAGTACCAAGTGCATCTAACGCATTCCGTGCGGCATCCAGCACCTGCTGACGTTTTGCCACTTCTGCGGGATGGTGAGCCTCCATTAAGCGCATCGATGGCTCGGGTGCGCTCGTGCTAATCGAGTAGGGATACAAACCACATTCATCAATCTGCCCAAACATCGCCGTCATACTAAAGTAATCCGTTTGCGGGATCGGATCGTATTTGTGATCATGGCACTTCGAGCACTCCATGGTCAGCCCAAGAAATGCTGTGCCATAAGTGTGGACCCGGTCTGAAACGTACTCGTTGCGAAATTCTTCGGCGATCGATCCTCCTTCTTGGGTCTGGCGATGCAGTCGATTGAACATCGTCGCCAATCGTTGCTCTTGCGTCGCATTTGGTAACAAATCGCCAGCAATCTGCCAGCTAGCAAATTTGTCAAATGACAGATTTTCGTTAAACGACTTAATCACCCAATCACGCCACGGCCAGACAAAACATGGGTTATCGCTCTGGTATCCGTAGGTGTCAGCGAAGCGTGCCACGTCTAACCAATCTTGCGCCAAACGCTCACCGTAGCGCGGCGAAGCGAGTAATGCATCCACCGCCTTTTCATACGCTTGCGGTGAGGTATCCGCCAAAAAAACCGCCGTCTCCGCAGACGATGGCGGCAAGCCTGTCAGAGCAAAGGAAACACGGCGCAACAAGGTAGCGCGATCGGCTGGGGGATTCGGCGCAAGCCCCTGCTCTTCCATTTTGGCCAATACGTAATGATCAATCTCATCCTTGCCCCAATCCGCTTGCTTCACCGTAGGCAGCGCAGATTTTTTCGGAGCCACAAAGGCCCAATGCGGTTGATACACGGCACCCTGCTCGATCCATCGCTCAAAAATAGCTTTTTCTGCATTCGACAACGGCCGATCCAACTTCGGCGGTGGCATGATGTCATCATCGTCATGCGTGTGCATCCGCACTACCATTTCACTCGCCTTGGGGTCACCAGGCACAATCGCCCGCTTCCCGCTTTCCAGTTTCGCCGTAGCTCCCTCAAACGTATCAAGACGCAAGCCCGCTTCCCGACCTTTATTGGCATCGGGCCCGTGACAGGCAAAGCATCGATCCGACAAAATCGGCCTCACATCCCGATTGTAATCAATCGTTTCCAGCACCGCCGAGATCACGTTAAGCGACGCATCCTGAGAAGAATCGTCGGCCTGCACAGAAGTAGATGGTTTTTGACAACCGAGAAAAATCAGCGGTCCACTCGTGCACAAAAGGAGAAATAAAGAACGTGTCATCATAGGGGAAGGTTTGAGACTTCTATCACCTATATACTGCTATAAATCAAGATTTTTATCAGAAAAAAACTTGTGCATGACAGCGACAACGCCCCTGTGCTATGCTGCGCCACTATGCAGCACCACGATCTAACACCCGAACTGCTCTCACCCGCAGGAAACTGGGATTGCGCGCGAGCCGCCGTCGCCCACGGCGCTGATGCAATCTTCTTCGGACTATCCCGCTTCAATGCGCGGCTGCGTGCCGATAATTTCACCGAAGAAGACCTCCCCGAGTTGATGAAATTCCTCCACCGCCACGGCGTGAAAGGTTTCGTCACCATGAACACCTTGATTTTCACCGCTGAAATCGAAGACGCCGCCCGCCAACTCCTGTGGCTGGAACACTGCGGCGTAGATGCCATCATCGTGCAAGATCTCGGCCTTGCCAAACTCGCTGCCACCATCACCCCGAAGCTCGCCCTTCATGCCTCCACGCAAATGACCATCACCTCGCCCGAGGGTCTGCGCTTCGTCGAATCACTTTTCCCGTTAGAAAGAGCCGTGCTTGCACGCGAACTCGCCGTCAAGGAACTGCAACGCTTCCCTCAAGCCGAGGCCATGAACACACCGCTCGAAGTCTTCGTGCACGGTGCCCTCTGCGTCGCCTATTCAGGCCAGTGCCTCACCAGCGAGAGCCTCGGCCAACGCTCCGCCAATCGCGGCGAATGCGCCCAAGCCTGCCGCATGCCCTACGAAATTTATGTCGATGGCGTCAAAAAACCGCTAGGTCCGGTGCGTTACCTGCTCTCCCCTCAAGACCTTGCCGCCGTCGATGTCATCCCCGATCTGGTCAAGGCGGGCATTAAGTCATTCAAAATCGAAGGCCGCCTCAAATCTCCCGAATACGTCGCCGCTGTCACCCGCGTCTATCGCAAAGCGCTCGATGCCGCCATCGCCGAGCGTGATGCAGCCATCTCTGATTCCGATCGCTATGCCCTCGAAATGACCTTCTCGCGCGGCCTCTCCACCGGTTGGCTGCGTGGCACCAATCACCCCTATCTCACTCACGGCAAATTCGGCAAAAAACGCGGTGCTCTTCTCGGCGAAATCACCCGCGTCGGCAGTGGTTGGATCGAACTCGCGCAAACCCACCCCATGCCGCTGCAAGCCGGCGATGGCGTCGTCTTCGATGCCGGCGAAGATCGCAATCACGAACAAGGTGGACGCGTCTGGAAAATCGAAAACGGCCATATCTACTTCCACAAAACCTTTTCCCCGCTCGATTGGGAACGGATCCGCAGCGGCCAACAAGTCTGGAAAACTTCCGACCCCAAGCTCGATACCGAACTGCGCAAATCCTGGCAACAAGCCAAGCTCAACGCCGTGAAGCAATCGCTCGATCTCATCGTCACTGGCACCCCCGGCGAACACCTCGAAATCCACGCCTCAAGCTACATCGTTCGCTCGGCGCAACCACTCGGCAACGCCGAAAAACACCCGCTTTTGTTAGAAACATTGCAGGCCCAACTTGGTCGCCTCGGCGATACCAACTACGAACTGCGCAGCATCGACAATCGACTCCAAGGCTCCTGCCACATAGCTGTCTCCGAGCTCAACCGCATGCGCCGCTCACTCATCGAACACCTCGATGCCGAAAAAATCACACCTTCTGCCCCACTGCGCGCGCTACCCGATTTCCGTGTGCTTCTTCCTCAAGAAGAAAATGTGAGCCTACCCGAAAAAACCTCCCTCTCCGTGCTCTGCCGCAACATGGAGCAACTCGAAGCCGCACTCGCACAAAACCTCTCCACCATCTACTGCGACTTTGAGGACCCTCGACGCTACAAAGAAGCCGTCGCCCTGCATCCCAATGTCGTGCTCGCCACGCCACGCATTCTCAAACCCGGCGAAGATGGTTACCTCAAGCTCATCGAACGCAGCGGCACCCAAGCCGTGCTTATTCGCAACCTCGCCGCCATTCAATACTACAAACATAGTAATTTGCGCCAGATCGGAGATTTTTCTCTCAATGTTTCCAACCCACTCAGCGCTCAATTGCTCTCCGAGCAAAGCTCCCTCGAGCGCATGACTATTTCCTACGATCTCAACATCGCCCAGGTGCTTGATCTGCTTCACGCTGCGCCGCCCTCATGGTTTGAGCTCACCCTGCACCAACACATGCCGATGTTTCACATGGAGCACTGCGTTTTCTGCACCTTTCTTTCCTCCGGCACCGACTACAAAAATTGCGGACGCCCCTGCGAAACCCACGTCGTCCACCTCCGTGATCGCGTCGGACAAATGCACCGCCTCAGTGCCGATGTCGGCTGCCGCAATACCCTCTTCAATGGCCGCGCGCAAACCGGAGCACGCTTCTACGATGACCTCTTCCGCGCCGGCTTACGGAATTACCGCATCGAACTCCTCGCAGAGAATCCCAGCGAAACCCAACACACCATCGAGCTCTACCAAGGCCTGCTTGATGGCAGTATTTCCGCCCAAGAACTCCACGACGACCTCGGCATTCTCGCCAAACTTGGCGTCACCGAAGGCACCCTCCGCGAAGGTTAACTCAAATTGGAGCGCGGATCTTCAGTCCGCATCTTCATACGCAATCACGGTCTAAAAATGACTTCGTTCTGTTGCAACGAAATGCTCCCTACCCCAACGGGACAGATCATTCATAAGCCCACGATTTCAATCGTGTGAGCACATCCCACCACCATTCCCCCTGTCCCAACGGATCATCCCAAGCCTCGGCGCAAATCCTCCGCGCCGGGGCGGGGGGGTATGCAAAAAATAGAACTTGTCAGATAAACTCTAGGAAGTATCCTGCCAATGTTCGTGCAAGCGGACGAGACCTGATAAGCCTCTCACAAAGCGGTTAGCAATGATTGCTCAACATTGCTGCCAAACCAGTCGAAAGGTCGGGGAAGCAGCGGTCCCACTTAGCGGGATCCAAGCCGCTTTCTTCGGGGAGAGGCCAAAGGCCGTTGCGGTCGTCTTTGTGCGGCTTTATCACTCCCCGTCCACCTGTGAGGAAACTGAGTAAATGTTATGAAAACACGATTCTTCCCTCTCGTTGTCGTCTTCCTTTCCACCTTCGCCTCACAGCGCAGTCTTGCGCAGAGTGCTATCAATTGGGAGCAAAATACTGCTCCGCCCTATTGGGTGGAAAATTTCACTCACGAAGATCAATCTACGTCCCGTGTTTTGGTTTTCCAGTCAACGCCTGGTGTATCCTACACGGTGGAAACCAGTCATGATTTATCGCAATGGACCAAAGGACAAGCTTTCTATGGGCTGGGGCAAGAAATTGCGATTCCCATGCTACAAACTGCTGCCCCACCCGCGAATGCTCCTACACCACCCTCGGGAAATCCATCGCCTCACGTTGTATCGAAGATTGTTTCGCTGGTTTTGCGGCCGACCGCCAACAATGGAATCGTCATCAATTGGCACTCGTTGGACAATCAATTGCCCGTTGAGTATCACTTTAGCAATCTCACGATGGATGAGGCATGGAACGGGAATCTCTACTACATGAAGCAGTATGGGCCACATTATTTTTGCATCAGTCATCCTGCTGCTACGGCTGTCCCTAAAGTAAATGCAACACTTACCCCTCTTGATGCTGCGATGGTTTTATCGTTTGAAGCAAACTTCCCGACGATCAATACCGAGGTGGCTACCGCCGTTGACCGTGCAAGGCTTAACCCGATTACGCCCGCGCCTTTCGACCCGAATTCACGCAAGTTTTTCCGCATCTTAGCCGATTGGGGGCTTGACAGTGATTCTGACTTGAGCCCCGATTGGCTCGAATTCATGGGCATGATGGGAGTCAATGGCATGCAAGGGAGCACGACGGGATCTGATGCGAATGGCAATCCATTCGAGATTCCATCCAATCCTTTTGGCGATGCAACGACGCCTTCGGGCCAAGCTGCGGGAACTGTTTTGGATACCGATGGTGACGGTATTTCAGATGTAGAGGATATGCATCCTACCTCCAAGTTCTGGAATAAAAAGAAGATATCCGTGCGCTTCGCATTGATGCAAGTTGATGTGCCACAATCGACGGAAGAAAATGCACCACAATACGTTTTGCAAACGAACGCTAAAGGGCAAGTATTGTTTCCGAAAGCGATCTGGCAGAATGGGCAAACCCAAAACTTGAGCCTAGGGAGTTTTACCGATGTCAACGCATTGGCAATGAATGATAAAGGTGAAATTCTTGGCTTTGCTACTGACGATGCCATACCTTTTGATGGATTATGCCTCTTTTCGTCTGCCACTGTTGCGCCCCAGTGGATCAGCACTAACGGTATGGGAAGCAACATGATCTATGCAACATTATCAGACTCATCCTTTTATGGTAGTTTTGGAGGAGCTGACTTATTCACCGATACACGCCGTTTCTGCGCAGCGGGTAAAGAAATCGAACTCGGAGCCACACCTGAAGATTCTCCGAATGTCATTTGGCATCCGAATGCGGAATGGAAAACCTCCTCCAGCGGACAAGTGACGCAAACACAAGCTGCATTAAACTCAACCTTTGTGCATGATGCAGCCTATATTTGGGGGCATCCTAATCAAGAATCACTTACGACCATCAATGGCAAAACTCTTCGGGATGAAGTGCGGCGCATAGTGAAATTAGACGAGTCTCGCTTGCTTGCCTTTTCTGGAAAGCCTTTGATGCAAGTTCACTCCATGATTGATAGCGAAAAATGGGTGAAAGAAAGCTCCTTATTTAATGCCCTCGATGCGTCTTCCACAGGGGTTGTAGCGCTGTTCCCCAGCGATGCCTGGATCAATGATAAACACTATAGCATAGCTCACATCGCACCGGGCATCCACAATGATTGGAAATTTGGCAGTGATTGGCATGACGTATCTCCAAAAGGCCACATGTTGCTTGTGAAATCGGTAACAAGTGCAAATTCTGTCACGGGAACCATTCTTGAGAAAGCAGCATTAGCCTTTCCCTTCATAGTGGAAGATAATGTCTTTGCAACCGGAGTAGACGATCAATCCGTTCTTACTAGCCCATCAGATACAAATGAAAATGGCTACCAAGAAAAGCTATGGGTGATGGCACCGCAGGGAACTTGGCCGGATGGGTCAGGCACACACAATAACAGCAATGCCTTCAGCGTCAAAGTTCCTCTCGATACGGCCACCATGACGATGACAATGGTCAATGCCACCGCAACGGTCACAAGCCTTACTGGTCAATCAACTTCTTTGGAAATGAGCGGCACTGGCAGCCAGTCGCTAGATAGCAAGATCACATTCGCGATGGGTGGCCAAGACACCATATCTTTCCCCATCGGCGTCAAATCCATGAAAAAACGCACGGTCAACGTGCATCTCTATCGTTGTTACCATGGTAGCGAGGCGACATCACCGCATGGATATGACTTTGATGTGACTGCTCTGACTCAATATCTCAATGACATCTACGGACCACAAATCAACGTCTATTTTGAAATTACCCAATCCATATTGACTGCAGGCCAAGATGGACTGCCCAGTCCACTCTATGCAACGACTACTCTCGATGGAATCGATTATTTTCCCTTATCCCAGCAAACGGCACTTCTTGATTTAATGCCTGCAAATAGTGGAGTTGATATCCGCGTGTTCTTGATCGGGCACAAGCTGGTTGTAGCGCAAGGCATTGCGTTGGGAGTCGCACCAATAGACACGAATACTGTGATACTTTCGCAGATACCCTTTTACGAAAATCTGCCAGAATTAAGGTCAGTATTAGCCATGCACACCCTAGCGCATGAAATTGGACATGTCTTTCTGGGCCCGGGCCATCCCGATGAGGTGAGCGGCCCTGCGACTCTGCCTGGCACCAACCGCGCCATACGCTTGATGTGCAGTGGCAATGGAAACTCTCCTGGCGTTTCTAGACTATTGGTCAAGGCAGAATGGGATAAGGCGGAGGAGTGGTTGAAGAAGAGACCCCGTGGAGACAATTGATAT
>DBCO01000035.1:834-64598 GCA_002293145.1 Akkermansiaceae bacterium UBA956 | reverse complement strand
AACAACGTATGATCCGAATGGGACGTATGTGACAACCGATCCTGGGGTGACTACAACGTGGGATCCTGATGCTACGACTGTCCCTGAGACAACTATGCCCGAGGAGACGACAAATACGACTAATACTACACAGCCTGGATATTATGTTAAGGGGACTCCATCTGGTCCTTGGCATAATGGATCAGGTGCCGTATCAAACGTAGCAAGCATGGATGGATGGAACGCGCAAATTATAGTTCAGTCAGATCCGTTATCTGGTATAGGCAACCCTGTTACGGTTTCTTGTTATGTTCAAACATGGCATGATTCATCACCTACAAACACGATAACAAATCATATGTTCTTGGCACTAGCAGGTGCAGTGCATTCCACAACTGGTGCATTTGCGTCACATTTGGCAGGGGATGAAATTCCTGTTCCAGATAAAACAGTTTTACTGCAAACATATAAAGATCCGAAGACTCCGAAAATTGATCAAAGTTATGATGTAACTACATATTATCTTATTATAAAGGTTGACTTAATAAATTTTTCTGCGCTTTCTGGGTCCCCTTATCACGAGGTCATTGTGACAGCTACTTTGCGTAAAGAGTTTCTTGAAAATACACACGATGAGTATTCGGGTGGAGGTGACTTAATGGAGCGAGTTGGTGGGACAGAAGTAAATCCTGAAGAACTTTCGGTCGTTAGAGCTTTAAAAGTAGTAAGGATGCCCGACTAATGAAACTTAAGACCAAATTGATTCTAAGTAGTATTGTGTTTATAGTTATTCTGGGTTATTTCATATTGAAATCACATCAGGATACAAACAACCGAAATTATGAAAATAAATTGAGTAATAATCATGCTGAATTTTCACAAGATGCTATGGGTAAATCCGCCACTAGTTCTAAAAGAAGTGCAGATAATTTTTCAAATCATAATGATAAATATTATACTAAACAACCGATAGATCAGTCACTCGCATACGCTTGCAAGATTGATTCGGGTAATTCTTTTACATCCGAAGCGTTGAAGCAATCTGGATTAGATCCAAACCAATGGCGAGAGTCTACTACGATACTGCGAGAAGCTCTTCAACGCTCTCGCAATTTGGTCGTTGCTAATGCTACACTAATCAGTAAAAAGGAGGATGAGGTTGAGATTTTAGTTGGTAAATCAAAGGATGAGGGAGATGCTATTGTGCAAGAACTTTACTCCAAGCTGAGTAGCATGGGGGGGCATCAAGCATCTGATTTTCTTACTTCTATATTTGATCATTCTATTTTGAACTTTAACCATGGGAGGCTTGAGGCTAGAATAGTGGCAAAAATGTCCGATGGTATGCTAGGTGCTAAAAAAATTTCAAGATGCGAAGTAACTGTTATTGATCCAGAAAATGGATCTGTTATGCGGATTGAGAAAATTTCTGACGAGCGATTTGTAAATACCTATGGGCGTGAGATGCAAGATTTGATTTTATCACATGCAAAGTGACTTTTTCATAATGATTTGATAGATTACAGTACCTTACGAAAACCCTGTTCCAATGAATGTATATTATGGCGAGGGTTTAAATGGTCCAAACTATCAATGGAATATTAATCCGCCACCAGCGCTTCCTGCTCCGCCACCACCTTTTGCAATCCCTCTGCCGTAAGAAAGTAAGTATATAAATAATATGAATAAAAAAAATACTGTTTTCTATTTATTGTTCGCTACAATAACACTTTTCATCGCTGTTTTATTAATACGGCAGAAGACGTCATCATCGGTAGATGATAATGTCCGAAAGATAGATGAAGTAGCAAATACTCCAATTGCGGATAAATCGGCTAGGAAAGATAATGCATCAACGAAAGTGAGTAGTAACAAAATTGCAGATTCACTATCCAATAGTCAAAAATTAGAGCAGCTTAAGACAGAGTGGTTGAAGTATGCAAAAAAAAATTCTTCTTTACCTGAAGATATAGAAGAAAAAAAACAATTAGCACTCAGATCCGTGCGTGAACTTCTTATTTCTCACGAGCTTTTTGAGTTAAACCATTTCTTAAAAGCTGAAAATGTATATATGCACGACAGCTTGTTTGGGTATCTCTCGGAGGTAGCTCAAGATTTTGCTGATAGAACGGATTTGCGTAATTCAATGATCACTTTTCTTGGTAATTACGACATTGTGAAAATAATTACTGAAAATAGCAGTATTTTTAACTATGATAGTAGCCAAAATGTGACTGCGGGTTCCATTCGATTACTCGTCAAAGCGTTAGCATTGGGGTCAGATGTTGAATACGATACTTTTTATGAGCAACTTAAGACAGTGTCACTGCCGCTGTCGGAAGATTTATATCTCGCCCGTGCTGAGATTCGAGCTAAAGGTGCGACTGAATCCGTGGATGCAATCTATCAAGAGGTTATGAATGAAGTTGCCGATTTTAAAAACAGTCCTGAACGCCAACTTATATTATCTTCTTTGTTGCGGGCAGTGAAAAAGCCTAAAGAAGGTCATAATATATACAACCATATTACGAATTCAAATTTGGATATTGAGAAAAAATCAAACCTTGTTGAACAACTTTTGCCCATCTGGGCTACTTATGATCCTAAAGCTGTAGTTCACGAGATAATATTAGGAAATGAAATAACCAGTAAAGTTGACGTGCAAAGTATTGGCGATAGAGCAACGAATGCTTTCAAATCGCCGCAAGATGCCTTAAAGTGGTTTCAATCTATCGAAAACGAAAAAATTAGTAATGATTTGATCCTGGGGGCCGCTACAGGACTATATGAGGGTGGATTAAACTCTGAAGATGGAATGAATGAATGTAGATTCTATGCTTTAGCACTTCCCCAAGATATTCAGAAAGAATTTTTTGAATTGCATCCTGCTGCTGTTAAAAAAAGATGAGAGATATGTGCGCTAAGTCTGGCAGTGAAGCAGTCCCGCTGAGCGGGATCGGGAATTACTTAAAACTGAAAACTTAACACCTAAAACACTCAGAATGGTCGAAGAAGCTGGCGTTCGTATTCGCGGTCACGGCGGCTGTAGCATTATTGTTATGAGAATGTTGTAGGTTTAAAAGTGTGTGATAGTGCATGGGCACCGAATCTGCTGAGAGGTTAGATCCATCTGGTAATACCCTCCGCCAGACAAAACCAATCCTCAAACTGCTTGCGTTCGTCTTCTGTCACGCCCTCGCGATAGGCATCTAACATCGCGTCGTCTAATACCGGGAAAATGTCTGTCCAGCTCATAGGGGGATAATTTTTTTTGGGGTAAATCAAAAAAATATTTGACTTACCCCCAGCATTTCTGTCAAGTGTATTCACGTTACGCATAGTGACTGCAAACCAATACCCCTCCCTCCATGAAAGACAGCTCCCGCCGCTCCTTTGTTAAAACCTCCGCTGCCACAGGCCTCACCTTCACCTTCGCCGGTCTCATCCGTGCGCATGGTCAATCAGGAGGAGGAAACACCACGTGGAATCCCGAAGGAACCTTCTTTTCGACCAACTCAGGGGAAACAACAACGTATGATCCGAATGGGACTTATGTGACAACCGATCCTGGGGTGACTACAACGTGGGATCCTGATGCTACGACTGTTCCTGAAACAACGGTGCCTGAGGAGACGACAACGGTGCAAACAACCACTTCTGAACCTTCACGAACCGTCTTGATTTCTATCATTGTCGAATTTACTGGAACTACAGATCATCAAAAATTTAATAATTCAAACCCCGATCCTGGCTTTGCTAAATGGAGTGGTCGAGTATTTGAAGGCACGCTTACCTATTACCTGAAAAACTGCCTAACGGGAGTTATAACCCCGATAACATGTAATGTTAAAACTGGGGGGTATCGCATGTCAGATAAGCTAAAAGGGCCAACTGGTATGCCTAGCAGTAGCCAAAATTTAAGTGATGACTTCTGGGGTGATAAGCCTTGGGAGTCTGGGTCTGACACTGCGTGGCCTCCTGGTGGATACGACTTAGCAACATCTATTCATACGGGAAGCCTTACAGGTTTCCGACCAAACAAAATTGATCCAGGAGTCATAAATACCGTTATTGAAGGTAAAAATTGTAAAAGAACAGAGATGAAGGTTCACTACAAAGAGCGCAGAAACGGGTCATCTGGTTGCATTGTTTTTACTGATCTCAACCAGTGGAATACATTTAAGGATTGGATGTATGACAGAACGCAATCTTGTCCTAAGTCAAGTTGTCCGAGAAGGCAGTCTGGAGAAGCTGGTAAAGCTATAGGTTGTGTTGGCGTCGATTTTGTGCCCATGTTGGTTAATTACACTGAGTCACTATTGCCAGTTTACAAATTAAGTTCTGGAGCGATTTCAGAAGCCACAAATCCTGATATTCCTATAGCAATACCTGCCGAATAATATGCCTTTTACAGGTTGTGGCGTAATTTAATTATGAAAAAATTCCTAATAATTCCGATTTTGCTCGTTATCTTAACTTCAGTGATGTTAATTTCACGGAAATGTTTTGTTTCGGAGGTCTCTGCTAATAATCTTGGAAATCAAAATTTATTGGATGATGGTCAGCGCAAGACCAGTAGCCAACGAGGGCAAAACGTCAAGCATTCAACTTCAGGGCAACAAAAAAATTCTAGGATGTTGGCTATGCAAGCTCTCAAAAACGATTGGATTAAAATGGGATCTGGCAATTCTGACCTCCCAGCGCGGAAAAAACTTGCGGACGAAACTGTTGCAACTTTGTTGTGTAGCGTAGAATTGCTTGAGTTATCCGAATTTCTGGTTAGTGAAGGCATTTCGGTTGGAAATATGATTTCTCTCGAGAAAGGAGCTAGAGCAGTCTTTCATTCTAAAGATGCACCTGTCGCGCGCGATCTTTTAATAGAAGTTTCTAGCATAGGGAAATATTCTGAAACAATTCAAGATTGGAGTTTGTATGCTGGCGAAGCTTGCCCTCGGGATGATTTTGATGATTTTCACAGAGATTTATATGCTAGTTCGCCAGTTGCGGCTAATATGGCATTATTGGGTAGAAATAACAAATTAGTCATGGAAAATCCTGAGCTGGCAATTAAAACAAGTATGGATGTAGTCAGTAACACTCGACTTGGAAACATATACATTGCTAGACAACTAGAAAAGTTGCCTGACAATACAGATTACTACCGAATTGCTAAGATCATTACAGAAGCTAAATTAGTTAATCCTGACGTTCTATCAACTGTAAATAATAGTCTGTTTGCTTCTTGGGCACAACAAAATGCTAGGAAAGCAGCTGAGTTTGTAATTAATAATCCTGAGAGCTATGAGCCTGAATTGCTTAGGGAAATAGGATTTATTGGTCTTGGTGATATTAGCAAGGATCGTATTTTTCTCAATGAAATTCCTGCTGGAGAATATCGCGACGCCGCGGTCCAGGGTGTTATTTCTAAGTTTTGGTCTGATGCTGACGAAGGAGAACTAATATCCCTAATAGATATTATTAACAATGTGAAACTCAAGTCCCAAATAAAATCCGAATTAGCGGCTAAAAATTCCGAGAATGCTGGAACACGTTAATGCCAAGTATCATATGATATATGCAAAGCCCTTTTTATTTAATGCAACTTTTACACGTGATAAAATCTCTAACTAATCAAACTTTTATCATTTTTATGGCATTTGCCGTATGTCAGTGTAAAAAAAATGAAACCCTGTCGTTTGATTCTAACGAACCAGGTGAAGTAACAAGCAGTGATTCCCGCCCCCTAGCCAAGACGCCACCCACAACAGAAAAACCACCCGAACCACCCCAACCCAAACCCGAAGTCATCCCGCAGTCACCCACTCTCCAAAAAGAACTTCGCTCAGCGGTGAACCGCTGGAACGAGCTGCCGTCGCAGTTCTCGGGTAAAGACTTGATCACGAAACAGCGGGAACTGGCGTATGAAGCGCTGGGGAAGCTCGCGGGGGGAGTGGAGTTGACGCAGTTTTTGCAGTTTCTGAAGAACAAAGGTGCAGCTGATTTGTGCCAAGAGATCATTGACGGCGGTATGGTGGATCTTTTCCGTGGCGAGAAGGGCGAGGCCACGCGCAACTGGGTGCTTAGTGTGGAGGACTTTGCTCTCAAGGAGCAACTCATGATCCAAGCAGGTATGGCATACGATGGCAAAGACCTCGTTGCCTATTTCGAGCGCATCGGCACCTATCCGAATGGGCATAACAGCCAGTGTCGATTCATGACGGGCTATTGCAGCACGATGGCAAAAACCGATCCGCTCGGGGCGATGAAGTTCTATGGGGAAATGTGTCACCCGAAGAAGATTACCAATCACGGATTGGAAAAAGTGATGGAGTATGTGCCACCCACAGCGGATTTTCTCAGCATTGCCACGGAGATCAAAGAAGATAACGCGGGCTTGTCAAAAAATACCCGCAGATCACTCTTGAACAATTGGTCCCAGCACAAGCCTGCTGAGGCGGCGCAGTATGTGATGAGCAATACCAGCGTGGTGCATGCCGATCAGATGGCTGTGGTGATGAAGCAATGGGCGCAACAAGATCCCGATCAGGCAGCCGCCTGGATCGCAGGCTGGGATGGCAGTGATCACAAGGACCAAGGTTGCTTGATGCTGGCGCAAACGATGAAGCTCGCAAAACCCGCCGATGCCTTCGTGATGGCCTCACACATTAGCAACTTCGAGCTCAAAGTGAAAACCGCAACGGAAGCCTTCAATGAATGGGCGAAGATTGATCGTAAAGCGGCCGAAGCGGCGTGGGTGCAGGTGTTTCCGCAGTGATCTGCGATCAGTCGGAAGGTCGAAGGTCTTAAAGTCGAAGGTCGGATAACGCTTAAAACTTAACACTGAAAACTCATTTATGCCTTCGATAAAGATTGCTCTCTCAACCGATGCTTGTGGCCATGAATTCAATGCTACTTTGATCGCGAGTATCTTGCGCAGAACGGAGTCGGATGTGCATGTGCGGTGCTGGTGTATGGGTTTTTTGCCTGAATCGTTTGAGGTGGGGAAATTGAAGGTGGAATTTCTGCCTTCTGCGGGTGATACTGCGAACAAATATCCTTCGTCGTCTGGTCCTGCGGCGTATGATCGGCTGTTGGTGATCCGGGATTGCCCGGATTGGAATCGCTGCATGGTGATGGACTATGATCAACTGGTGCTGTGTGATTTATCCCCTTTGTTTGAGATGGATATGGGGGATCACTTGCTGGCAGCCCACATGCAGGGGCCGGGTGTGGACATGGATTATGCGATGCGCGTGTGGTTGAAGCGACCAATGCCTGAGGGCTGGGAGCATTGCGGAACGAATCCGTATTTCTTGATGCCACCGTTGATGAATCTGAAGGCGATGCGAGAGTCGGGGACATGGGAAAAATTTCAGCAAGCGCACGCGGCCTTTGGTGCGGACGAGCAGCTTTCGCTTACTGCGGCGACGGATGGGCGGACACTGCCCCTTGACAAAAAATGGAATCTTTTTCCTCGCCTGCACATTGCCAAGGATGAAGTGCCGCAAGGGGTGATTCACTGGAGTGGCTGGCCGAAACCTTGGCACAAGAATGCCGATGTTTGGCGACCAGACATCTGGGAGGCAGAGCGTTGTTCCTGGGAGCATCTGCGGAATGGTTGGTGGGAGAAACCTGAGGTGTGGGAGTATCAGCCCGAGGATGACCGTGGCATGAAAGCCCTAGTGGAGCGTGGCTGGAAGGTGCGTGCGGTATCGGAACGTCTGCGCGGGGGACGGGTGAAAAAAGGTGGCTACCCTGATCTGCAAGTGCATGAGGAGGTGAATGATGCGGAGGCTTCGTGGGTGAGGTTTGGGCAATGGGTGGATGCGGCGGAGTGGATGCAAGGAACGCCATTGCGCCCCGAATATGTTACGGTGAAGGGGCCGATGACGCGCTCGGAGATCGATGCGGTGCGGATCTTTGGCTATCACGTGGGAGCGAGGTTCCGCAGTCATGAATGGCCCGCGGGAGGTCCGATGCCGCGGGTGATGTCATTCTCAACTGCTGACGTAGAGAGGGATTTGCTTGCAGGGGAAGAGTTGATTTTGCGATTGGCTGATGGAGTGGATGTTGAACAGGCGGGACGCCTGTTAGCCGAGACAGGCGAGACGCCTGTCCTCCCGTCGATTCCCTTGCCACGTGTGGCGGTGGTGGTGCCTGTGGTGCAGGGCGAGGAGATGTTTTTACCTTCATTCTTGCGGGCGTTGCAGAGGAATTTTTTGCCAGGGTCGCCGAAAGATGTGTTGGTGATGTTGGTAGGGGAAGAGAAAAGTGCAGGCTTGGGAGGATACGCGTCTCGCGTGTCTCGGCTAGTGGCCGTCTCGGCTGCTGCGGATGGAAGAGAAACAGGCGAGACGCCCGTTTGCCGAGACAGGCGAGACGCCTGTCCTCCTTTCTGCGTGAACGTAGTGACCGATGCACAGGGGACGATTCACAAGCGTATGATGCGGCATGTGCAGTCATGGCAAGAGGCGGAGTATGTTTATTTGATGCGACCGCAAATGCTGGTGCAAGTGCCCGTAAAGCAGGAAGTGTTAGGCGATTTGGTGGCCGTATGGCATTCAGGATTTTTTGACAAGAGCCGTGATAAATTTACCTACGAGTGGCGGCATCAATCGGCAGCCTACGTTGCGGTGCATCAGGGGCGAGTGTATGTGACAAGTGCCTGGTATGGTGGTAAGACAGAGGTATTTTCCGCAGCCTTAGCAAGGCTCGTCGAGATGGAGCAGCATGATCAGCGCCAAGGCATCAAAGCGGTGTGGGCGGAAGAGTCGTATTGGAATCGTCATTGTGTGGATCATCCACCGACGGTTTTGCTTCAGCCATCCTACGCGTGGACAGCAGCGGTGAAAGATCAGGAAGGTGCCATCGTGCAATTGCCGATGGATGCGTATTGTCTCACGGAAACAACGATATAAAAATGGATGGATTTTACCACTTGATGGAGAATGTAGCATTTCTGCCAAGCTTAGGGCCGACCGAAATGGTGATCATTTTGGTGGTATTGATGTTGCTTATCGGGGCGAAAAAAAACGCCGAGTTGGCCAGGGGGATTGGCAAAAGCATGGGTGAATTTAAGAAAGCAAAAAATGATTTTGAAAAGGAGCTTTTGTTAGGTGAGAAGAAGCCAAACAAAAATTAGCAGCATGAAATTTTTGGTACAAAAATCAGTTGCATCTCAGGAATAGCTGGACGGGTTTGTGGTGCTACTCGGTGATCATGCAAATGTGACACGCTGACAACTGGTGCTGCAAAAAACAAGGGCAGCGGTGAAGCTGCCCTTGTTGCCAACATGAATACAATATCGGCGGGAATTATTTTGTTAGATCAATTGTTGGATTGAGCTGAGAGTCGAACGAAGCCTTTGGTGGCATTCGCGTCGATGATCACGGTGTAACGGTCGATGCCGGGGCCGTAATAGTTGTCATCTTTGGAGATGGTTGCATTTTGATTGTTGATGACTGATTGCCAAGCCTGGAGGTCATCTGAGATTTGCAGAACAGGGTTCAGGTAGTCAGAGATGCTAGTGCTGCGATAGGTGATCGTCGCATTGCGTGCTCCTGATGCACCGTCGATCACAAGTGTGGGTGAGCTGAGAGCGGCATCGGAGGCATCGGTGGGGTTGGATCCAGAAATGAATTCGATACCGTTCGGCACGCCGTCTTTGTCTGGGTCGGCATCGAAGAGTGCGTCGTTTCCTGTGAGATTATAGGGGGCTCCTGTGGCCCAAGTGAGGAACGGAGGGTTGGAGCTGATGACATCATTGTTGTCACGTGGTGTGATCTGGTAGCCGCTGTCGTAAGGGGAGCTGTTGTCAAATTGGTTGAAAATCCCGGTGATCGATATCGGATAGAATGGAGCCGTTGCCGCAGCTGAGCCTGTGGGGATGCGGGCATCAATGTTGAGAGCACCATCGGTCAGAGTGATCGTAGCGAGAGATTGCCAGGTATCGCTTTCGCCTGCTGCCAAACTCAGCGTATTGACGCGCACCAACTTGCCTTCATAGCTTTCAGGGGCGGCGAGCAATGTGGCGAGAGTCACCACTTCTGGAGTTGGGGCCGTTGCGGCACCTAGGTTGAAAATCGCGTTTGCTGCGGAGCTAAAAGTGATTTCGGAGAGGCCATTGAATTGAATGACATTGCCAAAGACGATGTAATCATTGCCGCGCACGAGTGGGCTCGCCACAGAACCAGAGAAGATGTTCATGCCGCCGCTGGAGCTTTGGATGTAACCGCTAGTTTGCGTGGACGCGTTGAAATTTTCCTCGGTGCAAATGCCTTGGATGGCGACTTTTTTGTTCAGGTCGAGCGGAACTCCGTTGGCATCTTGATCGCGGATATTGGCGATGGGGATGACGACATAAGCGGTGCTAGCTGGGCTGATCGCAGTGAGCGAGCCGCTGCTTGAAGCAGTGGAGACGGTGAATGAGTAATTGCCGTCGAGGCTGAGTGCTGCGCTGGTGTCCGGAGTCGTTAGACCTGAGATGGTTACGACAACATTGTTGGTGGTTGTGATTGCAGCTCTGTTGAGTGTGATGGTTTGACCAGAGACGCTGGGTGACGCACCGTTTAGACCAGTACCGGAAGCGCTGACATTGGCGAGAAGTGGGGCGCCAAATTCGATAGGCACGGTTATGGAAACTTGCGCGATGGTCGAGGTAGCAAGAGTGCCGGCGATGTTGATGCTAACAGATTGAGCAGTGTTTGCAGCAAAAACTGGTTGGTTGATCAAGGGGCTTGCAGGTGTTGCATTGACTAAGGCGACACTGCCGCTGCCATCGACAACTGGATTGAAGGGTGTGGTGGAACTGTTGCGTGGTGCGGGCGTGCCTGTGATGAAATCAGCACCGTTGTTATTGGTGTCAGCGGTACCTTGGCTTAGGCGCAAAAGTGAAGTGGTGTTGCTTCCTGCGGCAGCGGCAGCGGTTTCGAAATCATTCGCTGTGCCAAATCCGACAAAATCGGAGAGCAGTGTGCTGGTAGAGCCGCTCACGCCTGTGATACCCGCGACCAGTGCGACTTTGCCACCGGTTGCTGAAAAGTTCAGTATTCCTGTGGCATCAGCGGTCGGTAAATTTGCTCCGGCTCCGGCAGCTCCAACTGCTTGCTGAATGAGATAGTATCCACCACTGGGGATTGTAGCCGTTGGGATTGTGGCGATATTCGTAAATGCGCCAGTTGTTGATGCGTACTGAACTGACCATCCGAAAAGAGTGATGGATTGAGCTGTATTGTTGTGCAGTTCCACAAAGTCATTTTTATATTGGGCTCCCGAATTACCACCGCCGCCGTAGATTTGGCTCATGACGATGTCTCCTGGGGTGAAGGTTTTGAAACTCCAAGCTGTAGTGCTGGTGATACCAGCGTTGTTGTTGGGGGCGGCGGCTACATCGCGAATGGCGGTGGCATCGATGAGCACATAGTATTCCGTCGATGCATCAAGTGTTACAGATGGGTCGATGGTGACGAGTGTGCTCGCTACGGTCACTGCTGCCGTGGTGACGTCGATTGCTTCCACTGTGGAGTTATCCGAGGTTTTTTTGATGGTGATGAATCCTGTGCCCTTTTGAACGGTTTCGTTGTAGGTGACAGTGAGATTTGCGGTTGGCGACATCCCGATGATGTTATCGGCGGGAGCAACGTCAGTAATCTCAGGCGCTGTGGTGTCTGGAGTCAAGGAAGTAAAGTTCCATGCGCTATTGCCGTTGATGCCAGCGAAGAAGTTCGGTGTATTGGCCAAGTCTTTGATCGCAGTTGCGTCAATTTCTACATAATAGGCGGTTGCTCCATCGAGCGGCGCTGTGGGGTCGATCGTGAGTGTGTTTCCGCTAACGGTTGCGATGGAAGAGGTAACGTCGATGGTTTCGACTGTGCTGTTATCGCTGATTTTTTTGATGAGGATATTGCCTGTGCCTTTTAGGATCGACTCGCTGAAGGTGGCAACGAGATTTGCGGTCAAAGCGACTTCCGTTGCGTCATCTAGCGGCGAGAGTAGGGTAATGGTTGGGCTGGTGGTATCACTAGAGACAACGGTGAAGTTCCATGTGCTGGTGTCGCTGATCCCAGCGTAGAAGTTTGGCGTGCCGGCATTGTCCTTGATGGCGGTGGCATCGATCTGGACATAACAAGCTTCGGTGGGGGGGAGAGTTACGGATGGATCGATGGTGACGGTAGCACCGGCGATGGTCACTTGCGCGGTGGTGACATCGATGGTATCTACCACGCTATTATCGCTCGATTTTTTGATGACGATGTTCCCTGTGCCTTTCTGAACTGTTTCGCTGAAGGTTGCGATGAGGTTGGCTGTGGGTAGTAAATCTGTGGCTCCATCGAGTGGAACCGTGGAGGCGAGGGTGGGAGCAGTGGAGTCTACTAGCTCTCCTGTGAGAACAAGTCCTCCGAGAGTGGAATGGTTTTGAATGCGCCAAGTTCCTCCTGCAGCTTCGGCGGCATAACCATAGATCCGAAAGGTCACTGTTGTGTTAGTTAGTGCATCGAAAGAGCTGCTGAGGGCAACTGTTTGATCCCGGACGAGCGTGTCATCCGGCACTCCTATTGGAGTAACAAGGTCAGAAGCATAGCCATCCAAGCTACTACGCACAGATAGCGTGCGTATGCCTGTACTGGACCTACGTTCTGCAAACGAGATGCTGTCTAAGTTTAAAGTGGACGCCGCATCTACGGTGATTGCAAAAGTGTAGTAGTCATTGCTATCGATTGTGGTAGAGGTAGTCCAGCCTGAGCTGCTGATCGAGCTGCCAGAGGCGGATCCCGTTACCCCGCTGCCGCGGCTGATAGCGGCAGCAGTGATGCCCGTGGCGGCAGATGTTGCGGTCGTACTTGTTTGCGTTCCGAGGGCACCGGTGAAGTCCCACTTTACGAGATCGGCAGCTTGCAAGGCACAAGGCATTAGCGAGACGGCGAGTAAGCAAGCTATGAAGCTACTTCGGTTACTGGTTACAGAATTGATGAGTTTCGGTTGTTTCATGGTTGTGGCCTTATTGGTTGTCTATAATGAATTTTGGTCAACACCTAAAGTTAGCATTTTTCACACCGTTTCCTATATAAAAAAGCGGGGCGATATTGTCACTTAAAAAAAATTACACATTTTTGTTGATTTATGAAATTTTCAGAATAAAATGAAAATCGTGAGCGACGAAATAAGAAAATTTGATGCGGAAAAGGTAGCGTTGAAGGCTACCCGTGAAGAATTTGTGTCGCAGTGGGGGGCTCTCGGCTCGCAGTGGGGGATCAATCGTACAATGGCGCAAATTCATGCATTGCTGATGACCTCGCATGAGGCTCTGACCACGGACGACGTGATGGAGGAGCTGGCGATTAGCCGCGGCAATGCGCACACGAATTTGAAAGAACTTATTGCTTGGGGCTTGGTGCGCACGGTGGTGATTCGTGGAGAACGCAAGGAATTCTTTGAAGCAGAGAAGGATGTCTGGGAGATCGCACGGACCGTGGCACGGGAACGCAAGCGTCGTGAAATCGAGCCGGCACTGGGAGTGCTACGTGAATGCATGGAGAAAAGCCGAGGCTGGGAAAGCCCTGAGGCGCGGGCGTTTTTCAAGCAAATGCGGCAGCTGGAAGAGTTCGTGAGCTTTGCATCGAAGGTGGCGGATCAGGTATCGGGCATGAAACATGGTTTCGCGGTGCAACTTGCAGCAAAATTGCTAGGTTGATAGTTTTTTTTGCTTAAATATTTCAGTTTTTTCTGAAAATAAGATAATAACAGGAAATAAAAAATGAAAACAGTGCATGAAGTAAAGCGGATTACAGTGTCTAACGAGCGGATCAATCCGGTTGAGGGAGACGTCGTGGTTTGTTGGTCGAAAACGCTCTGGTTCGCTTTGCATTTGTTTGGTGCTGTGGTGGGATTGGTTTTCTACGCAAGCTGGATCAATACGGCCGTGTTTGTCTCATTTGCGGCCTTGACCTTGTGCTTAGGGCACAGTGTTGGTCTGCATCGACTGTTGATCCATCAGAGTTTTGCCTGTGGTCGTGAATTGCGATGGACTTTGGTGCATTTCGGCAGCTTGGTGGGAATGGGAGGGCCGTTTCAGATGATGTATATGCATGACATCCGAGATTGGGCGCAAAGGCACGAGCACTGTCATGATTTTTTGAGTCATGCGAAGCCGTTGTGGCATGATGCTTTATGGCAGTTGTTTTGCGAGATTCGCCTGCAGAATTCACCGCGCTTTACGATCGAAAACGAAGTGATCTGTGATCCTGTGATGCAAATGATGCAGCGGACTTGGATGTGGCAACAGTTGCCTTATGCGGTGGTGTTTTATTTGATAGGCGGGTGGGGGATGATGCTCTGGGGTATTAGTTTGCGAATCGTGGTCTCGCTAATGGGGCACTGGTTGATCAATTTTTTCGCCCACAATCAAGGTGAGCGTGATTGGCATTTGGCGGGACACGCAGTGCAGGGGTATAACTTGCCGCACCTTGGTCTTTTGACGATGGGTGAGGCTTGGCACAACAATCACCATGCTTTTCCGGGATCAGCTCGTTTCGGGTTGAAGGCTGGGCAGGCGGACCCTGGTTGGTGGGCCTTGTGTGTGATGGAAAAGCTCGGCTTGGTCTGGGATTTACGCAACGCAGAAGATCTCCCTGAGCGTGCGGAATTGCACCCACTTATTTCTAACTGAAAAGATTTTTTAACCAATAACTCAAAGAGAATGATGAAACCGATTGCAGTGATTTTTGGAGCCAATGGATTTTTGGGGCGTTATTTATGCCGCCATTGGGCACGGAAGGGCTATGAAATTGTAGCTGTGGCGCGCAGGCGTGATGGCTGGAGTGGCGATGGGATGTTTTTGCCATGGGATGGGAAAAATTCAGGACCATGGGAATTGGCACTGGAGGGCGCCAGTGTGGTGGTAAACTTAGCGGGACGTTCGGTGGATTGCCGCTACGATGAAAAAAATCGGCGAGAGCTGATGGATTCGCGAATTGACAGCACGCGGGCGATAGGGAAAGCGATTCGCCAGTGCATCAAGCCGCCGGCATTATGGATCAATGCGAGCACGGCGACGATTTACCGCGATGCGCGCGATGGTCCACAGGACGAGTGGAAAGGAGAGCCGGGTACTGGCTTTTCGGAAAATCTTGCGCAAAAGTGGGAGGAGTCGTTTTTCCGAGACGCAACTCCTGCGCCAGTGCGAAAAGTAGCATTGCGGATGGGTATGGTGATGGCCTGGGAGGTGCGCTCGGCCTTGGCTGTGATGAGAAAAATGGCCTGTGCAGGGCTTGGCGGAGCATTTGCGGGAGGTGGGCAGCGTGTGAGCTGGGTGCACATGGATGATTGGTTGGCGGCGCTTGACTTTCTGACCATAAATCCTTTGTTGGATGGCGTGTTCAATGTGACGGCTCCTGAGTGTCCAGAGCAGCGGGATTTTCAACAAGTGCTACGTGAGCAAGTGGCGATGCCGATTGGTATGCCGGCGACAGAGTGGATGGTCAAGCTGGGGGCTTGGGCGCTAGGTACCGAAGCCGAGTTGGTAATGAAAAGCCGTTGGGCTGTGCCCGCTCGCTTGCTCGACGAGGGCTTTCGTTTTCGTTGGCCGCGCTGGGAGCCAGCGGTGAATGATCTTTTGCAGCGCCGTGGGGTAGAGGGGTTTTTTCGTCAACGAGCGGCGCGTCCTGTGGGCATTCGTGCGTGGGCGCAGGCGACGTGATTTGTCAATCGATGACGGCTTTGAGCGAGTCGATCAGTGCCATTTTCAGCGTATCCCAGCGGATGGGTTTGTTATCGAGAAACAGCTGATTGCTGACTTGAAGCTCGATGGCGAGATATTGTTCGGAGGTCCATTCGCTGCGTAATGTATCAAGTAGGTTTTTCGCTTGATCGGCGTAGAATTTGACGTTGGGTATGATTCGCAATTCGGGCATTTTTTCTTGGAGTATTTTCATCCAGTTGAGAGCGATGCTGGATTCGCTGACTTTGCCTTCAGAGAAAAGGAGGCTGACATCTGCATTCGGATGTGCGACGGGATCAAATGTGTGCACGCTGATGTGAAGTACATTTGAGAAGCGCTTGAGTTCGTTGCTGACGCGTTGGCGCAGGGTGTTCAGGTGGGGAAGGAGTTGTCGTTCGACGAGTTTTTCGCGTTGTGTTTCAGTGAGTTTTTGTGAGAGCTCACTCCAGCACGCCGGGTCATTTTGTTGTGCGTAACAGTCGATGATGAGGCGGGTGATTTCGCAGTTCACGAGGGGGGTGCGGAATTTCATCGCCATGCCCTGAGCGAGATTGAGTGAGCCGAGATCCCAGCCCCTGGCTGAGGTGATGGTGTCCGTGTCTTTGGCGAGTGCTTCTTTGAAGGCCTCGGGCACAGAGCAGGTGGCGTGTTCGCAGGAAAAAATTAAGGGCAGAGACATGGTGGAGAATTGTGTGCGTGGTCAAGGTAGGGTGAGAGAAGTTTTTTTTCGAGAAAAATCCGCACGATTGCTGCCGATGACCTAAGATATTCAAGCATTTTGCCACTGTTTCAGGTTATTCTCTAACTATTCACAATACGGAAACATTGACGAGTGATGAGGAAATTGGGTATAGTATCTACCGCATGATCGCCGTTGAAGAGAAAAAAAGTTTCGAGAAAAACGCACCATCCCTGCAACAGGGATCGGAAGGAAAGATGGATGATGTGATGCGCGCCATGCCTCATGCATTAGGCCCAGAAAAATCGATCCTGAGCTCGATGCTGCAGAATCCGCAAGAATATATAAGCACAGCGATTGAGGAAAAACTTACGAAAGAGCATTTTTATCTTCCGGCGCACAGCATGATTTTTGATGTGCTGATGGAATGCTTTGAAAAAGGCCAAGACGTGGAGTTGGTTTCGTTAGTGCAGAAGCTGATCGATAAAAGCTTGCTCGAAAACATTGGTGGGCCGGCTGCCTTGACGGAGCTGTATTCCTACGCTCCGAACGCGGGGCATTTCCTGACGCACTTGGGGTATGTGAAGGACAAATTCATCCTCCGCTCGGTGATTAACTCGTGCAATGATGCGATCACTCAAGCGTATGATAATCCCGAGGATGTGCCGCAGTTGCTCGATGGCGTAGAGACTGCTGTTCTAGCCATTCGAGAAAATGCCGAAGTCAACCGCGCGGTGACAATTAAATCCTCGGTTAAGGATGTGATGGAATATTTCGCAGCCCTGTGTGCGGGAGAAAAAGAAGCGCAGGGTTTCCCTACGGGCTACGAGGTGCTGGATCGGATGAGTAGCGGATTGAAGCCGGGAGAGATGTTTGTCATCGCAGCGCGACCTTCCATGGGGAAAACTTCGCTCATGATGAACATTGTGGAGCACATCTGCATCGATCAGGAGAAGCCCGCGATGGTGTTTTCCTGCGAGATGAGCTCATTTCAAATCGTTCAGCGACTGGTGTTCTCGCGCGCACGATTCAAGCTTTCCGACCTTCACAAAGGCTTGATTCCGCAGAAAAAAGACCTGCTCAGTATCAAGCGCGCTGCCGAGGAAATCGGTAATGCGAAACTTTTCATCGATGATACTCCTGGCATCACGATCAATGACCTTCGCGCGAAGGCTCGACGTAAGAAGCGCGATGAAGACATACAACTGATCGCAATCGACTACCTTCAGTTGATGCGATCACTCAGTAAACAGGCAGCCAATTCACGCGAACGCGAAATTGCCGAAATATCCGCAGGGCTGAAGGGTTTGGCGAAAGAACTCGGCATTCCGATCATCGTGCTCGCCCAGCTCAACCGAGGGCCAGAGAGTCGATCGGGCGGAACACCAAAAATGTCTGACTTGCGGGAATCTGGCTCAATCGAGCAAGATGCCGACTTGATCGGGCTGCTTTACCGGAGCGCTTATTATGCCGAGAACGAGGAAGAGCGCAAAGAGGAAGAGGGCCGAGCTGAGTTGTTGCTTGCGAAAAACCGGAACGGCGAAACAGGACCGGTGCCGTTGACCTTTATCGCACCACTGATGCGCTTCGAAACTGGAGCGCCCGCGCAGGAGCCAAGTGCATGATTTTTCGCGTTCTTGGCTTCACAATAATCTGCAATTTCACGTTTTTTTTGTATATTTCCTCGTTGATTCATAAAAAAATCAAAGGATAAAGTCGAAAAAAACATCGCAAAATCAACGAAAATCAAAATTTTCGCAAAAAATTCGAAATTGGTGCTTGCGCTGTTCACAAAAATAGCGAGAATCCGCGCCCCACATCGCGCCCCGCGAATGGCATCTGTGCCAAACGCCGCGCTTCAACAATCCTTTTGCTATCGGGTGCAGCTCCGGAAAATAGGCTCCTGCGAAGAATTTCGCGGCCTGCTGGAATGTCCCTTGATGGCAGACATCTAACCAATAATTGCAGGAATCTCATGCCGACCATCAACCAACTAGTTCGCAAAGGGCGTAAAACACCCGTGGACAAGTCTAAATCTCCAGCCCTCGCCAACTGCCCGGCACGCCGCGGTGTTTGCTTGCAGGTTATGACTCGCACGCCCAAGAAGCCTAACTCAGCGCTTCGTAAAGTGGCGAAAGTTCGTCTCACGAACGGTTTCGAAGTCATTGCCTACATCGGTGGTGAAGGACATAACCTCCAAGAGCACTCCATCGTCCTAGTGCGTGGTGGTCGTGTAAAAGACCTTCCCGGTGTTCGTTACCACATTGTTCGTGGTGCTCTCGATACTCTCGGCGTCGATAAGCGTCGTCAAAGCCGCTCCAAATACGGCGCGAAACGTCCGAAGCCCGGTCAAGTGGCAGCTCCTGCCAAAGGCAAAGGCGGCAAAAAATAATCCTCACTGATTACACACTCAACTTTCTCTAATTATGTCACGTCGTAAGCGAGTATTCCACAAGCCAGAAAAACGCGATCCCCGCTATGATAGCGCTCTCGTTGGCAATCTTATTTCCAAAGTCATGGTTGACGGCAAACGCGCTCTTGCTGAGCGTATTGTCTATGCCGCGATTGATCGCGCTAGCGAAGGCACCGAGACGATCGACCCACTTGAGGTTGTCACTCGCGCCATCGAGAACGCTAAACCACGCGTGGAAGTGAAATCCCGCCGCGTTGGTGGTGCTACCTACCAGGTGCCTCTCGAAGTCCCAGTTGCTCGCTCCGAGGCTTTGGCCATGCGCTGGATCATCAACTACGCTCGCAACCGCAAAGGTACTCCAATGCATGTTGCTCTAGCAAACGAACTCAAAGACGCTGCCAACAACCAAGGCAACGCCGTTCGCAAGCGTGACGATGTTCACAAGATGGCTCAGGCGAACCGCGCCTTCGCTCACTTCCGCTTCTAATATTTCCTGCTGATCATTCCTCACTGACTGAAATTATCCGACTCCATGTCCGCCAACCTCAATAGCCCTGATCGCCAATATCCGCTGCAACGCACGCGGAATATCGGTATCTGTGCGCACATTGATGCTGGCAAGACAACTCTTACGGAGCGGATTCTTTTCTACACAGGGATGATCCATAAAATCGGTGAAGTGCACGATGGTGCTGCTACCACCGACTGGATGGAGCAAGAAAGAGAGCGCGGTATCACCATTACATCCGCCGCCGTTACTACTGAGTGGTGGCAGCGCAAGGAGGAGGGTGTGACCAAGCTCTACACCGAGGAAAAAATGCGCGTCAACATCATCGATACCCCAGGGCACGTTGACTTCACCGCAGAGGTCGAGCGCTCCCTCCGTGTTCTCGATGGTGCTATCGTTGTTTTCTGCGGTGTGGCAGGTGTTCAACCGCAGACGGAAACAGTTTGGCGTCAGGCTACCAAATACAACGTGCCGCGCCTTGTTTTCGTCAATAAGATGGATCGCACAGGTGCCAACTTCCAAAGCGTTTTCGAAGAGGTCAAGGAAAAGCTCGGTGCTAATGCCGTCCGCATCCTGATCCCCATCGGGGCCGAAGATACGCTCAAAGGGCAAATCGACGTGGTCAACCAAAAAGCCGTCTATTTTAACGATGACGATAAGTTTGGTTCCACTTATACCGTGAAAGAACTCGATGCAGAGCAAAAAGCCCTCGCCGAGGCTGCCTACGTGGAACTCCTTGATGCTGTTGCCAGCGTTGACGAGGAAGTTGGAGAAAAGTTTCTCATGGAGGAGCCAATTTCCAGAGAAGATCTCAAAAAAGGCATTCGCCGCGCTACCATCGCTAGCTTGCTCGTGCCTGTTGCTGGTGGCTCTGCTTTCAAAAATAAAGGCGTGCAGTATCTCCTCGATGCTGTCGCCGACTACCTACCCAATCCTCTTGACATCCCAGCCGCCATCGGCATGGACCCGGACAACGAAGAACGCAAAATCGAAGTCCAAACCGATGATAATCAAAAATTCGTATCTCTCGCCTTCAAACTCTGGGCTGACAAGTTCGTCGGCAAACTTGTTTTCTTCCGCGTATATTCTGGCTCCATCAAAAAAGGTGACACAGTTTATAATCCACGCACTCGCCGCTCCGAGCGCGTTGGTCGCTTGATCCGCATTCAATCGAATCAGCATACTGATATTGATTGTTGCTACTCCGGTGACATCGCCGCCATGGTAGGGATCAAAAACGTCACCACCGGTGACACCCTCGCCGCAGAAAACCACGATGTAGTTCTTGAACCTCCCACATTTCCCGAGCCCGTGATCTCCATGGCCGTGGAACCCAAAACCAAAGCCGACCAAGAAAAACTTGCTCTCGCACTCGCCCGCCTCTCCGAGGAAGATCCAACCTTCATGGTCAAGACCGATGAAGAAACAGGTCAAACCATCATTTCTGGCATGGGTGAACTTCACCTTGAGATCATCGTAGATCGTCTCAAGCGCGAGTTCAAAGTGGAAGCCAACACCGGTGCTCCACAAATCGCCTATCGCGAAACCATCACCGCAGCAGCCGCAGCCGAGGGCAAGCTGGTCAAGCAATCGGGTGGTCGTGGTCAATACGGTCACGTTCGCCTTACCGTTGCCCCTAATGATAAAGGCAAAGGTCTTACCATCGAAAACAAAATCATTGGTGGAGAGATTCCCAAAGAATACGTGAATGCCGTATATAAAGGCGTAAACGAATCCATGTCCAATGGAGTCATCGCCGGATTCCCCGTCATCGATGTCCACGTTGACATTCTTGGCGGCTCCTACCACGACGTTGACTCAAACGAAAACGCCTTCACCATGGCGGCGATTTTCGGCATGAAAGAAGCTTTCAAAAAAGCCAAACCCATCCTACTTGAGCCGATCATGGCCGTAGAGGTTTCCACTCCAGAAGATTACCAAGGTGATGTGATGGGTGACCTCAATCGTCGTCGTGGTCAAATCACTAGCATCGACACCAAGGGCAAACTTGCCGTTGTTCGCTGCGCTGTTCCGCTCAAGGAAATGTTTGGCTATGCAACAGCAGTGCGCACACTTTCTTCAGGACGCGCCTCCTACTCAATGACCCCATCTCATTTCGAGCAGGTTCCCAACAACATTGTCGAGCAAATCGTCAGTGAACGTGGCGGAACATCTCGTTTTTAATCCACATCGCAACCAACTACCACAAACCTTCTCTTTGTTATGGAAAATCAGAAAATACGCATCCGACTCCGCGCGTTCGATCATCGCGCCGTGGATAAATCCGCCGCCGAAATCGTCGAAACCGCAAAACGCACTGGCGCTAAAGTCTCCGGACCGATCCCGCTTCCTACGCGCATCGAAAAATTCAGTGTGAACCGCTCCGTTCACGTGAACAAAAAATCTGCAGAACAATTCGAGATTCGCACTCACAAGCGTTTGCTTGACATCATTGATCCCACATCACGCACGGTTGATGAGTTGAAAAAACTCAACCTTCCCGCCGGTGTTGATATTTCCATCCGCATCTAATCAATCATTCACTCTCTAACTATTTTACGACTATGCCACTAGGACTTCTAGGCAAGAAACTCGGAATGACTCGTCTGTTTGACGAAGCTACACAAGCAATGATCCCCGTGACCGTTGTTGACGTGAAAGGCAATACATTCCTCCAGCACAAAACAGTTGAAAAAGACGGCTACAAAGCTGTGCAAGTAGGCTTTGATGACCAAACCAAAGCGCAACGTGTCAACAAACCAGACATGGGCCGCTTCAACAAAGCTGGTTCCACACCAAAACGCACCATCCAAGAATTCCGCCTCTGCGGTAGCGACACACTTCCTGAAACCCATCCAGGTGCCGAGTTGTTCACAGCTGGTCAATGGGTAGACGTCATTGGCACATCCAAAGGTCACGGCTTCTCGGGTGTAGTAAAGCGCTACAAATTCGGTGGTCTTCGTATGACTCACGGCTCGATGATGCATCGTAGAACGGGAGCCATTGGTTGCCGATCCACTCCTGGTCGCGTTTGGAAAAACCAAAAGATGCCGGGTCAAGACGGTAACAAACAACGCACCGTGCAAAATTTGAAAGTTGTAGCAGTTCGCGTAGAGGATGGTGCTCTCCTGATTTCAGGAGGTATTCCCGGCGCAAAAGGCAGCTACGTCACCGTCCGCCCCGCCAAGAAAAAAACAGCTTAATTTAGCCTGAATCGAACTCTGAACCACATTTCACGTCATGTCTTCCCAAACACTCACCGTAGAAGCCGCTGAAGCAGCACACATGCTGCTCGCGCCTGCCGATAAAGGCACTCAGGCTGTCCACGACCTCATCACAGCGTATCGCGCCAACCGTCGTACCGGTTCCGCACATACCAAAACTCGTGGTGAAGTTTCCGGCAACAACAAGAAAATTTACAAGCAAAAAGGAACCGGTGGCGCACGTCACGGCGACAAACGCGCTCCCATCTTCGTCGGTGGTGGTGTGGTTTTCGGCCCCCGCGCTTGCGATTACACCAAGAAGGTTTCTAAAACCACTCGCAAGCTGGCATTCCGCCGCGTGCTCGGTGACAACATCCGCGCTGGTTCGATCAAGACTCTTGAGTCTTTTGCGATTGCTGATGGCAAAACACAATCCTTCGTGGCTGCAGTAGCTGCACTTTCCACCGCACGTCGTATCCTCATCATCGCTGATTCTTTCGACGACAAGACTTACCTCGCCGCCCGCAATGTTCAAAACGTATTGCTAATGACAGCACTCGAAGTGAACGTTGAGCACATCATGCTTCACTACGACATCTTTGTTGTTGGTGCCGCACTCACAACCCTCGCCAAACGCACAGCCTAATTTTGTTATGAAAGATCTTTTCCACGTTATCAAAAATGTCCGCATGAGCGAGAAGGCGACCTACCTGAACGAGCTCAACAATGAGATCGTTCTCGATGTCGCAACTGGTGCGAACAAAATCGAAATCAAACAGGCAGTGGAGACACTTCTTGGCAAGAAAGTGGCAGACGTCCGCACCCTTATCGTTAAGGGTAAAGCGAAACGCCGCAAACGCGCTGACGAAGGCCGCACTAACCATATCAAAAAAGCGATCGTGCGCCTCGCAGAAGGCGAGAAACTCGACCTCGTGTAATACAACCACATTTACCGCAGCAACTGCCGATTAATCACTCACCATTCTTTGAGTCATGGCCTTAAAAGTTTTCAAACCACACACACCGTCCGGGCGTTACAAGCAGCATCCCACATTTGATGAGATCACCAAGCACACGCCAGAAAAATCATTGCTCTCGCCGATCAAGCGTAGCGGTGGCCGTAACAACACCGGTCGCATCACCATGCGTCACGTGGGTGGCGGTGCCAAACGTCACTACCGCTTGGTTGACTTCAAGCGTAACAAAGTGGACATGCCTGCAACTGTCGTCGGAATCGAATACGATCCGAACCGCACTTGCCGCATCGCATTGATTCAATACACCGACGGCACCAAGAGCTACATCCTTGCTCCCGTAGGTCTCGAAGTTGGTGCTTCTGTCATCTCTACGCTCAAGGCTGATCCGAAGCCCGGCAACGCAATGCCACTGAAGAGCGTTCCTTTGGGAACTGTAATTCACAACATTGAATTGCTTCCAGGCTCCGGTGGTAAAGTAGCTCGCGCTGCAGGCCAACAAGCCATTCTTTCCAACCGCGAAGCTGGCTTCGGTTTGGTTAAAATGCCCTCTGGTGAAATTCGTCGATTTAACGAAAACTGCATCTGCACCATTGGTCAGGTCGGTAACCGTGAGCACATGAACGAAGTTTCCGGTAAAGCTGGTCGCACCCGCTGGATGGGCGTTCGTCCAACCGTCCGTGGTATGACCATGAACCCAGTTGACCACCCGAACGGTGGTGGTGAAGGCCGCTCCAAGTCTGGTGGTGGTCGTAAGCACCTTCTCAGCCCATGGGGTCACGCGAAAGGTCAGAAGACCCGTAACAAGAAGAAGGCCAGCTCTATTTTCATCGTGTCTCCACGTCCTAAGAAATAACCCTTTATCCCTTCTCTAACTACTTTATATCATGCCTCGTTCATTGAAAAAAGGTCCTTTCGTTGACCAAAAGCTCCTCGCCAAAATTGATGCTGTCGCCGCTACTGGTGAATACAAAGCTATCAAGACATGGAGCCGTAAGTCCATGATCACTCCCGATTTCGTCGGTCACAACTTCGCAGTTCATAACGGTAAGACTTTTGTCCCCGTTTATGTCACGGAGAACATGGTTGGACACAAACTCGGTGAGTTTTCTCCTACCCGTATCTTCAAAGCACACGGCGGTATCGGTAAGAAATAATCGTCCATCACTTCTGCTATGTCCTACGCACTGTCAACACGTATGCTTTTTCGCTCAGCCCTCGGGCTTGGCTTGGGCTGCCTGATGGCTGCGGCACAGGACTTCAGCGAAGGTGCTGCGATTTCCGAAGCTGACACGCTGCGCGCCGAAATTGCCAAACTGCGTAAGCACAAGGAAAATCTCTCCAGTGCTATCATTGAAGCCAAACGCGGTGAACAAGAAGCTGCTGAGCAATTGGCGGAAGTGAAAAAACGTCTCGAAGCACTTGGCAAAAATCTCCTCGATGGAGGAGATGACCGCCTCGTGCAGGCCGCCGCCGAGGATCAACTCCTCCGTGAGCGCCTCTCAGCAACCGAAAAGGCAGCAAGCATGCTGTCGGCCAACGCGCTAGATTTCGTGCGCCAGGCTGTGGTTTCTGATCCTGATTCTCGACTTCGTTTAGAAACTTCCATCAGAGAGCTTGACGCAGCACTCGGTATGCGCCATAAACCGCGCCCCGACATCAAAACCGGCTCACTCAAACGCGCGCAAGTCGTTAGCATTGACTCGGAAAGCGGCCTCCTGGTCGTCAATGTCGGTGAATCACAAGACTGTCGTATTGGCATGACTTATGTCATCCAGCGCGGCGACCGCCCTTTTGGTAAAGCCATCATCGCTGACGTTCGCAAGAATGTAGCAGGTGCCTTTGTCGAACAACTTGATCCTCCTAACGAAACCGTTCGCCTCGGCGACACCATCATTCTCGAAACACAACCACAACGATAAGCCTCTCGGCAACAACAGATCCCTACGACCATGGAAGTCAAAAGCACATCAAAATACGTTCGTCTCTCGCCTAAAAAAGCGCGTGACGTCGCTCGCGAAATTCAGGGCCTGCCTGCGAGCAGCGCCATGGATATCCTCAACTTCACCCCGAGAAAAGCGGCCCAGTTGATCGGTAAAACACTCAAAACAGCTATGGCTGATGCAGAGCACAATTTCCAATTGGATGCAGGTGCTCTCACCGTCAAAGAAGCTGTGATCGGAATCGGTCCAGCACTCAAGCGCTTCAAGCCACGTGCAAAAGGTTCCGCCGGTGCGATCCGGCGTCCTACCAGCCACATTTTCATCACTCTCACGGATGCAGAAGCACCTGCCAAAAAGGCAAAATCTGCGAAAGCCAGCAAATAAGCGCACCATTCACTTCTAAACTAATTCTACTATGGGACAAAAAGTCAACCCGATCGCCTTCCGCCTCGCCGTCAACAAAGACTGGCGTTCTAAGTGGTTTGCCACTGGCAAAGATTACGCTAACAAGCTTCATGAAGACCTCGCCGTGCGCGACTACGTGAAGAAGAACTTGCAGTTCGCTGCCATTGCTAAAGTGGTGATCGAGCGCGCATGGAACTCCGTTCGTGTCACCTTGCATTCCGCTCGTCCTGGCCTCATTATTGGTCGCAAAGGCACCGAGATTGAAAGAATGACCAACGAGATCTCCAAGATCTGCGGTGGCGCTCAAGTCAAAATCGATATTCTTGAAATTCGCAAGCCAGAACTCGAGCCACAATTGGTTGCCGAAAACATCGCACAACAACTTGAGCGTCGTGTTTCCTTCCGTCGTGCCATGAAGCGCTGCTTGCAGACCGCTATGGAATTCGGTGCAGAAGGCATTCGCGTCCGCTGCGCTGGCCGTCTCGGTGGTGCTGACATCGCTCGTGCTGAGTGGTATCGCGAAGGTAAAGTGCCTCTCCAAACACTCCGCGTGCCGATCGAATACGGATTTGCCGAAGCGCGCACACTTTACGGCATCATTGGTGTCAAGTGCTGGATCAACCGTAAAGAAGACGATGGCCGTCAAGGTGCCGGTGGTCCTCCACGCGAACGCCGCGAGCGCCGCGACAACAACAATCGTGGTGGCGATCGCCGCGATAACAACCGCGGTGGTGAACGCCGTTAATTGTTTCTCAATCACTCAATCATTCACACAACGCTAACATTTACTCTAGGAGGACACTATTATGCCTTTGATGCCCAAACGAACCAAGTTCCGCAAGTCATTCCGCGGCTCACGCGCCGGAAATGCTACTTCGGGAACCACCGTTGCCTTCGGCGACTTCGGTCTCCAAACCCTTGACCGCGGCTGGATGACGAACCGTCAGATTGAAGCCTGCCGTATCGCCATCAACCGTTTCCTGAAACGGAAAGGCAAGGTTTTTATCCGAATTTTCCCACACAAATCGATCACCGCACGTCCACCCGAAACTCGGATGGGTAAAGGCAAAGGCTCCGTGGAAGCATGGGTCGCTGTGCTCCGTCCCGGCAACATGTTGTTCGAGATCGCCGGTGTTCCTGAATCACAAGCCCGCGAGGCCATGCGCCTTGCTTCCTACAAACTCGGCATCCGCACTCGCTTTGTCGTCCGCAATCCACACGCATAATTCCTCTACCAATCACTCATATGGCTATTACCAAAGCGAAAGATCTCCGCGAACTGTCTGTTGACGAAATCAATCGTCGCATTCGCGACTTGAAACTTGAGGGCATCAACCTGAAACTGCAAAAAGCCACGGGAGCTCTGGAAAATCCAGCACGCATCCGTGCCATCCGCCGCGAAAACGCACGCTTGGTTACCATCCTAGCGCAGCGCTCTACCAAGGCATAATTCCTACCGTTAACCACCAACTTTTCTCTCTATGAGCGATTCCGCCACCACTCCTGCCACTCCTGCCACTCCTGCCACTTCCAACCGCAAAACACGCGTTGGTCTCGTAGTCTCCGACAAGATGGATAAAACCATTGTCGTGGAATACGTTGCCCGCGTTCCGCACCCTCGTTTCAACAAGATCATCAAACAGACGAAGAAATTCTACGTGCATGATGAAAAGGGTGAAGCAAAGATCGGCGACAAAGTTCGCATCGTGGAATCTCGTCCAACTTCAAAATTAAAGCGTTGGGCGCTTGACTCCATCCTCACTCACTAATACTACTCCGCCCGCAAGTTAACCACACAACACTTTATTGAATCATGCTCCAGATGGAATCTTCCGTAGTCGTCGCCGATAATACCGGCGCGAAAAGCGCCAAAATGATTGGCGTTATTGGCAAACGCACTCGCTTTGCTCACGTCGGTGACGTGATCACCTGCCACATTCGCGACTCAATCCCTACCGCTTCGGTGAAAAAAGGATCCGTTGTCAAGGCTGTGGTTGTCCGCACCAGCGCTCCGATCCGCCGCGCCGATGGCTCCACTCTTCGCTTTGATACCAATGCGGTTGTGATCATCGACAAAGATAACAACCCACGTGGCACCCGCATCTTCGGCCCCGTAGCTCGTGAACTCCGCGAGAAGTCCTTCATGAAGATCGTATCATTGGCTCCCGAAGTCGTCTAATTCCATCCTATCTTTTTCCATGAGCAAAATCAAAACACACGTCAAAAAAGGCGACCAAGTCGAGATCACCACAGGCAGCGTAGCCATCAAAGGCAAACGCGGCATCGTTCTCGCCGTGAATGCAAAAAAAGGCACTGTAATCGTGGGTGATACCCGCCAGGTGACCAAAGCAACCCGTAAATCGGAAGCAAATCCCGATGGTGGTTTGCTCTTGCAAGATGCCCCCGTCCATATTTCCAATGTAAAGAAACTGGGCTAAGAATTGTGGCGTTCCTCACAGAACGTCATGACCTCTGCGCCCGCGCTTAAGCGCAAGCATTAAAAATGCGCTGACCCGCTAAAACAAGCACTATGAGCACACCTAGACTACTACAACATTACCGAGAGAAAGCCGTTCCGGCGCTCAAGGAAAAATTGGGTTATACCAATCCAAACGCCGTACCACGCCTCGAAAAAATCGTGGTAACATCCTGCATGGGCAAAGCCCCTGACCGTAAACTTGCTGTCGAGGACGCCGCCAACGAGATCGCCAAAATCACTGGCCAAAAACCATCGATCACTTTCTCACGCAAGGCTGTTGCCAACTTCAAACTTCGTGCTGACGAGCCACTTGGCGCTCGCGTCACCCTTCGTGGCACCCGCATGTGGGAGTTCCTTGATCGTTTCATTAACATCACTGCTCCAAACATCCGCGACTTTCGCGGCATACCTTACAAATCCTTTGATGGCCGTGGTAACTACGCCATGGGCGTACCTGATCAGTCGATCTTCCCTGAAATCGAAATCGACCAAATCAAACGCAACATCGGATTCGACCTCATATTCGTTACTTCCGCACCGACGGACGACGAAGGACGTGAATTGCTGCGCGCCCTGGGCATGCCATTCCGTGAGAATAAGAGAGAACAGGAAAACGAAACACCAGAAGCCCAACAAGCCTAACACTTAACTAGAACCTTATTATGGCCGTTCTCACTGATCCCATTTCCGATTTCCTTACCCGCTTCAGCAATGCATGCCGCGCTGGTAACGAAGTGTTCACCGCGCCTTACTCGCGCATCAAAGCTGACATTGCTAAAATCCTTCAAGAAGAAGGCTATGTCTGGAGCTATGAAGTCGTCACTACTGACGGTTTTCCTACCCTGAAAGTCAAAGGCAAGTTTGTCGATGGCCGTCCAGTCCTTACCGGTCTGAAGCGTGTCTCCAAGCCTGGTCGCCGCAATTATGTTGGCTCCGATGAAATTCCACGCGTCATGTCCGGCCTCGGCATCTCGATCCTTTCGACTTCGAAAGGTGTGATGACAGGTGCTCGTGCTAAGCGGGAAAAACTCGGCGGAGAACTTCTCGCCATCGTTTGGTAATCCTCTAACCCCTAAATCTATACTATTATGTCACGCGTAGGAGTTAAACCAATCAGCTTGCCAGAAAAGGTCACCGTCAAAAATGACAGTGGCGTAATCACGGTCGAAGGTCCTAAAGGCAAACTCGCCTTCACCCTTCCATCCGGCATCGAACTTAGCAATCAGGACAACAAACTGACAGTTACCCGCACTTCCGAAACATCACGCCAGCTGCGCGCCCTTCACGGCACAGCTCGCGCCATCGTCAGCAACATGATCGACGGTGTTTCCAAAGGCTTCGTTAAAGATCTTGAGATCCAAGGCGTGGGCTTCCGTGCAGCTGTCAAAGGCAAAGACCTTGATCTTTCCCTCGGTCGTTCGCATCCTTTGCTTCACCCCATCCCCGATGGGCTCACTGTCACCGTTACCGATAACACCAAGATCAAGGTGGAAGGTATCTGCAAACAAATGGTCGGACAATTCGCTGCCGAAGTTCGTGGATTCTATCCACCTGAACCTTATAAAGGCAAAGGAGTCCGTTATGTTGGCGAACACGTTCGTCGTAAGGAAGGTAAATCCGTCGGCAAATAACCTGCCGCTCAACCTAACGAACCCAAAAATACAAGAATTTCATGAGTACGATCAATCGCAAAGAAATCCGGCAGCGCGTTCACAAGCGCATCCGTCGCAAGGTCACCGGCACACCATGCCGCCCACGCCTCGCCGTGCATTTCTCCAATCAACATGTGTATGTCCAAATCGTGGACGACGTAGCACGCCGCACCCTCGTTTCCGCCTCGACTCTCGACAAAGCTGTCGGCAATCCACAGGCAAACGTTGAATGCGCTCGTAGCATCGGTGCCCTCATCGCAGAGCGCGCCAAGGCAGCGAACATCAGCAACGTAGTCTTTGACCGTGGTGGTCACATTTATCATGGCAAAGTGAAAGCTCTCGCCGAAGCCGCCCGGGAAGCCGGTCTCCAATTCTAATATAAACATTTATCATGGTTACAGATTCTGACATTCCCGTTACTCCCACTCCTGAGGCACCAGCTGCCGAAGACACGGCACTCGGCCCCGTTGCTAACTCTGGCGGCTTCGACAATCGTCGTGGTGGTCCTGGTGGTCCAGGTGGCTTCAACCGCGGTGGCCAAGGTGGCAACAACCGTGGCCCACGTCGCGACGATCGCCGCCAAGAGGTGGACGATGGTATCTCTGAAAAAGTGGTATTCATCAACCGTTGCGCCAAAGTCGTCAAAGGTGGTCGCCGTTTCAGCTTTTCCGCACTCGTTGTGTGCGGTGATAAAGAAGGCAAAGTCGGTCTTGGCTTCGGCAAAGCGAAGGAAGTTTCCGATGCGATCAAAAAAGGTGGTCAAGCAGCTCGCAAGAACATGACAACTGTTTGCATTGTTAATGGCACCGTGCCGCACGAAACCTACGCTGAATTCGGCGGTGGCAAAGTGTTGCTTAAGCCAGCATCTCCCGGAACGGGAATTATTGCTGGTGGTGGTGTGCGTGCCGTATGTGAAGCCGCTGGTGTGAAAGACATCTTAGCGAAATCCATGGGCTCCTCCAACCATGCCAACGTGGTCAAAGCGACCATCAAGGCTCTGTCCGCTCTCCGTACGCGTGAGACGATCCTCAGCTCACGTGGCAAAAAAGTCCGTGAGAAGTCTATCTAACCCCTTATCATCCACTAGGAAATGAAACTTCATACATTATCTCCCAATCCCGGATCCAAGCATCGCGTGAAGCGTCTTGGTTGCGGTGAAAGCTCCGGTCACGGCAAAACCTCCGGCAAAGGCAACAAAGGACAAAAAGCTCGCTCCGGCGGCACTGTCCGTGTCGGCTTTGAAGGTGGTCAGATGCCTCTTCACCGTCGTCTGCCTAAGCGCGGCTTCAACAATTACGACTACAAGACCAAGGTGTTTGGTGTGAACGTCTCCACGCTCGAAGAAAACTTCGAGAATGGCACCGTGATCACTGAAGAACTTCTGCGCTCCGTAGGCATCGTGAATGGTCGTTATGATCACGTGAAAATCCTCGGTAATGGGGACCTCACCAAGAATCTCACGATCCAGATTACCCACGTTAGCGCTACGGCTCGTGAGAAGATTGAAAAAGCAGGTGGTACCATCCAGTCCGCTTGATTGATCCTCCTCGCGTTCGGAAAGAAATCTCCATTTCTGCGGGGAAGTGCTTGCGCACTTCCTCGCACTGTTTATATTACCGCGGCACATCCGTTCTCACAATAACTCTATGATATCTGCATTTCTTAATACTTGGCGCGTTGCCGAACTGCGCGACAGAATTCTTTTTACCTTGGCGATGATCATCATCGTTCGTCTTGGTGTCCATATCACCATTCCTGGCGTTGACTCGGGCTTGATCGATGAGTGGACGAAAAGTGTAGCAAAAAGCGACGGCGGCACCAGCAACCCGCTGACTGCCATGTTAACAATTTTCTCTGGTGGTGGTCTGCAGCAGGCCGGTATCTTTGCCTTGGGCATCATGCCTTACATTTCGGCATCGATTATGATTCAATTGATGACTGCGGTTGTGCCGAAGCTGTCGAAGCTCTCGCGTGAAGAAGGTGGTCGCCAAAAGATTACCCAGTGGACTCGCTACCTTGCCCTTTTCATTGCCTTGGTGCAGGGTTATTTCCTTACCCGTACTTTGGCTAGCCCTGAACAATTGGAGGGCTTGATGCCTGGCATTGGCAAGGTCTTGAACGGCGGATCGCTAGTCCCCGTATTCAGTGTTGCATGGCAATCGATGGCCTTGATGGTCATTGTCGCTGGTACAATGTTACTGATGTGGATCGGTGATCAAATGACTGAGCGCGGTATCGGTAACGGTGTCTCGATCATCATCATGGTCAACATCATTTCAGCTCTGCCAGGCGCCTTGGTGTTGGCTTGGAAAATGTTTACAACCGGAGCGGAAGCAAATCCATTTATCGCGTTGAAGTTGGTGTTCATGATTGCTTTCTTGGTTTTCGTAATTGCTGCGGTGATTTCGATCACGCAAGCGCAGCGTCGAATCACGGTGCAATACGCCAAACGCGTTGTCGGCAAGAAGCAATTCGGCGGTCAAACGCAGTATCTTCCCTTGAAGGTTAACTATTCAGGCGTGATGCCGATCATTTTCGTATCTGCGGTGATCACCTTGCCTGGTATCATTTTGCAGATGATTGGTAGCACTGCTTCTTGGTCACAAAAACTTCAATATGCAGTTGGTCAAGGCTGGCTTTACTACACACTGGGCGCGTTGGGGATTTTCTTCTTCTCGTACTTCTGGGTCGCCACGATGTTCAATCCTTCACAAATTGCCGAAGACCTCAAGCGCAATGGCGGCTACATTCCAGGTGTGCGTCCGGGTAAACCAACCGGTGAGTTTCTCGACTTCACAATGACCCGCCTGACTTTTGCTGGTGCGATTTTCCTTACCATCGTGTTTGTGCTCCCCTCCGGTTTGGGTTGGATGATGAACATTGATAAAGCATCGCCGATCCTGCAATTTTTCGGTGGCACGAGTTTGTTGATTCTCGTAGGCGTAGTGCTCGATGTTATGCGCCAAGTGGAAACGCATTTGCTGCAACGTCACTACGATGGCTTCTTGCGCAAAGGTAAACTCAAAGGTCGCTATGATCGCCTGCAACAAGGTGGCAATGCCGCATCCAGCAGCTTGTTGATTTTCCTCTGGGTCGTAATCGCGATCTTGGCCATTTCGGGTGCCGCGATCTGGATTGCTCAAAGTTAATTGTTCGGACTCTGATGTTTTTATGAGCAAGCTGCGCCTGAGAGTGCAGCTTGCTTTTTTCATATTACTAATTGATAAAGATTTCTCCTATGGCAAAACGCACGAAGATTAAACTGAAACATGGCCGTGAGCTGGAGCTAATGCGGGCGGCATGTCACACTGCATCACAAATTCTTCAAGAGGTGGCTGCTTTTATTGCCCCCGGTAAAACGACCTTGGAGGTGGATCAATTTGCTGGTGAGCTGATGAAGGCGCGCGGCTGCCGCAGTGCATTTCTGGGCTATCGTGGATTTCCTGCATTTACCTGCATTTCGTTGAACGAAGAAGTGGTGCATGGCATTGGCAATCAGCGGATGATTCAGCCCGGTGACATCGTCAGCCTCGATGTAGGTATCGTGCAAAATGGCTGGATTGGTGATAACGCTTTGACTGTGCCGGTAGGGGAGATCTCGTTAGAAACGAAGCGTCTTTTAGCTGCGACCGAGCAATCGCTCTACGATGCGATTTCTTTTGCCCGTGCAGGTTTGCGTCTTGCTGATCTTTGCGGAGCTGTTGAAGCGCATGTAAAACCCTTAGGTTTTTCGGTTGTAAGAGAGTTTGTTGGGCATGGTGTCGGACGAGACCTTCACGAGGAGCCTCAAGTGCCAAACTACCGCCCTCAAGGGAAAACTCCGATACTCGAGCCAGGAATGACCTTAGCGATTGAGCCCATGGTCAATGCTGGTGTGGCCTATGTCAAAATCTTAGCGGATGGATGGACTGTGGTCACCGAAGATCGCAAGCCATCAGCCCATTTCGAGCACACGGTGTTAATTACCGATGGAGAGCCAGAAATTCTCACTGATCGCCCGCGCACGGCATTACCCGAGCAGCTGGGGATTTGAGTTTCATGAAGTGATTCGCGTTCTTCATCGAAGAGTTTCATTGGGGAAATATGATTCATGCTCCTGAAAAAGCTCGGCGAGAATTGCTGAATTCGGATCACCCGAGTAGAGCCTAATAGGTCGCGCTATGGTATAGGCATTACGCATTCAGGTAATGCCAAGCAGCAGAGGCTTTGGACGCAGTCCGACACGCCCGTGAGTGTGCTGGAGAGGGGCTCCGCGAGATTGGCATTACTTGAATTCGGGTGATAAAGTCATGAACTGGTTATCAAATTTGGATTTCGGGAAGAAGGCAACGATGGAACCGCAAAGACACGAAGTTTGAAGGAGGAAGATTTTTTTACAGAAGGTAACAAAGGTAACGAAGCAGGGGTTGTTCTGAGGTGCGTTGGGTGGGGGTAGTTTTTTTGTGCATTCGGGCTGGCGGCAGCAGGGCTGCCTTTCTGGAAAGCGGCAGCGGGCCTGCCGCAGTCCAAGGTGGTGCTATTTATTGCTAGAACCATGTGTGGGTGGCATTACTCCATCTCTGATTATTTGAGAGAGTGGAGGTATGAGATGACGTCGGCGAATTGCTCCATGGTGAGAGCGTCTAGGAGGTGAGGGCCCATGAGGGTGGAAGCTGACGTTTTGATGTCTTTCACATCAGCAGGCTTGAGAGTGGTAGGGATGCCGGCGATATTGCGGACGATGATTTTGGTGTCTGATTTTTCGACGAGGGTGCCTTGGTGAGTGGTTCCGTCGTTGGTGGTGACATCGACCCAGGATTTGGAGATGGCGGCGTCTGGTTTGAGGATGGCTTCGGCGATGGCTTCGCGGTTTAGGGAGGCCCCGATTTTGTTGAGCTCTGGCCCGCGTTTCGGGTCAGCATCGGCGACACTGTGACAGGCGGCACAGGCTTGGGTCTTCATGAGGTCGCGGCCTTTATTGGGGTCGCCTTTCATTGTGTCGAGGGTGAGCATGATGTCTTCGATGGAGATTTCACCGATGGTTTTTTCTTTTTTGCCACCGGTTTTCTCGACTTCGCCGATGCCTTCGAGGTTCATGCGGTGTTTATTGGCAAGCATGGTGAGGAAGGCTTTTTGGTCGTTATCGGCGGTAGCCCAAACGTCGCGGAAGCGTTTTTCGATGTCAGCGGATTTTGTCCAGAGGATGGGTTTGTAGTAGGGGCCACGGGTGTCTGGCTGGGTGCTCCACCACCATGATCCGTCATACGCAGCTTCGCGGGTGTAAAGGCGGGCGAGTGCGGTGAGGATTTTGTTTTTGAGTTCGGGGTCCGATGTGGAGGCGTGTTTGGCAAGCAGTCCATCAACGACGGCGGGGTCGTGTATGAGGTGGAGTGTGCGGAGTGCACCATCGCTACTGACGCTATCGACGGCTGCGAGTGATTGCTCGATGGCTTTCAGGGAGACGAGCGAGTGGATGGCGAGGTGTGGGATGATTACAGCTGGATTGGGTGTGGCGTGCGGGCCTTCTTTGGAGTTGGTGCCTACCGGTGGTTCCGCGAGGATTCTGAAATTGACAGTGGCGCCTGGATTGTGCGTGGAGCAGAGTCCAGCGGTGACTTTGAGTTTTTGCATCGCACCAGGAATGACGTAATGAATAACCGAATGAGAGTGGGTGCCGATGCCTTGGGTGTGGGGTTTGCCATCGGCGCGCAGGAGCGGTGCTCCGGTGGGTGATTGATTGATTTCTGTTTTGCCCCAGCCTTGGGTTGCGGATTTCCACTTGAGTTGGGTGAGTGGGATTTCCTTGCCTTCGCGGTTGGTGAGGATAGGGTCGAACCAGCCGCCGTGATCGCCGCCGTTACCGTTGCCACCTTCTTCGACAACGAGGTAGAGGTTGTTGATGCCGACGAGGCTAATTTCGATGTCGATGCTTTCTTTGTCTGTTAGAATAGCGCTTTCAAAGAGCGGGGGTTTAGGAGCAGCGGTGGGCGTCTGTCTGCTGACGGGTGGTATAGCGACCGCAAGAAGTGCTTCAGCCGCTTCTTTTTTGCCGATGCGGCCGAGGGCGACGGCAGCAGCAGCTTGTGCTCTAGGATTTGTGCTGGTCAGAGCTTTTTGGAAGGGTGCGAGGGGGAGGTTGGTGTTTTGTTTGAGGCGGTCAGCAGCGGCGCGGAGGGCGAATTCGGTGAGCGCTGAGTCGGCGACGAGTTCGAGGAGCGCGGGGTTGGCTTCAGTTCCTAGCAGTTGCTTGTAAGTGAAGATCGCGGCGACGCGAGCGGCGAGCGGGTTTTTGGCTTCTTTCGCAATCGCGAGGATGGCGGGAGCCAGTGATTTATCGCCGCGAGTGAGGATTTCCTGCTGGGTAGCAAGGCGGGTGGTGGCGCTTTCGGTATTGAGACCTTTGACCACTGAGTCTGGGCCGAGTTGGGCAAGGTCAGGGAAGGGTTTGTAGGTCCAGTCGATCGGGACGATGCGTTGAACGAAGCCACGTTCAGGGCTTCCTTTGTAGCCAGCACCTTCCCATGCGGCGATGTAGAGGCGGCCAGAACCATCGACATCGAGGTCTGCGGGTTGAGAGATGCCGATGAAATCTTCGGGTTTTTGGGTAAAGGATGGTCCGTCTGTTGTGAGGCGGTGGATGTAGACTTGGTTGCGGCCCCAGTCTGCCATCATCGGTGTTTTGTTATACTTTTCTGGCCAGCTGGCTTCATCAAGGAAAAGTGCGCCAGTGCCGGAGCCTCCGCCGAGGTCTTCGAGGGCGGGGATGATTTCGTTAGTGAAGCTTTTGAAGAGGATCGGGTAGCCGTATTGTCCGGTTTGGATGTGGTGGGCGAAGCGGACGTTCCAGCCGCCGCCGTCGTTGGTGTTTTCGCGACTAAAGACGTTGAGGAAGGGGTCGATGGCTACGTCGTAGACGTTACGGTGGCCTTGGGTATAGGTTTCCAATTCGGATCCATCGGGGCGGACACGAACGATGCCGCCGCCGAGCATGGTGAGGGTGGTGCCATCAGTACCTTGTGCGTTGACAAAGCCGAAGTCGCCGACGGAGATGTAAATCCATCCGTCGATGCCCATGCGGATGCCGTTGGTGGTGTGGTCAGCGCCGCGGTCTTGGTTGTGTTTCGGGACGGAGATATCGCGGACGAGAATTTTGGGCGGGCCGTCTGCGATGCCATCGTTGTTTTTGTCTTCGAGGACGGAGAGGTGCATTCCGGTGAGAATTCCGGTGTCTGCAGGGATGACTGTATGAAGGACGTAGAGTTTGTCGCCGAAGGAGATGATGCCGCGTGGGTTGTCCAGTGCGGCGAAGATGGTGTGTTTGTCGGCTTTGCCGTCGTTGTCGGTATCGATGAGACGCACGATGCGGCCTTTTCCTGGACCTTTGCCGAGGGAGCCGAGGAGGTCGACTCCTACGTAGACTTCGCCGGTGGCGGATGCGGCGATGCAGGCAGGGGAAGGAGCTAGATCGCTGCCAGCGTATTTCGTGTAAGTGAGGTCGGTGGGGTTTGCCGCAGCGGAGAGGGTAAGGGCCGATAGTAGGCTAGGAATGTACTTGTTCATGGGATTGAGCATGTGGTTGATTTGACAATAAACGTTGAGAAGTGGTCGAATGTTTCTTTGTGTATGGGTTTTCGTGATTTATTTCTGAGTGTGAATACTTGGAGGATAGCTAGCAGCTGTATTCATAGCGCAATGCGGCGAGGCCAAGTAGCGCGGCGGTTTCTGAGCGTAGTATGATGTCGCCAAGGGTAATGGGGTGGAATCCGTTGTTGATGGCTTCTTGTATTTCAATAGGTGAAAAATCGCCTTCGGGGCCGACGAGAAGCGTGGCTTGCTCGATGTGTGGGTGTTTTTCTAACAGCTCTTTGAAGGAGCTTGCACCTTCGGCGAGGGAGGCGATGATCGCTAGACTCTCGCGCGGTGATTGAATGAATGTTTGCCAGCTTTGTGGTGTTTCGATGATCGGCATCCAATTTTGACCACATTGTTTGCAGGCTTCGAGGGCTACCTTTTGCCATTTCTCGGCTTTTTTCGGCGCCTCGTGTGAGTCGTATTTGACTACGCTGTGTCGGGTGATGAGGGGGATAATGCGCTGCACGCCGAGTTCGACGGCTTTCTCGACGATCCAGTCCATGGTTTTTCCCTTGGGAACTGCTTGGGCGAGGGTGATTAGCGGTGTGCGTGGCGGTGTGTGAATGATTTCTCCTAGCTCGATGCGCACGGCGTTTTTGCGGCACTCGATGATGGTGGCGAGGCTGTGCTTACCTGAGCCATCGAATGCTGTTAGGGTATCGCCGAGCTGCATGCGCAAGACCTGGGAGCAGTGGCGCGATTCCTCCTCATCGAGTGTGGCCTGAGATTGCCAGTCGCTTGGGTGAAGATGGAATCGCGCCATGGGGTTGATGTGTTAGCTGAGCTGGTATGGGTTGATGGGCTAGAAAACAGGTGAGACGCCTGTCCTCCCGTGTTAGATGTCGAAAAACTTCTTTGCCTTGGTGAAGAAGCCTTCTTGCATCGGGCTATTTTTTTCACCGATGGATTCGGCAAATGCCTTGAGTTTGTCTTGTTGCTCTGAGTTGAGTTTGGTGGGGACCTCGACTTGCACAGTGACGTGGAGGTCACCTTTGCGGGTGCTGTTAAGACTGGCCATGCCTTTGTCCTTGAGGCGGAATACGGTTCCTCCTTGGGTGCCGGCGGGGATTTTGATCGAGGCTTGGCCGTCGAGCGTGGGGACTTTGCTTTCCCCGCCGAGTGCGGCGGTGGCAAAGGAGATGGGGACTTCGCAGAAGAGGTCGTCGCCTTCACGTTCGAAGAAATCATGGCGCTTGATGACGAGGAAAACGTAGAGATCGCCGGAGGGGCCACCGCGAAGGCCGGCATCGCCATTGCCCGTGGAGCGGAGGCGTGTGCCGGAATCAACACCACCAGGGATGCGAAGTTTGATGTTGGTGTCTTTTTGCACACGTCCTTCGCCACGACAGGCATCGCAGGGATCGGAGATGAGTTCGCCCGTGCCATGGCAGGTGGGGCATTCGCTTTGTTGAACGAAAATGCCTGCTGAGCGTGTGACTACGCCGCGACCGCCGCAGGTGTGGCATTTTTTCGTGCCGCTGCCGCTCTTCGATCCGGAGCTGTTGCATTTTTCACAGGCAACATAGCGTTCAATCACTAGTTCTTTTTCAACGCCCTTTGCCGCTTCTTCGAGGGTGAGTTCGAGGTCATAGCGCAGATCGCTGCCGCGTTGTTTGCCGCTTTTGCGACGACCGCCGCCTCCAAACATGTCTTCGAAGCCGCCGCCGCCAAAAGCACCGCCAAAGACTTCGCGGAAAAGATCCATGGGGTCGTGGAAGCCACCACCACCACCTCCTCCACCGGGACCATTGAAGGCTTGGTGGCCGTAGCGATCGTAGGCGGCACGTTTGTCCGGATTGCTGAGGATGTCGTAGGCTTCGCCTAGTTCTTTGAATTTTTCCTCGGCAGCTTTGTCGCCTTGATTTTTGTCAGGATGCCACTGCATCGCCAACTTGCGGTAGGCTTTTTTGATTTCATCTGCGCTGGCAGATTTCGAGACACCGAGGACTTCGTAATAATCGCGTTTGTCAGGCATAGTGCTGGTTTATTCTGCTTGGGCTTTGGCGACGATGACGTTGGCGGGGCGCAGCAAGCGGTCGCGTAGGCGGAATCCGCGACGGGTGACGCGGATGACGGAGCCGGGGGCGATGCTGTCACTTACTTCTTCGCTAATGGCTTCGTGAAGGTTCGGGTCAAATGGGGCGTGCAGCGCGGCGATTTCTTCGACGCCTTGTTGGCTGAGAAAATCGTTGAATTGTTTGCGCACCATGTCCATGCCGATGTAGATCATCGATGATGTATCGCTAGCGGCTGCCATCATGCCCATCTCGAAGTTATCAAGGATGGGGATCAATTGTTCGAGAAGGTCTTGGTTGCCAAAGCGCACGGCTTCTTCGCGCTCGCGGGCGACACGTTTGCGGAAATTATCGAAATCAGCAGCAGTGCGCACGGCAAGATCACGCCAGCGGGCGACCTCCTCGGCCATGGCCTGGGCTTGGTCGCCGCTATGGATTTCTTCTTGTGCCATGGCATCGGCCTCGAGTTGTGGATCGAGAACCTCGACTTCGTTCTCGGGAGTTGGTTGATTTTCGCTCATACGCCGTTATTCCTAGTCGAAAAAGCCGTTTCGTCAATACTAGAGCGGGTATGCGCAGAAAAAATGTAATCACCGCAGTAAATTCCAAGCGCTGACCAAGGCGCGGAGGCCGGCCATTTCGATGGATGAGTCGATGCCGGCGCCCCAAAGGAGGCGGCCGTCATCGGCTTGGAGTTGCACGTAGGCTGCGGCGCTGGCATCGGAACCATCACGCACGGCGTGAGAGCGGTAGTCGGTGACTTTGAAATCTTTTAGGCCGATGCCTTCGAGGGCATTGACAAAGGCATTGATGGGGCCATTGCCCTTGCCGGTGATTTTTTTCTCATCGCCATTGTGGATGATTGTGGTGGTGCATTCGACGATGCCGCGCTCGCTGGTGTGATGATTGAGGTCGTAATCGGTGACGGCGAGCGGGGTGCTGAGGTTTGCAAAATGGGCATGAAAGGCCTCACCAATCTCGTCGGCGGACATTTCGCGGCCCCACTGGTCGGCGAGGTCGTAAATGAATTTGCCTACTTGCGGATGCATGGTTTTGGGGAGATCGAGTCCGTGCTCGCGATCCAAGATGTAGGCGACGCCGCCTTTTCCTGATTGGGAATTGATGCGGATGATGGCCTCGTAGCTGCGACCAAGGTCTTGGGGGTCGATGCTGAGATAGGGGACGGCCCATGGAATTTCACTGGTGCTGGCGGCGCTTTCTTTGTCGCGACGGTCGAGTCCTTTTTTGATGGCATCTTGGTGGGAGCCAGAAAATGCGGTGAAGACGAGCTCGCCGGCATAAGGTTGGCGCTCGGCCACGACCAAGCGGCAGCAGCGTTCGTAGACCTCGCGAATGGAGGCGAGATCGGAAAAATCCAAACCTGTTGCGATGCCGTGGCTGTTCATGTTGAGCGCGACAGTGACGATATCAAGATTGCCTGTGCGCTCGCCATTGCCAAACAAGGTGCCCTCGACGCGATCGGCGCCTGCCAACAAGCCGAGCTCGGTGGCAGCGGTGCCAGTGCCGCGGTCATTGTGGGTATGCAGGGAGATGATCACGGAGTCGCGATGGCGGATGTTGCGGCACATCCATTCAATCTGATCAGCATGAACATTGGGCAGGCACCATTCGACGGTGTTAGGCAAGTTGAGGATGACTTTTTTCTCGGGAGTGGGCTGCCAAACATCCATCACGGCATGGCAACATTCGAGCGCGAAGTCGAGCTCGGTATCGCTGAAGCTCTCGGGCGAATACTGAAAAGTCCACTGGCTCTCGGGTGCGAGTGCTGCGTATTGAGCTACCCATTTGGCACCCTGAATGGCAATGTCGCGCGTGTCCTCACGGCTGGCGTTGTTGAAGGTGACGCGGCGTTGGAGTGTGCTGGTGGGGTTGTAGAGGTGAACGATGGCTTGTTTGACGCCTTTCAGGCTCTCATAGCTGCGTTGAATCAAGTGCTCGCGTGCCTGCACGAGGATCTGAATGGTGACATTTTCGGGGATACGATTTTCCTCGATCAAGCGGCGAACGAATTGGAATTCGGTATCCGAGGCGGAAGGGAAGCCGACTTCGATTTGGGTAAATCCTACGCGCACGAGCAGGTCAAAATACTCCAGTTTTTCCTCGATCGACATCGGGGTTGGCAAGGCTTGGTTGCCATCACGGAGATCAACGGAGCACCAGATGGGAGCCTTCGTGATCGATTGATCGGGCCAGGTCCGATCCGGCAGGGATACCGGAGGAAATGGTCGATATTTGGAGATGGATTGTTGCTTCATGGCGGCGGCGAAGCGTAGCGAATGAGACGGTGGTGTCAAGGTTGGGATGTCAAAGCTCGAAGGAAAGCTGCGATGGATTCTTGATGCTTGGCAGAGGGATCGATTCCTGATTTTCTGAGCGCATGAAATTTCTCACCGTTTGGCTCTGGCTCATGGCTGTGATATGGACTACGGTTTCGGAGGAATCGCGGTATTTTTGGATTCAGGTGATTGATGAAAACGGGCGAGGTGTTCCATTTTCGTGAAAAATGCGAGTTTTTTGGCGATGCGCGAAACAAGATTCGCCATTGTCGGCATTGTATGATAGAACCCACATCAACGCATGCACAGTAAATATCTCACCCCGATTCTTACTTCCATCCTTGGGTTTTCGCTCGCTTGGATGGTAAAACCTGCGCCGCCTCGTCAGATTGCGCTGATCGAACCATCGGCAAGTGGAATCAAGCCAAGTGCATCTGCAGGTCAAATTGGGCGAATCGAACCAGATAAGCGTTCATTCAATCCATTGACGCACACCATTGATGGCAAAGAAATTCCGCCTCAGTTGGTAACACAACGCACAAAACTTGCCGATCAGTTGAGAGCTAATCTCGCGAAAAAAGACATGGCTCAAGTACATCGTTTGACCGAGTTGCTGAATTTGACTCCGCAGCAGCAACAGCAAGTGCTATCCCTTTACGAAACAAAAAGGACCGCGCTCAATCTCTATCGACCGGGAGATGGTGTGAATGCGGGAAATCTGTTAGAAAGGGCTGAAGTGGTGGAAGTAAAGTTTAATCAAATGCTCACAGAGATTCTCGATGAATCTCAGATCGAGCAGTTCAACGGATTTCTCAAGCAACAAGGGGAAAATCAGCGACTCGCAGAAGTGCAAAAAGATTTTGCCGATGTGTTAGGAAAAGTCGATCTGTCTCCAGCGCAGCAAGCGTCATTACAAGATGCCATGCAGCGATCTGCGACGTCTGATAATGCTAGTAAACTGGACAAGACGCGATTGTTTGAAGAGGCATTTGATGCCATGGGCTTTGGCGGAGCTGGCGTGGCGATGAGTGAAGCTCAGTCGGCCAATACAACTATACTACAGGCAACGGATCGGATGGAGATGGCGAAAATATTGGTTGATGAGCGCAAGCATGCCACAGTTGAAAGAATTGCCCTGCTACGCAACGTATTAACACCAGCGCAGTTGGCTCAATACACCGCTGTGCTTGAGGCTCGCGATGAATCTTTTTATTCCTCAATCATTCCTCACCTACCACCGCTTGATCCGTCATCGTTGATAGAAGAAAATTAAAAACTACTATGCTCATCGTAAATCAAGAAGTAATCGATCCAGCTCTTGTTGAGGATGCATTTCAGCGGATTAAAACACAGGCCGAGATGGTGTCGCAAGTGTCCTGCTGTGAGCGCGATGATGAGTTTTTGCTGCAAGCGCAGGATGAGGTGATTGATGGAATTCTGCTGGCGCAGGAGGCTGAGCGACGTCACCAGCACATTGCCGATGAGATTTTCCGACCTGCGTTTGAGATGGCTCTACGGCAGTGGCGAGAAAATGGTGCGTCGTGGGATTTAATTGAATCTCATCGCAAAGAAATTCGCGAAGAAACTCTTGCTGGTTTGCGTATGGAAACCTTCACGCGCATGTTATTTTTCGATCTCGTTGTGCCCGATGATGGTGAATTGCTGGCTTACTACAATTTGCATCAGTTGGATTATTTCACACCTCCAGCGGTGCATGCGTTGCACTTGGTTCGCTTTCCCGATCAAACACAGATGTGGGCTGATTATTCCTTATTGCTCAATGTGCGTGAAATCGTGCTCGCAGGGGTAGAAGAATTTTCACACCTAGCGAAAATTCATACGCAGAAAGTGAACCAAGAAATTGATCTGGATTGGATCAGCATGGAAAGGCTCAGCCATCCCTTCGAATCGATTTTGTTTTCGCTGCGTGAAGGTGAAATTAGCCCGATCATCCATCATGAGAATGCCCTGCATCTTGTTTTTGCTTATGAAGTCAAGCGAGCGGAGCAAAAGCCTTTTGATGCTTTACGGGATGAGATTTCCCACAAAATCATGCTAGAAAAAAAACAAGCAATCTTGCGCGCGCTTGCGTCTGAATTGCGGGCGCAGGCTGTCATTTTGGGGAGCGCCATTGAGGAGCCAAATCCGGTAGAAGCCTGAGCAAAACATAGGCGGTGATCACGAGCAAAAAATCGGATGCAAACCACAGCAAGCCCGGTTTGATAAATGCGGAGCCGATTACCATATCGCTGAAAGGATAAAGCCAAGCGATGCCGCCTGAAATGCCATCACAAAACAAATGCAAGCAATAGGCAAAGAGCAAATAGGACGCGCGAATGATTGTCAGCGGTGATGCTTTGGGGATGCAGCCTAACAGAAGAAGTCCTGCTAGGATGCCGACAAAGGGCATGCCGTGAGACCAACTGCTCAGGCGTGCTTCGAGAGACAAGTGCGGATTGAGCAAGTCAGGTAAGGCTCCGAATAGACCTACCACCGCAAATTCGTGCAGCTTGTAGCCACATTTTTTCTCCTGTAAGAGTTTGTGCCGCCTCCATGCGAGAGGAATGATGGGAAGGAGAATGTGCGTTCCAATCAGCATATCACACAGCCTTGCGGCGAATGAGAATTCCGTATTTTGGGCTAAATAACCAAGCGAGAATGAATAGTAAGCCTAATACCATCACGATCGCTGGACCTGATGTAAGCTTTAGTGGTTCCGAGATCAAGACAGCGAGCACCGCGCCTGCTGCGCCGAGAAACCCACCACCCCAAAACAGCATCGATGTGCGATCCGTAAAAAGCGAAATCGTGGCCGCTGGTGTCACCAGTAAACCGACGGAAAGAACGCAGCCTACAGCTTGTAAGGAGGCAACCAGCGACATCACCATCAGGGCAAACAAAAGATATTGCACAAAACGCACCGGCACACCTTGTGCTGCGGCAACGTTCGGTTCAAAGAGCGCGACAAGGATCGGGCGCATGAGCAAATTGGCCAAGACTAGCGTGAAAACACCGATGCCGAAAACGGTCCATAGATCTGCATTTGATACCGCATTGATATCACCAAATAACCAATGCTCTAGCTCTGCTCGAACACCCAAATGCGGCAGCAAAGCAACGCCACCTGCAAAGGCTGAGGTGTAAAGAACCGCGAGCGCGGTGCCTTGAGCTACGCGATTTCCGCGCGATACAGCGACTGAGCCAAGACCGACAATCATCGCGGCGATGAGGGCACCGAGGAAGGCATTCAGCTGAGTGAGAGCACCAGTGATCAGGATTGCTACCGCAATGCCGGGCAGCATCGTGTGCGATAGTGCGCTGACCGAGAGAGCGGTGCGCCGCAGAATCACAAAACCGCTAAAAAATCCGTTAGTGAAACCTACGAGTGCCGCGGCAGCCAAAGCTCGTTGAAAAAAAGCGTGATCAAGCATTTCCCACATCAGCTCCAAACATAGCAGGGAAATAGCATTGGGCAACTCCTATGCGCTAGCCTGACGAAAAATTTCACTCGCTCTTACTGATGTGATTTCGCAGCAGTCAGGAATCCACGATCACCGGTGGTATCGTGGCAAGCTCCGATCTGATAAACTAGTTTTTGCAATACCGTGCCATACTCCTCAGAAGAATAGCACTTAGCTTGGGAGATGTTCATCAAAAGCGCGGAATACTCCAGCACCGGCATTGGCCCCGTTTTTGTAACATGAATGATCAATAAGTCTTCATGCGGTAGCGGTGCTTGTGGCAGGACGGTGGCAGGACGGTGGCAGTGAGACGGGGATTTACCGCGACTACGGTCGCCTCAAAATGATGCGGCAGACGTTGGTCCAGCTCTACTCGCTGCAGCTGCGGGAAATGAGTTGGTAATCAGAGATAACCTGCTCCCGTAGCGGTGATTCCTCATTAGCGAGTCAATTGCGCCGCTGTGAATTACTGAAGCACCTTGTTCACCCTCAATACTGTTGTCAAAAAGCATTGAGTCCGGGAATGTCGTTCCTTTTCTGCCGCATGAAGCCGTGAAGCTGATTCCGTAGTGATCTCTTTTGTCTCCGCATTTTGCCCGAAATTATTGACTTACTCACCAGATTTGATATCCTGATTAAGTGCATTGATGTCAGCACGCTGAAAAAATCTTTATCTGCATCTTTTTCCTCTTTCATCGACTTTGAAGCGAAGCTCTGGTTTGCCAACGATGATGGTTATAGCCTATACTACTTGCTACTTGTGAATGCTCCTGAATCCATCAACGAAAAGAATCGTCTCATAGCACTCAAGCGCTACGAGATCCTCGATACGCCTGCGAAGTTGGAATTCGACGATTTGACTCAGCTTGCATCCCTCATTTGCCAGACGCCCATCTCTCTGATTTCGCTGGTTGATGAAACTCGCCAGTGGTTCAAAAGCCGGGTCGGTATCGAAGTATGCGAGACCTATCGGAGCCTTTCGTTCTGCCAGCATGCGATCGAGGGATCGGAGTTGATGGAAATTGCCGATGCTCTTGAGGATGAACGTTTTTGTAATAACCCGCTGGTCACTGGGGAGCCTTACATTCGTTTCTACGCAGGTGCTCCGCTCACTACCCCAGATGGCCATCGGATCGGTACGCTCTGCGTCATTGATCAAGTTCCTCGGCGGCTTAGTAGGGAGCAGCGGGACGGGCTCGTTCGGCTCGCGCGCCATATCATGCGGCAGTTGGAATCCCGTGTAGATCATGCCAAGTTGATTCAGAGCTCCGGGGCGTTGCGTGAGAGCTATGAGCGCACCGAGCAGATCATTGAGTCAGCACTGGATGCCGTAGTCGCCATGGACATGGACGGGCTCATTATCAGTTGGAATCCTCAAGCGGAAGTGATTTTCGGTTGGAGCGCTGGCGAAGTTATCGGGCAGAAAATGTCACAGGTGATCATTCCTCCCTCATACCGTGAGGCACATGAACACGGCCACCGACACTTTGTCCAGGCGGGTCAGACAAAGGTGCTGAACCGTAGGCTTAAGTTTAGTGCGCTGCGTCAAGACGGGACAGAGTTTCCGGTAGAGCTGACGATCGCCAAGGTCATGGTCGGGGGCAAGGCACAGTTCAGTGCATTCATTCGCGATCTTTCCGAGTGGAATGCGTCGGAGGCAAAACTCGCGCGTGCCAGCGATTTGCTGCGTGCGGTGGGTAGGTTGCAGTCCAGTTTTATCAGCAGAGGTAGTATCTGCGCAGCGGAGACTTTCGAAGAGCTGCTCCAGCTTCTGCTAAACTTCACCGGCAGTGAATACGGTTTTGTGGCCGAAGTGCTCCTCGATGAGCAGGGGCAGCCTTACCTCAAGACCCTCGCGATTACCAATATTGCTTGGAACGTGGAGATGCAGGATTTTTATGAGAAGCACAAGGCGAAGGGCCTGGAGTTCCGCAACCTCAATACATTGTTAGGTGCTGCAGTTGTCACGGGTGAGACGGTGATTTCTAATTCACCCGCGACTGACCCTCGTCGGGGTGGTTTGCCCCCAGGACACCCCCCGATGAATTCTTTCCTCAGCGTTCCCATCAAGCAGGGCGCTGAAATGATTGGTATGGTTGGCGTGTCCAATCGACCTGGCGGTTACGATATGGCCTTGGTTGAGGAAATCGAACCTCTTCTCTCGACTTATGCCACCATCATCCGAGGTTTTCAGTTTGCGAAGCAGAAAGAGTCCGACCAGCATCGGATCGAGGCATTGAATTCGGATTTGGAGGTGCGGGCTGGCGAGTTGGCGGCCGCATTGGCGGATAAAATGCGTGAGAAGCGTGAGCGCTTAGACGCACTTGAAGAGCACGCCGCAACTTTGGAACGACGGGTCGCCGAGCGCACTGATGAGCTCGTGCGTACCAAGCAGCAATTCCAAGACTTGTTCGAGTTTGCCCCGGATGCGTTGGTGATGACGAATACAGAGGGAATCATTCAAATGACCAACCATCGAGCGGAGCGCTTGTTTGGTTGGACTCATACAGAGCTTTTGGGGCAGCCATTGGAAGTCTTACTGCCCACTTTTACCAAAATAGAAAGCTCTGTGATGGACGGCGTTTTTTTCGAGGCGGTTGAGAAGCACAGTCTTCTGGGGCGGTGCAAGGATGGCACGGAGTTCCCGTTGGAATTGAGTCTTAGCCCTGTGCAAACGGAAGACGGTGCACTGCTCGCTGTCGCCTTACGGGACATTTCCGAGCGCAGACAACTAGAACAAGAGTTGGCGCGCATCAGTTCCCACGAGCAGGAGCGCATCGCTCACGAATTACACGACCATTTGGGGGCCTATCTGGCCGGTATCGCATTCCGTTTCAAGTCGCTGGCGGAGACATTGGATCGACTCGCCATTCCCGAAGCGGCTAATGCCCAGCAACTAGTGGGGCAAGTCAATGAAGGCATTGACCTAGTGCGGAATTACGCTCGCCTACTTGCCCCGGTGGATATGGAATTGGGCGGACTTGAGGCCGGATTATCTCAGCTTGGCAAAGAGATGCAAGCAGCCTTTCGAATCGAGTGTCGGGTGGAGGTGGCGACAGACCTTCCTCCGCTCACGCCAGAGCAAAGCATGCAACTTTACCGCATCGCCCAAGAAGCCATTCGCAACGCCATTCAGCATGGTAATGCACGGCTCGTCACCATTTCCGTTTTATGCGAGCCGAATCATTTGAAGCTGATCATTTCTAATGACGGCAAGCCTTGGAGTCCGAATCCACAGCGGAAAGGAGGGCTGGGCCTGCGCATCATGCGCCATCGGGCCGTCAATATTGGAGGGACTCTCATCTTACCAGCCGACTCAGCCGACTTCACCTCCGTAACCTGTCTTCTGCCTCTTCGTTCAGCTGTCGCCATAAATCGAAATCTTAACTCTAACTCATGAAAAAAATTCGCGTTCTCATTGTCGAAGACCACCCCTTCTTTCGCAGCGGTCTTGCCCTGTGGCTTAACCAACAGGATCGAGTGACTTGCTGCGGCGAGGCCGAATCCTTGTGTGAAGCTCGCAAGGCGGTTGCAGATTCTCACCCCGATGTGATCCTCATGGACTTGCGCCTGGGTGACGGAGAGGGAATCGATCTGATTGCAGAAATTACCAAGACGCATCCGCTAATCCGGTGTTTGGCCCTGTCGCAGTTTGCTGAAGACGTTTACGCCCATCGTGCCCTGAAGGCCGGTGCCCGCGGTTATCTCATGAAGTCCGAGGCTACCGAAGCCGTGCTCAAAGCTATCGAGACTGTGATGAATGGGGGAATCCACCTCAGTCCCCAGATGGAGGTTCGGCTTCTACAATACATTTTCCCGGATCCCGCTTCTCTAACGCCTGATTTATCAAAGCTGACCGATCGGGAGCTGCAGGTGTTTCAATTGCTGGGCAGTGGCCTGAGCACGATTGAGATCGGTAAGCACCTCAAGCTCAGCCACAAGACGATCGAGACGTATCGCGAGCATTTGAAGAACAAACTCGCCCTCGCGGATGCTCCCGAATTGTTGCGCACCGCAACACTTTGGGTGGAATTCGGCCGTATTTAAACTGAGTGACCAGCCGCCCACTACGAAAGAAGACTTGAAAACCTGATGAATATCCATAAGGGTGAGCCCTTATTCACTTTCAGGGAAAAACCCCGATGCGGATGTATTACAAATTTGCAAGATTGCTCTTGTTGTCCGTGTGAGCGGCTGACAAAAGTCATTTTACAGTGGCCATTTCAGTAGCTGCAAAGTTTTACTGCAGTTCTAACAAAACAGCGGAAAAAACTTTAGAGAGCTGAAGTCGCCAAGTAAGATAGAAAGCGACATACCCTCGGGGGGGGGGATTCGATTTTCACTTACTTGGCGATTTCAGCTCTTTTGAATTAGCATCGTTGCGCAACAGTCCAGTGCATCTACTGGCCATGCTCATGAGGGTAACTCGGGCTCATGTTCATTTCGAAATCTCGATGAGAATGTCAGCGATTACATACGACGCCTATCATGTGCCACTCTCTTACAAGTAATCCATCCAGTGATCGTTTGTCCCTTGGTTTTACCGCATTGCACAGTTGTGTGGAGCAGTCTCAACCATTGCCGCGAAAAAGGAAGCGAGGGATGAGTCGGCGGTCATGGACAAGAAGGGTTCTAGTGGGTTCCTTCCCTCTGGCGTCTTTGTTTTTTGTCAAGCCCGCTGCGGTCGAAACACGTGGTAATGAACGTAACGTGGCCGCTATTTTTACCGACAGCGCGAGGACCAAGCTTTCCGAAAGTGATCCTCAGCTGTGGTCGCCGCCGGCGATCACCAGCCTGATTTTGGCAGTCGGGCTGATCACATTATTGCGCCGCAGGTGAAATGATATGACAGCTCTTGACTCATCTAGTTCTGAGTCATATCATTTCCTAATGAACTCTCCGCGGATATTGAGCTACGCCCAAGACAAGCGAGAATTCCTCTTTACCCCTAGGGATAATGCGGCGTTCTTGCGACTTGAAAGCCATGGAGCGTAAAGCCCTTTTGAGTTATGACTATGCCACTGGATCCCGATTCACCTATCATCCGTCAAGACTTAGCATCCATTGTCATTGACACGCCAATCCTTGGTGATGAGGAGAGTGCTTTATCGACGGGCGCACTCGAGTGTATGGCCCGTTTGGCCTGGCGAAACAACGCTCGCTGCATCGGCCGCTTGTTTTGGGAAAGCTTGCATCTTTTCGATGAGCGCAGCGCTGGCAGCCCGAACGAGGTATTTGAGGCCTGTGTGAGACACCTTGAATACGCGTCCAATGGCGGGCGCATCCGGTCAGCGGTGACGGTTTTCGCCTCAGCAGATCCCGGCGAAAAAGGCATCCGCCTGTGGAATACACAGCTTATCCGCTATGCTGGTTACTGCGCCGCGGACGGCAGTGTTCTCGGAGATCCAGATCAGGTCGCGTTCACAGCGCGGGTAATGGAGATGGGCTGGCAGCCACCGCGTGATCGCTCCGCCTTTGACGTGTTGCCGCTGGTGGTGGATTACCCTGGCCACAAACTGCGCTGGTTCGATCTGCCTAGGCATGCGGTGCTAGAAGTGCCGATATCGCACCCTGAGTTTCGATGGCTTGCTGAGCTGGGGCTTAAATGGCATGCCGTGCCCGCCGTATCCGATCGGGGATTGGTGGCAAGCAGTCACCGTTTCACCGCTGCGCCTTTCAGCGGTCATTACATGGGCACGGAGATCGCCTCGCGCAACTTCGGCGATGAGAGCCGCTACAATCTGCTACCTATCATCGCCGAACGCATGGGGATTGATCGTTCTACGCGTAGCATGCTATGGAAGGATCGCGCTCTAGTCGAAATTAACACTGCTGTGCTTCATTCTTTTCAAATGGCGGGAGTGACTATTGTCGATCACCACACTGCCTCCGCTCAATTCATGCAGCATGTTGTGAGAGAGGAAAAATGTGGCCGTAAGGTTCCCGGCGACTGGTCGTGGCTAGTACCGCCGATGTCCAGTTCTGCTTGCCCAGTCTTTCATCGCTACTATGACGACAGCCGACCTGAACCAGCCTACCTCGATCAGGAGCGGCCGTGGTGAACCGCTCCACCTGACTGCGCCGATTGAGTATGTGGCGCTTTCATAATGAGTGTCCCTTGGTGATATTTTTGGTCACCACCGCTTGAGTCAGAGTCTCAAGTTGAGAGAGAAGCGAGATTTCTGATGTGATTTCTTTGTTCCTCTACTTTCCGCTCTTGTCGATGTGTATGTTTTACCTTAAGGTTGGGACATGGCTGCGACTGCAAAGATCCGTACAGTGAATGCGATCACCGTTGGTGAATTTTATGAGAAACACCGTGAGGCCCTTGGCTTGGAGTTGATCAGTGAAACTCACGACCTTAATAGATTGATTCGTGAACCTGCCGTGAACCGCCCTGGTCTTGCGCTTGCGGGATTTCTCTCCTACTTCGCGCGAAAACGCATTCAGATTTTAGGCAACTCAGAATTATCGTATCTGGAAAAACTCTCGCCTCTGCGACAAAAAGCGCGTTTTCGTCGACTATGCAAAGAGGAAATTCCGTGCTTGGTCATTTCACGAAATCGCAAAATTTCCACTGAACTAATGGATCTCGCCGCCGAGTTTCAGTTGCCGATTTTCGGCACCTCACAGGTGACCATGAAGTTCCTCAACGCCGCTACTTTGCGGTTGGAGAATGATTTTTCGCCAAGCACGACTTTGCACGGATGCATGGTCGATGTGCGCGGCATCGGTGTGTTGATCATGGGCAAAAGTGGCTCAGGAAAATCAGAGACCGCCATCGGACTCATCGAGCGCGGTGCTTCACTCGTTGCGGATGACATGGTGCGTATCAAGTTCATGGGGGGCGAATTGATGGCTTACTCACCCGAAATGTCGCGCGGCTACATCGAGATGCGCGGCATTGGGATTGTCAACGTCGCGAATTTGTATGGTCTCGCTGCCATCCGTCCCGAGAAGCGACTTGACTTGATCGTGACGCTCAAACCACATGCCGATTTGAACGAAGTCGATCGCTTGGGTATCCAGACCAACACTCTCGATGTACTTGGCCAGCCGATCCCTCACGTGGAAATTCCCGTGGCTCCCGGTCGGGATAACGCTCGGATGATTACCATCGCAGCATTGAATCAGCAATTGCGTCGCCTCGGTTACAACATGGCAGATGAATTCAATCAGCGCATGCTCAAGCACATGAGTGAGTAGTGACTTAAGTTTGAATTTCTGGATACAGAATTAAGCATTAGCCCCACTTAATGCGGAAAAATTCGAGTGCTTGTTCGCGCGTTTGTAAGCGGCCCTCGAGTTGTTCGGTTTCGATTTCGCTGAGAATATCGGCAAATAAGGAGCTGGGTCTGAGGCCATGAGCGATGAGATCACGACCGCTGATCAGCGGTGGCGGAATGAGTGGCTCACGTGAAAATTCCTCGCGCTTATCTAACAGGAAATGCAGATTGTCAGTAAAACCATTGCTCGATGCACAATCGACGCGGTGCAGTTCGAGTTCATCGATAAAGCGAGGGCTGGCCATAAATCGCTTGAGCTTGGCGACACGCATTTGTTGCACGTGCATGAACTGCATGTGGCGAGCGACCATCGGCACCACGGCAGCGATGATGTCGTTGGAAAATCGCAGACGGCGTAGCATTTCCTCAGACATCACGGCACCGAGTGCATCATGACCGTTGAAGCGGATGCGTCCATCAGCTTCATCGACGGTGCGCGTGGGTGGCTTGGCGATGTCGTGCAGGATTACGGCGAGTGCTCGTTCGATGGGGACCTCTGGGCCGAGCATTTCGAGCATGATTTTCGTATGCGTGAATACATCACCCTCGGGGTGCCATTCGGGTGGTTGTTCACAGCCCACAAGTTGCATCACCTCAGGCCAAAATTGTGCGAACAATTGCGATTCGGTGAGGAGTTCGAACGCTCGAGCGCGGTGAGGCAGTAGTAGCATTTTGACGAGTTCATCGCGAATGCGTTCGGGGGAAATTCGACCTAGCAGAGGCGCTAATTCGCAGACTGCACGCCAAGTATTTGGTTCTAACAAAAAATCGAGCGTAGTAGCAAACCTCAAGGCGCGCATGAGGCGCAGGCTGTCCTCGGTGAAGCGCTGCGCGGGATCACCGATGGCTCGGATGATGCCATCTTTCAAATCTGCTAGACCACCAACATGGTCAATAATCTCTCCGCTGAACGGATCTTCAAACAAGCCATTGATCGTGAAATCTCGGCGCTGTGCATCATGCTCGGGCGTGGAAAACTCCACGTGATCGGGCCGGCGCCCATCGCTGTATGAGCCGTCGGTGCGAAACGTAGCGATCTCGATGTGATGAGCGTGATGTTTGACAATTACAACGCCGAAGTGCGCACCGACTTCGTTGCTTTTGGGGAAAAGTTTGAGAACTTGTTGGGGCGTCGCTGAGGTGGCGATGTCGTAATCCTTTGGCTCGCGCTGGAGTAACCCATCGCGCACGCAACCACCAGCAAACAAGGCAGTGTAACCTGCATCGCGCAGGACGCGAGCTAGTTCGGTTGCGGATTCTCGGGCTGTCATGGCTTGGGAAACAGGCTTAGGCGATGAGTGGATCGTTCAGAAGGCCGGCGCGCTCAAGAAGTGGCTCGAGGTGCGGACCGCGTCCCATGAACCGACGATAGAGTTCGTCAGCCGGTGCGGAGTTGCCTTTACTGAGTATGTGTTCGCGGAAATCGGCACCAGTGTTGGAATTCAGCACACCTTCTTTTTCAAAGCGCGTAAAGGCATCGGCATCGAGCACCTCGGCCCACTTGTAGGAATAGTAGCCCGCGGCATATCCAGTGGGGGAGCTGAAGAGGTGATTGAAGCGACGGGCCATACCGGGAGCATCGGTGAGCATTTTAACACGATAGGCATCGAGAATGCTGCGCTCGACATCATCGAGATCTTTGCCGAAGTGCGCGTGCGGATTGGTGTGTAGTTCGAGGTCAAGTTTACCGAAAGCGAGCTGGCGCATGAATACGGTTGCGCTCATGTAATTTTTGGCGTTGATCATTTTCTGATAGAGAGCCTCGGGGATGAGTTCGCCTGTCTCGTGATGGCGCGCGAAAAGATCGAGCGATTGACGGCACCAGCAGAAATTCTCCATGATCTGGGAGGGGAGTTCCACGAAGTCCCAGGGTACGTTGGTGCCAGATAGTGACTTTACGGAGACGTTGCCGAGTAAACCATGAAGAAGGTGACCAAATTCATGGAATACAGTTTCCACCTCCGAGTGCGTGAACAGTGCCGTCTGGCCATCGACGGGTGGAGTCATGTTGCCGATGATCAGACCGAGGTGTGGCTGGCGAGCAGTTCCATCGTGTGGGGGGAATCCCGTTTCAATCTGGTTCATCCAAGCACCGCCGCGTTTAGATTCGCGAGGATGCCAATCAGCATAGAAAGAGCCGAGGTGCTCCCCAGATTTTGTGTCGCGCAATTCGTAAAATGTGACTTCAGGATGCCAAACCTCGATCTCATGATCGCTTGCATTGGCTGATCTACTACCTTTATCGTAGTAAACCGTTTGTTTTTTATCGATCTGGATGCCGAAGAGTGTGCTGGCGAGATCAAACATGCCAGACATGACTTTGTCGATCGGGAAATAGGGGCGGAGCGCTTCGTCATCGAGATCGAAGTGTTCCTTCCGACGTTTCTCTGACCAATAGGAAAATTCCCAAGGTTGAAGACCTTCGCAATCGGCATTTGTTTTTTCTGCTTTGTAGGCACAGAGTTCTTGGTATTCTTGGCGAAATGCGAGAGCGATGCGGTTGTGCAGATCTTCGGTAAAGGCGAGTGCGGTTTTACCATCGCGTGCCATGCGGCGCTGGAGCACTAGATCTGCGAAATTTTTGTGGCCGAGGATCTCTGCTTTTTCCTGACGCAGGCGCAAGATGTCCCATACATTTTGGCTATTATCATGTGGCGCATGTGAGGCGACGTTGACACTGGCTTGCCAAATTTCCTGACGCAGAGTTTCATCGTCTGCGTGCTGCATAACAGGGAACATCGAGGGCTGTTGCAGCGTAAAACGCCAGGCGGGAGACTCATCGGTGCCGTGACCTTTGGCAGCGGCATTCGCCCGAGTCGCAGCAATGGCGGAACTGGGTAGGCCAGATAGACGAGCTTCATCAGTGATCACGAGATCCCAGGCGTTCGTGGAATCGAGGACGTTTTCGGCGTATTGCTTGGTAATTTTGGAAAGCTCTGCATCAATCTCGGCGATGCGTTTTTTCTGCTCGGCAGGAAGGTCGGCGCCGCTGTGCAAGAAATCGAGCACTGTCTCCTTCACATGGCGTTGTTGGATCTCGCTAAGGGAGGCGACAGCCTCAGAGGTGGAATAGGCTTTCATTATTGACCACAAGCGATCATTGAGCGGGATCGAGGAGTAGAACTCTGATACATCAGGAAGCATCGCGTTTAATGCAGCACGTTGCTCGGGCTCATCGGCTACGGAATCGAGGTGATGTAAGCGCCCCCATGCGCGGTTGAGTGTTTCGGTCGCATTTTCTAATGCCCACACGGTATTTTCATAGTTCAAGGATGCGGGATCGAGCGAGTAAATGATGTTGATGCCTGCTTGCGCTTCGGCAAGTCCGATGCGAATATCAGCCTCCACGGCTGTGGGGACAAGAGTGGACCAGCGGACATAAAAATAGGGATCGTTAAACGGATGCATGGCGTAACGCTAGCGATATGTTTCACAAAGGCAAACAGGGATTTGGATAAAATTACGAGCAACGATGGTTTTCTAAGCAGAGGAATTGACGGCAAGGTAATTGAGACCTATGTTGAGCGCGCAGTGAGGAAACATAGTACGAAATTTTCACTTTGCTCTCATCATTCGTTCACATATCTGTGCTCAGATCGTAAAACGTTTTTCACTACTCCATGAAGCTTCACAATGACATTCCGCAACACATCGCCATCATCATGGATGGGAATGGGCGCTGGGCAAAAAATCACGGACTGCCTCGCGTGCAGGGACACCGTGCTGGAGCTGAATCCGTGCGCGAGGCGATTGATGCCTGTAAGGAAATGGGTGTGCAATATTTGACGCTGTATGCTTTTTCTTCCGAAAACTGGAATCGTCCTGAGGCCGAAGTCTCCGCCTTGATGATGCTATTGGAGAAATTTCTTGAATCAAAGTTATCAGATTTGATGCGCCAAGATGTGAGGCTCTTGGCAATTGGTCAGCTTGATCGATTGCCCGCAAAAACGCGCGCTACTCTTGATCGTGTGCTTGCCAAAACTGCGGAAAATACCAGTCTGACCTTGGTTCTGGCCTTGTCCTATGGCTCGCGTGAGGAAATCGCCGAGGCCACGAAAAAAATTGCCGCAGAGGTGAAATCGGGGGCCTTGGAGCTATCGGAAATTTCTCCGCAGCTGTTCTCGCGCTACCTCTACACGGCTGACATTCCGGATCCGGATTTGTTGATTCGTACTTCGGGAGAAATGCGGGTATCGAACTTTTTGCTCTGGCAGATTAGTTATGCCGAGATGATTATCGTCAACAAACTATGGCCAGAATTTCGCCAGGGAGATTTGTTTGATGCTGTGCGCGCATACCAAAAACGCCACCGTCGATTTGGTGGCGTGTGATTTCGTGGAATGTAGCTTTATCTCGCTGAGGCAAGCTGTTTGTTTGTCGTATCTAGAGTCTTTTCAGCTGGCTTTACCGAGCTAATTGGCAGAGAACCTTTGCCCAGGCGGGGTAATGGTTTGAGGCTGGTTGTGAAGGACAATGCCAGCCATGAGAGGAAAAATACAGAACTGAAAGAGACAAAGAGCGATGATTTCATCAGCGAAAATTGGTGTGTTTGAAGAATGGCGCTGTAACCGCAACAATTAAATTCTCTTTTTGGTTTAATGTAAAGAAAAATTACATAAACACGCTGCTTTTAAGTAACTAGGGGGAATTGAGCTAAAATCATTCGGTGCTTCGTTCTGTCCAGTTTCACATAAATGAAAAAAATTCTTAGATTTTAGTGACTGTCGGCGTGCCGTAGAGTGTAAAGCCGGTGCTGCTTTCGATCTTCATGTTGAGCATTTGGCCACTCAGTTGTGAGGCGTCGCCCTCGAATACGACGATGCGGTTTTGGCTGGTGCGACCGCTGAGGCGGGTCTTGTTGTAGCGCGATGGGCCCTCGCAGAGAATCGTTACGATTTTCCCTACTTCAGAGGCGTGTTGGCGCATGCAAATTTCGTTTACGGCAGCGAGTAGGATTTGATTGCGTTCCTCCTTTACGGTTTCCTCGATCTGCCCATCCATTTCCGCAGCGGGTGTGTTGCGTCGTTTGGAGTAGCGGAAGATAAATGCATTGGCAAACTCCACCTGCTTTACCGTATCAAGCGTCGCCTGAAAATCATCTTCCGTTTCTCCCGGAAAGCCTACGATGATATCGGTGGTGATTGCGAGGTCAGGCCGAACTGCTTTCATTTTCCCACAGATTTCGACGAATTTTTCGTGACGATAGGGACGGCGCATCAGCTTAAGAATACGGTCTGATCCGCTCTGCATCGGAAAGTGAATGTGCGAGCACAGCTTGGGCAAATCGGCAAACGCTTGAATCAAGTCATCGCGAAATCCAATTGGGTGCGGTGATACAAAACGCATGCGCTCAAGGCCTTTGATCTCATGTACAGATTCTAATAATTGCACGAAAGGTGACTTGCCTTCAACGATGGGAAACTCGGTGCGTCCATACAAATTCACGATTTGGCCTAACAAGTTGACTTCCTTCACGCCGCGATCGACAAGGGATTTCACTTCGTCGACGATGTGGCTGATGGGGCGACTGCGTTCCTTACCACGAGTATCTGGCACGATGCAAAACGAGCAGCGCATGTTGCAGCCCTGCATGATTGAGACGAAGGCACTGACTTGTCGATCCTTGGTGATGTGATCGCGGATGGTATTTTGCGAGCCATCTTCTTCCTCCACATCGCACACACTTGTGCCGCGCAGCGAGAGTTCCGGTTGATCCATGCGCGCCTCGGTCCGGCGTTTGATAATTTCATCCACATAGGAAAACACCTTATGGTATTTTTGCGTGCCGACGACTACATCAAGGTGAGGGATGCTCTTGAAAAGTTCTTCTCCGCGCGACTGTGCCATGCAGCCCATGAAGCCATAGACGACGTGTGGATTGGTGCGGCGGATTTTGCCCATTTTGTTCATCTTCCCCAAGGCCTTTTGCTCGGCCTGATCGCGCACAGAGCAGGTGTTGACCAGAATCGCATCAGCCTCGGATTCATCCGTGGTGAGCGTGTAGCCGCCTTCCGTGAACATGCGCGCAACCTGTTCGGTATCGCGTTCATTCATCTGGCAACCGTATGTTTTGAAATAGACCTTGGGCATGGGGCTGGGGCAAAGTGAAGCAAAGCAAGTAGGCTGTCAAGGAAGGGGTGGTGAATCGTGCCTTGATTGTCGACGTAGCAGCACACAGATCATGTTGACTTTTGCTGCGTGAGCTGTGGCATTGATTACTTCGACTGCTCTAGCATACGTAGCAGGGGGATTTCCGCGCGTGAACGGATGTCTTCGGGCAGTTCCACGGTGGGGCTAAGGTTTTTCAGGCAATCGTGGAGCTTTTGCAAGGTGTTCATTTTCATGTAACGGCAATCAGCGCAGGCACAGCGATCGGTTGGTCCTGGGATGAGGTTTTTCTCGGGGCACTCGCGGCGTAGGCGATGCAGCATGCCGCTCTCGGTGACGACGATGATGTCTGTAACGGGTGCGTTTTTGCAGTAGGTCACCATTTTTTCGGTCGAGCAGACTTCATCGGCTAACAAGCGTACAGCTTGCGTGCATTCAGGGTGAGCGACGACGAGGGCATCGGGATATTCTTCTTTGATTTTGCGGATCGAGTCGCGGGTGAACTCCACATGAACGTAGCACGAGCCTTGCCACAGGTCCATTTTGCGACCGGTTTGTTCCATGACCCAGGCGCCGAGATTTTGATCGGGCACAAAAAGAATGGGGCGATCAGCGGGAGCTTTGTTGACAATTTTTACCGCATTGCCTGAGGTGCAGATCACATCGCAGAGGGCTTTGACGTGAGCGGAGCAGTTGATGTAGGCGATGACGTAGTAATTTTTTTCCGCATGGTCTTGGAGGAATTTTTCCAATTGTGGACCAGGGCAGGCTTGTTCCAGCGAGCAACCGGCATCTTTATCGGGAAGTACTACGGTCTTCGTAGGATTGACGATTTTCGCGGTCTCGGCCATGAAATGCACGCCGCAGAAGACAATAACGTCAGCTTGAGTATCGCGGGCATGATAGGCGAGACCAAGCGAATCACCGACGTAATCGGCTAGGTCTTGGATATCTCCCGTTTGGTAGTTGTGAGCAAGAATGACGGCATTGCGCTCATTTTTGAGACGCAGGATTTCAGCGGAAAGGTCGAGGCTGGACATGAAGGGCGAGTTACACGAAACGTTTGATGAGGAGGGAGGCGTTGTGGCCGCCGAAGCCGAAGTTATTACTCAGGGCAACATCGACTTGTGCTTCGCGAGCGACGTGGGGGACATAGTCTAGATCGCATTGGGGATCTGGCTCATCGAGGTTGATCGTGGGTGGTATGATGTTGTCTCGCATCGCCATTAAGCAGGCGGCGATTTCGACACCACCCGTCGCACCAAGAAGGTGTCCGGTCATGGATTTGGTGGAGCTGACAATGAGGCCATTTTTGGCGTGATCGCCGAATGTTCTCTTGATGGCTTTGGTTTCGCAAACGTCGCCGAGGCCGGTGGAGGTGCCGTGGGCATTGACATAGTTGACTTCGTTGGCATTGATTTTACCATGCTTGAGGGCCATGGCCATGCAGCGTGCAGCGCCTTCGCCTTCGGGGTGCGGTGAGGTCATGTGGTAAGCATCGGCACTGAGTCCGTAGCCAATGAGTTCGGCATAAATGTGCGCACCGCGTTTTTTGGCGTGTTCGAGTTCTTCGATCATCAATACGCCGGCACCTTCGCCCATGACGAAGCCATCGCGTCCAACATCGAAGGGGCGGGAGGCGCGTTGTGGTTCATCGTTGCGGGTGCTGAGAGCTCTCATGTTACCGAAACCTCCGAGGCCGCAGGGGAGAATACTGGCTTCGCCGCCGCCGCAAAGGAAGGCATCGGCATCGCCAAATTTGATGATGCGCCAGGCTTCGCCGATCGAGTGATTGGAGGTAGCGCAGGCGGTGACAACCGACATGTTGGGGCCGCCGAAGCCGTATTCCATGGAAATGATGCCGCTGGCGATGTTGGCGATCATCATCGGGATGAGGAAAGGCGAAACGCGACCGGGACCGCGATTGAGGAGCTTGGTGTGCTCTTCTTCGAGGGTGCCGAGGCCGCCGATGCCGGAGCTGACCATGACGCCGATTTGATGTTTATTGACTTTTTCGGGATCGAGGCCGGAGTCAACGAGAGCCATGCGCGCAGCGGCGACGGCGAGCTGCACGTAGCGATCGGCACGGCGGCAGTCCTTGGCGTTGTTAAAATAAGGGGCTGCGTCGAAATTTTTCACCTCACCGGCGATGTGCGTGGTGTAGTCGGTGGTGTCCATGCAGGTGATGCGATCAATGCCGCTGCGACCAGATTTCATGGCTTCCCATGTGCTTTGCAAATCGTTGCCGAGTGGGCTGATGCAGCCAATCCCTGTAATCACTACGCGTCTGTCGTTCATTTGATAAAATGGGCGGATGTCCCCGACAGTTCCTATACGCTGAATGCGGCGGGTGCAAGCCCAAGTGTGGTGTTTTTTCTTAGCGCGGGCGTTGGCACTGGCGACCGCAATGCGGGCAATCGACGATTTTGGCTTTGCTGCGATTTTCCCAAGTGGTGAGGCAGAGAGGGCAGACAAATCGACGTTTTTTGCCTCGGCGCTCGTCATTGTAATGAGCGAAGCGGGAAATCCAACTGAACAGGGTCACCAGCAGAAATGCAGAGATGACCATCAGGAGACAGTATTCAGAGAGGCTGAGTTCGATCATGGTGCGGGTTCCCAAATGATTTCACAGGCGATCCATCCGCTGATGCGGGATGCGGGATCGAAGCGGCATTGCTTGAGCCAGTTTTCCAGTGAGGGCAGGCGTTTGGTGCTTTCCTTGAGACTGGGTATGCATTGTTGAATGTTGCCTTGGGGGTTGACTTCAAGCATGTAGCGGACGCCGCTCGTGGGGGTTAGTGGCCCGATATAGTCGGGAATATCGACGGAAAAACTTGAGCGCAAGGGAGACAGCCAGACGATGCGCGGTAAGAGTTGGCTGTTGGTGTTAGTGGCTTCAGGTAAGGTTTTCTCTTCGATGTGATCGAGTGGAGGGAAAACGGCGAGTTGCTCAAAGATGGCGTCGTTTTCAGGGAGGATGACCTCGCGGCGAGTGGGGGCAGTAATGGCGAGTTCGCCTGCAGAGGGCAGCAGTAGATTTTTACTCAAGGCCTCTATGCTACGGGTGTTTTCGATGCGAGATATGTCAGGAAAAGGGGTTTTCTGGGCGATTTTTTCCAACCACTCCTGATTTTCTGGTGTATCAGACACAATGACGAGATTGCCGCTGCGGTTGAGGGTGACGGGAGGAGGTAAAACGCGGACGCGGAGGGTGGCGAGCAAGAGGCTCATGATCAACAGCACGACAGATGCGGCGAGCAGCAGCTGCCAGCGTCGACGGTAATTTCTTCGCCACGAGAATACCCACCGAAAGGATGGGTCGTCATGACGCTTCCGCTTGGGTGGGTTCTCGTTCATTCGGCAGTGGATTCAGTAGGCTTGCCCGTGCCTGCTCCAGCGAGAACGACCCGCAGGCCCTTGTGCATGCAAATCTCGGCAACTTGGCGGAGGGCGTCTGAGGGGACGAGCCGATCAGCGCGGATAACGATCGCAGAATTTTCATGACGTCCACTATGAAATTGTTCATCGAGCAGAGGTTCGAGCTCCTTAAGGCTGATGCTGCGGGTACCCAGGTAGAGGCGGTCAGTGCCGTCTGCGGTCATGGTTACGACGGCGGCCTCTTCAAAGCGTTCGAGTTGAAAGAGTGACGATGGCATGCTCAGGGTGATGCCTGTTTTTTCCTCCAGTTTAGGGCCGATGGCGAAGCACATCAATAGAACGGCAAAGAGATTGAGCAAGGGGACGGCGTAGATAAAGCCGACGCCTTCTGGCAAAGTGCTTTCCAGTTTCATGGATTGGGAGTGGTCTGGGATTTCTCACAAGCGCGTCTTTCCTCCTCGAGGCGGGTGTCACAGACGAGATTGACAATTTCGATGCCTGCGCGCTCAAGTCGATACATCAGGCGGCGGGCCCGACCATGAAAGTATAGGTAGAAAAGATACATGACAATTGCAATCATCAGGCCTAGTGCTGTGGTGACAAGCGATTGGAATACCCCGCTGGAGAGCTCGGCAGGGCCCGCGACCCCGACGCGTTCGTTCATTTTTTGGAAAACATCGACAAGGCCCAGAATGGTGCCGAGCATACCGAGTAGGGGGGTGAGCAGGGCGACGCCGAGGATGGCGCGGATGTTGCGCTCGATGCGGGGCATTTCCATTTGCCCGGCCTCTTGCGCGATGTCACGCAGGTCGGAGCGAATCATTTCGGGGCGGATTAGCACGGTATGTGCGATGCGGGCGACGGGACCTGGGGCGCGTGCGGCCTCGTGGCGAGCTTCGGCAAAAGCTTTTTTCTTGATGTGGTTGCCTAGGCCAATGAGGAGGTCGGCGACATTGATGCGAGCCCGATGGAAAAAAAACATGCGCTCGCAGATGAAGATGCTGCCGAAGATGGCGAGGATCAATTGCACCCAAACAATGACACCTCCTTGTTCGACGATTCCGATAGATTCTGAGATTAAGGCCAAGTGCATGGCTTTTTTTAGGGCTAGTCGTGGCTTTCGTCAATCCCGCATTGTTTTACAATCTCTGAGAGAAAGGGGGGCAGAAATCGCCCCCTAAAACTGAGGAAGACTTTATAACCAGTTTCGTTGCAATTTGTCGATAGGCTTGTCCTGTTGATTGGCTGCCTCAATTACTGGCTTTGATTTGAATGATTCAGCGTAAGTTCGCGAAGACGCGAAGTGTAGAGGCTTTCTAACGTGCGGGACAAGCCTCCTCCTGTGAGGAAAAACAACAGTGTCAGGAAAATGGCGGCGTAGCGGGGCAAAGCGTGAGTTTTATGACAAAAGGAGCTTGTCGCGAAAAGTACAAACTGACACATTCCTTGCGAAATCACTGGTCAAGTCGCGCGTCTGATTCTCTTTAATTTTTACAAGCTTGCTTTGTCGAGTTGGTGAAAATGGTTGGCTGAAAAACGCTGAGCCGCACGGAGTAAGACAGTCTGCTGAAAGCAGCCCGAAGGGGGCGACTGGGGAGGAGCAACAACGCTTGTAGGCGTTTTGGACAGGAGCAGTGAGATGCAACTGATTTTTGGAC
>DBCO01000035.1:0-644 GCA_002293145.1 Akkermansiaceae bacterium UBA956 | reverse complement strand
GTCTTGGATGAGTTCAGCTTTGAAGGTGCCCATGAAGGATTCCATCGTGGCGTTATCGTAGGGATTGGCTCGACCTGACATGCTTTGGCGCATGCCTGCTTTTTTGAGCAGTGCGCGAAAGATTTTGCTGCCATATTGACTGCCTCGATCACTATGAAAAATGACGCCTGCGGGGCATTGTCTAGCTTTGAGGGCTTTGACCAGGGCTTCTTCCACGAGGCTACTGCGTAGATGGTCGGCCAACGCCCAGCCCAGTACTCGGCGTGTGTAAAGGTCCATGACAACGGCGAGGTAGAGCCATTTCGTGCCGCAAGCGACGTAGGTAATATCGCCGATCCAGACTTGATTGATTTTTTTTATTTTGTCTGGAGGGAGTTCGTCTTTGAGTAGATTTGGGGAGGGCGCATCGGCACGTCCATCACTGGTTTGTGGTTTGTAGCTCTTGGGTTGCAAGGCCACGAGACCGTTTTGTTTCATGAGGCGGCGTATTCGTGCTGGGGCACAAGCATGTCCTGCATCGGCGAGTTCATCGCAAATGCGGCGGTAGCCGTATCGTTTTTTGTGTTCCCAGAATATGGCTTTAATGCGCTCGGATAGTGCAGCGTCGCTCATCTCGCTGGGCGTGGGTTGTGTGGAAAGCTGTC
>DBCO01000001.1:40562-88788 GCA_002293145.1 Akkermansiaceae bacterium UBA956 | reverse complement strand
CAGGCAATGTCGGAACATCGCCCAATCAACCAGCACCATTTCATTTTAACATTTTAACGAAAAAAAATCGCTTCCCCAACCTATGCATGACTCTCAGCTTTTCTCATTTCACAGAAATTGATTTGAGTTCATAAGTCTTGCTTGCTGTTGCCACGCTGACTATCGTGCCACGTGCCTCTTGCCCGCGTTCTCATCGACGGCCCATCGGAGCTTGTTTTTGACTATTCCTTTCCGGATGACCTCACCGTCTCTCCTGGATGTCGCGTTCGCGTGCCGCTGAGGAATCGGGATGCCACGGGCACTGTGCTTTCCATCGAGCCGATGCAAGATCTCGGTTTTGCCACCCGTCCACTAAGCTCGCTGATCGATCCCGAACCTCTCCTCACCGCGACCTTGCTGGAGCTCGCGCAATGGATCGCCAACTATTATGGATCGACCATGGAGTCAGTGATTCGCGCATTGTTGCCAGAGTCGATTCGCTCCGAAGAACATTCGGCGAAGGTGCAGAAAATGGTGCAGTTGATGCAAATGCCCAGTGAGGAAAAAATCCAATCGATTGGGAAAAAAGCACCTAAACAGCAGAACATTCTCTTGCTTCTGAACGGCTGCCCCGAGCGAAAAATGCTACTCAGCGAGCTCGGCCAAGGCGCTCATTCCTCGGTGAAATCGTTAGTGAAACAAGGATACGTGCAAGTCGTGGAGGAGGAAATCCGTCGCGAGCCTGATGCCGACCAGCAAGAACAAATCATCGAGTCATTTCCTCTGCCGCTCAACAATGAACAGGCTCAGGCGCTGGAAGTAGCAAAGCAAGCGATGGCAGAACCGAGTAAGCCCATTTTATTGCTCGGTGTGACCGGATCGGGCAAAACCGAGGTCTATTTGCAGGCGGCACGGCACACCATCAATCAAGGGAAAACGGTGCTCGTGCTGGTGCCGGAAATTTCGCTCACCCCACAAACCGTGCGACGTTTCAAGGCACGCTTTGCAGCGCTGGATGATCAAGTTGCGGTGCTTCACTCACACTTATCCCAAGGCGAGCGTTTCGATGAATGGCATCGGATTCGCAATGGCAAAGCATCCATCGTGATCGGTGCCCGCTCCGCGATCTTTGCCCCGCTGCCGAACTTGGGACTGATCATCGTCGATGAAGAACACGATCAATCTTACAAGCAAGACACCAGCCCGCGCTATCACGGTCGCGACATCGCCGTATTGCGTGCGAAGCTGGAAAAATGTGCGATCATCCTTGGCTCCGCCACACCATCTCTCGAAAGTTTTCACAATGCACAGGAAGGAAAATACACACTCGTCCGCCTGAATCAACGCGCCGATTCTCACAGCATGCCACTCGTGCGCGTGCTCGACATGCGATTGGAACAGCAGAAGCAAAAAAACTCTCACGCGATCTTTTCGGACAAGCTGCGTCAAGCCTTGGAGTTGCGACTTGAACGCGGAGAGCAATCGATCCTTTTTCTCAATCGCCGCGGCTTCGCACGCTCATTGCAATGCCCCGCCTGTGGACACGCCTGTCAATGCCCACATTGCTCGATCGCACTCACCTACCATCGCACCGAGGATCGGCTGATGTGCCATGTTTGTGGCTATCAATCCATCGTGCCGCGCAAGTGCCCAGAGTGCAAAGACCCAGCCATCGCCTTGCAGGGCTACGGTACCCAAAAGGTGGAAGAAGTTCTCGCCAAGCTGATTCCGAAGGCAAAATTCGCCCGCATTGATGCCGATGCAATGCGCAAAAAAAACACCCTACGCGACATGTTGCATGCATTCAAGTCAAAGAAGATCGACATCCTGATCGGCACACAAATGATTGCCAAAGGCCTACACTTTCCCAACGTGACGCTGGTGGGCATTCTGAATGCAGACATCGGACTACACGTTCCTGATTTTCGCGCCGCCGAACGCACCTTCCAGCTCATTACCCAAGTCGCTGGTCGAGCCGGGCGCGGCGAGTTAGAGGGCGAAGTCATTGTGCAAACAGCCACACCACATGCGCCTGCGATCCAATTTGCGCGACGCCACGACTTTGATGGATTCAGCGAGCAAGAGCTAGAATTCCGCCGCGAGTTCCAGTTCCCGCCATACGGTCGCTGTGCTGTTCTCACCGTGCGCTCCACTCATGAACGTCGTGCCGAATTCACCTTGCAGACCTTACACCGGCGCTTGTTAGAAAACCTCCCGCCAGAGATTCAAGTCAGCGAACCGCTACCCAGTCCCCTCATCCGTTCGCACGGCCAATTCCGCTTTCAAATCACCCTGCGCTCACTTCACGCGCGACCACTGACCAAGCATGTGCAATCGGTGTTGCAAAAAACCACCTTACCCGAAGATGTGACCGCCACCTTTGATATGGATGCGATCTCTTTCATGTAAGTATACTCATTCATCGAGCGTGACCGTAACACGAAAAAAGCGCTTCGGTTCGTTCATAGGAACAGTGATTTCCCCACTCATCCAATCGGGATGCACAGCTGTGCGCTCCACGATTGCTACGATCGTCTGCGGCGGTATCGTAGTCGTCCAATCTGCTAGATTACTGGAAAAATCAACCTGATAGAGCAATGCACGATCATCCGCATCACGGCGTCGAGAAAAGCGAGAGACTAGTTGATTTCCTGTGCGCACGAGAGTCAGCGGCTGATCCGCCTGCAATGGATTCGAGCCAAAAGCATACTCCTGCACGTTCTGATAACCATCCTTGTCATCGTCCATGCTGGGCAAACCTGCTCCTGTCGCAGCTGCCCATGCTTTATACGATGGCTTGATGGTGGCGCTGATGTTTTGAATGATCGGCGATGTCTCATCCGAGTCAAATTGCACCGCGACCGATAGTGGACCCGCTGCTGGCAACTCATCCCAATGGCATGTGATTGTCGTAGCAGAATTTTTCGCGAGGCCGCCACGACGACATTCCCAAATCGTGGCCGATACTGCTTCGCAAATCCACCCAGATCCCGCAATGCTATCAGGCGCACGACCTGCAGTAAATGATAGCCGAATGCTGACATTGTTCGCGTCATTCGTTACGGCATTGCTGAGAATCAAATCGAGATCTCCCATACACATTTCACGCCGCGATGATGCGGAGGCGCCGATGTTAACACTAAGCGCCGTGCTTAGCGGATTCGCCTGCTGCATGTGATAGCCCTCGGTTGCCATCACGGCGTTCAACATCGGCACTAACGGTAGAATGAAGCTGTCATAATTGTAATAGGCCGTCGCTGGCTGAGCATCAGCTCCCACGGCTGCGTGAACTCCGATCAAAGTCGCTCGCGAGTTGGTGTAATAAAAGCTCGGGCTCCCTGAATCTCCGACATTCAAGTAACAATCATCGTCGGCGCCGGCGGCGATCACATACTTAAACCACACTGCTTCAAACATTCCAAGCCCTGCCGCCGTAGCATTAACTTCGGCCATGTTATCGATGACCCCCTGCCCCGCACGCGCCGTTTGCCCAAAAACCACCAAGGGCTGACCTCGTAAGAGCGTGGGATTAGCCGTTCGATAGTAAGGAAAAAACGTAATACCGCTGAGTGGAGTCACTGCAGTTTGTAGCGTAGCAATGATGACATCGCTGTCCGAGCCATCGTCATCCGGCACTACCGCAACGCTGGCGATCACCGACTCGACAATCTCGTTGTCCATGTTGAGAAACTGCGCAACGTTGCCAACGCTTAATCCATAATGCTTGGCAAAAACCACATGCTTGGGCGAAACTAGCGCGACTTGGCGATTCCATTGATTTTTGATCCAACCGACCCCTGTGTAGCGGGTGCCATCGAAGGCAAACGACGGATTGTGAACTGGATTGTTAGGGAACCCCGTGAAGCGATCGTGCCGTATGGGATCATAAATTCGATGAATCAAGGCAGACGCAGAATCAGTGCACAGCAAGGCTGCTGAAATAATCATACGCAACAAAACCCTGTCAACCACGCTCATCACTTCACTTCATCTTCAGCTTTTTCTTCCGGAGTCACCAAGGAATGAAACTCATCAATCCAGTCATTGGCTTTGTTATGAGTGAGGTATTGCTTGATGTGCGCCAACATACGCAAGGCGGCCGCGCGCTGATCCCCACTTTTGTAAAGATCGAGCTCTTTTTTCCATTTCAAATCCGGCAGCGTTTCCTCTCGAAATTTCACCATCGCTGGCGTGCTATCCACTTTCTTGCTCAGCGCATTTTCCTCGGGGCGTTCGGCAGAGAAAAACTCCACCTTGGAGGCCTCCATCTGAATGCGCTTGTCCCAGGCCTCGGCAAGAGAGGCAATGCTTTGCGGCTTGCGCAATGGTGGCAAAATCACCTGATCAAAGGCTCCTTCCAAATCCAAGGGCGAGAGTGGCCACTGCTTGAGTTTTAGTTCGCCTAGCTCATAAGCGCGCACAAAAACCGTGCCGGTCACCGGTTCCGAAAGCAGCCGCTGCTGACCTTCAAGCTGCTTCGCATTGGCAAAAATCGAATTCAATGCATCGAGCACATCAGGCGCAAGCTTATGACGATCATCAGGACGGGCCGTGGCCCGCATTGCCAGCGACAACCAATTCAACTGGTGACGCAGAGCATCCTTAAATTCAGGCCTCTTCAAGCGTCCTTCTTCACGGCGTTTCCAATCACGAAACTCCTGTGATTTTTTCTGTTGATCCGTGAAGTCGGCCTTTTCCACGCATTTGACGAACAAATTGAGTGCCGCATCATCGCTTTGTAAAGCCGCGCGATAATCATCCACTGCCGACTTGTAGCGGGTGTCCAGATGCTCCAATGCCCCTTCCTTGATCGCCTTAAGCCTTTCACGAAGCTCTTCTAAGTCAGCGTGAGTCAATGGATCAGCAGAGGCCACCGTGATGCATGAGAGCAATGCGACGAATAACAATTTATGCAACATATTGGGTATGTGTCTATTGTTTCAGAAAATTTCTGCGATGACAAGAGAAGAATATAACAGAAAAAACCACACGCCACAAGCAATTGGTGCGCGATGCGAAGGACGGGATCAACGTAAAAGCCGACTCGTCAGCCGATGATGCCATCAACATTCTACCACATTCACCGCTAGTCCCCCGCGCGAGGTTTCTTTGTACTTTGCGTTCATGTCACGACCAGTAGCACGCATGGTCTGGATCACTTTATCGAGCGATACATAGTGACTGCCGTTCGATGACATGGCGAGCCGCGAGGCATTGATGGCCTTGACCGCCCCCATCGCATTGCGCTCGATGCAAGGAATCTGCACCAGCCCACCAATGGGATCACAGGTCAGACCGAGGTTGTGCTCCATGCCAATCTCAGCAGCATTTTCTACCTGATGCACCGTGCCACCGAGATATTCGACTAGACCCGCAGCGGCCATCGAGCAAGCGACGCCCACCTCTCCCTGGCAACCAGCTTCAGCTCCTGAAATGGAGGCATTGCGCTTGTATAGCATGCCAATCGCAGCAGCCGTGAGGAGAAAACGATGCACGCCATCGCGATGCGGCGAGGTCTTAAATCGCAGCGCGTAAAGAAGCACAGCGGGGATGATGCCTGCCGCCCCATTGGTGGGGGCCGTGACGACTCGTCCGCCCGCAGCATTTTCTTCATTGACCGCAAGCGCGTAGAGATTGACCCAATCGAGCACCGAAAGCGGATCTGCTAAGGCGGCCTCAGGGTGCGCGCAAAGTTGATCGTAGTTTTGCTTAGCGCGGCGCTTGACCGCAAGCCCACCAGGTAGAACCCCATCGCGAGTGATGCCGCGCTTTACGCAATCTTGCATCGCCTGCCAGACAGCATCGAACTGCTTTCTTGTTTCGGTCTCGGGGCGATAGGTCGCTTCATTGGCCAATACCAACTCGCTCATGGAGAGCTGCTGGGCCTCACAGAGTTCGATCAATTCCTTAGCAGAGCGAAATTCATATAGTAATTTAACCGATGCTGGCTCGCGCTGCATTTCTGCTTCCGCGGCAATAAATCCGCCGCCTAACGAATAAACGATCTCCTCCACGAGAACGGCATCATGTTCATCCATTGCAAAAAAATGCATACCGTTCGGATGCAAGGGCAAGGGCTTGAGACGCTTGAAGGCGATGTCTTTTTTCGGGTCAAAGGCAATGGAGCGATCCGCCGACCATTTCAGGCACTTGGATTGCGCACACTGCGCCAACAGCGTTTCGACGTTATCGACAATGACACTCTCGGGTCTTTCGCCTAGCAATCCGAGTACAATCGCTGAATCTGTACCGTGACCCTTGCCCGTAGCAGCGAGACTGCCATAGAGATCACAGCCGACGCGTTTGACTTGGTCATAACAGGCAGCACCCTCGATTTTCCGCCGAAATTGCTCCGCTGCACGCATCGGACCGACCGTGTGAGACGATGATGGGCCGATGCCGATGGTGAAGAGATCCAATGCAGAAATATTCATGAGACGAATAATGAATACACACGATACGACAACAAGCAATGCAGAATCGATTTCTTGTTGTAATGAATGGAACAGTTGATACAAAAAAGCGTATGCCGATTCCACGTCATTTACCGTTCACTTTTTGCGCCACCCTATTCTTCATGGCATCCCCTTTGCATGCACAAGAAAATGCTGCACTGAATGCCACCACTGAGATCGAGCCCAAAGTCAAGGCTGCTCGCGAGATTCTAGACACATGGCAAGCACAGGACCCGGAGAAAGCGAAGCGGGTCTTGCACATCGTGTTGTGGACGCCAAACGATCGTGCTCCGGCGCCTGAATATCGCGAGCGACTGACGGCCATCATGAAGGACATTCAGAAATTTTACGCCAAAGAAATGAACCGCCTAGGCTTTGGCGAGCGCACGATTCAGATCGAGCTCAAAGACGATCAACTATTAAACATTCACGTAGTGAAAGGCCGTAAGCCTTATGCCGTTTACAATGGTGACAGCGGCCATGAAATTCTCAACGAGTGCGCGCCGACACTTCGCTCTCGTGGAATCAATCCAGAGTCTGAGACCGTGGTGATTTTTTGCAACATGGCCAACTGGGAACCGCAACAACGGCGAATCACCCAGAACAGTCCCTACTACGCCGGTGGATCCAGTAGATCGGGCACCGCTTGGCAAGTGGACTCGCCGATTCTCAATCTCGCCTCTCTCGCCGATCAAGGAAATCATGTTTCAGATGGTCAATACGGAAAAATTTCGTTAGGTCAGTACAACAGTATCTTCATTGGTGGTGTCTGTCACGAACTAGGGCACGCGCTCGGATTGCCGCATAACTTGGAGCGCCCCAACGAACGCGAAGCCTTCGGCACGGCATTGATGGGCTCGGGAAATCGCAGCTACGGCGAAGAATTACGCGGTGAAAGTAAGGGCTCGTTTCTGACGCTAGCACATGGCTTGCGCCTGGCCTCGCATCCGATTTTTTGTGGTTCGGTCAAAGCCATGAATCAAAAACCACAAATCGCAGTTAGTCAGATAGCAATCGAGGAAAAAGGCAAAGGTTTTGTGTTACGAGCAAACATCAAGGCCTCGCCGCCGGTGTATGCAGTCATCGCCTACATGGATCCCACGGGCGGCAGCGACTATGACGCCACATCTTGCACGGCGATCCCCGACAAGGAGGGAAATTTTGAGCTCGATTGCCAAGCCCTTCGCGCGGGGAAATCCGGAGAGCTTCGCGTTTGCTACATGTTCGCCAATGGTGCGAGTTCCGGCATCATGGGGCAAACGCCGTATCGATATAGCTATGTGGTTGACGCTCAAGGCAAGGTCGACATTACAGCGGCTCGTACAAGCATTTTGTTGGAGCCTTTCACCGCAGCATTTGAAAAAGATGATACCAAGACGATGAAGGACTATCAGGCCTCAGATGCAGTGAAAAACGATGCTCTGTGCCAAGAAATCATGACGCGCTTGCTCGCCACAAAGTCTCCCGCTTTGATCGATCTCATGCAAGTGCCCACAGAGAAAAAAAGCCTGCCACTGTCCGACATTCGCGCAGTCAGCGAGAAATCCGGCTACGGTGCAGCACTGCGTGATCGCGTGCCAGCCCCAGGGAACATGTTGCTCGCCGGCAGTCGCATTTTTCGCCACGGGATTTACGCCCATGCACCCGGTCAGCACGAGTGGGAACTGGACGGCACATGGAAAACCTTGACGGGACATTGTGGAAACTACCAAACGCAATCAGGCACTTTGCAGTTCCAAATCATCGGCGATGGCCGTGTGCTCTGGGATTCTGGCTCAATCCCCGAGGGTGAGATCAAACCGTTTCAAGTATCCTTAGAAAACGTCAAGCGCCTAAAATTGCTCACACTTGAGGGGGAAGATGGCAGAAATTACGATTGGGCGCTGTGGCTAGAGCCGACACTAAACCGCTGAGCTCTCCTGCGAGCTTGTCAAGCGATCAACGCCGCGGCAAAGGTCGATCGATGAATGCTTGTCATCCTCATGTTTATTGCCTAAGCTTTGCCCGTTCATGCGTGTTTTCACTATCCTATTTCGCAAAGAATTGCGCAGCTTCTTGCTCAATCCACTCGGGTGGATTGTGATTGCTTTTGTCATCATCATGCACGGCGTCTCTCTATCTACGGCGATGAAGGCCTTTAGCGATACGCCGATGAGCACCAGCTTGGTATATTTCTCAATGCACACCCCGGTGTTTTGGTTCTACTTTTTGTTCATTTTCCCGCTGTTGACGATGAAGCTTTTTGCCGATGAACAACGTTCAGGAACTCTGGAAACATTGCTCACCGCTCCCGTGAAAACGTGGCAAGTAGTACTATCAAAATATTTCGCAGCCCTCACATTCTACTGCCTGCTGTGGATTCCAAGCTTTTTTCAATTTCAAGTTTACCCATGGGTCACGGGGCTGCCGCCCGCATGGAATAATGGCTCGCTCATAGGAACTTACTCGATCCTATTCTTGATGGGCGCTTTTTTCCTCGCCATCGGCTGCTTTGCCTCATCGCTGACCTCAAACTCAATCGTAGCAGCGATCGTCACACTCGGTCTACTTGTGTTGCACTATTTCCTAGGATTTGTGACAACCATCTGGGGTGAAAGCTTCGCCGGAGCCTCTCTGTTTCAATACATTTCCGCACGACAACACATGCACTACTTTTGCAGCGGATTGATGGACACACGAGTGGCGATTTTCTACCTCTCGCTCTCGATCTTCACTCTAGCGCTGACTTTTCACGTGCTCGATTTCCGCCGCTGGCGCCGTTAGTATTTCGCCTTTCGCTCCCACATTTTTCTCATGTCAGACGACTCTGCCACTACTCAGAACAACACCAAAGCTCGACCGATGAATCGCTGGAATATCGGCACGCTTTCTGTGCTGCAAATTTTCTCGCTCCTGATCATTGTGATCCTCGCCAACTTCCTCGGATCGCGCTACTTTTCGCGCTCAGATCTGAGCCGCGGTGAGAATTACTCGCTCTCGAACTGGACCATAGGCTTGTTGCAATCCGCCCAAGTTCAGGAACGTAAAACTCCTGTAAAAATGATCGTCGCCTTCCGCCGATCCACCGCCATGACAGAGCGCGTGCGCGTTCTCGCCGCTGAATATGCCCGAGTCTCCGGCAACAAGGTTGTGGTCGAGCGGTTCGATCCCGTGCGCGATGTGGACCGCGCCATGCAAGTCGCGGAAACATACAATCTCGCGGCGAATTCGGGCGTCATCAATCGGGACGACATCGTGATCATCGATGCACGCGACGACACCTCCACTCAGGCCACCCAAGAAGACTCATCTAAAATCCGCTTTGTGACCCAAGACCACATGTTGCTCTACGAGACCAATGATGGCAAATCAGCGCGCAGGCTGAGTTCATTCCAAGGCGAAGATACGCTCACCACTGGACTTCTTTCCGCCATCGAGGGCAAACCACGGATCGTCTATTTCCTTGCTGATAAAAGCGATTTCCAGACCGAACTGGAGGGCGGAGCTTGGTCGGTGATGCGTGATTCCTTGCTATCGCAAAACATCCTCCCCATAACGGTGAAAATGAGCGAGCTGGCTGAAATCCCCGAAAATGCCGCTGGCGTCATCATCGCCGCGCCGCGTTACGACTTTACGAAACCTGAGATGGCGTCGTTGATAAAATACTGGAACCGTCCAGCCAGCAACATCATGGTCCTATTACGAGCTCAGCAAACTCCTGATCAACTTCGTTCCTTTTTACGAGATCATGGTGTGACTCCGCGACGTGATCAGATCGTCACTACTGCCGGAAAAAATGCTGTGTTTCAAGTCGAGGCATCGTTCGTGCCGGGCTTCGAATACACTCGAGATTTCTGGAATAAAAGCACCAGTTTTGATGGCGTCAGCTCTTCCTTGGAAGTACGTGAAGGCGCGGAAGATCTCATCAATCGACGCATTTCTCCCATCAAGCTGCTGGAATCAGCTCCTAAGTATTGGGGTGAGACGGGCAAAACAGTCACCACGCCGAGCTTCAGCGATGTCGAGGACATCCGCGGACCACTCGCACTCGCAGCAGCCGTCATCCGCGGTGCCGCATCCGATGACCGCTTCGCTGCCAAGGCCTCTCGGATGGTCGTGATTTCTAATGCCAGCTTTCTCGAACCGAATTCCTTGCGCAATGAAAATATCGATTTCTTTAACGCCACGGCCAATTGGTTAGTCGGTCGCGAAGAAATGTCCGGCACCGGACCGCGCACCGTCGGCACGTACAAATTGCCGCTTCTCACCACGCAAGCCTCCTTCATCAATCGCGTCAACTTGTTTTTCCTACCCGCTGCAGCATTGCTGATCGGCTTGTTCGTCTGGAACGCACGTCGCGCCTGACCTAACAGATTATTTCCCTTGTGAGATCACTCTTTTCCACACTGTTGCAGTTATTCATCGCCATCGTCATGCTGGTGCTTGTTGGGATATTGCTTTCTCGTGGCAATCTGCACCAAATTTTTGGCGTCCCACCCACCCCTCAAGGCGAGCGACTTTACACAGACTTCACACCTGCCGACATTACCAAAATTAACCTCAGCACCAATGGCGTAACGGCGAAATTTTCGCGAGCATCGGGTGTCTGGATGATGACAGAGCCAGCCCAAGATCGCATGGATCCACGCTGGGCGAAAACCCTGATAGATTTCAGCTTAGCAACCCGCGCGACCGATGTTATCCCGAATGAAAAAATCGATGAAACACAAGCTGGTCTCAAGGATGGCATGGTTTATGTTCGCCTCGCTGACGATGAGGGAAAGGCCCGGGCGAAGTATGTGATTGGCCGACGCACGGCATGGATCACAACGGATGCTGAGACCGAAGAGCTCGTGCCGACAGTGTTTCTGCAACCACGTGATCGCAGTCGCAAATCTCACATCTATGCCTGCACCGGCGACATCCGACCAATATTTAAAGATGGATTGCGCTACTTTCGCGATCATCAACCATTTTTGTTTGCACCATCGCAGTTGCAAAAGATCCACATCAAATCTGACTCTTCCGAGTTCATGCTAGAGACGACCGCTCTTGGGCAACCCTGGCGCATCACCAAACCGCAGAAACTGTCAACGGAGACCGAAGCCGTGAAAAGCTTGATCGAAAAAGGTCTTTTCTCGCTGCGCGCTCTACGCGTATTGGACAAAGAAAAAGTCACCTTGCCAAGCATCGAGGATGATATGTTTCTGCGCATCGCGATTCAATCTTTTGGCCAAACGGAACCCGTAACGCTCAGCGTCTATCCCAGTGCTGATGACAAAGCAAACACGGTCTATGCCACCGTATCTGACCGCCCTGGCACTGTGTTTGAACTCCCATTGCGCCCCTACCCCGATCTCGTTTCGCTTTCCGAACTACCCCTAACCAATTACAATAACCTCCGCGCGCAAAATCTCACGGGCTTTGATCACAAAAAGCTCCAAGCCATTACCATCAACACCGCTAAGGCCTCGCCGATTCAATTATCTCTTCCACCGCGTGGATCTTGGAGGATTCAGCTCGATGAGGCTACTAGCGCGACGCTCAACGAAGTTACCCACTACAAATTCATCAAAACCATCACCGAGACCAAGGTCGCAGGTTTCCTCACCGATAATGCTTTTCTCACCGATGAAGCAAAGGATTTGGAAACCTACGGCTTAAAATCTCCGCTTGTCTCGATTCAGTTCCGTTTCAAGGATCAGTCGAGCATTTTACTGCGCATCGGCAAGACCAAAGATGGCGTCTTCACGGCCCATCTCAATCACCCCGAGACCCTACATACCATCGTCAAATTGCCCGATGATTTCATAGCCCGCTTGCCCTTACGCATTAAGCAATGGAAAGACACACGACTGCTCGCGATCGCCTCCATCGACTTCATCAATCTGGAGCGCAACCTGATCAATCAACCTAAGCTGAAACTCAATTTCAACTACCGTGATGAAGCTTGGGAAAGCTTTCTCAACGACGAAAATACCACTGGTACGCTCAATATAGCGCGGGCGAACAAGTTGCTAGAAACCCTCGGTGATCTGCGCGTGAATTCTTGGCTGAACTCGAACGATCAAGATGCTCTTAATGCGCTCGCCACACCAGCACTCAAACTCAACATTCTCAAGCACAAGCTCAATGAATTTGGTGAGCACGATGGCTACCAAACGCATATTCTCGAAGTCACCCCTGTCAGCACGACCGGTCAGAGTGAATTTTTCTACGGTCGCCTTAGCGGAGAAGATGATCTTTTTTTGTTAGATCGCAAAACGGCACTCTTGCTCGCACTAGACCTCTTCAAGGAAACGCTGTGAAAATCTACGAAACACTGTGAGCGTATCTCACACATCGCGATACAGCGCCTCGACCATCGCCGTGCTGCGCGCACTAGGCATCACACTGAGTGCCATTTGATTCATCACATAGGCAAAGCTGATGCCTTCATCGGGATCGCCAAACGCGTGACAACCACCCGCACCCGGATGGCCGAATGCGGAAAGATGCGGACCATAGAGTTGTCGCATTTTTTTACCTGCGGCATCTACGGGATCTTTCTGGCACCCACAAGTGAATGCCGTTTGCTGCAAGAGCACTAAGTCAGGGCCTTGAACCTGCAATTCTCGCAGCACACGCTGCACCGCTGGACTTAGCGGGCTTTCGATCGCGCCAATCGCTGCTTGGTAAAATTCCGCCAAGCCTTTTGCCGAAGCCAATCCGCCCATCGCCGGAAAGCCTGCCGCCCACGCCTTGCTGTCGTTCATTTCTTGGACTGCATGCAATCCACTGGGAGATAGGAATGCACGACGCGTCATGGTTCCAGCCGTCATGAACTCCTTATAAAAACCTTGCTCTGTATCGCCCTTTTCTGCTCTCCCTGGAACCAAGCTAGCAACCCGTGACCATTCACTCTCAGGCAAGCCAATCCAAAAATCCCAGCCCATCGGCCCTGCGATTTGCTGCGCCCAAACTTCCCCTAACGGTTTTCCAGCCATCCGCCGCACACATTCATCGACCAAAAATCCAAAGGTGCGCGGGTGGTATCCATGCCGACCATCACCCGGCAACCAGGCTGGGACTTGCGCTTCGATTGCCGCGATCACCGAGGCATGATCCCACACACTTGAGCCTTGATCCAATGCTGCCAAACCACACTGATGTGACAGCAAGTGAGCAAAACTAGCCGCTGCGATCGGAAATGCTGGCCACACCTCGCGCACAAGATTTTTTTCACTCATGCCCTGCATTTCCAACACATGCAATAAGGTCGCAGCGGCGGCGGCTTTCGTCGCCGAATACACTGGTGCAAGGGTTTCCTCAGTCCATGCCTGCGTTTTTTCGCGATCAGCAAATCCAGCGGCTAAGGAAAGCACCTGCTGCCCACGCCAGTATATGCAAACCGAGGCCCCCAGTTCTTTTTGCTCATGAAAATTGCGCTCAAATACGCGAGCCACGGCGGCCAAGCCAGCGGGTGAAATACTCATCGCGCCGACTATCCAACGTTGCGTAGAAAAAACAATTCTTTTCAGAAATGCAATTTTGCCGCAATCTCGGCGCGTGCACCAGGTATCTGTAGATTTAGCTGATCGTTCCTACTCCGTTCTTGTCGCCGAGGGAATCCTCTCGCAAGCAGGTTCTTTGATTCTCCAAGCTGGGCTGTCTGGAAAAGCAGCGATCATCAGTGATAGTAACGTCGCACCGATCTATGCAACAGCCTTGCAAGATGCTCTTAACGTTGCTGGCATCACATCGACCGTTCATGAGTTTCCCGCAGGTGAGGCATCCAAGTCACTCAACGTCGCCAATCAGCTTTGCAGCTCACTCGCTGCCGCAGGCCACGATCGCAAATCCTTTGTCATCGCCCTCGGCGGTGGCGTCGTCGGCGATCTCGCTGGTTTTGTCGCATCCATGTTCTATCGCGGCATCCCCTTCGTGCAAATTCCCACCACCATTGTCTCGCTCGTCGATTCCTCCGTCGGTGGCAAAACTGGTGTCAACATTCCAGAAGGCAAAAATCTCGTCGGTGCCTTTCACCAACCACGACTGGTCCTCGTCGATCCTCACATACTGCGCAGCCTCCACCCTCGCGAATACTACGAAGGCTTTGCTGAGGCGATCAAACACGCCGCCATTCGCGATGCGGATATGCTTGATGACCTCGCTGCTCTTGATCCCGAATCGCGCGATGTACCCGCCGCTCTGATCGCCCGCAACATCGCCATCAAGGCCCGCGTCGTCGAGGCCGATGAATATGAAACACTCGGCATCCGCGCTCTGCTCAACTTCGGCCACACCATTGGCCATGGCATTGAAGCCAGCCTCCCTTATGGAGAAATGCTGCACGGCGAGGCAATTTCGTTAGGCATGCGAGCTGCCCTATTTCTCTCGCTGTCTCACTCGGCTCTTTCGCAGGCTGAAGCCAATCGCATTCTCGATCTGTTAGGAAAATTCCACCTTCCGCTGGTGCTTTCACCACAAATTACCACCCAGACCATCATGGATAAACTCTCACGCGACAAAAAATTCGCGTCTGGACAAATCCGTTTCGTGCTGCTTGATCGTGCCGGCAGCGCCCATGTTTCCTCAGCAGTACAGCCATCAGATCTGATCCAAGCAATCGAACACCTGCGCTCACCGCGATGCTAATTGTTTAGACAAACCCCTCCCCGTGCATCGTTTTTACTGCAAGTTTTTCCTTGGCGATCAAACACATATTCTCATGTATCTATTCCTCAAATCCTGCATCCTCTTTCTTACGGTCGTTACCACCTGCATTTCACAAACCACCAACGATATCCAACATGCACTGGACGCGGTCTATCCTGCACTCGTGCGGATTCACGTCGTCTCCGAGAACGGTGGTGGTGGACGAATGCAGAAAAATCGTGGATCAGGTTCAGGATCCATCATTCATGAAGACGGCTACGTTTTGACTAATCACCACGTTGCTGGTCGCGCCACACGCATCACGGTGCGCCTCGCAGACCGCCAGGAATGTCGCGCTACTCTTGTCGGCACCGATCCCCTTTCCGATCTCGCCATTCTCAAAATTGATCGCAATGACCTTCGCGATCCCGCGTCGAAGCTACCCGTTGCCCGTTTCGGAGACTCTGACTCGCTCAAAGTAGGCGACGTCGTGCTTGCCATGGGCAGCCCCGCTGGACTCTCCCAATCCGTCACCAAAGGTGTCGTCGCCAATACCGAGATGATCGCCCCAGGTGGTGGCGGACTCTCTCTTGATGGCGAAGTCGTCGGGGAACTCGTCCGCTGGATCGGTCACGATGCAGTGATTTTCCCTGGTAATTCCGGCGGCCCACTGGTCAATCTCAAAGGCGAAATCATCGGCGTCAATGAAGTAGGCATCGGTTCCATCGGCGGAGCCATCCCCTCCAATCTCGCCAAAAACATCGCCGACATTCTCATCAAAGAAGGGCAAGTCAAACGCAGCAGCATTGGATTGGCTGTGCAGCCATTGCTCAAGACTGACAAGAGTGCTAGTGGCATCTTGGTCGCAGGAACCATCGCCGACTCGCCCGCGGCCAAGGCTGGCTTGCAGGCCGGCGATTTGATCACTCAGGTCAACGATAAGTCCATCCCCGCCGCGCGCGCGCCCGAAGACATCCCTTTGTTCAATCGCATCATTCTTGAATCTCCCATCAGCAGCGCGCTACAACTCATCGGGTCACGCGCTGGCAAGGAAATGAAATGGACCGTCACCACCGAAGCTCGCGAACCGATGCAACCCCGCGAAAAAGAATTGCTGCACTGGGGCATCACTGCGCGCGATTTCACCAAACTTCAAGCCAAGCAACAGCATCGCGACAACAACAATGCAGCCATCATTCAAAGCATCCGCGCCGGTGGCCCAACAGCCGCGGCCAAACCTGCACCCGTTGCGGGAGATCTCATCGTCAAGGTCAATGACACCCCGATCAAAAATCTTGCCGACCTCGAAAAAATCACCGCAGAAATCACCAAAGATGCTACCGAGCCCGTGCTCACTCTCGTCACCTACGAACGCGATGGCGATAGCTACCTAACCATCATCAAAGTCGGACCCGAAGAAAATGATGCCGATGCCGCCATCGCCCGCAAGGCATGGATGGGCGTCTCGACCCAAGTCATTTCGTTAGAGCTAGCTGAAGCTCTCGGCATCCCCGGCCAAAAAGGCATGCGCGTCACCCGCGTCTACCCCGATAGCAATGCCGAAAAAACAGGCATCAAAAATGGCGACCTCTTGCTCAAGCTCGATGGCGAAATCATCAATGCTTCACGCCCCGAGGATGCCGATGTTTTCAGCGAAGCCATCCGTCAAATGAGCGCCACAGCCGAGGTTACCTTAGAACTGAAGCGAGACAAAGAACTGCTCACCATCAAAGTCCCCTTAGAGCGCGCTCCAACGGGTAACTCAGAGCTCGAAGAATACCTGAGCGAAACCCTCGAATTCCAGGCCCGCGATATCGGTGCCGAAGACCGCGCCAAAGTGCGTGATGAAAACGCCAAGACCGGAGTCCTCATCTCCAGCGTCACCAATGCCGGCTGGGCAGCGTTGGCTGGTTTGCAGAACAACGACATTTTACAAAAAATCAATGGCCAGACCATCACTTCGATCGCTGAGCTTAAGACAAACATCGAAAAAATCAATCAAGCCAAACCCTCGCACATCACATTTTTCGTCCGTCGCGGTATTACCACGCGTATGATCGAACTCGAACCAACCTGGTAATAGCCGATAAAAAATCTAAAAATCTGAAAACTTATAACATGAAATCCCTGATCCTACTCACCGCCCTCAGCTTACCCCTTTTCGCCGCTAGCGGCCCGCTGAAGACGAAGGCCACCGAGCTCAGCAACTCTCACAAAGACTCAACATTGTTCATCAGCGCCGTCGTCTCCATCGAGCTCACCGCTGGTAGCAATCCGACTCAAAAAGAAGAGAAAAAAGTCGAAATGCTCGGCACCGTTCTCAGTGCCGAAGGCTTGATCGTCGCACCACTTAGCACCATTGATTTGGCGTCATCGATGGATGGTCGCACCGTCAATACGCCTCAAGGTCCGATGAAAATCAGCGCAAAATCCGATGTCAAAGAGGTGAAAATCCTGATGCCAGATGGCACTGAGACTGATGCCAAAATTGTCCTCAAAGACACCGACCTCGACCTCGTCTTTCTCAAGCCTGAAAAAGCAGCGAGCAATTTCAAGCCGATCCCTCTGGCTGACTCCGCGCCCATGAATTTACTCGATGATGTCATTGTCTTGGGGCGCATGAACAAAGAACTCAACCGCGAGCCGATGGCTGCTACGGGAGAGATCATTTCCGTAATCAAGAAGCCTCGCTTGTTCGGCAAAATCAGCGCCCCAGCCACAGGCATGCCGGTATTCAATGACCAAGGAAAATTCCTCGGAATCGGCATCAATCGCCTCAGCTCCAAGTCATCCGGTGAAAACAACGTCGCCAGCAGCAGCGTCCTGCTCCCCGCTGCCGACATCGCCGACAGCGCCTCGCAAGTGAAGTAAACATAGTTAGAAAAAATTCCTTCATTCATTTCTGTCTTGAGGTCAACGCCAGTGCGTCCCTTGTCTGTGACTTTAGCAATGAGGGAGCGGCGACTTCTTCGATCGACGATGGTTACGAGAACAGGGCCGGATTGCAGGCCGATGACAGTGTCCATCTCGTAAACCCCACAACGGATTCGATCTTCCATTTCTGTGGGCCGAGTGCTAATCCAGCGAGAGCTTGGCTGATCTCGTGGGTGCTGGATTCGAGTTCTTGTTCCTGGCGGGCTTTGTCATCGGCAAAGCCCGTGGTGGTAGCATATTGGCTGGCAATCAGCACTGTGAGCTCATTCACTTTCACTGCCATTTGCCCGACAAGCGCGGTAAAGGCTACGGGCAGTTGATCGACCAACACGGGCTTGAACTCTGTGGAACTCAAGAGGTGCTGAACGGCAAGGCTCATGTTTTGACGGTTGGCGAATTCGCTGATCATACTGTTGTTTGGTTTATCTTTTGTTTTGGTTGTTCGCTGTTGTTTTGGAACAGAGGGGTGCCAGTGACGAAACGACTGTTGCGTTCAACAAAATGGCAATTATGAGTCATTAAATGACCGTTACGAGGCATTAAATGGCGATTGCGAGAGACTCAGTGGCCGTTGCGGGAGGTGAAATGTTCATTACCACAAACCAAATGCTTCTTGACGCGGGCTAAACGACTTGTACGTGTGCGTAAGCGGCTGGAGCGAAAGAATGAATGATCATTGCCGGTGGTTAAACGCCATTTACGAGAGTGTGAATCATGCTCAGTTGCGGCACGCACGGTTTTTTCCATTCAGGGGGAGAGTAGCTCATTCATCAAATTTGCATAACAGATAAACACTTAAATCTAACAAAATTATACCAAAATCATTTTTTCGAAGTGGCACAAAAATGAAATTGTATTCACAACCAGATCAATCACGCTAAACAACCCTTTCTGCCTCACTGATGGCTGCGAGATGCCACGTTTATAAGCCCATGGCAATCGATAGAAGGTCTCATAGCGCTGCGCTATTTATCCTCGATGCCCATCTAGCAGCGCTCAAATCCGCTACAAAACAAAACTCACAACGGCACCACCATCGCCACGGCCATGGCGGCGATGCCTTCTTTGCGACCAACGAAGCCCATGGTTTCGTTGGTTGTGGCCTTGATGCCGACCCGCGCAGGGTCGAGTTGGAGCGCGGAGCCCATGGCTTGACGCATGGCATCACGATGGGGCAGCACCTTTGGAGCCTCGGCGATGATGGTGGAATCGATGTTGACCAGCCGATACCCGAGTTCCTCGCAGCGCTGGCGGCATTTTTCGAGGATTTCCAGGGAAGAAATCCCCTTGCAAGCAGGGTCGCCTGGAGGAAAAAAGAAGCCGATGTCAGGCTCGCCGAGCGCACCCAGCACGGCATCTGCCACGGCATGACACAAGACATCCGCATCCGAGTGACCGTCCAAGCCCATGGTGTGAGGAATTTCTACACCACCCAAAATCAGCGGGCGATTCTCAGCAAAACGATGCACATCATATCCAATTCCAATCATATTCGACGCACAGAGAACCAGTATCTCCCGCCGGGCGCAACAGCAAAACTTCCGCCTGAGCATTTAAATCGCGGCACACTTTTCTGATCTGGATGTAGTTGTTCATAATGCAGATATTTTTCAGCCACGAAAAAAAGCAAAAATCACAAATCAAAAACTTTTGCGGATTTTGTTTTTTTACCGCCATTGAATTCATCTTCATGATCGACTTTACCCTTTGCAAAATCCCCTGCAGCGTTCACAGTGACTTTCAGCAACCTATTTTTGACACCATGCAAACTACCAGTTTCCTCAAATCCCTCTTCGATCTCACAGGCAAAGTCGCAGTCGTCATCGGCGGCACCGGCGAACTCTGCGGCACCATGGCAGTCGGCCTCGCTCGCGCAGGTGCCGAAGTCGTGCTCGGTGGTCGCATCCCCGAGAAAGCCGAGCGTCGTCTCGCCGAAATCACCTCGCACGGCGGCAAAGGCTACTTTGTGCCGGTTGATGTGACCTCTCGTGAGTCCTTGCAAAACCTGCTTGATACCGTAATCGAGCGCTCAGGCCAGGTGGACATCCTCATCAACGGCGCTGGCACCAATTCCCCTACTCCCTTTCTGGAAGTATCAGAGGAGGAATACGCTCGCATCATGGACACCAACCTCGCTGCGGTGTTTCGTTCCTGCCAAGTATTCGGCAAATATTTCATCGATAACTCCCATCCCGCCTCGATCATCAATCTCGGCTCCATTTCTGGCCTCAGCCCGCTATCCCGCGTGTTCACCTACTCCGCCTCGAAAGCTGCGGTGCACAATCTATCGAAAAACCTTGCTCGTGAGTGGGCCGATAAAGACATCCGCGTCAACACTCTCGTTCCGGGCTTTTTCCCCGCCGAGCAAAACCGCAAGGTGCTCGATGAATCACGCGTGCTCGACATTCTGCGTCAAACTCCTGCATCACGCTTCGGCAATGCCGAGGAATTGATCGGAGCCACCCTGCTACTCGCCTCATCAACCGCAGGCTCATTCATCACCGGTCATGAAATGATCGTCGATGGTGGCTTCCACGCAATGACGATCTAAGCGCTCCGCTATCCCATTAGCGAGATCGTGAAAATGAATCAACTTCACCGATTTTTCACAAAATCGCTCTCGCTCTTTGCGCCAATCCCGCCTACTCTCCGGCGAAAGAATTTTCTATGGCGCGCACCACTCCCGTCCCATCATCCAAGTCTAGCAAAACACAAAGTGCCGCCAGCCGCAGCAGGCGCTCACGCGAGGCCGAGCACAAGCCAAAATCACTAGTATCCCTGCTCATTTTTTGGCCCTTCCACTTATTCCATTTCCTCATCCGAAATTATTCTACGCCCGTTCGTTTCCTACTCCGCCTTGTCGGCGATCCAGCCGTCGTAGGGCTCTATGTGCTGGTGTTTTTGAGCATTGTCTATGGGCTCCGCTCGAAGCATTACGATCTCAGAAAAATTCACGAAATGCCCGAGCGTTCGATCATTCTCGACCGCCGCGGCACTGAGCTCGCACGACTCCACGGTGAGATCCGCGACATCATCTCACTTGATCAAGTCGCTCCCGATTTCCGCAAAGCAATTCTCGCCCGCGAGGACGAGCGCTTTTATCAACACGGAGCCTTCGACCCCATCGGCATCGTTCGTGCCTTTTTCAAAAACCTTCAAGGCAAACGCGAGGGTGCTTCCACCATCACGCAACAGCTCGCCTCGGATGTATTCAAGCTCAAGCGCTACGGTGAAAAGAAAACTCTTTGGCAACAAATCGACCGCAAGTTTTTAGAAATCGCCATCGCCTACCGCATTGAGTCCTATCTCGGCACCAAGGACAAAGTGTTAGAATCCTATCTGAACTCGATCAACTGGGGCCGCTCGATCCGCGGCATCCAAGAAGCCTCGCGCATTTACTTTGAAAAAAATGCCTCCGAGCTCAATCTTTCCGAGTCAGCAATGCTCGCGGGCATCGTTCGTGGCCCCGATGCCTTCAATCCCTTCAACAACATGGATGCCGCCATCCGCGAGCGCAACAGCACGCTGGAACGTATGGTAACCGCCGAGGTCATCAGTGCCGAGCAATCTGCCGCCGCTAAGCTACAAGCGCTCGACATTCGCCCCGCCAATCGACGTAAAATCCGTGAGTCCTACGCCCTCGATGCCATCCGCCGCGACCTAGAAATCATTCTCGAAAAAGAAAATATCGAGCTCGGCGGACTGATCATCAGCACCACCATCGATCAACTCATCCAGACAAAAGCCGAAGAAGCTGTCGAGGCATCGCTATCCAAAATCGAAAGAACCTCCGGCTACCCGCACCAGACTCGCGCCAAGTGGCAGGCCATTCCCGAAGGAAAAAAAACATCCACTGCCTACATCCAGGGCGCTGCTGTGGTCATCGAGAACCACACCGGACAGGTGCTCGCCTTCGTCGGAGGTCGCTCTGCCGATGAATCAAAGTTCAATCGCGCGATCCAAGCCAAGCGCCAGATCGGCTCGGTGTTCAAACCTTTTGTCTATCTCGCAGCCTTCGACAAAGGCCTGCGCCCAAACACCATGATCTCCGACGCCTACATCTCTTCTGGTGAAATCAAAGGAGCCCCCGCTAGCTGGCATCCGAAGAACTCTGACGGCACCTACGGCGGCAATCGCCCCGTTTCTTATGGCCTGATCAAATCCCGCAACACCATGTCCGTGCGCGTTGGCAACTACGCCGGATTCGATAACGTCGCGAATGTCTGCACGCAGGCATTTAATGAAGCTCTACCGCCCACTCCCTCATCGTATCTTGGCTCATGGGAGGCCACGCCTTATCAAGTCGCCTCTGCCTACTCCATGCTCCCGAACGGTGGCGTCCGCTATCGACCCTATCTGATTTCCTCGATCCGCAAACGCAGCGGTGAGGTAGTCTATCAGACTGATACCCTACCTTTCCAAGCAGGCTCGCCCAGCTCAGCCTACTCCGTCTCGCACATTCTCCAAGAAGTTACCACCACCGGAACTGCTTCCGCCGTGCGCCGACTCGGCTTCGACAAGCCATGCGCTGGCAAAACGGGCACTACCAACAACTTCAAAGACGCCTGGTTTGCGGGTTACACATCTTCACTCACCTGCGCCGTTTGGTGCGGCATGGATGACTCGACACGCACCGTTTCCGGCGGCTACGGCTCAACTCTCGCCTTGCCAATTTGGGTGGACATCATGAAAACGGCAGACCGCCTCGGCTATAAGGCCAATCCATTCACCGAAATGACGCCCGATACTGGACTCGTCTCTTGCACCCTATGCCGATCTTCTGGTAAACGCGCCACCCAAGGCTGTCACGCCGCTGGCTCCTCCTACGTTGATCAAATTCATGCTGATAGCTTGCCCGCAGAAAACGACTTTTGCCCGATCCATCCCATCCGCGCCGTTCCGCTCGATGATTCAGATGCCGGAAATGCCGCGGCGCACCCACAAGATCTCCCGATTCGTGCCATTCCTGTCGAAGACCCCAATCAGCCAAGTAATCGACCCCTGCGCGCCCAACCCGTAGAAGAAGACGATATTCCACAAGACCAAGGCCGATCTTTTCAAAGATCGGGTGCCCCTCTGCGCGCTGAACCAGTCGAGGAATAATTTCACAAAATCCCGATTGATCACCGCCCCACTCTGCGCTAACCATTTTCTCACAAAAACACGCATGCTCACTCTGTTAAAAATTCGCAACCTTGCCCTCGTCGATGAAGTTACATGGGAGCTCGATCGCGGCCTCATCAGCGTCACCGGCGAGACCGGAGCGGGAAAATCCGTCATCGTTGGCGCACTCAAGCTCGTGTTAGGTGAACGCGCGGACAAATCACTAATCCGCACGGGCGAAGAATCCTGCACTGTCGAAGCCGTATTTTCCCTGAGCACCGCCGAGGAAATCCAAGCGATCCTCGCTGAAAATGCACTCGATTTTTCCCCTGGTGACGACCTGATCATTCGCCGCGTCATCGGCCAATCCAATACCCGTCAATTCATCAATGACTCCCCCGTCACACTTGGGCTTTTGAAAAAACTGGGCGAGCACCTCGTCGATCTTCATGGCCCGCACGATCACCAATCACTGCTCTCCACCGATCGACAAATGGCTATGCTCGATGCCTACGCCAATGCCGATTTGCTAGTCAGCCAATACCGCGGCCAATGGCAACAATGGAAACAAAAAGTCGCTGAGTGGGAGGATCTGCGCAATGCCGATGCCGTGTCCACACGTGAGCTGGATCTCCTGCGCCATCAAGTCGATGAGATCAACGCCGCCAATTTTCAGCCCGATGAAGAAACCGAGCTGATGAATCGCTACCGCCGTGCCAATAGCGCCGCGCGTTTGTTAGAAAACACCACTGCCGCCATGGCACTCCTCGCGGGAGAAGAGGATGGCATTCTCACCCGACTTGGTGAAATGCAACGCCACATCCGCGATCTCGAAAAACTCGATCCATCGATCGGCGAGCGCTGCACCGGATTGGAGACCGCTGTCGTCGAGCTCCAAGAACTCGAAAGCACTCTCGCCGATTATCTCGATGAACTCGAAATCAACCCCGAGGAAGCAGCCGCATTAGAAGATCGCGTAAATCAGTTAGAATCGCTCAAACGTAAATACGGTGGCAGCATTGGCAACATCTTGCTCGCCCGTGATGAAGCAAGCAATCGACTCGACAACATCGAGAACCGCGGCGAAAAACTCGATCTGCTGCAAGCGCAAATCACCGAGCTGCGCAGCCAACTCGATGCTGCCGCCAACAAGCTCAGCAGCACTCGCCGCAAAGCCGCACCGAAGCTTGCCAAAGAAATTGCAGCTCAACTCAAAGACCTCGGCTTCAAGCAATCTGCCTTCGAGATTTCCCTCACCGCACTCAAGGATCCCTCCTCGCACGGCATGGAGTCCACCGATTTTCTCTTCGGCCCGAATCCGGGCGAACCACTTCATCCGCTGCGCCATGTTGCCTCCAGCGGTGAAATCAGCCGCGTCATGTTGGCCGTCAAGAGCGCCCTTGCCGATCAAGATGCGACGCCATTGATGGTGTTCGATGAGATCGATGCCAACGTCGGCGGCGAGGTAGCAAAAGCCGTAGGCCGCAAGATGGCCGTGCTCGGAGCGAGACACCAAGTGATCGCCATCACTCACTTCCCGCAAGTGGCGGCGACAGCTGCCAGACATTTCGTCGTCGAGAAAGAAATCAGCCACGGCCGCACCCGATCTCGTCTATACCCCGTCACCGGAGAAGCGCGCATTCACGAGCTCGTGCGCATGCTCGGCGGCGGTGGCGAATCTGCTCGCGCGATGGCCAAGAGCCTGTTAGAATCCTAATACATACTCCACTCAACTACGGCCAAGTGCCATTTTCTAAAAGATCTCAGTTTTCGAGACTCGGATGCGATAAAAGCGCTTGGGATCACTGCCTACGTGCGTATGAGTAATGCTACCAATACTGCTCGTAGCCATGATGCTGTTAGAAACGAAAGACCACGAATTCGGCGCAAGGCTGGTGCTAGTTTCCAGTCGATAGTAGCGACCTGGAATACTTGGGAAGGCGAGCACAACATCGGTGCCATTGCGAGTGATCGCAGAAATGGCGAGGTGCGAACTACTCAGTAGCGGATTGGTGCCAGCAATGTCTTCATCGGCATTACTGACGCAGTCGCCATCGTTGTCAGCGAGCGGATCTAACAAAATCATCGGCGAGCTCGTCGATGCCTTATTCGGAGATCCCGCATCGGTCATGGCGGCCACAGTCGATGCAGCACCTGCCGCCGAAACGGCCTTGATGCTGGCATAATACACCTTGCCAATGTTTCCCGTAAAGCTGTAAGATAATTGTGTGTTAGACACTACGGCATCATGGATCAGTTGATTGCCTCCCTGTATGGTGCCGATGCTCACGAGATAGTGAGAAATGGCGTCGTCTGGCCCAGCATTCGACTGCCAAGTGATGGTTGCGCTATTTCCTAACACATAAGCTGCGCTGAGCGGCATCGGCGCAGGTGGCGCGGTGACATCGTAGAGCTTCAAGTATTGCGCTTCGAACGGAATGCTTGCCCAGTCTCCCGGCGCGGCATTACTGGTTCCGGTAGTGGGAACTTTTGCTAGAGAAACAAAGAGCCCAGCACTTTTCAACTGCGCACCGCTCAATCCTCCACCCGACCATAGCCAAGCAGCGCGTCGGCCCGCCGTGCCGTTGCCTGCATTTTCGTATGCTGATAGATTTTTCACGTTGTAACTGCGACCATCTTTGACACCTAACACATTGGCGAGTGTTGCGGGAATTTTGAATTGATCAGCCTGCGCGTTGTCGCGATCCAGATTCGCAAATGCGAGCACCACATCTTGGAATGCGGGCGAAACATACGCGCTTTCATATTTGGCCACAGCATGAATCTGCGCGTTAGCGCCATCGCCATCAAGGAACCAGCGATTCGACGAACGCAGTGCGCTGCTTGCTTGTCGCGCTTGGGCCATGCCGGAATAGACATGAAACAATTGATCGTTGCCGTAACTTGCATCGTTCCAGATCGGCATCATCGAGTTGTAGCGTTTGAAATGCGCAATCTGCTTACCGAAGTTGGACTCGTAGTGATTGTAGCCAAAGGTGCGACTGATGCCCAATTCCTGACCAGGAAAAATCATCGGCACACCATCGAGGCTCGCGGTCACACCCATACGCAACAGAGCCCGCCAAGGATCACTGTAGTTTTCTTCATCATGCGAAGTCGTATTCGCCAGCACCAATCCTTGCCCGTAAGCATTGCGTCGGCTCTCGTAAATGTCACGATAGCTTGACTTGTTGCTCGCGGTTTGCAGTGGGAAAACGATGTTTTCGTTGAGAATGTCGAAGTGGCGATTGGATCGATAGGTAACAGCACCGCCATCGAGCGATTCTGCCATCATCACAAAATTCCATTTATACGTACGGGCTACGTTAATGATGTATTCCCACGCTTGTGGTGGCAGTCCTTGACCAAAGTCACAACGATTTCCATCAATGCCCCGCGCGTCCCAAGAGTAACGCTGGGCGATGCTCAATCCGGGCTCGGTTGCGCTGTTGCGATTTTGCCCTGCAGGCCGCGTTTTCTCTAACCAATATACGGCGTAACGAGCGAAGTATTGCCACACTTGCCGCGTGGTATTTTTGGCAACGCCACCTTGCACAAAGTCATTGCTGGTCCAGTCCGCATCAGCCACATCGAACCAATCACCTTCGCTGTTGTGACTTGCGTTTTCGGGGCTGGTGCTGTTTTCCACCAAGGCATCATAGCGCCCGAAAAACACATCCTTGACGTCATTCCATTTGCCAAAATCATAACGATCTGGCCCGGGGGCAATGTTGGCGGCGCTAGTGGCGCGATTGCCATAATTGCCAGCTAACGAATAAAAGCGCGCATCACGATTGCGAATCTCATCGCTGGGCGACCACGTAGCTCCATCGGGCTTCAGTAAATCCACACCAACTTGACCGAGTTCGCAATCGAATGCCGTGTGATTGAAGGGAGCATCGAGCATGATGCCGATTTTTTTCTCATCGGCGGCGGCCACAAAATTTTGCCAAGCAGTCATTGCCGCAGCGCGATTCGTGGCGTTAATTACATCAGACGGATTGAGTGGATTACCGCTGAAATTTTTGCTTAAAAACGGATTTACTTCGAAGAAATTCTTCACCGCATACGGACTACCTGGATCGTAAAGAGCTGAGCCTGAACCGTAGCCATTCACGGGCTCGCGACCGTCAAATCCACAAGGATGGATCGGCTGGAACCACAGCCAATTGGCGCCGAGCGCGTTGAGGTAATCGAGATCCCAGCGGTTGTTGTTTGCATGCGGAGCGCCAGGATCATTGTGCATGTCTTCCAAGGTCGAGCGGGTGGCAAAGGTAGCGCCCGATGCCTCGATGTTGAGCACGTTGACTTCATACAAAATGATGTTGCGCGCATCCTTCGGCGAAACCGTGATCGCATGATCACGGCGATTCGCAGCGCCATTGGTATACCAACGCCAATTGCTATCGCCCGCCACTTTCCAACGCGCGGTGAGTCGATAAGCGCCGGTCTTCTGCGCCGGCAGCGTCAGCGTGTAAACGCCTGCGCCGTTGTGCGTCATTGCGTGTGCTTGGTAGTATTGTGTGTCATCACCAGCGACTAACAAATTCCCATCAGTGCCCGTAATACCATCTGCATAGCCATCGCCGTTGGCATCGGTCTGCGCACGGTCGCGGCGGTTCAAATTGGTGAAAATTTCCGTATTCACAATGTTCGCTTCGCCGGGCTGAAAGACGATGTTTAGAGGCACCGAATCCGCTGCGATTTCATCGACAAAAATCTTTGTTGTGGTATAATTGGCACTTAGTCCATTCACCGTCAACTGCGGCTGACCGATGGTGCCATTTTGATATGAAAACGTAGCATTGTTGGTGCCGTTCGTGCCGTGATCAGCAAATTTTTCCTCTAGGGTAGCAGAATTCCACAAACCGATGCGGTATTTCAGCGTAGCACCAATCGGCAGAGTGCTAATGATGTTAGTGAGCGTGCCTTCCCACAACATCGCATTGCCATTGCCGCTGGAATCAGAAACCGCGCCTGCGTAGACCATGCTGACAGCAGATGTTTTCGCATTTCCTGCAATGCCCAGCGAACCAACAGGAGTGCTGCCATCGGTGGTGAAATAGACTGCACCCTGCGTCGACCAACGACTGGCGAATGAATTGTCGCTACCGATGTAGCCCGAGCGCACGCGCAAGGTGATGTCTGCCGAGCCGATGGTGCGGTCGTTCGCATGATACACCCAGCCGGTACGATTGCGGATGGAAAACGGTTGCGCGATGGCCGTCGCCTCAAGGGTCGTCGTCTGGCTGCCCGCATCCGCGCCGAAGAGATACGTCATTTCAGGAGCAGCACCACTAAAGGTGACCTTCACATAATATTCGATCACATCCGTGGCCGCGATCGTCGCGCTCGGAATGCTGGCTTTCCAATACTGATTCAGTCCGACATTGCTGTAAAAGCTCAAAGCCACAGAACTCCAGGTGCTGGGCGTGCCGCCGCGTGGGATCGTGCGATAGATCAATTGGCCACCATTTTGATCGCCACCTGCACCGCCGTTCTTGAAAAAGCCTTGGTAGATCGTGACGTTGGTATCTTTCACTTCATAGATCGGATCGCGCATGGTGGCGGTGATTTGCTGTTCTTGTGTCGTCGGCAAATGCCAAACATTGGCAGATGCTGCGTGCGCAATGCTTTTCAACATCGTCACAGCGTATACGGCGAAGAGCAAATACTTCATGATTTCATCGGTTGGGTTTCCTGCGGCAAAGGTAACAGAGGATTCACATTAGGGGATGTCAAATCTATGAGAATCCTAGCTCTCCGAGCCGAAAACGCAAAGGGAAAAGATTTCATCGCATACAAAAAAGGCCACACCAGAAGTGCAGCTTTTTTGTTTTCTGAGCGCTGATCGCGCGGTATTGAAAAACCTAGAATTTTAGATCTTCATGATCTCTTTTTCCTTCGCCACCACATGCACGTCGATTTCTTTGACGGACTTATCGGTGAGCTTTTGCACATCTTCTTCAAAGACTTTCTGACCATCTTCGGTCAGGAAATTTTCCGCCTTCATTTTCTTCGCGGCGTCCATGCCCTCTTTGCGTACTTGACGAATAGAGATTTTCGCTTCCTCGCCCATTTGCTTGATTAGCTTGGCCATTTCACGACGACGCTCCTCAGAGAGCTCAGGCACAGGCACGCGGATCGAACGATCTGCGGCGGAGGGATTGAGTCCTAATTTGCTCTCTCGAATAGCGCGCTCAATATCCTGCGTAGTTGATGGATCAAAGGGCTGCACCATGAGCATGCGCGGCTCAGGCGTAGTCACAACGGCCACGGCTTTGAGCTTCATGACCGAGTCGTAGGCACGAACATAGACGTCCATGTTCTCGATCAAAGCTGGCGATGCCTTGCCCGTGCGCACGCTACTAAACTCGTTCAGTAAGTGCTCTACGGCTTTTTGCATGTCCATTTCTACTTCTAACAATTCTTCTTCGGGATCCATAATTCAGTAAGGTTATCAGGGTTATAAAATCATTGCACAACAGTCCCAATCTCGCCCCCTAACAGAGCAGTGGTAATGTTTCCTGGTTTTTCCAAATCAAATACGATGATGGGGATGTGATTGTCCATGCAGAGGCTGAATGCCGTGGTGTCCATGACCTTAAGTTGTGAGGAAATACATTCTTGGAAGCTGACGGTCTCATAGCGCTTGGCAGCTGGATTTTTCTTGGGATCGCTATCGTAAACACCATCGACCATGGTGGCTTTGAAAATTACCTGTGCGCCCATCTCACTGGCACGCAGAGCGGCAGTGGTATCGGTCGAGAAAAACGGACTGCCTGTGCCAGCGGCAAAAATAACTACCTTGCCTTCATCGAGGTATTTTTCTGCACGTCGGCGGATGAATGTCTCAGCGACGTTTTTCATCTCAATCGCAGACATAACCACGCAGGTCACTCCTTCATCCTCGAGAGCACTTTGCAAAGCCAACGCATTCATCACTGTGGCGAGCATGCCCACGTAGTCTGCGGTGGCACGATCCATGCCACGAGCGCTCGCCGCGGCACCACGCCAGAAATTCCCGCCGCCCACTACCACACCGAGCTGTAGTCCATCCTTAAGCGAGGCACAGATTTCACTGGCGATGCGGTCGACGATCTCTGGTGAAATGTTATCCCTGCTACCAATTTCTCGAAGGGCTTCTCCGCTGAGTTTGAGGATGGCGCGCTTAAATTTTCGAGGATCGGTAGGTGTTTTAGGACTCATAAGGTGGTTACGATGCTGCGCGATACAAGCACGAATGGAATACCTTGGCAATTCCCAAGATAGGATTGGTGCAAAAAAATTACTCCGCCTTGCCTTTGATGATGTATTTGTTGCCCAAATCCTGCAACGCGTGGTTGTTGTCGTTGGTACCCACCACCCGAATCTGAACGCGAAGGTCGTCTTTTTGCATCACGTTATACTCGACTAGCGTCTTTTTAATCGAACCTGCGACGAGGCGCAATACTTGGCGCGCTGTCATGTCAATCTCTTCAGGAATGACCAGATTCGCAATGTTGATTTCAACAAGCAACATACCATCATCATCCATCTCGGCGTCGATCTTGAGACCACAAATGACAACCAAATTTACCTCTTGGATTTTGTAGTTTTGGTTATTAGTAGGCAGAGCATGGGGCATGGCAATCGACTCGACCAATACCTCAGGAAATCCGCCAGTCAGGGCCATGGGACGGCAAAGTATCGAGGCCTGCAAGGATTCACCCATGTCATCCACCTCATCATCCACATCAGAACCATGCAAACTAATCGGCTGATAAATTTGCACCACATCGATCACCGTAGCATCGCTCACAAGGATAGCGCAGAGGAGACACAGAACAATTTTCATGCCTTCAGACTAGTGAAAAACCGCGAAAAAACAAACAAGAAAATTTCATCTCTACGCCTCGCGCAGCGCTGCAATTGCGGCAGCCATATCGGGGGCAGAGAAGGTCGAGGAACCAGCTACGAGGACATTAGCACCTGCTTTGGTGGCTTTTACTGCGGTAGCAAGACCAATTCCACCGTCCACTTCAATGTGATACTTGAGACCTTTTTCGGCGCGCCATAGAGCCGCAGTTTCGATTTTGGACAGCACTTCCTCCATAAAGGCTTGACCGCCAAAACCTGGAACTACGGTCATGCACAGCAGAAGATCGATTTCGCCGAGAAAAGATTCTACCGCGCTCATCGGTGTGGCGGGATTCAGCGCGAGTCCAGCCTGGCAACCAGCGGCGCGAATGGCACGCAAGGTTGAGAGAGCATCGTGATCGGCCTCGACATGGACAGTGATTAAATCAGCACCAGCGTTAATAAAACGCTGTAAGTAGTGATCGGGGCGAGAAATCATGAGATGCACATCGAGAAAAATATCGTTGCTCTCATGCACGGCCTGGACCACTGCGGGACCAAAGGAGATGTTGTCCACGAAATGACCGTCCATCACATCAAGGTGCATCCAATCGGCTCCCGCATGAATGGCGCGGCAGGTTTCTTCCTTGATCCGTCCAAAGTCCGCCGCGAGAAGCGACGGAGCAATGACGCGGTCTGTGCATTTGCGCGGAATCATATACCAGGTCAATCGAATTAGGCAACGTAGCCCAGTGCCTTGGCGCGTTCTTCGATTTGAGCGTTGTTATCGATCAATTCTTGAATTGGATCCCAACGGCCTGCGGTTAGAGCATCGCGCGCGGACTCGGGCAATGTGATCGAGATGCTGTGCCCCGTAGATGTAGTGACTTTTTGAGTTTCCAAATCGATCGTGATTTGAATCTGTGGATCAGCTTCTACAGCAGCGCGCAAAGCAGCAACATCAGCAGCTGAAGCAACCACGCATGGCATAGCGAGGGTCGTGCAGTTGCCATTGAAAATTTCAGCAAAGGACTCTGCAACAACGGCATCAAAGCCATATTTGCGAAGCGATTGAGGAGCGTGCTCACGGGAAGAACCACAGCCGAAGTTCATTCCTGCGATGAGGATATTCGCCCCAGCAAAACGTACCTCGTTGAGCGGGTGATTGGTGAGATTTCCTTCGGCATCGAAGCGAACATCGAAGAACGCAAACTCACCGAGGCCATCAAAGGTTACGCATTTCATGAAGCGGGCGGGAATGATGCGATCGGTATCAATATCAGCACCAGGCACAAATACGCCACGACCACTCACTTGTTTTACTTTTTCTAAAGCCATAATTTTTTCTGTTAGATTATGAAAGGATATTCAGATTGCGTGGATCAAGCGAAGTCAAACAACTCACGCGCATCAGCGATGTGACCTTTGATTGCAGCGGCGACCACCATGACAGGCGACATCAATACGGTGCGTCCCGTGGAACTACCTTGGCGACCTTTGAAATTACGATTGGAGGATGAGGCACAGAGTTGATCGCCGATCAGTTTATCAGGATTCATCGCCAAGCACATCGAGCAACCCGCAGCACGCCACTCAAAGCCGGCATCGCGGAAAACTTGATCGAGGCCTTCTTTTTCACACTGGATCGCAACGATCTGTGATCCTGGAACGGCAATGGCGTGAACACCTGCAGCCACCTTGTGACCTTTGAGATATTTTGCAGCCTCACGGAAGTCAGACAAGCGCCCATTGGTGCAGGAACCGAGGAAGGCGACGTCAATTTTCACCCCTTTGATGGGTGTGCCCGCTGGCAATTTCATGTATGCGAGAGCTTCGTCGATGGATTGTTTATCAATCTCCGACGTAGCGTTTGCAGGGTCAGGAATGAGCTCGGAAATCGCGACGCCGTGGTCGGGAGAAATGCCCCAGGTCACGGTGGGTTCGATATCTTCGGCGGCGATTTTGACAATGTCATCATAGACGGCATCGGTATCAGAAGCGAAGGACAACCAGCGTGTGGCAGTGGCTGCGAAATCGCTCATATCCACGTATGGGCGGCCATTCAGATAAGCGACGGTTTTCGCATCAGGATTGACATATCCACAGCGAGCACCGCCCTCGATGGACATATTGCAGACAGTCATGCGCTCTTCCATTGACATGCGATCGAACACATCGCCCGCATATTCGTAAGCAAAACCGATGCCGCCTTTGGCTCCGAGCAAACGGATGATGTGGAGGATCACGTCCTTGGCATAGACTCCGGGAGGTAGATTGCCATTGACCTCAATGCGGCGAACTTTGAGCGGCTCTAATGCCATGGTCTGGGTGGCGAGTACGTCGCGCACTTGCGTGGTGCCGATCCCAAATGCGATAGCTCCGAAAGCGCCGTGTGTGGCAGTGTGTGAGTCACCGCAGGCAATAGTTGTCCCGGGTTGAGTGATCCCCTGCTCTGGCCCGACAACGTGAACGATGCCTTGTTTGCCGGAACGCAGGTCGAAATAGGTTACGCCAAAATCATCGCAATTCTTTTGCAATGCCTGCATCATTTCAGCGGCAAGCGGATCTTGTGGCGCATCTTGATTGATGGTGGGTACGATGTGGTCGACTGTGGCGAAAGTACGGCTCGGGTATTTCACAGCGAGCCCGAGATCACGAAGCATGCCAAAGGCCTGCGGCGAAGTTACCTCATGGATCAAATGAGTGCCAATGAACAATTGCTTCCGGCCATCAGCCAGCGTTCCTACCGTGTGTGAATCCCAAACTTTTTGAAAAAGGCTCTTGCCCATGAGTATTGATCCCGCCTGGTTTTGTGCGGGGGCGCAAACTAGGGGAAAGTAAGTAAATTGTCAAAGCATCAGTGATTATTTTACAATGAGCGGTAAAATTTTATTCAAAACAATATAAATCACTCCCAATACGCCGCCAAGTATGCCAAGACCAAAGATAACTGCGCCAGCACCGACGAGGATTTTATCGAATTTCTGACGTATGGGGCTTTTCACCTTATCGCCAGTCCAGTCATCCCACTTCACTTCGTCGTTTTTGCTGGACCGATGATAATGGCGCATTTTGCCCTGATAACGATAATTGTCAGCCAGCGGATTGGTTTTTTGTGTGCTCATAAGTAATGGGTATAAGCTGTCATACCAATCACAGATCTAACAGTCAAGAAAAAAGGAGCAAAATTGTGATTTTGCGAATTTTCGGCACCGCACACCAACATGCGGACGACTACGGGACGCCCTCCACTAGGTGACTTCTTGTTCGATCGCCTTGAGTGCCAGGAAGAGTCTATTCCACCGCTGCAAGCGTGGTTGGAGCGAGAGTTTTTCGGAGACGAGGTGCTTGCGCACTTCCTCGAGACCGAGGGCGTAGTCGCGGAAAAACAAGCGCAGTCCCTCTTCGTAATCATGGCGTAGGGATGCAGAAAATACATCACTGCTGTTGAGCAATCGGTCACGATACTCTGAGACGATTTCACGACCACTTTGCACCGTTACCCAACATAGAAAGCCACCGCTGCCCATGGCCAAAGCCAACAAAATCAAGGGTGCCCATGGCACCGCAAGAGCGCCGCAGACTCCCATGCCGATGAGTAGCAGAATGGTCAGCACCATCAAACCGCGCAGTGAACCATCGCGCTGACGTAAGGCGAGATCCAGAACACCGCGCACGCGCAAATTACCGATGCTTTGCGTGGACGCACGGCCCATTCGATTCACAAACTTGAACTGAGATTGCGTCAAGCGCTGCTCAATTGCCTCGGCGCTCTCAATGTTGATACTCATCTCCTGCTTCACCTGATTTTGTAATGAGCCCCAATGATTGCTGCAAACTCGAATGAGCTCCGAGAAATCATGACCAGAGGCCTCTTCCACCGATGCTTGTAAGCGTTCTTGGATCAGCGATTCCATGTGCAGTGCGGTATTTTCGCCTGACACCACACGTATGAAGCTCTTACCAATGCTCATGCGTTCCGCTAGCATCCGTGCTACCTCGCGGGCTTCACGTTGGAATACCTCACTAATACCGCCGAGGCTTTGTGCATGCTTATGAACGGTGTGGGCGCGCATGCCATCGATCTCACGCTCCACTTCTTCGAGAAATCTTCCATCGCGATCGATGCGACGCGTCTGATCTTCGATTTTGTCCTCAATTTTCTGCATTACCGCCATAGCCGCGAGACGAAGGTCTTGCAGCATTGTCCGGCGCGATGCTGAATCGCACACGCTTTTAGAAATGAAATCTTCCAGCTCAACGATACCGCTTTTCCTGCGCTTCTCATCGCCGAATGGCATCGATATTTTTCCCTCGTAGGCCATTTTCCCCGAGATCGGAAAAACAGGCGGCACGCGACCAATGCGCTTCATCGCGAGATCGCGCAAATGCCCCAAAATCACAGGGATATCCTCCGGCTCGCGCTGATCGCACTGCTGAATCACAAAGACTACTTTATCGAGCACCGCGTCAGGTTGGCGGCAGAGGAAGTCCCATGTAGCCGCCCCCCAAGGATTGCTGATCGGGAAAACAAACAGTAGGAGATCTGCGACCGGCATGAAGCGCTCGGAGATCGCCTGATGTGATTTATCAACAGAATTCGTGCCCGGAGTATCGACCAAGTTGAAGTCCTTCAGAAGTTCGATTGGCGCATATTTTTCTAACAAAATATCGCTTACCGAGATATCCTTGCGCACGGACCCGTATTGATACAAAATCACGCGGTCCGTCTCGGGAAGCACGTTCACCTTGCAGACGGCCTCGCCGAACAGGGCATTAAGCAAGGTGGATTTCCCGGCATTTACCTCACCACAAATGACGAACAAAAATGGTCTGGATAGACCTTGATCGAGAACATGTTGATTCAGTTGATCGGCAGTATTGACTGCCGTCTCGCGAGCCAAATCTACAATCGAAGAAACGACTTCACTGAGGAGCTCCCGTGTCTCAAAATATCGTTCACCAAACATAGTGGAGAAAAATTAGCACCGGGCGCCACTCGAAAAACGGCAATGATTACTCGCCGACCTGGGACTGTGCCAAAGCAGATGGCTGAGGATTGATCGATGCGCTTGCGCTGCCGCCCATGGCGAGCAATTGGGAAACGGTAACGAATTTGTAGCCTTTACGGAGCAGCGCGTCAATGGTTGCGGGCATAGCATCTACACTAGAGGCATGTAGATCATGGACAAGGATGATGCTGCCATTGCTGGTAGCGCTAACAATACGCGATGTCACCACCGAGACGCCCGGACGTTTCCAATCGAGGGGATCGACAGCCCACATGATCGTAGGGTAGCCGAATGTCGAGTGGATGCTCACACGCTGGGCCTGAGTCAGAGCCCCATAGGGCGGACGCAGGGTGCGAGGGCGGACACCAGCAGCACGCATGATGGCATCATCACATTTGCGAATTTCGGAAAACACTCGGTCTTGCCCCAAGGCAGAAAGTTTCGGATGAGTGTAGGTGTGATTGCCTAGTTCATGGCCTTCTGCCACGGTGCGACGCACAATGTTCGGGTAAAGGTCGACGTTTTTCCCAATCACATAAAAGGTTGCCTTGACATTACGGGCACGTAGGATATCGAGCAAGCGCGGCGTATTCGAGGCATGCGGCCCATCGTCGAAAGTCAGGGCTACGTAGGGACCGGGAACAGATACGCGACTGAAGGTCACTCCACTGGATTTGCTAAAATTGGATGGTAGACCGAGGTCGGGATTGCGCGGTGCTGAACCGTATGGCATCTGGGTCCGGTAATCGGTATTGGCCGCATTTTTCATGGAAGATGCTGCGGCATGAGATGCCGGCATCGGCGGTGATTTTTCAGGTGAGCAACTCGCTACCGCAAGAGAGATGAGGATGGAAATCAGCAAAAGAGTGGAGTGCTTCATAAGAAAAAATGATAACGATGTGTGAAAGCAAAAGACAGCTAATCGCAATGCCGCGCCTTGTCACGCCTGAATTGCATGAACCTCATGAATTACTCGATCACAATCGATCCCGGATCCCATGTGGGCTGAGGATATTTCATATTGAGCGCTCGCAGATGCTCTACTACGATCTGCGCGACGACGAGATTGCGATACCACTTGCGATTGGCGGGCACGACATACCAAGGCGCGTGATTGGTGGAGGTGCGTCCGATCATTTCCTCATAAGCCGCCATGAATTCTCCCCACTGCGAGCGATCCTGGATATCATCGGGATTAAGCTTCCAGTGCTTTTCGGGTTGGCGCAAGCGCGACAACAAACGAGACTTTTGCTCATCGGGCGAGATGTGCAGGAAAAACTTCACGATGGTCGTGCCTTCGTCCACCAGCATGCGTTCAAAGTCGACGATGTGACGGTAGCGTTTTTTCCAAACCTCATCGGGCCGTAGCTTTTTAACCTTCACGGAAATGATATCCTCGTAGTGGCTGCGGTTGAAAATCGCAATTTGGCCATTTCCCGGCACATGAGGATGCACGCGCCAGAGGAAGTCATGCGCCAATTCTTCTTCGCTTGGTTTTTTGAATGCCTTGACGTTAATGCCTTGGGGATCCACGCGAGAAAAAACATGCTTCACACAGCCATCCTTACCGCCCGTATCCATCGCTTGTAAAATGATCAAAATGCGATGCATCCCTTGTGCGTAGAGCACTTTTTGTAACGACTGAATTTCATCACGCAGCTTCTCGAACTTCCGCTCGCCCAGGCTCTTAAACGTGGACGGTGCCCACTCGAGCTCATCTGCATCAACCTCACTGAGATTGAGTTGCGTGCCATACTTGACGAGGTATCTTGGCGCGAATTCCAGAAGTTTCATCTGCCTAGTGTGACTGGTTAACCGACGAATGACAAGCTTTCGTATGGGGAAAATATGTCACACCGCTGTGATTGGAGATTACCATGAATCGATAACTGTGCAGAGAAAAGCAGGAATTTCTTGTCGGCTTTGCTGGCGATGATGTTCCCAGTTTTCCAACTTGGAGCGATCGCGGTCTTCATTTCGCGCGGCGATGCGCTCACGGCGGATTTCGCACGGGCAACGAACGAACCACATCTGAGGCTGTAAACCCGTGCGCTCAACAATTTTCTCAGGCCAATCGGGATCGGCACATTCGGAGGTAAATGGTCCCGCAATAATCACGGGAATGTTTTTAGCGTTGGATACAGCCAAGTCCCATAGCGTCTCATAAACAACATCGCGAAATGCGGCTTTGTATCGCGGTGAATCCCTATCATCGACATCCATCCCCGCCAAGGCCAAGCTCGCTTTGACGAGGCGCTGCGTGACCTCATCGCTATCGAAGACTACTGCGCCAATTTTCGCAGCAAGTTCGTAAGCAAATGTCGTTTTGCCTGCTCCTGGCGCACCACATACGACGTGTAGTTTTTTTGCGAAAGATTCCATGCCTAGTAAGTGGTTATTTTTCGACCGATGATTCTAGTACCTCGCGCGGAGCTGGAGACATTGCCGCAACAGGTGCAGGTGGGAGCGGCGGCAGAGCCGATTGATAAGGAGTCTGGATTTTTTTTGCCTTGGGCGTCACATCAACATACATCCCCACCAAAGCCATGCCAATCAGACCGACAAATCCCGCAAAGCCCGCGGTCATTATAGTGCACATTCCGACCACGAATGGTGTAAAAACAAGCAGGCCAATCACCAACCAACTCGGCTTCACTTCGTAAGCATGCACCACTAAGCGCAGTCGCGAACGTGCAACAGTTAGACCTAGCACCACAAAACAAAAGATCGCCGCTAACCCATTTAGATTGAAAAACACCTGAAACAAAGCCTCGTGCATCGTTCTCGTAATCATCGCCGATGCTGAAAGAGGAATAATAGTAGAAACAAACGCCGTTCCCAAAAACAACAGCATCACACCGATGCGCGCGCCAATATTACCGAATGCCGAAGCGCCGATGGCGCCAGCACAGATCACCGCCGAGCAGCCTAAGACAGAAAATCCACACATCAACTCCTGCAAAAGCTCGACACCGCCGATGAAATAGCGCACCACCACATACGGCAGTAGCGAGATGAAACTAAGAGCACTCACCGACCAGAGAATGAAAAATTTTCCCTTCACCACCGCCCAACGGTTCAGACTAGTGAGAAGCAGCAACTCATGATTCCCCTCCTCCAGTTCCTGCCCCATCAAAATCAAACCGCCCAGCGGCATGATCACGCCACACATTCCTAACACCACATTCCAGAACGGTCCCGACTCTAACAACATGGACAAATTCATCACGCCAGCGATGTCACTCCGCATCACCGAGCCTCCGGTAAACTCCATCGCCATCGCGGCAATGGACAGCACATGAATGCCCAAAAATGGATAGATGAAACTGGAGCGTCGCAGACCTTGTTGCAGCTCTTTCATCATCATCGGATGCATCCGATCGGAAAGTTCCATGAATATTGCCATGTCCTGCATACAATCCTTTCTCCTCTCGCTGCTCATGGCAAGACGAAAGCACCAAAATCGATCAATCGGCAAACTTGCAAAGCACCGCCCGATGATCGGAGGCCTTGCTGTCCTCTAGCACAAAAGCTTGTCCCATCGTCTTACATCCGCGAGCCCAGAAATGATCAATTTCTAGCTTCGGCTGATCTTCGGGACAAGTCTCCACATTACCTTTTTTCAACTGCATTACAAAGCTCGCCTTGCGCAGCAGTTCACCCACCCCCTGATCAGGTTCTTCATTCCAGTCCCCTGCGACCACAATACACCCTTTGTTTTTCGCCAAATCTCCTAACAAAACCTTCGCCTCGCGCAATCGACGCTCACCACCTCCGACATCCAAATGCACCCCCATAATAGTGAATCGTTCGCCGCGATGCATCACATCAGCCACCACCGCGATCCGCGCTTCGCCTTCTTCAGAGAGTCGAATCACTCGCGGATTTTCCAGCTGCATCGGCGACAAAATCGCCTGCCCGTATTCTCCTCCCTGAAAATCAATCGCTTTGCCAAAAAATACCTTCCATCCCAATAATTTCGCCAACTCATCGGCTTGCTTCACCCCTCGACTGCGCTGCGTTCCTTGATCAACTTCTTGGATCACAACCACAGCAGGATTCTGATTGCGAATGAACTCAGCCACACGTGCGATGTCCATTTTTTCGTCTGCCCCGACACAACGATGAATGTTCCAAGTCATCACTGTCAACCCACTTGCCGCCGCGATCATTACTCCCTGAATCAGTAAAATCAGCCATTTCATGCGACCAAATACCCTCTGGCTCGATGATAACTTTCAGGCGGCATCAAGAAAAAGTGAGATTTTGAAAATTGGGATTTACCTTGGCGAAAAAAAATCGTTATAAATCCTGTGAAACCACCGTATCCTCATCATGCCACGCGTTATTATTACCGTTCCGGACCAAACCCCACAACCCTATCGCTTTCAACTGGATCGCCAAGCCGTGCAATTGGGCCGTGGTTCTGACAATGACATCGCCATCAACTGTGGCTCCGTCTCTGTCCGCCACGCAGTCATGGAACGCACCGGCGGAGGCTATCAAATTCGCGACCTCGATTCCACCAATGGCACCAAACACGATGGCTTGCGTTTGGCTATCATCCCGCTGCACGATGGCATGACCGTGAAACTCGGAGATGTAGCATTTGACTTCACCTTGACCGATGAGGAAAAAGCCATTCTCGCCAGTGAAAAACAATCCGCACCATCGCCGATTGTCGCCGAGGATTCCATTCCTCAAATAGCCCCCAAGCGTCAATTACCACGTCCACAGCCAGTGCGCCGCCCTGCCTTGCAGCCTCAATTGCAAACTCCGAACCCAGCTATTGGCTTCGTGATGACGCTCGTATTCTTGATTCTGGCTGCTCTGGCTTTCTACGTCGGCCTATCCATTCGCCACAAGAAAGAAACCAACCAGGGATTGCTGAATTCCATTTCAGAAAAGGGCAAAGTCATCGAAACACCTTCTCCTTCTGAGCCAAGCACCGCCACGGATGCCGCTCCGCAGCCATAATTACCCACCCAGTTGTGCGTGACATTTTTTCCCCGCGCGCAATTTTTCTTTGCTATCGCCTGCATTATCAACGATACATCTGCTTCTACCCGCTCGAACCTTAATGTCCACATATTCTTCAAAAAAGAAAAAAAAGTCGCCCCAACGCGAGTCCACCACCAAAACCTTAAAAGGCTGGTCAACTAGCAAATCCGCAGAACTCTACGGAATCGATGACTGGGGCCATGGATATTTTGATATTTCCCGCTCCGGAGACGTTACCGTTCGTTTATCCGAAAACGACGAACATTTTGACATCAGCCTGAAAAACATCGTCGATGGCCTCTCGGATCGAGGCACTCAGCTCCCCGTTCTCTTGCGTTTTCGTGATCTCCTGCACTCGCGCATCGCTGAGCTGAACCATTCTTTCCACAAAGCCATCAAAGACACAAAATACCAAGGCTCTTACCGTGGTGTCTACCCGATCAAGGTCAACCAACAGCGTCAAGTCATCGAGGAAATCACCGAGTTTGGCAAACAATTCCACTACGGTCTCGAAGCGGGCTCTAAACCAGAATTGATCGCTGCCCTCGCGCACATGCACGATCCCGAGGCCTACATTATTTGCAACGGCTACAAGGATGAAGAATTCATCGACCTCGCCCTGCATGCACAAAAAATGGGACTTCGTGTCATTCTCGTTCTCGAAATGCCCAGCGAACTGCACTCGATCATCAGCCGCTCGAAAGCACTCGGCATCCGCCCCAACCTCGGCGTCCGCGTCCGACTCGCCACCCGCGGCTCCGGCCACTGGCAAGATTCCGCCGGTGATAAATCCGTTTTTGGACTCAATGCCGCGCAAGTCATCGAGGTTGTCGACAAACTCAAGGCTGCCGATTATCTCGATTGCATGAAAATGCTGCACTACCACCAAGGCTCGCAGATTCCAAACATTGCTTCGATTCGTGAGGGTGCCACAGAAGCCGTGCGCATGTACTGCGATCTCGTGCGCGAAGGTGCGCCGATGGGAATTCTTGACATCGGTGGTGGCCTCGCCGTCGACTACGATGGCTCTCACACGAATTTCACCTCCTCATGCAACTACTCCATCTCCGAGTATTGTGCTGACATCATCGAAACCATTGCCAGCATCTGCAATAAAGCCGAAATCACCCACCCAAATATCATCTCTGAGTCAGGTCGCGCTGTTGTTTCCTACTACTCTGTCTTAGTGTTCAACATTCTCGATGTGACTAGTGTGCAGTCCTCGGATGAGGAACCTGCAACGCCCGAAAATCCCCATGATCAACTAAAAAATCTCATCGAGGTTAACCGCGTTCTCTGCAAGAAAAACCTGCAAGAATGCGTGAACGATGCTCTCTACTACCGCGATCAACTCCGTGCTCAATTTTTCCACGGCAATGCCACCCTGCGCGAGCGCGGTCTCGGCGAGGCTTGGTCCTGGCACATCCTCACCCGCGTTTCTAAATTGCTCACCGACATGGATGACATCCCGGAAGACTTGCGCGAGCTCTCCTCCTCGCTCACCGATTTCTATTACGGAAACTTCAGCTTATTCCAGAGTGTACCCGATTCATGGGCCATTGACCAACTTTTCCCTGTCATGCCGATTCATCGACTCGAAGAACGTCCTCGACATCGCGCTGTGATCGCCGACATAACCTGCGACTGCGATGGCAAAATTGACCGCTTCATCGATCGTGAAGATGTGGCAAAAATCCTCCCCCTACACGAATTCAAGCAAGGCACTCCCTACTACTTGGCGGTATTCCTTGTCGGCGCTTACCAAGAAACCTTGGGCGACCTGCATAACTTGTTAGGTGACACTCACGTCGTCGGCGTCCACATGGAAAATGGCAAACCCGTTTATACTCACGAAGTCGAAGGCGACACCGTGGCAGATGTCTTAAGCTACGTCGAATACGACACCAAAGAACTCGTCGGTCGCTTCCGAAATTTCGCTGAACAGGCAGTGAGCAAAGGCAATATTTCCCCGCGCGAACGCCGCGAGGTGATGGACCTTTTCCGCGATGGTCTGAGCGGTTACACGTATTTCGAGAGTTGAAGATTTTCTCGAATGATCCGAATCATTTTCACCATCCATATCGTGCAGTTTCTTATTGCACTAATGCTTGTGAGTGGCGGTCAAATATCAGGTATGATCAATCGCTCCTATGCGAGTAAATCAAGCAAACTTGTTCTGCACCGCTATGTCCAAACATCAAGAGATTCAGTATTCATAGGAATTAGAGAAGAAGAAAAACTAGCTCATCATAAAAATTCAGGATGGTCAGTGCATTGAACTTACCCTTACCACGTCTTTGTAATCTAGTTTTCTACCATCGGACTCTTTATTGTTCGACTAGTATTTCTGCAATTCCCCCTGCGCTGTCATACATATTTTTTGACAGCCTTCGGTAAAGCTGCCAGTGTTCTGCCCACAATGAAATTTGGAATTATTGGAGCAGGAATGATTGGGCATTTTCATGCCAAAGCAATTGGAGCCATGGCCGATGGAGAACTTCACTCAGTATTCGATTTGCGTGCGGAAAGCGCCGAAAAACTCGCCGCCGAGTATGGCTGCAAAGCGTATTCGAGCTTCGAAGAATTCCTCGCCGATCCCGAGCTAGAAGTCGTCACCATCGGCACTCCCTCAGGCGCGCACCGCGATCCCGCCATCGCCGCATTACAAGCGGGCAAGCATGTGATTTGCGAAAAACCGTTAGAGATCACGACTGAACGCATCGATGAAATGGTTGCCGCTGCTGCCGCTGCCGGCAAAACACTTTCCGCCGTGCTCAATCGCCGCTTTCAACCAGCCATCGTGGCATTCAAAAAAGCCAGCAGCGAAGAACGCTTTGGCAAAATCACCTCAGCCTCGGCTTACGTCAAATGGTGGCGCACTCAGGAATACTATGATTCCGGAGCTTGGCGCGGCACATGGGCGCTCGATGGCGGTGGGGCATTGATGAACCAAGGCGTTCACACCGTTGATCAACTCATCCACATCGCTGGTCCTGTGATTGCTGTCACCGCATCCACCGCATTGCTGGCGCACGAACGCATCGAGGTCGAAGACTCCTGCGTAGCGATTCTCGAATTTGCCAACGGTGCGCGTGGCGTTCTGGAGGCATCCACTTGCTGCTGGTCATCCACCGGACACCCTGCAGAAGTTCAAGTCTGCGGCACCACAGGATCGGCATTTCTCGCCGATGAATCATTCAAGGTGTGGGACTTCGCCGAAGCCAAAGACGAAGACGCAGAGATCCGCGAAACCTTGATGCAAGGCTCCGCCAAAGGTCTTGGCGCCAACGATCCGTCAGCGATCAACTTTGAAGGACATCGCCGCAATTTCCAAGAAGTCGTCGAGGCCATTCGCGAAAATCGACCCTGCGCCGTCGATGCCAGCGAGGCCCGCAAAGCCGTCGCTGTGATCAATGCCGTTTACCGTTCCGCTCGTGAAGGTGGCATCCGTGTTACACTATAACCAAATTTTTACTCATGCAACTCACAGGATTTTCCGATGAAGCGGGCCGCTCGCTTGCCAAGCAAATTCAAGCCACTCAAGAACTCGGATGGAAAAATCTTTCCGCTCGTGGCATCGATGGCGTCAACCTCCACGAAGTTCCGCAAGAGACTTTTGATGTCATCGCCGACACACTCGACGCCGCCGGGATGCGCGTCCCTGAGTTTGGCTCGTTAATTGGCAACTGGGGCAAAAAAATCACTGGCGACTTCGACGTCACTCTCGCAGAAATTGAGCGAGCTATCCCGCGCATGCATCGTCTCGGCACTAAGCTCGTGCGCATCATGTCCTACGCGCAAGAGCCGTGGGGCGATGATCAACAGGAGCAAGAACGCTTCCGCCGTATGCGCGAAATCGTCACACGCTTTGCCGATGCCGACATCACCGCCGCCCACGAAAACTGTATGAACTGGGGCGGCTTCTCCTCCGCTCACAGCCTTCGACTCATCGAAGAAGTGCCGGGCCTGAAATTGGTGTTCGACACCGGAAATCCCATCTTCCAACTCGATCGCTCCGCCGCCGAGCCATTTCCTTGGCAAAATGCCTTCGATTTCTGGAAGGCAGTACGCGATCACGTAGTGCACATCCACATCAAAGACTGTCAATACCCCGCCAACCCCGGTGAAGAACCCATCTACTGCTGGCCAGGCGAAGGCGAAGGCTACGTGCGTGAAATTCTCTCAGATGCCAAAGACATCGGCTACGACGGCTACATCGCCATCGAACCACACGTCGCCACGGTTTTCCACGTCAAAGATCAATCCCAAGTCGATTGGCAGCAATGCTATGACTCCTATATCACCTACGGCAAAAAAATTGAGGCAATAGTCGCGGAGATTTGGAAGTAGCAGTAAGACTTTCAGACATAAGACATAAGATTTGAAGCTCAAAAATCCTTACAATCCGTCGTCATAATGATTTCCCCGAAACTAACGAAACGCTTCCTCGTCATGGGCGTCTGTGGTTCGGGGAAAACGACGATTGGTAAAGCACTGGCCGATTCGTTAGGCATAGTCTTTTTTGATGCTGATGACTTCCACCCAGCGGCCAATCGCGAAAAAATGAGCCAAGGCATCCCTCTCGATGACAACGATCGCCAACCATGGCTCAACGCCATCGCCGACAACATTCGCAGCACACCATCCTTTGTCTTGGCCTGTTCTGCGCTTAAAGAAAGCTACCGTATCATCCTGCTCCTAGCCTGCCCCGATCTCAGAATTATCCTGCTCCACGGCAGCCCCGAACAACTCACCGAGCGCCTCCAATCAAGAAAAAACCACTTTATGCCCCCCGCCCTGTTAGCTAGCCAACTCGCCACACTCGAAATCCCCACCGACGCCCTCACCCTCAACATCGGCCTCACACCCGAGGAGATGGTAGAAAAAATTATCAACGAAGAATAAGGAAAAGGGAATTTTATTCTCATCCATTCAAGATAAGACCAGCATTCATCAAAAACTGTCTAACCTTATTTGCGATTCGTCAGCAGAAGAATGAATGCACACCGTACCGCGTCACACAGCTTATTCATTTAACGACTTGCACGAGAATTTTTTAATGGTATTAACGCCTACACGAGTATGAAACTTGCAAATACAACCATTCCACGAGATGAGTATCTTCAAGGAGAAATCGTCTCTGAAATGCGTCATGAATACATCGCTGGTCATGTCTATGCGATGTCTGGGGGCACACTGAATCATCAACGGATCGCAGGGAACTTTTTTAGACGACTAAAAGACAACTCTCCGGAAAAACCTGCTTTCCCACGGGCAGTGATTTTAAACTACAAATTGATCTCGGTTCGGACGATGAGGCGTTTTATTATCCCAATGGCATGATTATTTGCCAACCTGTTGCGGGTGATGTGAGCGGGACCCCAGAAACACTCTCTAGCCTAGACGCTGTATTGCATTTGCCCGAAGCGGGCATGTCCATCTCCCTCGCGGAGTTATTCGATGGCGTGAATTAGCAAGTTAACGTTATGACGGACATAGGCACTGGACAGCTAGCGAGAAAATTTCTAGTCTCTCCCTTGCAAACCATCTTTCCCCTCTCACTTACTGCTCTATCACACCACAACTCATGCCTGAATTTCTGGTAATTCCACGTCAATACCACGACGATCTCGTCATCGCTGCTTACACGCATCGCGGCTATGCCGTAGATGAAGCAGCAGAAGGAGCACGCCTTGCTGCCGAGGCCGCGCGCCATGGCATTCGCACGCACCATGCGCTGAAGGCGCTGCACTTGGATCATCTTTTCGGCTCGGCCACTGGTGGCTGCGTGCCGGGTGCAGAAATCGAAGTCCTGCCCTCGCGATTTCCAGCTTCGGAAACTTGGAATGCCAATAAAAAGCTCGGCCAAAGTGTTGCGTATCGCGCGATCGATCGTGCCATCGAACTTGCCGATCAATACGGTATCGCCCAGATCTCCATCGACAATGCCTTCCACTACCTCTGGGGCGGCGGATACGTCATGGCAGCTGCAGAGCGCGGATACATCGCTTACACCAACTGCACCTCCACTCTCGCTGAGGTGGTTCCTTTTGGCGGAAAATTCCCCACGCTCGGCACAAATCCACATTCATGGGGCATCCCGACGATGACAGCTTCTGGATTTCCGTTAGTCATCGACTGGGCCACCTCCACCGTTGCCATGGGCCGCGTGCAGGCTTTGAAACGCGAAGGCAAGCAACTGCCTCCTGGGGCAGCCGTGGACAAAGACGGCAATCCAACCACCGACCCAAACGCCGTTGCATCGCTGCTGCCATTCGGCGCGCACAAAGGCTACGGGCTCTCCCTGATCAACGAACTGATGGCCGGCCTGATCGGTGGTTCCTTGCCAACACATCGCGGCCGTCCTGCCCCCTGCGAAGGCGAAAAATCCACCTCAGCCTTCTATTTCCAAGTCATCCATCCCGATGCCATTTCTGGAAATGACTTCGCCCAAGGTCGCAGCCAACTCGAGAACTTGAGTGCCGTGATCCACGATATCCTTGGTCATGGCAATGAAAATGCGATGCTCCCTGGTCAGCTCGAAGCCAATGCGCGCAAGCAATCCGATGCCAACGGCGGCTTACTTTTCACCGCTGCCGAAGTCGCCGAGTTCAACGAACTCAACCGCGAAATCGGTCGCGCTGAGTGGGACATTACTAACCTGAAATCTGCGCACTAGAATTACTCTCTTTCAACACTGACAAGTAGCTCGCTGCACACCAAGACCATGCTGACAAAGCCATCATTGGCGCGTATGTTCATTGTAATAACAGTCTATATCGCTTGTGTATTCCCCTATTCGCTTTAGGACTCTTGCCGCGCGATGTTCGCAACGGTTTGTTCAGCAAATATATGCAAGGTGCCGCATTTCCCACTATACCTTAATTGCTGTTGCCCTTTTCCCCACTTGATGGCTGGAGCTATATCACGCCCATCGCCCATCGCACTTGCCCTCGCCGCTGCATGCGCAGTCAGTAAGTCAGCTCACCTCACTACGGCGGTGCTCGTCTTTACAGGTGCAGTTATTCAGTTGTTGATGTTAGCCGCTGCGCTCATTCCTCAGAAAAAATTGACCAATATCATGGGGTATCCTGAACTTGGCCCTCATCCACTGGTGCAACTGAAACTAGTGGTCAATCGGCAGGCTTACAAAAATTTTAATTTAGCCTAGATCCCAGAGTATGGGGAAATTAGTCGTGATGGAGGCAAATTGAAACAGAATATCAGAATATCAGAATATCAGAATATCAGAATATCAGAATATCAGAATTGAGAAGAAGGCAGGAG
>DBCO01000001.1:30050-40475 GCA_002293145.1 Akkermansiaceae bacterium UBA956 | reverse complement strand
TTTCTTTATCAATGATCAGTTCTATCAGTGGAATTCAGTGGCTGCAGTTGTTGATAAGCCCGTTTCTCTGGACTGAGCACATTGCGGAGAGTTTCTGACCTGAACATTACTTTCAGTTGCACCCCTCATCCACTGGTGCAATTAGTTATCAATATACTCATGGTCGTCGGCTCAATGATTCTCGCTGTTTTATCGGTAAAACGCCTGATTGCATTAGCCAAAGACTAAGAATCCCCTGATAAAAACAGCAATGAGTTAGCCGTTTAATGATGTTATTTCCCCTGAAAATACCCGCGCTGCTTTTCAGAAATCGGCATTTCGAGTTTTTCCATCGCCGCCAACAGATCCTCCCAAAACTCGCGCTTTTTGTTGGTGGAGGCAGTGAGTAAAAAGGCTGGCGTCTCGCTAGCACGAACTGGAATGTCATTCCATTCATGCCAATTCCCGCGCAGTTTTTCAAGCGGCTGAGGTTCCTCGCCAGCGCAAATCGCAATCGACGGCACTGAACCCAGCGCGACGATTAAGCGCGGTTGCACGATTTGCATTTCCAGAGCGATCACAGGCAAAAAAGCGGCAATCTCGGCGGCATTCGGCGTGCGATTGTTGGTAGTTTGGCGGGGCATCGCGGGGCGATATTTCACCAACTGTGTGAGATAAACTTCCGAGCGTGCGAGACCCATGGCCTTGAGGATAGCGTCAAATTTTTCGCCGACCATGCCACTGAATGGTTGGCCAGATTGCTCATCGTGATGCGTTGGACAATCGCCAATGAAAGCAATCGCGGCATCGGGACTGCCCGAGGAGAAAACGCACTTGTCACGTAAGGTGGTAATGCAAGATCGGTTCACCAAGCTCTCGCAGCGACGCTTCAGGTCAGCAAGTCGCTCGGATTTGGTCGAACCCGTGGCCATCAACGGTTCCATGACGATTTGCGCAGGGCTTGGTTTGGCAGCTATTGGAAGTGCGGCATTTACCGCGACCGACGCGGGCTTAGGTGCGACACTCTTGAGCGGACCACTGCGCCATTTGACGAGGTGATTCAAGAAAGCCCGCGCTTGATCATCGAGTGTGATCTGACTACAGCCGCGGGCATCCTCGGCGGTCAGAAAGTCAATCACGATATCAACGGGTCTTGGCACGCCGAAATCATACCCAAGTTAGCCAAATGTCCAATCTCCAATTGTAGCGATTTTTTCCTCGCCGATTTCGTGCATTTCCACTGGCAAGACTGCAAATCACAGCTAAATTCATCGCGTGGCAAAAAAATCGACTATTACCGGAAAAAAATCAGCCGTCATTCGCATCGAAGGGGCCCGACAACACAATCTGAAGTCGCTCAACCTCGACATCGCCCACAACACTCTCACGGTGATCACCGGTCCATCGGGCTCAGGAAAATCGTCGCTCGCTTTCCACACACTCTATGCCGAAGGCCAACGTCGCTATGTGGAGACATTTTCTCCCTATATTAGGCAATTTTTTGATCGCATGGACAAACCAGATGTCGATCTCATCGACGGCATTCTCCCCGCCATCGCGATCGAACAAAAAAATCATGTGCGCACCACGCGCTCTACGGTCGGCACCCTAACGGAAATCAATGACTACCTGAAAGTGCTTTTCGGACGTGCCGCAAAGGGCTACGATCCGCAGACAGGTGAAGAAATTCAACCCGACTCACCAGAGTCGGCCTTGGCATGGTTGTTAGAGCATCGCAGCGAGCAATCGATGTTGGTCTTGTTTCGCGTGCGCGTTCCCGAAAAAGCCACACCCGAGGATTTTTTCCCCTTGCTGAATCAACAAGGATTTTTGCGCGTGTTGCTATACGGGAAAATGTTTCGCACCGACGAGCCCGCGGAATGCAGCTACAAATCCTTGCCCGCTGAAATGTTGATCGTTCAAGACCGCATCCAGGTCAAAGGACGAATTCGCTCACGGTTGTTAGAAGCGCTGGAAGCAGCGGCTCGCCATGGCAAAGGCAGATTCGCCACGGTATCGGTCGATGAGCCCAGCGGCACGATGAAAGAATTCACCAATGACTGGGTCAACCCGGCTACGGGATTCAAGCTCTGTGAACCATCAGCTGGACTTTTTTCCTTCAACAGCCCGCGCGGTGCCTGCGTCAAATGTCGTGGTTTTGGTCGCGTGATTGGCATCGATCTCGCCAAAGCCGTGCCCGATCCGACCTTGTCGATCCGTGGCGGAGCGATCAAACCATTTCTCGGCGAGCGCGGCGAAGAATGCAAACGCGATCTATTGCGTTGCTGCAAAATAAAAGGGCTCAACGTCAATACGCCGTGGGAAGATCTAAGCGTCGATGAGCAGGACTGGGTTAAATACGGCGAAGGTGGTGATCCCGAAAGCAACTGGCGAGAGGAACAATGGTATGGCATCAAAGGCTTCTTTGATTGGTTAGAGAGCAAGGCCTACAAAATGCACGTCCGCGTGTTTCTTTCACGCTATCGATCCTATACCGAGTGCCCAGATTGTCGAGGAAAACGTCTGCGCCCCGAGGCTCTGTGTTTTCGCGTCGAATGCAAAACGCTGCCCGAAATCTGGAACACTCCCATCTGTGATCTCGCACCATGGTTTGCAGGATTACCCGCGCATGAACCATCGCTCGAGCTCGTGCGTAAGGATATCTACTCGCGCTTGCAATATCTCAACGATGTCGGGCTCGGCTATCTCACCCTTGATCGACAAACGCGCACTCTCTCCGGAGGTGAAATGGAGCGCGTCAATCTCACAACTTGCCTCGGAGCCGCCCTAACAAATACCTTATTTGTACTCGATGAACCAACCGTCGGGCTTCATGCGCGCGACATTCATCGGCTCGTCGGTGTCATGAAAGGACTGCGCGACAGAGGAAATACGATCGTCGTAGTAGAGCATGAAGAAGCCGTCATGAAGGCAGCGGATGAAATCATCGACATTGGTCCACTCGCCGGCGATGGCGGTGGTACACTGGTTTATCAAGGCCCTGCGGTGAATCCTAAGCAATATACCGGCACCATTCCTTGGCTGGATGGCCGCATGTCGATTCCCCTACCGGCGCAACGTCGCAAACCTAGCAAGAAACAAATTGTGATCCATGGTGCGACACGGCATAATCTCAAGAAGCTCGATCTAACGTTACCGCTCGGACTTTTCGTCTGCCTTAGCGGTGTATCCGGTTCAGGGAAATCGACCTTAGCCCACGATGTTTTATTTTTAAACCTGGCCAAAAAACTCGGTAAAGAAATCAGTGATATAGGCGAACCAGCGTTGATCAAATCGATCAGCGGCACCGAGCATGTGCAAGAAGTTTTGTTAGTCGATCAATCATCTCTAGCCCGCACACCACGCTCGACCCCCGCCGTATTTTGCGGAGCATTTGACCTAATTCGGCAATTGATGTGCGAGACAGATCAGTCCAAGGCTTCCAGCTTACAACCGGGCTATTTTTCATTCAATTCGGGCGAGGGTCGCTGCGATCGCTGTGCCGGAGCAGGCTTTGAGCGTGTGGAAATGCAGTTCCTCAGCGACATTCAGGTCACCTGCCCCGATTGCAATGGCAAGCGCTATCGACTCTCGGCTCTGGAGTTTTCATTAGAAAAGAAGAACATTTCAGAAATACTGGAACTGAGCGTGACAGCAGCAATCAAATTCTTGGAAAGCATCGCCACAAAAAGCACTAGCAGCAAAAAATGCATTTCCCTAGCCACAAAAACATGTGATCTCCTGCAGCCATTAGCCCGCGTCGGCCTGGGATACTTGCGTCTCGGTCAGCCGCTCAATACCCTCAGCGGTGGCGAATCACAGCGCTTGAAGCTCTGCCAACTTCTTGATCCCAAGGCTCATCAAAACAAATTGTTGATCCTTGATGAGCCAACGACAGGACTGCATTTCTCAGACATTGCCACCTTGCTCGATGTCTTCCAGCAACTCGTCAAGGCGGGTAACAGCCTGCTCGTCATCGAGCACCAACTCGACGTCATGGCCGCAGCTGATTGGTTAATTGATCTCGGACCAGCTGCTGGTGCTGATGGCGGGCGCATCGTCGGCGCTGGCACTCCAGAAGAAATCGCCGCCACAAACTCGGAAACAGCTCTCTATTTGCGCAGCAAACTTGGGCTGCGTTGCGCCGCTACCACAAGTGCTCCTCGCGCAACCAAACCAGCAATTTTAGCTAACGAAATTTCTCTGCGCGGGGCTCGACACCACAATCTTAAGAATATCTCGCTTAACATTCCGCGCGATCAATTTGTCGTCATCTCAGGGCTCAGCGGCTCAGGAAAATCCACTCTCGCCTTCGACATTCTCTTCGCCGAGGGGCAACGCCGTTTCCTCGATTCCATGTCTGCCTATGCACGGCAATTCGCGGATCAGTTAGAGAAACCGGAGATCGATCACCTCAGCGGACTGCCGCCCACGGTTGCCATTGAGCAACGTATTTCACAAGGCGGCGGAAAATCCACCGTCGCCACCATCACCGAGGTCTGGAATTTCATCCGTCTCCTCTATGCAAAACTCGGGACACGATACTGCTGCGAAAAACCTGTCGAAAAACAATCGATCAGCTCGATGGAGCAGAGCATTCGCAGCGCACTCAGCAAGGGCCCGGTGAAACTTTTTGCGCCACTCATTCGCGGTCGAAAGGGCTATCACAATGAGGTTGCCGAGTGGGCACTCAAGCATGGCTACACCATGATGCTTGCTGATAAGCACTTGATCCCAGCTGAAAACTTCCAGCGACTGGAACGCTTCAAAGAGCACGATGTCGATGTGATGATCATCGAGTTTTTGTCGACCAAAGATCCCATCGCCGCCAAGCTCGAAGAGTCGCTCAAAGTCGGCAAAGGCTCGGTGCGCATTCTAACATCTGAGAAAAAATTTCATATTCTCTCCTCTTCGCAATCGTGCGCAACGTGTGGCACATCCTACGAAGATCTCGATCCCCGACATTTTTCATTCAACTCACCTCATGGTTGGTGCACCGACTGCCGAGGCTACGGTTTGGTGCCACGCAAACGACATTCGTTAGACCTCTCCCGCTTTGATTCACTACTCGCTGCTGAGGTCGATGAAGAGCGTTCGTTAGAGCGGATGGATTCCGAGGATTTGGTGAGTTGCCCAACCTGTGAAGGAGCCCGGCTGCATTTGCACTCGCGTCAAGTGCAAGTCGCCGATGTCGCAATTGAGGCCATCGCACAACGCTCGATTCAAGAGGCCGCAGAGCATTTTTCAGCATTGAAATTCACCGAAAAAAGGCAGCAAATGATTGCACGCGACATCATCCCTGAGATTCATCAACGCCTGCAATTCCTGAGCAAAGTCGGCCTTGGCTACCTACAACTCAGCCGCTCTGCACGCACTCTCTCAGGCGGCGAAAGTCAGCGCATTCGGCTTGCTGCACAACTTGGCTCGAACTTGCGCGGTGTTCTTTACGTGTTAGATGAACCTACCATCGGCTTGCATCCGCGCGACAATGCAGCATTGATTGATACACTCGTGTCGTTACGCGATCGCGGAAATTCGTTAGTGATCGTCGAGCATGATGAGGACACCATCGCCCGCGCCGATTGGTTGATCGATCTCGGTCCTGCCGCAGGCCGGCTCGGTGGACAAATCGTCTATGAAGGTAAACCGCCACGACTGGGGAAAAAACACTCCGCAAAGAGCATCGTGCACTCGCCCACCTTGCGCGCGATGTCGATGAAAATCATTCACCCAAGCCGTGGTAAACGCCGTCCCGTTGACAAAAAGCAAGCGTTTCTCTCACTCAGCGGTTGCTCCGTGAACAATCTCAAAAACGTCTCGGTCACCATTCCCGTAGGCTGCCTCACAGTCCTCACTGGCGTTTCTGGATCAGGAAAATCTTCTCTCATGCACGGCTGCCTCGCGCCTGCGGCCAGAAAGGACAAGCCTAACAAAAAAACTGCTACAGGCTATACGAAAGCGCTCAACATGGAGCTAATCGATGCCGTTTATGAAGTTGATCAATCACCAATCGGCAAAACATCTCGCTCCTGTCCAGCTACCTATGTTGGCATCTTCGACGAAATTCGTAAGGTATTCGCGCAGCTGCCGGAGGCCCGGGCAAGAGGCTTTGAAGCTACTAGATTTTCCTTCAATACCGAGGGTGGTCGCTGCGAAGAATGCAAGGGTAATGGTCGCATAAAGTTGGAAATGGATTTTCTCCCATCCGCCTGGATTCCCTGTGAAACATGCCAAGGGAAACGCTACAACAGTGCAACCCTCGAAGTCACTTACAAGGGCCAATCCATCGCCGACGTGCTGGCCATGCCCATCGAGGAAGCCGCACGCTTTTTTGAAACCCACAGCCGCCTTGCTGAGCCCTTGCGTCTGCTCAATGAAACTGGGCTCGGCTACCTTACCCTTGGTCAAGCCTCCCCAACCCTTTCTGGTGGTGAAGCTCAGCGCATCAAGCTCATCAGCGAAATCGCTCGCGGACGCTCACTGCGCAAACGTATGGCCAACCTGAAAAACGCCAAGGGCAATTTGTATTTGATCGAGGAGCCCACCGTAGGACTGCACCTCGAAGACGTTCGACGCCTGATCGATGTCCTTCAGCGCATGGTCGATGAAGGGCACACGGTTGTCGTCATCGAGCATCACATGGCCGTTGCTGCCGAGGCAGACTGGATCATCGATGTCGGACCCGAGGCCGGTGCTGATGGTGGGGAAATCGTCGCTCAGGGCCCGCCTGAACTCGTTGCCCGCTCTCAAACCTCGCGCACTGCTCCGTTTCTTGCTGAATTACTGAAATAGTCGCCTGTTTAGGCTAGTAAGCGATGCAAACGCTTGAATACGTAAAAGCCCGCGATGCTACCAAGAATATCTGCGGTGAGATCTTGTGAGTCATTGCCCGTGCGTATTGGCACCCAAGATTGATGAAACTCATCGAGACAACCAATGGCTGTCATCAGTAAGATCACGATGGTGAAAATACGTAGCCAGTCTGGTTCGCTAGCTTGTCTGCGAAACAAAAATGCCGAGAGCAGACCAGAACCACCAAAAAAATAGCCAAAGTGCGCAACTTTATCGAGATGAGGAATTTCCACCCCAGTTTTGACGGGAACAGGGCCAGAAGATAGATACCACAGTGTCGAAAACCAAAGTAAATAGGCCGTCAGCCATAACCAAGGTGAACGCGCTGCTGTGGGGAGCTTCATGAGTCTGCAAAAATCAGCGATTGACGGAATCCTGTCGACGGATTTCTTCCTCCAAGCGCTCTGCAAGCCACTGTTTCATCATGGACTGGTAATTTAAGTAGCGCGAGCGAGCCACGCGTTTGATGCGTGAAAGCATACGAGGGTCGAAGCGAAGCGTGATAGTCGTGGATTCACGCGAGTCGGGTTCATGCACACATGCCTGCATCAAACGAGCATCGAGTTCGTGATTCTCCCAAAACTGCGCTTCAGCTTGTTCATCGGCGAACACCGGAATTTGTGACCAATTGGATATCGAGTTCATAGGAAAATCATTTAATGGCCGCGTATCGGCGCTCATAGTAGCGAGTTTCGTTTTCCGTCATTGCGCGAGCTGCAATGACACGCGTGGTCTTACCATCGGTCCAGAAACAAACAAAAAGTTGACGACCACCCACCGTGCGGCCCAGCGCGTAATAGCGAGATTCGCCGTCCGCGCGCTCAATATCCGGTAAAAAACGCACGCCGAAAGGATCTTCCAAAATCTCCTCCAACTCGCGCGGCTTGATTTCTCGCAGATCGAAGTGAACGTCTATAAGGTCTAAGTCCATGATGTGGTAAGTGAAAAGCAGCGATCAAAATTCGCGAGCAGTTTTTTACGGTAAAAGTTAAACTTTGCAAACCATTTCTTGCGGATTTTTCCTCACGATATTCAGAATGGCTTCATCACGCCCAAATAGGCCGCCAATACGCCTACTACCAACGTGAGAACCAACAATGCCGAAATCGGCATTGTATTTTTTGCGTGCCAAAACAGGAGCGACACCGAGGAAAAGCCACAACACAATCTTGATTTTCCAATAATGCAACTCCATCGGCGGTTTGCCTAGCGAAGCGAAGCCCACGAGAAACAAAAGCAACAGCGAGATGCCATGCAGCATCGAAGCACATTTGCGACAGCTCTCCTGTGCGCCGAAATAAATAGCTCCGAGAGCCATAAAAACGCCAAACGCGCCAGCAAGGTGCACAACTTTAAGTAAATTAAGATCCATAAATAATGTAGTTACGGAACTGATCTTAACGCTCCGCTTTACTTTGTCAAATGGCTTCGGCAGTTTTTCATCGAATCGCCCAGTAGTAAGGCAAATCTTCCACACTTTTTGCACAAACTTTTGCTTGCAAAACTCTCATTCTGCCGATAACGGTTCTGCCCGCATGTGCAAAAAACTTATATTCCCCATAAGCTCCATAATGGCAATAATGATTGCCCTTACCAGCTGCGGCAATGATGCCAAAAAGGAAGAAGAAGCCAAAAAAGGCACGGAAAAGGCACAATTCGTGAATCCTTTTCCAGCCGGGACCTACGAGCATTTCACGGCCGAGCCCGCCTATCCAAAAACCTACAACATTTATAAAAACCAAGAGCTTTTCGCCGCGACAGATGATTCCAATTCACGCATCGTTCTTAATCTTGATACGCAGCGCGGTAAGCTGATGAATGGCGATACCGTAGTTATTGATTACCCGATTTCGAGCGGTCGCAGATCTCACCCCACTCCACGTGGTCGATTTATGGTGCTTGAAAAAATCGCCGATAAAAAATCAGCTACCTATGGCAAAATCTACGATGCATCAGGAGATTTGGTGAGCCGCGATGCCGATAGCCGCGTGGACCCCGTTCCAGAAGGTGGTCGTTTCGCAGGCGCTCCTATGAAATACTGGATGCGCTTCACTTGGGATGGCATCGGACACCACACCGGCATTGTGCCGCGCTATCCGGCATCACACGGCTGCATTCGTGGCTACTACAAGGCCATGCCCGAAGTTTTTAGCAAGGTAAAAGTAGGCACACCTGTGACCATCGAGTAATCCGATTGTACTAGCAAAAAGCGCAAGAATTAGCATTTTTTCTTTGATTCTTTCGGCATTTTCTTCTAGCTTTGCTCGTGATAACAGCACAGCAAATCGGACATTATCAGGATATTCTCACGCAGATTCAGGCAGACGGGCTCTACAAGTCGGAGCGCTCGATCGCTAGTTCACAGAATGCCAGCATTACATTGGATGATGGCAGCGAGGTCATCAATATGTGTGCCAATAACTATTTGGGCCTCGCTAATCATCCAAAAGTAGTCGAAGCTGCAACAAAATCACTCTCTCGTTGGGGATTCGGCATGGCCTCGGTTCGCTTCATTTGTGGAACACAGAGCCAGCACAAGCAACTCGAAGATCGGATCTCCCATTTCCTCGGAACGGAAGATACCATTCTCTATCCCAGTTGCTTCGATGCCAACGGTGGATTGTTTGAAGTATTATTGACGGAAGCAGACGCCGTAATTTCCGACTCACTCAATCACGCATCGATCATCGATGGTGTTCGTCTTTGCAAAGCCAAACGCTATCGTTACGCAAATAACGACATGCTTGATCTGGAAAAACAACTGCAACAAGCCGATGCCGTTGGTGCTCGGTTCAAGCTCATCACTACCGATGGCGTATTTTCCATGGATGGCATCATTGCCCAACTCGATGAGGTGCATGCCTTAGCAGAAAAATACAATGCGATTGTGCATTTTGATGACTGCCATGCGACGGGATTTTTGGGCACAAAAGGTCGTGGCACTCATGAGCATTGCGGACTTTTTGGCAAAATCGACATCACCACCGGCACACTTGGCAAGGCCCTAGGCGGAGCATCGGGCGGATACACTTCTGGCAAAAAAGAAATCATCGAGCTTTTGCGTCAGCGCTCACGCCCTTACTTATTTTCTAACAGTGTTGCACCCGTGATCGCTGCAGCATCCCTCGCCGTTTTTGATCTCTTAGAAGAATCAACCGAACTGGCTGATCGCGTGAAAGAGAATAGCGCATACTTCCGCAGTGCCATGGAGCAAACAGGATTTACCATCGCAGGAAAAGACCACCCGATCACTCCTGTGATGCTCGGTGACGCCGCATTATCTCAACGTTTTTCTGAAAAATTGTTAGACTACGGTGTTTACGCCATCGGTTTCTTCTTTCCCGTCGTGCCCCAAGGAAAAGCACGCATTCGCACACAAATCAGCGCCGCACATACTCGTGAGCAACTCGACAAAGGGATTGATGCATTTGTCAAAGCCGGTAAAGACCTTGGCGTCATTTAAAGCCAATTGCCACTCAGGCGTGGGCGTAACTGAAACTATTGGTCAATCGTCATACTTACAAAAATTTAAAGCTGGCCTAGATTCCATAACATTGCAAAAGCACGCGTGATGGAGGCAAATTGAAACAGAAT
>DBCO01000001.1:0-30037 GCA_002293145.1 Akkermansiaceae bacterium UBA956 | reverse complement strand
CGCCTACGCCTACGCCTACGCCTGGGCTGCGGCGCACAAGTTTTCAGAATTGAGAAATTTCAGAGCTGAGAAAAAGGCCGAAGTTACTTGGTTATTTTTTTGATTTAAAAGGCAAATCTCCGCGTCTCTGCTCGAGTCATTTCTTTATCAATGCTCAGTTCTAACAGTGGATTCAGTTGCTGACAAAGCCCATTGCTCTGAAGCGAGCAAATTGCGAAGAGTTACGGACCTGACCAATACTTTCAGTTGCACCCCTCATGCATGAGGAAAATCTGCGACTTGCATCAGCTTCACGCCGTAGGTTTCGGCGATTTCTGGCGCATCGGATTGTTGGTAGACATCTCGGTAATACACCTCCTTTATGCCATAGGCACACAGTGTTTGCATACAGGCGGTGCAAGGCATGGTGGTAGTGGCAACTATCTTTGCCTCACCACGCTTGAACAGACTGCAAAGATTCACTTCGGCATGAAGCATGAATTTTTGCCGTTTTTCCCGGTCTTCCCAGAAACCGAGAGGAGCTACGAAACCGGGGGCCAAGCCATTGTAGGCGGTAGCAATCACCCGGTTATCGTGATCCAATGCAGCAGCCCCAACCTTTCGGAAAGGGTCCTCGGAGCGCAGGCTCGCCACATGAGCAAGTGCCATTGCATACTGAGGAATTGATAATCGTTCTGCCGCCATGCAAGGACATTTTTCAGCTTAGCAACCGCAGCCGCCGCCGCCGCCGCCACCGCAGCAACCACCGCCTTGAGCTTGAGCGAAATCTTCCGCTGTTGGCACCTGACCGAGTTCCAGCGTAAGTCCAACATATTTGCCGATCGAGCGTTGCAGGGTTTCCAATTCGCGTTGAGCTTCGAGGAAGCTACGAGCAACATCGTTGGCGAGCAGCGCATCGCGGGCTTCTTCGAAGTCCTTGATCTCACGAGCCGAGAGCTCAATGCCAGAATTCTGCTTTTGATGCAGATCCTCGCCTTTTTCATTCACTGCTTGGTATTGCAAGCGCGCTTCATCGTTTTCAAGAAATGCTTCCACGCGGTCAGTGAGAGCTTGGAATGTGGCATCTTCCGCAATCGTAGCACAAAGCTCGCGGGTTTTTACCATCACAGCGGAGTCATCGGATAATAGTGACATGCGAGTTATCTACCCCTGACCAATCCGTTTGACAAGAGAATGATGTGAGATTTGAGAAAAAAATCATCCCTGCCGCAAATGCCGCTTGCCGCGAGGGAGCCGCGCGCACTAGTCTGCGGCGCGCCCGCTGCTGATCCAACCTCGCGAGGCACCCAATCTCATGTCTAAATACGCTGGTGAAGAAGTTCTCGTTGTCCGTCGCTCCCTCCTTGAGGAAATAGGCATGTTTCATGGCATCATTACGGAAGGCATCGATGCCGCCATGGCGCGCTTACTTGACCCGCAAAACCACTTTTTCTTAGATCGTGGCGCAGCCGAAGACGATCCCAGCCACAAGCAATTGATCCCCTACTGCGTCTTCCGATGCGGAGATCAGATCCTCCACTACACACGCGGTAAATCCGGCGGCGAAAGCCGTCTGCATGCGAAAATTTCTGTCGGTGTGGGTGGCCACATCAATCCGATCGATACAGGAAATGGCCGCGTCGGCCCTGAGGCCTATTTTGCCGCCGTCACCCGCGAACTAGAAGAGGAACTCATCATCGGCAGCCATCGCACCACGCGCATCATCGCACTCCTCAACGACGACAGCAACCCCGTCGGCCAAGTGCACCTCGGCGTAGTCCATCTCGTTGATCTCGAAAACACCGATGTGCAATCGCGCGAAGACGCCCTAACCGACCTCGCGTTCACTCCCCTTGCCATACTGCGCGGAGAAATGTTTGACCGCCTCGAAACTTGGTCGCAGCACTGCATCGCCCACCTCGCAGATACAGCATACGCTTGAGGAAATGATCAGAGCTTTGAAAAACATCATTATACCTGATCCGCTTCAGAAAGATATAATCCATCGTGCCCGCTACTCTCAATACGCGGAAACGCAAAGGTGTGAAGCTGCTTAAGCAGAGTGTATCAACTCACGGATTTATTGCTACGTGGCTTCGTCTGAAAATCATCGACAAGCACCAAGGAACGCAGCGAGTCGCAGAAAAACTCAAACGAGGTTAAGAAGACGCGAGGCTTGAGTCAAGCATCCCCTCTTTTTCTTCTAGAACTGAGATGTTTCGCCATCGTTCCCATTCTCTGACCTTGTCAGGCTTTCCTCTTAAAACTTCTGCGTTAAGTAACTCTTCCAGAATCCGCTTTGCCAGTAACGCGGCGCAGTGAATATCTGCAATATCTCGGTCATCGGAATCATTGTGGAACTTCGCCTCTAACATGTGCGATAACCTCAACCGCCAGATTAAACGGCGCCCAGGTGTAGCAGGACTATTTCCTAACGAAGACTCAACCCTGCTCCTCGTCACGCCCATCGTCATGGAAACCTCTGAAGAATGGGAAGCAGGCAAAACCCATCTCACTCTCAATCGCCAAACCGCATCCTTAACATCCCAAACCATCAAAAACTAACCGCTTGAAATCAACCTTCAAATCCATTCTAAAAACTTTTATAGAAAAAAGTTGCGCCGCCTTATACCATACTGCTTGTGAAGATAGGAATTGATATACTTTCAGACAAACTATATATTTGATTGACCAGCTCGTTCCATTCTGCTAGATCGATTCTATGAAACTAAATGTAGTATTTCTCTTTTTGATGATCGCCATGACAGCGCAGGCAGAATCACAGAAATTGAAAAAGCTTACCACGCGCGATGGTCGTGAATACAATGATGTCACCATCGTCAGCCACGATGCCGTTGGCATCAAAATCAATCATGCGGGAGGCGTAGGTCGCATTGCATTTGAACGCTTGCCATCCGACCTTCAAAAAAAATACCAATTTAATTTCACTAAGGCAGAAGAGCAAAAGAAACGCGAACAACAATTAGCCATCGCCGCCGAGCAAGCCATCGCACGTGAGCTTGAGAGCCAAGCAAAAACCAGATCTGAATTGTCTGAAAAAATCGACGCCAACGAGCTCTCCATCGCCAAAATCGACGGCTACATCAACATGATGCAGCTTAAAATTAGCGATGCCCAAACTCGACGCCAAAATCTTTTGCACAATGCCCTGATCGAGCGATCGCGCACAAGAACCATTTACCGTAACAGCTACGATTCCTATGGAAACCGTTACAGCAATCCCGAGGTCGTTCCAGACAAGGGTGGCTACGCTAAAGCTCGGCAGTATGAAAATGAATCACAGGCGCTACTCGATAGCATCAGCCAAGCTAGACAACTGATTGCCGCAGCAGAAACACGCAAAAAATTTCTGAGCCAACCTGCCGCCAAGTAATCATGTATCATTCCCCAATTCACCTCATCGGCGCAAAATTGCTCGTCATGCAATGCATCGCTCTCGACACTTCGGGCCACTTGATTTAGAATATCCATGCGCTCATTTCCGCGAAATCGGCACGTTGCTTGCTTAGTTATACCTCGGCAAATTACGCCTATCTATTTTCTCTCATCTAACCGAAATTCTCTTTGTGCATCAAGAACCAATCGCTCGCCAACGTCTTCGCCTCGAGGGCTTCGAACTCATTGACGAAACCCTAACATTTCTCGTCGGATGTCTCGGCGACGCGCTCAAAGGCCTCGGTGAAGACAAGCTTCTCCCCTACCTTCCTTGGTCGGAGCAAGAGGTTCCTGACGAGACCCCACCCGAAGGTATCCAACAACTCTATTCGATCGGTTTTCAGCTCCTCAACATGGTCGAGGAACGCGTAGCAGCCGCCATTCGTCGTGAGCGCGAAAAAGAACTTGGAGCAACCTCGATTCGCGGTCTCTGGCCCCAGGCGCTGCGCGACATGCAAAACATCGGCCTCACCCCCGAGCAAATCCTTTCGGTCTTAGCAGAAGTAGACGTACAACCCGTACTCACGGCCCACCCCACCGAGGCCAAACGAGCCTCCGTGCGTGAGCGCCATCGCGCCTTGTATGACGAACTGGTGCGCTACGAGTTCCCCAAATTCACCAACCGTGAAAAGCGCCGCATTCGTGATCGCATCGTCACCGCCTTGCAAACTCTTTGGCGCACCGGCGAAATTCACCTCACCCGACCCGATATTTTTCGCGAACTGCGAGACGCAATTCACTACTTGCGCGATCTCTTTCCCGCCGCCCTTGATCGTCTCGATCTCCACTTCACCGAGGCTTGGCGCGATGCCGGCTTCCCTCTCGATCTTCTCCGCGCTGCCGGAAACATCCCGCGTCTGAGTTTTGGCACATGGATTGGCGGCGACCGCGATGGTCACCCACTCGTCACCCCCGAGGTCACCGAAAAAGCCCTCAAGCTACTCCGCCGCGGTGCCTTCCAACTTCTCCAACGCGAACTCTCCCAGCTCTCACAAACGCTCACCCTTTCGCTGCACCTCAATCAAGTGCCTGCGGAAATGAAAAACCGCATTCAAGAACTCGCCGCAGCACTTCCCGAAGAACTAACCTCTGACATTTTTGACCGCTTCGGCGAAGAACCATGGCGGCAGTTAGCCTCGCTCATGATGCTCGCCATCAAGCATGCCGAGGAAATGGACGGCACCCTCTGCATCTACCAATGCCCCGAGCAAGTCGACGCCGATCTCGAGCTCATCGCCCGTACCATTTCCACCAATGGCTGTGAATTGATCGTCGAGGAACACATTCGTCCGCTACGCCACAAGCTGCAAATTTTCGGCTTTCACCTTGCGACCCTTGATATCCGCCAAAACTCAGAATTTCACGATCAAGCCATCGCCCAACTCCTCCACACTGCTGGCATTGCCGATGGCGAAAACTACGCGCAATGGGAGGAGAGCAAACGCGTCGAATTCCTCGCAAACGAGCTCCGGTCTGCGCGCCCCTTTTTGCACGATACCGCCATCGCTGGCGAGCAAGCCCAGCTTGTTCTTCAAGCCTACCGCGTCGTTGCCGCGCATCGTCGTAGCAATGGCTCATCAGGCATCGGTGCTCTGATCGTATCCATGACCCGCCAAGTCAGTGATCTTCTCGGCGTTTTCATCCTCGCTCGCGAGGCGGGACTTATGGAACAAGATGCCGCTGGCCTCTGGTGCCCGCTCGAAGTAGTGCCACTCTTCGAGACCATGGACGATCTCGATCATTCACCGCAAATCATGGAGCAATATCTCGCCCACGACATCGTCATGCGCTCCATCCTCAACCGTCACCGCAGTTGCACCGGCCTCGCCTGCACTGCTGGTCCAGCCGCCCAACAAATCATGCTCGGTTACTCGGACTCAAATAAAGATTGCGGCATCCTCGCTGCTCAATGGGCTCTTCATCGTGCCGAAACTCGCCTCACCGATACCGCTAAGCAATTTCAACTTCATTTCCGCTACTTCCATGGTCGCGGCGGCACCATTTCACGCGGAGCAGGTCCTACCCACTGGTTCATGGCATCATTACCCCACGGCTCCATGTCTGGCGGCTTCCGCATGACTGAACAAGGCGAAACCATTGCCCAAAAATACGCCAATTTGGCCAACGCCACTTACAACCTTGAGCTCCTCCTCGCCGGAGCCGCTGTTACCACCGCCCATCACAGCCACAGCCCTGTACCGAGTAAAAACGACCAGCTTTTCCGCTTGTTGAACCATCTTTCCAATACCAGTACATTAGCCTACCAAGGATTTTTGCGAAAACCCGGCTTCATCGACTTCTACCGCCAAGTCACACCTATCGATGCTTTAGAAAATGCCCGTATTGGATCGCGCCCTGCGCGCAGAACAGGCAAAAAAGGCCACAGCATCGCCGATCTCCGCGCTATCCCCTGGGTTTTCTCCTGGACACAAGCTCGATTCTACCTGCCCGGCTGGTTCGGCGTCGGCGCCGCCCTCGAAGAACTTCATCGCCAGCAACCCCAGGAATTTGCCGCACTCAAAGAAGCCTTGCTCGAAATCCCATTCCTGTCCTACCTATTCACCAACGTCGAAACCAACCTACACTCCGCCAACCCAGAAATCATGGCCGACTACGCCACCTTGGTTCTCGACGAAGCCTTGCGCATTAATTTCATGGGCCTCATTACCGAGGAATTTGAACGCACCAAGGAACAACTCGCAGCCCTGTTTGATGGAGGCATGGAGACCCGCCGCCCGCGCATGGCAAAAACCTTGGCCATCCGCGATGAACCACTCGCCGTATTGCACGCCCAACAAGTCGCATTACTGGGCGATTGGCGACAGGCTCAAAGCCATGAGAACAACGAACTCGCCGAGCAAATTCTGCCCAAGCTACTCCTATCGATCAACGCCATCGCCTCCGGCCTCCGCACCACGGGTTGATTGGTAATCGCCGCGGATAGTATCCGCTTGCTGAATAATCAGATTTTGATCTCTATCATCAGCCCACAAAAAAACCTCGTGGCGTGAGCCACAAGGTTTATTTGCATTGAGCGCGCGCGCTGCAATTAGCGGGAGTAAAGCTCCACGATCAACTGCTCGTTGACCATTGGATCTACGTCCGAACGCTCAGGCACGCGAGAAACACTACCAGTGAGGTTGGAGCGATCCAGAGTCAACCAATCCACCAAAGGCACTGCTTGAGTTAGATCGAGCATGCGCAGGCCGAGTTGTTGCGAAGATGGTTTTGCACCAAGCTTGATCACATCACCAGCTTTGCACTGGTAACTAGCAATGTCAACAACGTGCCCGTTGACAAGAACGTGGCCGTGATTGACGAGCTGACGAGCAGCCTGACGGGAGTTGCCAAAGCCGAGGCGGTAGCAAACATTATCGAGACGGAGCTCTAGCAATTGAAGAATGATTTCACCAGTAATGCCACGACGGCGAGCCGCCTCTTCGTAGTAACCTCGGAATTGTTTTTCCAATACACCGTATTGGAAACGGAGCTTCTGCTTTTCGCCGAGAGCTACCGAGTATTCGCTTTTCTTCTTACGACCAGCGCGGATACCGTGCTGACCGGGTGGGAAGTTGCGACGCTCGAGTGATTTGTTCGAACCAAACAAAGGCACACCGAAGCGGCGGCTGATTCGTGTGCGTGGACCTGTGTAACGTGCCATGATCTTGGTAATAGTAAGTGTGTAGAATTAGACGCGACGAGCTTTTTTCGGGCGGCAACCGTTGTGTGGAACGGGAGTCACGTCGTCGATCGAAATGATTTCAATACCGATGGTTTGCACGGCACGGACAGCGGACTCACGACCTGAACCCGGTCCTTTGACCCGGACTTCAGCTTCGCGGAGACCGTGACCCATTGCTTGACGGCAGGCATCTTGGCAAACCACTTGAGCAGCATAAGCTGTGCTCTTGCGGGAACCTTTGAAGCCCATTTTGCCAGCGCTGGACCAACCGAGGGCATTGCCCAAGGCGTCAGTGACGGAAACGAGAGTGTTGTTGAATGTGGATGTGACGTGCACGATCCCCTTAGCGATGTTTTTTGAACCCTTCGCTTTGTGAATTTTAATCACTTGCTCCTCGCCACCGGCGATTTCAGCGAAAATATCGCGACGCTCATCTTTTTTCGGAGCAACAACCTCGGCGGCTGGTGCTACGACTGGAGCTTCTGCTACTGCGGCAGCTTGTGGTTCAATCGAATTGTTGTTTTCCTCGGACATAGTAATCAAGATCTAGTTATTTTTTAACACCAACGGTTTTCTTCTTACCTTTGCGGGTGCGAGCATTGGTGCGGGTGCGCTGACCACGTACGGGCAAACCACGCTTGTGACGGATGCCACGATGGCAGTTGATGGATGTCAGGCGCTTCAGAGAAACCTGACGCTCACGACGAAGGTCACCTTCGATCGCAATGCCATTGCTCTGGATCGCTTGAGCGATTTTCACGAGTTGTTCCTCGGAAAGCTGTCCGGTGCGGATGTCGGGATCGATCCCGGCTTGCTCAAGGATTTTCGTGGCTGTCGGGCGACCGATACCATAAATGAAGGGAAGAGAAGCTTCGATGCGCTTCTCATTTGGAATTTCTATACCGAAAATGCGGGCCATGATGTTTGCGTAGATTCGCGTTAAATGCGCATGCAGCACGTTGGTGATGCGTTGCGGGGCGGCGTTGATACCAGAGATTCAATCTCTGGCAAGCATGAAATGAAAAAAAAGTGAAATTTTCTGCAAAAAAGTGCATTTTTTTCGTTTCGCGCTCATTTGCGCTCAAATTCGCGCCCAAAATGACCAACCCACAAGCTGGCCACCATGCGCTCCTGCACGGCCTCCATGCATGACCTATCTTCAGCCTCTGCATCCTGATAACCCGCTAAGTGCAACATCCCATGGACCAGGTATCTGAGTAATTCACGCAAAACTGGCTCGCCATACTCAACCGCTTGACTCCTTGCAATATCGGGGCAAATCAGCAATTCACCATGATGAAATGTAATGACATCTGTAGCACCAGCGATGTCCATAAACTCACGGTGCACTCGATCCGACTCCATGCGATCGACCATGGCGATGTCAAGAGCATCGAGGTCATCCACAGAATTCTCCGAGAGCTTAACGAGCTCGACATCGCGCCATGCATCTCGCGCCGCAGCATGCAACAAGGCAATTACCTCGGCAGACAAATCAACTTCTGCTTGGTGATTTTGAACATCGATTGCAATGTGAAGCTTCATGACGGAGAAACATCAGAGGCCGTAGCAGAAGTGGCAGGAGACAATATTTGACGCCCCAGAGCCGTATCTGCAGCACTCTTTCCACCAGAGGATTTGCGGTCACTGCCCTCTTCTGATTTATTGTAGCTGATGCGGCTGTGCATCATGCTGCGTAGGGTTGCCGCAAAGCTTTCCTTAACACGAGTCAGATCGCGTAACGTCAAAGTGCAATCATCCAACTGCCCATCGATCCAGCGCGACTTTACGATATCATCCACAAGTCCGCGAATCTTAATTGGGTTCGGTTTTTTTAGACTACGGGAAGCGCTTTCGATGGCATCTGCTAGACTTAAAATACCAGTCTCCTTCGAGCGCGGACGCGGGCCTGGGTAACGAAAGTTTTTGTCGTCGATCTGCGGCAAATCTTCAACGTTCTCTAATCCCCTACCCACTTTATCTTGTTCGAGTGCTTTTTGCTCCTGCGCTTTGCGATAAAAATAAAAGACCATCGAGTCACCGTGATGCTCCAGAATCGCATCGATGATCCGGTGATTGAGCTTATGCTTCAAGGCCATGTCCACCCCATCTTTCACATGGGCGATGATTACCAAGGCGCTCATTGTCGGCGTCAACAGGTCATGCGGATTCTCCATACCCTCCGATTGATTCTCTATGAAATACTCAGGTTTTTTCAATTTTCCGACATCATGAAAATAGGCGCTCGCGCGGCACAATGCAGCATTAGCTCCGATTGCCTCCGCCGCAGATTCCGCCAGCGATGCCACTACCAAACTATGGTGAAAGGTGCCCGGAGCATTGAGCTGCATTTGCTTGAGTAGCGGGTGGTTCAAGTCGGCCAACTCTAGCCAACTGATGTTCGTAGTCAAAGAAAATGCCCCTTCAAGCAAAGGGAGCAACCCACTTACGATGAGAGCAGTAATGAACCCGACCGAAAAAGCGACAACAAACATCGTTCCATCCGACATCATCTGCGTCGTCTGCGGCATGCGATCCAAATGCAACACCTTACCAAACAGAATCGTGAACAACAGCGCTAGCGCACCTGCATAAATGCCCGCGCGCAACAACTGCACGCGTTTACGCACCCGACTCGTAAGCATCACCACCGCAATGCCGCATGCCAGACTCGTGATCAAATACACAATCACTTCGTCAGACGGTACTAACAAAGTTCCCGCCATGCTCACAAATACCGCACTGAACGTTCCTGCTCGTCGTCCTAACAAAACCGAGTGCACCATCGGCGCCAGCGCAAAGGGAATCAATAGTAGTTTATACTGCACTTGCATTCCATTGAGATCGACCCAATAGGAAATCAAACGCACCAGCACGACATGCAACAAGACCCCGCCTAACAACAGCAATAGCACGCCATTTTTGCGCAACAAGTCACGGTGATTCATCCGGATCATCATCAACGCGGTCAGAGAGAGAGCAATAGAAGCACAGGCTGATTTGGCCTCTTGACCAGCCAAAGTCGATGACGGTTCTTGATTCACAACCAGCAAGGTAAAGCAGATCACAAAAACTGCGGACAGCAACCAGTGGATCCAAAGGGCATTGCCTAGCAGCGATGAGATGCGCTCTTCCACATCATACACCCGGCGTTTTTTTCCCGAAGACAGGCCCTTTTGAGCTAATCTCCATCGTTTGAAAGCATCCCAAAATCCCACAATCGTTTTTGCTCGGTTGAATCGCGCTGGGAGCAGAGCGCTCCGAACGACGCCGTATGGCTAACCTAACTCTTACCAACTTGGCAAGAAAATTATATAATTTAGCCAATTTCGATTTTAATTTTTACAAAAAATCCGCCAAGAGGAGTAGCTCAATTCATTTTCGCGCGATTTTATCAAAAAAACAAGTTACTTACGCCGCAATATCGTATACCTCGGCAATCTTCTTAAAGATGCGATCGCGGCGTTCACGTGCTTTCTCAACATCCTTCGTCTTAAGAGAAAAACGCATCCGCTCCGATGTGGCATCGGTCTTATGAATCGTTACATGGCACCACCAGATTCCACGATTGTTCCAAAGATGATGGTTTTCATTCCCATCGTTGATCTTCATTACGACTGTAGCAGTTTTTTTCATGCACTATAAGTTTACATTCATATATGACAAATGCAACAAAAAAATACAAAAAATAGTACAGAACCAATTTTTAGTACAAATTAAAGCACCGATTTCCTCGTTACAAAACTCATTTAATTCAGCAAACTAGATCGCAGGTCAAGGCTATACAATTGACAGATCAAGTATGAGAGGCTCATTTAAAAGGTCATCGTGTAAAAAATCTTCAAAACCTCAAGCTTCAACCTCCGAATCGATGATCCACCTAGCGAGCAGAACAGATGAAGGTCACTTCGTCATATAATCCAGCGAAATGACATAGGAAATCAAACCGCAATTTCTAGAGTTTCGAGCTTTTGAAAAATCCGATCACGGCGCTCACGGGCCTTTTCGATTTCTCGCGTTTTTAGCGAAAATCGTAAGCGCTTCGCCGTAGCATCGGCCTGATGAATCGTCAGATGACACCACCAAACGCCACGGTTATTCCACAGGTGATGGTTTTCGTTAGTTTCATTTACACGAAGTGACAACTTGGAAAATCGGGCTGTTGCGATAGAGTTCATACGAGATGCATAAAAATACATCAACAACGCTCATATGCATATGAGACTTTGCGTAAAAAACTTGTGAATTTGCGCAAGTCGAAAATCTCAAATTTACAGTGCATCCAGAGCCTCTGCAAAAGCCTTGCAGATTGCCTCAGCACCTTCCATGCCCAAGCTGACGCGAATCAAATGCGCTGGCACACCACAGCCTTCAGCCCACGGGAGCTCACGATAGTGCGCGAGTAATACGTAGGGACAAATCAAGGTGAAAGGAGTGGCAAAACTTGGTCCCTTACAAAAAGGTAAGGAATCATAGAGTTTCGCTGTCTTTTTCGCCGACTTCAAAACAAAAGAGAGCAGACCACCGTAGCCGCCGTTGAGCTTACGAATGGCATCATACTCAGCGCGGCAAGTCAACGAAGGGTGCCATACTTTTTCCACTGAGGGATGAGCCGCCAGCATCTGCGCAAGGGCTAGGCCTGACTCGTTCGCCGCTTTCCAGATCGTTTCATTTTCTTTCAAATTCGCCAAAAGGGCAAGACTATCTGCTGCATAGAGTGGAGCGCACTCTGATACCTCTCCCGCCAGTGCGACGGAAAAATCGGCATTAAATAGACTATCTTCGCGCACCACAGCCATGCCCGCCATCACATCACCTGAGCTAGAAATCCACTTCGTAAGACTCGTCGTTACCACATCGGCAAAGCGCAGTACATCGATATTGCCCGGGCATGCCGTAGAGTCATCGATGATCAACGGTGTGCTGCCAGCACGACATGCCTCCGCCACGCGTGCGAGATTCACTGTGCGCAGTAGTGGATTGCTAGGCACCTCCAAAAAGACACCCGCAAATTCTCCCTGTTGGATCCGATGGATGGCTTCATCGAGCAATTCACCCGATCCCTCGTTAAGGAAAACCACGCCATTACCGAACATTTCCTGCACTTTTAGGCAATCGACATAGGGGAACTCAATCTGCAATGTTTTCTTACCCATGCGCAATCCTGGCAAGCTGCGGAGCACCGAGGTACATGCTGCCATACCACTGGCAAACACGAAAATTTGATCCTTATCAGCACCTACGATCCGACCAATTTTAGCGCGTAAAATTTTCGATCTGCCAGACGGCGGCGTATTGCCATCGAGTATGTCCATCGCCTGACGACTGCTAACAACTTCGCCCGAAAACCTCCAGTAGTCGACAGCTGTTTGCGCTGCTTTTTCAGGTACAATTAAAGCTTGTAAGCCATGGAAGCTCGCGACGCGTGTTGCCACTTCGGCCCGTCTTTCGACATAGCGCTGGGCACGTTGAGCGGAGACTCGTGAGGGAAAAATCACCACATTGTGACCTTCCACGGCCAACTCCTTTCGCGCCACTTCAAATAACCTCTCGACGGCAGGGTGCCGAAAAAAACGTGGATATCCCACTCGCATCTTGCGCACCACACGATCACGCCCCTCTTCGTAATCAACAATCGCTTTCCATGTGGGCAAGCAGACTGATACCGCATGGAGCGAGTCTGGCAGGGCGATTCCCAAGTCTTCCTCCGTCCACGCGGGATTCTGTAAAAAGTTTCGCATCCTCAGAGAGATTTTTATCACAGCAAATCGAGAGTGCCAAGAAAAAATATCCCTTGGGAAGAAAGCTAACGTTTGTTCACTACTCGCGACGAGAACCCATGACTTGCATGAGGTAGTAAACTAGCATCGCCGCTGAGCCGATGGCGCCGGCTACATAAGTCATGGCTGCCCAGAAAAGCGCATTTTTAGCGCGATCATGCTCCATGCTATTGGCCAGACCACTGCTTTCCAGCCACACCATCGCACGGCGACTCGCATCGAATTCCACCGGCAAGGTCACCAAGGCAAATGCTGTAGTGACACCAAGGCAAGCGACAATCACCCAGATCAGCGCGCCATTGCCCAGCGCAAACATACCAACCACGCCAAGTAGCATCACTACATTCATTAACTGGCTTGCGATGTTGACCATAGGCACCATCCGCGAGCGGAAACCCAGCCAAGCATAGGCCGTTTGATGCTGCACAGCATGACCGCACTCATGAGCCGCAACTGCAGCCGCAGCAACACTATTTTGATGATACACAGCTTCGCTCAAATTCACCGTCTTGTTCGTCGGGTCATAATGATCAGTCAGGTGACCTGGCGTGTGCATCACCTTTACGTCGTATATTCCATTTTGCCGCAACATCAGCTCCGCGACCTGAGCACCCGTAATGCGCAGCGGAATTTGTGAATACTCATGAAACCGCCGCTTAAGTGTCGAGGATATCAAAAAGCTTAACAACATCGTACCGCCCATAACAAGGAGGTAGCCCATGTGAATGCCCATAAAGCCTGAGCCACCTGTTGGTGTCGTCTGTGCTAACCATGCTGGAATCATTGTTACAAATACTGACATGCTTCAGAGCATAATTTGGATTCGCAACTCCGCAAGGAAGCAACGACTTGAAAATGCAGTTATTTTTCCACTCGACACGACAGCGCGAGATAGCTCAAGGATTCAGCATTAGAGCATCCGCTGTGAGCTCGGCGAAAGAGCCTGGATTGCCCATGTATTGAATGACTCGGTTTTGATCGAGCACATAGGCAAACGGTCGAGATTGCACGCGATACTGTTTTGCTAGAGTGCTATTCGTATCGCAAATATTTCGCCATGGTAGAGAGCCATTTGCTTGCAGCACCCGCAACGTCGTCGCGCTGTCATTCGTCACGCCTATCAAAGCAAAATTTTTACCCTCCATATTTTTCGTTAGCTTTTGATGAATATCGAGAAAACGCGCGAAGTCGTCCATGGCCGTATTCCAGAATACCAATACCACCACTTTTCCCTTGAGATCAGAAAGGCTGAGTGGATTGCCACTCACATCAACGCCTTTCAAATCAGGGGCCTCACGTCCTTTGGTGAGATAACGGATCACATATAGCTGATCATCAGCAAGCTTCGCGATCGTCACTCCATCGATCTCCACATGTGCACTCTCAATGATCGCTTTGCGGATCAGATTCAGACGACGCTTCATCGTCCTCACATCATCACTCAAGCTCTCTAATAACATAGCAACCCCCAGTGCTGCCACACCTTGCACCGTGCGGTCTGGATTTTCTTTCTCGATCCTCTCTAACAACTTCATCGAGCGCATATCGCCCACAGCCACTAAGCCCATGCACATAGATGCAAGGCGAGGACTGCGTAAATGTTGTTTTTCGACGACTGCACTCACTTGCTGCACGATCTCGGTCCGAAATTCTTGCTTCTCAGGAGATACGTCTTCCACTGGCAATGAACGCACCAATTTCAACAACCAGCTCGCCGTATCCAAGCTGCCCTCTTGCTCCAGCGAGCCACGCAGATTACTCCAGATTTTTTTCGCATATTCATCACCATCAGGGCGCTCATCCCAGAGCTTTTGTTGAGCCTCTCTGGTCGTAGCCGCTCGCAAGCTTAGTGTCCAAACATCCAGCTTGCCCTTAAACTCCTTACGAAGTCCATCAGCCATGGCAACACTCTGAGCAAAAACGTTAGAGCTAATTAGACTGAAAAAAATGGTGAGTATCAACAAGCTGCGCATGCAGCGGATTGTAAACACTTCTCTTCAGCAAGCAATTCATTTGCCCTCGGAACTGCAAAATAACTACAAAAAAAACATGTAGGGCTGAAGCTCATTCATTATACGGTAGATGCGATAACACGGCGACACGCCACAACGGTATTTCGTTGAATTCAGCTGGAAATCAGCATCATCAGTGGCAAAAATTCTCTGATTATCGTTTCTACATCGCTGTCCGCGTTCCATGCGCCGCCGATGCGGCCTACCGATACTACCGAGTAAGCGATTCTACCCAGAAACCATTGTTCAAAAAAACCCAGTGCCGCAGATGCCGCAATGGTTTTTTTTTATTGCATTTGATGATTAAATCATTTTACGATTTTCAACAATTCAACATCGAAGACCAAGAGTCCCGCAGGTGCACCTGGAGGCGGATTATCACCGTAGGCCAGCTTAGCAGGTATCCAAAAACGACGCTTTTCTCCCTCGACCATGAGTTGCACACCCTCGGTCCAGCCTGTGATCACGCGGTTGAGCGGAAATGTCGCGGGAGTGCCGCGAGTCACGGAGCTATCGAACAATTTGCCATCCGTAGTCCATCCCGAATAATGCACGCTGACATTGTCCGTGGGAGCTGGATGAGTGGTTCCTTTGCCTTTCTCAAGCACCTTCGAGGCCAGTCCCGAAGCCGTTTTCACTGCATCTTCTGGAGCTGCTTTGACATCTGCGGGAGCTTTGGGAGCGGATTTGATCGAGAGCAATTCCACATCAAAGACCAACATTCCGCCCGGACGGCCACCACCTGGGTTTTCGCCATAGGCCAAATCAGCAGGAATCCAGAAGCGGCGAATCTCGCCCTCGGTCATCAACTGCACTCCTTCGGTCCAGCCTTTGATCACTCCGTTGAGGGGAAAGCTGATCGGCTGTCCGCGACTGAGCGAACTGTCGAACATTTTCCCATCAAGTGTCCATCCTGCATAATGCACCTCGACGGTATCTGCTGCTGTTGGATATTCTTTTCCGTCTCCTGCTTTCATGACCTTAGAAGCAAGGCCTGAAGCAGTTTTTTCGGCATCAGCGGGCACGGCTTTCACATCAGCCGGCGTATCAGTGGTCATCGTAAACATAGCTTTTTTTTCTTCAGCAGTCACGGGCAAGATCGTCATCAGCGCGAGACCGAATAAGGTAAAGGGTAGTATCGTTTGTTTCATAACGTTTGTTTGAGCAGCGCTACGATACAGAGAAATCATCCAGCGTCAATCATTGAACGCTTGGTAGGACAAAAACGCGCGATCTGAGGCCCTCAGCTCAATGGGCGGGATCACTGCGAAAGGGTGCGGCTGGGAAGCCCTCTTTGTTACGCAAATTTGCTGCCGCAGGATTATCGCACCAAGCGTAACGCACATAGCGCGGTTCACTCACGTCAGGATGTTTCACCAGCACCGCATCAGCACCAACAATGCTTGCTTCAGCTGGAAAAAATTTCCCATCATTACCAGCGATCGTAAAAAGTTGCAGTGCGCCGTTGTGAGCATCTAAGCCACCACCGACATGATCGAAGCGCAACTCCAGAGCACCCTGCCTTGCTGTGAGGCCACGCAAGGTGGGTCCTTGGAATACACCTGGTTGTTTGTATGTTTGCGCGAGCGCCAGGGAAGCCAAGCGAGAGCCAACCGTTTGCTTGTCGCGTGGATGCACATCGTCTGCCTCACCACAATCTGTGGTCACGACCATGCCGGTATTTGGCACTTGCAAGCTCGTCGCCTGAGCCTCCCGCATCTCTGCAAGCTTACTGCCCGCCGTACCATCGCTCGGCGCATAACGTGGTGCGATCTGCACAAAGTAAAAGGGAAAATCGCCACAATTCCAAAGCGCGCGCCACTGCTCAATGAGCGTTTTTTGCAGCGCTGGGTAGAGTTTACGCGAATCTACATTAGATTCTCCTTGATACCAAATCGCGCCCTGAATCGAGTATCCTTGCACGGGAGCAATCATACCATTGTAGAGAACCTCAGGGTTGTGTTGATCTTGGCGTGGGTCAGGGTGCCTAGGCTGACGCGGCACAGCTTTCCCCGCGGCACGAGCGGCATTGCATTGCTTCTGCCAGCGCTCGTAATCAATGCTGTATTTTTCATAAATCGTCGGGTCAGCGTCAAACTTCGCGCATTTTTCGTGAAACGCCGCGACCAATGGTCTCAAGTTACGATCTTTCACCAAAGGATCACGAGGAATCCAAGCTTCCGCCGTGCTGGCTCCGTAAGCGCATGTGATCAGGCCCACGGGCACCTTCAGTTGTAGCTGCAATTGCCGACCGAAAAAATAAGCTACCGCCGAAAAATCGCCAACTGTCTGCGGACTGCAAACCTTCCACTCACCCTCCACCGAACTTTGCAAATCTGCCGACATTTGCCAATCTGCCGCGAACATCCGCAGCTGAGGATGATTTGCAGCAGCGATCTCCTGCTCTGCATTTTTCACTCCAGCGTAAGAGCGATTCTGAGTTTTCGCCATCGTAAAGTCCATGTTGGATTGGCCCGCGCAGAGCCATACCTCACCTACGAGCACATCAGAAAAAGTTAGATTCGTCTTGCCATCATCCACTCGAATGGTATGCGGGCCACCTGCCGACAGTGGGGGCAACTCCAGCGCCCATGAGCCATCGGCAGCGGCACTTACCTGAGTCTCGCTCTTTCCCATGCGAGCTCGGATCATATCGCCCGCCACACTCCACCCCCAAAGTCGGATCGGAACATCACGCTGCATCACCATGTGATCCGAAAAATGCGGTGGCAACTGCAGGGAGCCGACCGCAGGCAAGAGAAAAGCTGCTAGCTTCGGCGACGAGAGTGCTCGCAGCTCACGCGCAAGGATCCTTGCGTGGAAGCGCGCACCCGTGCCGCTGGTGTGTGTGTGATCTCCCTCCACATAAAATACCTTGGTTTTTTCCTGTCCGATCTTTTCATATTCTTGAGCCAGCACATCATTGAAATTCACATAGCCTGCTCCAGTTTGCGCGGCAACCTCGCACGCCCAAAGCGCGTAGTCTTTGTCATTGCGCATCATTTTTCCATTCTTCCATATATTGCGGGGAATCAGCGATACCACGATCGGCGTAGCTCCTTTTGCCTGAGCTTGCTGAATGTACGTGCGCATGTAAGCACCGAAACTCATGACGGTCTCCGTCTTTCCCGTAGCTTCCAACACAAAATCTTTAGTCTCTGCACCGATTCCCTTAATCGAAGCCCTTGCACGCCCCGTTTCAAAGGGACCACCATCATTGTGACCAAATTGCATCAGCACGAAATCTCCTGGCTTCAAGCGATCCAAGATCAACTGCCAGCGTCCCTCGGAAAGAAATGTGCGACTGCTGCGCCCACCGATTGCATGATTTTCAACGTGAATTTTTGCGGTATCGAACAAGGACTTCATTGGGTCTCCCCAGCCGAATTGACCTGGTGTGCTATTGCGCACAGTGGAATCCCCAATGATAAAAAGCGTGGGTTTAGCCCTTGCCTGTTCAGCAGCTACTGAGAAAATCCCGCACACAGAAAAAATCGAAAGCAACAGCCATTTCATATACGCATTCTAATGCCAATCAATAAACCTGTCGTTAACCACTTTGGGTTATATTCTTCACATTGACAAAATGCTGCGTTAGCGCACCACTTATGATAGAATCAATCGAAACAAAAAAAATGGCATTTCCTAACCGTCTTTATTACTAATTTGCGCCTAGGTCGTGGCATGCTAACCGGCGGAGTCATTGATGGAACGCTCACACTCATGGGCTTGCCCGTATTACCATACCCGAGGTATAGATTTACGGCTTTGGCGGAATCAAACCTGCTTGTTGCAGTGCTTTCCATCCACCGTGAAGCGCTTTCACCTCAGGTGCTAGACCAAATTCTCGGATGCGTTTCGCAATTTCTAGGCTAGTACCGCAACCGACGTCACTACAATAGACCACCACATTTTTTCCCTCTGCTAAGCTCGGAACAGCTTGCTCAAGCAGTTGATCAAAGTTCTCACCACTTACTGTAGTGATAAGCAAAGAGCCGGGTAGTCCATCTTTTATCCAATCACTGCGCAGGCGTGCATCGACCCATACAACATTGTTTTGCCACTCAGTCATCACAGTTGATAGGCAAATCTCCCCCTCTTTGAGTTGAGAAATTTCACAGGGCACAGTGCGATCTGGCGAGCCCTTAATTTTCCATGTAGCGAGCCCTGCGACACCAGTGAGGACGCCTAACAGGGCAGCTTGTCCGAGCGCTTTCATGCAACTTTCACTCGCAAACTCACTCAACAGAACCAGCGGGCGCAACCGGAGCAGGCCCTTGTTGTGCTCCGCTCGTGACCGCTGAGGTGACAGGCGCATTGCGCACAATCGCAAAGGCCATTTGCCGACGTTGCTTGGCGATCTTGCAATCAGTTTCGATCGAAATCGTCCCAATACCAACCTTGTTGTCAGACTTTCCTACTGGCGTGACAACCAAGTCATACTCCTTGCCCTCATTGATCGTTTTGAGCTCAACGGTAAAAATGGGATTGCTAATGGTAGCACTAGTCACCTTAATCGGTTCACTATGAGTCATCTTAATCTTGATCGTTTTGGGCGACATGGATTCGCTCGATGACCACTCTACCGTTTTCGGAGAAATCTCCACCAGCACAGGTATGTTAACGATCACTACCAAGTTGAGAGATGGCTTATCTTCGGGATCCCCCTTGAGCCAAACATTGACCAATTTATCGACCTTACCCGAATAGCTTTGCATGTCGAAGTTGGCACGAATAATACCCTTTTCACCGGGAGCATACTTGAGCTTGCCGTTATTGTTGATCTGCACGGACATGCAGGAGCATGTTGGCTCGTATCGTGTGATTTCGACATCTTTTCCCGATCGATTTTCAAAAGAGAAATCGCAGAAAATGGTGTTCGCGTCAGCAGGCGCGTGTAGCTCCTTTTGAAGAGAATCAAAAGCAAGCTGAGACTGGGCAAACAGTGGGAAAAGAGTGATGAGGCTAATGAATGTTTTCATTTTGCTGAGTATCGCACAGGACTCGCCAAGGGGGCAAGGGAAATAATCAAAATCATCCGCCCTTGCCGCCATTCAGGACCGAGCACAAACATCGAAGTATTCACTGACAGGGCGACTCCTGATTTAAGGATTTTTTTCCGACTCAGCCACAACTCGAGATCTAGGCGCGTGACCTCCTTGGACGGGCGAGCTTGAGCTTCAAAACGAAGCAGAATTTCGTCCGATGGAGGCAGGGGTTGCGCCCAGTTTTCATAACTGCGATAAAGCGGCTTGATGTCAGATCCAAGTTGACGGTAGTGGGTAAACTTGAGCCGTGGGTCTTTGATCAATCGAGCCCGCGTCTCCTCATCGACCATCTTGAATTGCTTCATATTATCTTCCTCCTCATCATTGCTGGCGTGTATCACCGAGACTGTCACATGCCCAATCACGTCCCTTCCCCGATCTGCCCACACAGGAAAAACAAGAAAAAAAACAGTGAGAAAAAAGTAGAGAAATCGCTGCATAAATGGATCGTTATGGAGTCAATACGGAAGCAGTAGGAGCTGCAGAACCATCGCCTGGGACGCCTTGAGCGCCCGCTGGGTCAAGTGACGCCGTGTCAGGAACCTCAAAGTCATCAGGGATGGCTGCGACTCCATTCAGCACAATCACTGTGCCTTCCGCTGGACTGGTTTCAAAGAACTCAGCCTTTACGCCTTCTTCCGGAGTGTAAATCACCAGCGATTGCACAGGCTTGGTTTCCTGCCGCATTTCAGAAGCAAAAAATCCGGCAACGAGGGCGGCGGCCACACTTGCAGGCATCCACGCTTTTGTCCACCAAACAGCAGAGCGTTGCGACTCGGCAACGGGTCGAGGAACACTCGATTGCACGCGCAGTGCACGCTCCAACTTGGCTTGGAAAAATTCCGGATACGGCGGCTCGATAGAAGCGGGCACAACGTCACGCAGCGCTTGCTTCCATGCGCGCGCTGATTCACGCTTTGCCAACCAATTCGATTGACCAGAAGCCCACGCATCCACACTCACTTGCTCTGCAGAATCGAGCTCATCCTCCAGCCATAATAACAAGCTCTGTTTATCGGGATTCATATTCATCTTTCAAAAGGGTTTGCAATTTCTGACGGGCATAAAACAAACGACTCATCACCGTACCCATGGTGCAGCCTAAAACATCCGCAATATCTCTGTAGGAAAGCCCCTGCACATCCTTGAGAATTACAATCTCTCGGTGTTCGCGGGAAATTTTCGCCAGAGCAAGGTCGATCTTTTTGCTCAACTCACCGAGCGCCATGTGATCATCAGGTCTCTCTCCAACATAAGGGATCGCAATCGCCGAGGGATCGATCCGATCATTTTCTAAAATTTCATCATTCAGCTCTCCCGCAGCATCATGCTTTCGGCGGCGATTCCAATCATACACCACATTGTGCGCAATTCGATACAACCAGGTAGAAAATTTCGCCTTAGCCTCAAAGTTCGCTAGTGCATTCCATGCCTTGATGAAAACCTCCTGAGAAAGGTCCCAGGCATCAGCATCATTGTGTGTCATATTACGGATCATGGCAAAAATTCGATTGCGGTGGCGCAAAACCAAGCAGTCATAGGCTCGCATGTCACCCGCTTGCGCGCGACTGACAAGGACAAGGTCCTCAGGGCCCTCTGGCTCATCCCCTGCACTTCCGTGCGCAGGCGGATCAACGATCTGTGGCCCCAGCAGTATGTATGACGCTCTATGCAAGAATTTATTCATTCATTTTTCCTGAAAATCTCCGATCGTATTGGATCAAGCCTTATTTACTGACTGACGTCCTCCCATGGGTAACAATCCCCATGCCTTCTGGCAATCCCCGATTTCTCAATACTCTGACTTTTTGCTCAAATCGCGACTCTAAATACCCACGAGCGATGAATTCATCGCCCAAAGAAATGAACATATGTCCCTACATTTTATCATTTTCTCTTGATAAAATGTATTTGATATCTCAAATATCAAATATGCCACGCGCGAAAACAGAACCATTTCCTGAAACGATTGTTGCTTTGGCGGATTTCGCCAAAGCGCTAGCGCATCCTGCAAGAATTCAGATTATCACCTTTTTGCAAGTCCACGGACCCTGCCCATGCATGGACATCGTAGCGCACATCCCGCTCTCACAGCCTTCTGTATCGAGACACATCGCCGCGCTAACAGGAGCTGGCTTAGTGGAGGAAAACCCCAAAGGAAATACCATTCAGTATGCCCTTTGCAAAGACCGCATTCAGATGTTTTGCGAGACATTCTCGATGACTCTCAAACCTTAAACGCCTGCCAAATCGTCCAATTATCCGCAAAAACCCAACGGCTACTACTCACCGAAATAACACCACCAAACCCAAACATTTCACCCATATCATGAACATATCCCCATCCCCATCCTCATCCTCATCCCATACCATAGTCATCATCGGCGGCGTGGCCGGTGGAGCCTCCGCCGCGGCGCGCGCTCGTCGTCACAGCGAAACTGCAGAAATCATCCTCCTTGAGCGCGGTCCCGATGTCTCATTTGCCAACTGTGGCCTCCCCTACCACATCGGCGGTGAAATCGCCGATCGCGCCGAACTCGCCATACAAACACCCCAAAGCCTACGCGCCCTGCTGCGCCTCGACGTGCGCACACTCACCGAGGCCAGTGCCATTGACCGTGCAAAAAAAACCGTTGTTGTCCGCCACGTAGTGACTGGAGAAACGCAGGAAATTTCTTACGATCAACTCATTCTCGCACCAGGCGCACGGCCACTGATTCCTCCCATGCCAGGAATCCATGATTCACGCATCATGACGCTGCGAAATTTGCAAGATACAGATCGCATCAAAGCAGCAGCAGCGACAGCTCAAGAAATTCTAGTCATCGGTGCTGGATTCATCGGCCTCGAAATGGCGGAACAACTTCACCATATCGGCAAAAAGGTAACGATCATTGAGCGCAATCAACAAGTGCTCCCACAAATGGACCAAGAAATGGTGCGACCCCTCGAAAAATCCCTACGTGACCATGACATCAGCCTCATCCTTGGCGATGGCATTGCATCCTTTGCAGATGCCGGAAACAAAATTACTAGCACTCTTGCCTCCGGCACCTTGTTAGAAGCAGATCTGATCATCCTCTCCATCGGTGTTCAGCCGGAGAGCGGTCTCGCCAAAGACGCAGGCCTGGAGCTAAATTCACGCGGAAATATCATCGTCAATCCGTGGCAACAAACCAGCGACCCCGCGATCTACGCCGTGGGTGATGTTTGCGAAACCGAGGATCCCATCCTCCACACCCGCGCCGCCATACCACTCGGCGGCCCAGCGAACCGCCAAGGTCGCACAGCCGCCGATCACATCTTTCTCGGCGAAAAAGCCCAGCGCTACCCGGGCAGCCTCGGCACCGCCATCGTCCGTGTATTTGCTCACTCAGCCGGCCTCACAGGCTGGACCGAGAAACGCCTCAAGCTAGCGGGCATTCCCTACCAAACTGTCATCGTCAATGCCGCCTCGCATGCCAATTATTACCCCGGCTCGGAGACCGTTACGTTGAAAATTCTTTGGTCTCCCGAAAATGGCCGTCTCCTCGGCGCACAAGCCGTCGGCAAAGATGGTATCGACAAGCGCCTCGATATTCTCGCTACCGCACTGCGAGGCAATCTCACCATCGAAGATCTTGTACACCTTGAGCTCGCCTACGCTCCTCCCTTCGGCAGCGCCAAAGACGTCGTCAATATTGCTGGATTTGCCGCCACCAACATCCGAGATGGCATGCTTTTGCCTGTAGATACCCTCGCTGACGCCGGCGAACAAATCATCGACGTCCGCCCCGCTGCCACCGCAGCTCGCCAACCAGTGACCGGGGCAAAAAACATTCCGCTGCTTGAACTCCGTGGCCGCCTCAGTGAAATCGATCGTAGCAAGCCAGTCTTTACCATTTGCCAAATGGGAAAAACTAGCTACTTCGCCGCACGCATCCTCGCCAACCACGGCTTCGATGCCCGCAGCATTCTCGGCGGCGCCCACCATCAACTGTAAGCAATCAGCGCAAAATCGCATTTTACGCTTTCAGTATTAACAGGTTTCAGGCATGCTTTGCCCCAGAGAATCATGTCTTTTATACCACCCAGCGATTACATCCTGACAAAACTGCTAGGCGAAAACCCGCAAACTAGCATTTGGCTAGCGGAACAGGTATCCGTGCGCCGCAACGTCGTGCTCGAGGAACTGCGCAATCCGCAAAGCAGTAGTCGCGAAGAATTTCTCGCCGCCGTCCGAGCCAAAGCCAGCGTCGATCACCCACTCATCGCCTCCGTCTACGAAGCGATTAATGACGATAACACATGCTTTTTCACACGCGAATGGCTGCCCGGGGATAACCTCGCCCAGTTGATGGCCAGCGGAGTCGTGCTCAAACCCGCGCAAGTAGCTCACATCATCAAGCGCATCGCTGAGGCCTGCATGCACCTCGAAGAACGAGGCACCGCAACATCGCTTCTCAGCACCAAACACATCTACCTCAACGAGCACAACGTTCTGCGTTTATCAAACCTTGCCAAAGCAGGCAACCGCAGTGAAAATGCCTCATGCTTCGACATAGAAGCGCTTGGTCAAGAATTGCCAGCAATCGTAGAACCAGGTGCCACCGGACAGACACGACTACAAATGCTCATGCACTGGATGACAGGCGCAAACCCTGAGCATATTCTGCAGTGGAAGGACATTCGTCACTACGCAGATCAAATCGAACAACAACTCGCCACCCCCATCGTCCCCCTCCAAGTCTCCACCAGAAAATCGGTCAAACCTGTTAAGAAAAACAGTGCATTTCCGTGGATCATCGGCGCTGCGGCAGTCCTCTGCATCGGTCTCGTTATGCTGGTTCTCAAACAACAAAAGGACACCCCCAGCATCGTCACCGCTGAGCCCCTGCGCGCTCCGATTCTTATCCCCGAGGGCAAGTATCCTACTCCCGATGGCGGCCAAGGATTTGTTAGGAAATTTTGGCTCAGCGCCTATGAAGTCACCATCGGTGAATACCGCGAATTCATCCAAGCGCTCGATGCCATGGACCGCGAGCAACGCATACTACTTGACCACGAGTCCCAACCTCCAGGAAAAGTCTCCCACGAGCCCGAGGACTGGTATGAGATCGTCGCCGCAGCCGAGCTAGAACAAGTCTGGCAAGATCGAAAGCTAACGCTTCAAGTACCGATGTTTCAGATCGACTGGTGGGATGCCCATGCCTATTGCGAATGGAAGCGGGCTCGCTTGCCGACCCAAGAAGAATGGTTCGCAGCTATGAATTATCAAACACCGCAACCCACGGCACTTAAGCCTGGACCATGGAATGAAGTACAGGCTCTCGATCAAAACGGATCCGGATTTTTGGGTATGGCCGGTGGAGTGTGTGAGTGGACGCGCAAGCCCGCAAAAAACCCCTCCAATCCACTAGGAGCTGGCCAATTTGTGATCATTGGCGCCTCCTTTGAGAATACAGCAAACGGAGCCTATGCTCGCGAATGGACCAACGACCGCGATGTCAAACGCGACGACCTCGGGTTCCGCATTGGTTACGATCATCAACCCGAGTAAGCTTCAGCAATGGCCCCCAGCAGTGGCGATTGGCCAACCGCTTATGATACTACTACGACAGTTTTCGTAATGCGGCTGAAATCAGCGTCCTCGCAATAAGCACACAAACAACAGCATAAAAAAACAGCCTTGGTTACCCCAAGGCTGCTCTGCTTATGATTCAACAGTGATTTAGATTACAGACCGCCTTTGAGGCTGCTGGAAGCTTTGAAACCAACGGACTTGGATGCAGCGATTTTCATCGACTCACCAGTCTTCGGATTGCGTCCCATGCGGGCAGCGCGCTTCTTGACTGTGAATGTTCCAAAACCAATAAGTTGCACTTTTTTGGTTTTCTTGATTCCAGTCGCGATAGCATCGAGAACGGTGTTTACGGCATCTTCAGCGGCACGTTTGGTCGCTTCTTTGCCCATGGCTTTCTGTACGGCTTCAATAAGTTCGGCTTTATTCATGGCGAGCTCATTTTGCCGAAGAACCCCCTATATTTGCAAGACAAATTCGATAAATTTATGATTTTTTTTTAATCTGAGCAAACGAGATTGTCTTGACAACCGTAGAAAAAATCTTGCTTACGAACTATCTGATCGAACACCCTACAGCGCCAGCCCGCGAAACCTGTTAGGAAATTATGCTACGGCATTCATCAAGCGTAACATTCTTCTTGCTTGAATCCGCTTTAAGATTTTGTCACAATTCGCACATCAGTGAACAAACATGATCCACGCTTGATTCAGGCCGTTCGCAGCATCGAGTCTGCGGCGCAAGGCATACCTTTGCGCGGTGATCTCGAAGCTGAGCTAGCGATCGTAGAGCGTGCTCAGCAACGTGGCTGGTTCACGCCGGATGAAGATGAAATGGTTCTTACTCGATACAGCCAATATCTTTCATCCCGCGCCGCGCTACTCATCAGCTTGGAGCAACTCGAATCCACTCTGCGCCCTAATCATGTGAAATGGTCTGATCATCTCCCGGCCTTCACTGCTGCGTTCACCGCGGCATGTCTCATGGTGCGCGGTTCATCATTCATCATCGATCTTGCAAAAAAACGTCCAGTCATTTGGAAAAAACTCGATGAACCCGAGCAGCACTTTGGTCTACCAAGGTCCACTTTTTCCAACTTACACAAAGCCGCCACCGATCGCAAAAGACGCCAGCAATTTCAGTTAGCCATCGAATTTTTCCAACAACATCGCGAGGAAATTTTGTCGATGAGGGAAGATCCAACCATCGCACCCTTGATTCACATTCTTCAAGAAGAAGAACAGCAACTATCGTGGCAACAGCAAAAAATCTGGCGCCGCCGCATATTCTATCGATGGTTCTCATTTCTGAGCTCACACCGCTCAGGTTACCGCCGCGTGATGTTTCATCTCTTTCGCTGGTCAGGCTCCGCCATTGCCGAACTGCGCCAACCTGGTGTCAAGCCATCAGGTGCACCGAAACGCATTTCACCACAGCAACGCGAAGAACTACTCGCACTCGCTCGTCCCGGTGATGTATTTGTCACGCGCCACGATGATGCCATGTCCAATCTGTTTCTCCCAGGCTTCTGGCCCCACGCTGCTCTGCACTTGGGTGACCGCAACGAACTGGAGCAAGTGATAGGAAAAATCCCAGCACCCATCAAGCCACGCTACAAGGAACAGATTCGCTTTCTCGAAGCCAAAAAAGACGGTGTGCGCTTCCGCCCCGCTGAGGAAACTCTTCACGTCGATGCGTGCCTGCTGCTGCGTCCTCCACTCGATGTAGACTCCCTGCGTGATGCACTCTCTCGATGTCTTTCACACGAAGGGAAAAAATACGACTTTCTCTTCGACTTCCGGACCACCGATCGCCTCGCCTGTACCGAGGTGATCTACCGAACCTATCACGGCTATTCGCCCGTTTTTTTTGAGCTAATTCCCAAAGCAGGCCGCGTCTGCATTCCTGCCGAAAGTCTCATCGATCAAGCACTCGCCTGCGGCTTCACTCTCGTAGCCACCTGCAACGTCACCCCCTCTAGCATCAACAAAGGCGAGGCCGCTTACGCAGACCTCGCCCTATCGCGAAAACAACTCTAATCGCTTTACAGCTTCTTCACGGTGCTGACGGTATTACCAATCAAAACATCGCCATCGGTTGATTCGAGGTCATAGCTGACCTTCAACTGCATGGTCGGCTTCATGTCTTTGATCTCAATCTCCACGCCTTTGCCATCTTTGGTAAGCTTAGCGGAAAGAACTTCCACTTTGTCATGCACACGATGGTTTTTGCTCTCGGATTTTAATGCATTTTCCTCCGCCGTGGTATCGGGTTTGTCGACGGAAAATTCTCCGGAGCCATATTGCTCACAACGAATGTATTTCCAACGCTCCACGGCGTAGCTGGTCACATCCGTAGCAAGTTCTTCATCAAGCTCCACGGCAAACTGTAAGGTCACCCCTTTTGTGGTGATCTGCTGGCTTTGAGGGATCAGAATAGGAGCATCTTTCACATAACGCACACGTTGAAATGCACATTCCGTAGGCGCGTTGGTTTGCCAACCACGGAAGCCTAGAACGAACAGCGAGCCATCTTTGTGGAAACGCGCACGCATCGCTGAAGATTGCAGCTTGGCAGGAATCTTCGTCACGCCCCCTTGCATGACATCTCCCGCAGCGCTCGGCAACACGCGGTAGAGAGAGGATTGACCGTAAGATAAGTGAATCATCTCGCCGGATTTGAGGCCGAAATCAACGCCCTCTGGCACCCATACTTGTGAGCCGCCACTGTTGTCCACATCCATTGGCAGATAGCAAAGCGGTTCGTGAAATGTGAGATCCTTGCCAAGTTCATGGCGGCTTGGCTCTGTGCCCAAAAATGCGGGGGCTTGCGCTGGCGTAAAGTAGTTGATCTTGCAGCAAGGCTGCCAGGTACCTTCATTTTCGCCCGTGGTGATTTGACCACTAGGACCCACTCCAAGACCGCCTGGTGCGCGCAGCCCGGTGGCCACCACCTCAAATTTTTTGCCATCAGGTGAAATTTTGCCGATGATACCGTGATGCGGAATAATTTGGTCAAATCCACGACCACCACCACGAACAGGCGAGGCTTTGCAGAAGTAAAAATTGCCTGCCTTATCGGTTTGCAGATCAAAAGCGAATTCGTGGAAATTTTTGGTAATCAGCACATCGCGATTGAATGCAGAAAATTGGTCAATCTCGCCGTCGCCGTTGTGGTCGATCAATTGCGTGATGCCATCGCGACCATTCACGTAAATTTTTCCATCGACGCATTTCAGGCCGAGTGTTTCAAACAAGCCCGAGGCGATGCGCTTCCAAGTAAGTTGCTTGATGTCTTTTTGGAATCCGCTCACGGTCCAGACATCGCCATTCCAGGTCGAGAGCACAGCCGTATTTTCATCCAGAAAATCAAAGCCGCCGAAGCGCAAGTTCGACTTCCACGGATTGTTCGCCGGAAGACTAATTTGATCGACCGCCCACGATGAGCCATCTTCAGGAGTGCCCACTGTGCCCGCGCTCGTCAACGATTCCTCATACTGCGGTTTACCGCCTTTTGTGAGAGCTTTCAGATCCACAAGATTAGCAGTCTTGGCGGCGGAGCCACGTGCGAAAGCAACTTGCACGCGCAATACCGAATCACCCGCAGGGATTTTTAACAACAAGCGACTTTTGGCATCGGTAGCCGTCTGCAACGCCATACCTTTCCCATCCGTCGCCAGCGCCACTTTCAGGCCGTCTGCACTCTCTGCAGATGCACCATCAGTAGCGGCCGTCACGGCCCCCGCTTCATCAGCCAAAAGCACCACAAGAGCCTGCTTGCGAGGTCCGATCTGCCAGTGACGCACGATCGAGCCATCACTCTGCGTGACAGCTTCTAAAATGCGCGCGCCGAGCACTTCGGATTCGACAACAATCAGTTGGCCATTTTTGTAGTAACCAAGATAACGACCATGGTCCGCGGGCAAATTACCAAAGCCTTTGAGCGGTCGAGCATCTTCAAAGGAGCCCCTAGCATCAGCATAACCGCTAACATCGGCAGTAGAAAAAACAGACTTCTCGTTTTTCAGAGAAATCAACTGACCGTGAGCCCCTGTCCAAGGAGTAGCACCCCACTGAACAAATCCTTCATAAGCCGAGGACCAGCGCAAGGTTTCTGTGTCGAAAAGTGCATGATGCTTGCGCTCACCAAGATCAACCAGTATGCCTTTCAGCGCCCCCGTGCGTTTTTGACCTTGGAAGGTATCTTCGAAAGTGTTCGACCACGCAGGGCCAAATTGCATTTCTTCATACCATTCAGCTGCCTGAGCAGATGCGGAGAGAGCGACGAGCGAGCTAAGAGCGAGTTTTTTGATCATAGGCTGAAGATAATAAACCCGCCGAAGAGCATATCTTTCAAAAAAATTGGATTATAGTGATTTTCAAGCGGATGAGGCAACCAGCACAGCGATAGCATTTTCAGCAATAGGGAGATCAAAATTTTGCTTAGCTCGGTAAAAGGGCCATGAGCAGCAACTCTAAATACCCACCCGCAAATCTCTCATACTCCAAAGCTGCCCTCGT
>DBCO01000026.1 GCA_002293145.1 Akkermansiaceae bacterium UBA956 | reverse complement strand
TTTAACGGAATATCGAATTCCCCCCACCCCTGCGCCTCCATCATCAAGATATCCCACACTAATTTTCGCATCATCGCTCCCTACCCCAGAGCCATTCCACCAAGTGTTGGATGAGCTCCATGAAATGGAAGCAGAGGTAACATTCCCTGAATTATCCACCAAGCTGCCCTCACTGCCTGCCGCTAATCCGCCAGTGATTCCAGTATTGCTATCATTCCAAAATGGAGACCCTAGAGGCCCCTTTGGCGTCGTTGTATCAAGGACTTGATTCCCGGGATTTTCCGAGAAGTTGTAGCTAATGCTCGCACCGAAACTTTCCGGTGAAGAGACAAATAGAACGAGGCCAGAGGCATAGCTCATCCCATGCAACAAGTAATTCTTGCGATTGTATTTCATAATCGTGGTTTTTGAAGTTTTTGTGGTTTTTATGCAATCAGTTGGGTGACTGATGAAAATTAATTATCAAGTGACTTTCGCCAAGTCAATCAAAAAAATGTGAAAATTACGTAATTGACGAAAAGATCATTTACGACTTACCTAGTTGTCGAAATTAGCAATACATGAAAATCCAATCTGTTATCGTACTCGGTGGTGGATCCGCGGGATTCACTGCGGCCATCACTCTCAAGCGGCTGCTGCCACAGCTCACAGTGACCATTTTGCGCAGCCCTGAAATTGGCATCATCGGCGTCGGCGAGGGCACTACGCCATTTTTCCCTCACCATTTCCATCAATTCCTCAAACTGCCGCTCAAGGAATTTTACGAGCGAGCACAACCCACTTGGAAGTTGGGCATTCGTTTTCTTTGGGGACAACGTGAATCTTTTGATTATAGCTTTGATCAACAATTCGCCAAACGCAGCCCTGGGCTGCCGAGAAACAACGGATTCTACCACGAAGAACCCCCTGCTGCTTGGTGCCTCGGCGCAGGCCTTATGGCGCGCAACAAAGCATTCACACGCAACCAACGCGGCATCCCCGAAATCACACTCGACACCACCGCCTATCACATCGAAAACATCAAGCTCGTCGCATACCTTGAATGGCAAGCCACGGAATTAGGCGTCGTCGTGCGCAACGAGACCGTTGGGCAAGTAGACCATCAGCAAGATCAAATCACCACACTCCATTTGCTAAGCAGTGAAAAAATGACCGCAGATTTCTTTGTCGATGCATCAGGCTTTGCCGCCAAGTTGTTAGGCGAAACATTCCAAGAAAAATTCCACGATTATTCCGATACCTTATTCTGCGATTCCGCTATCATTGGCCCCCGCCACCGCGAAGAGCACGAAGAGATCCAACCATACACCACTGCCGAGACCATGGATCATGGCTGGTGCTGGCGCATTGATCACGAAAATCACATCAATCGCGGCTATGTCTATTCCTCCAAATTCGTCAGCGATGAAGATGCCGAGGCTGAGTTTCGTCGAAAAAATCCCGCTGTCCAACAAACACGCATCGTTCGCTTCCGCTCAGGCCGCTACCAGCGATCATGGATCGGCAATGTCGTCGCCGTAGGCAATGCAGCAGGCTTCGTTGAGCCACTAGAAGCCACCGCACTGATGATCCTCTGTGGCCAGTGCCGAAGCCTGGCCGAAGCTCTCATCGACTCCGATTGCGATCCTGGTCCTATGCTCAAAACCATGTTCAATCGCTTCATGGGTGAACGTTGGGATGAGATCCGCGATTTCCTCGCCATTCACTATCGATTCAACAAACGTCTCAACACTCCTTTTTGGCAGCATTGTCGTGAAAACACTCCTCTGCATGGGGCGGAAGAAATTTACCAATTCTATCTGGAAAATGGCCCAAGTATGCTTGCTAATGCCATTTTCATCAGCCCGAACGATCAGTTTGGTGCCGAGGGTTACCTCGCGATGTTCTTGGGCATGCAGGTTCCCCATCAGAAAAAACACCAACCGAACGAGCAAGAGTTGGCGGTTCTCAAGCAACTCGACCAAACCATCGCCACACGAGCTTCCAGCGGAGCCACGGTCGCTGAGGCTCTTCAAGTCATCCGCGATCCTCGCTGGCGCTGGGCTTGAGCAAATATAGGCAAACAGGCAGGAAATATCGGAAATTTTTGACGTTTCTTCTTGCCATGATCGAGGCATCTCCGCAACGTATCACAATCATATGTCTGACACACCTTTGGCCATTGGCATCGACTTCGGCGGCACAACCGTCAAAATTGGCGTTCTCTATCGCAGCAACATCATCGACTCTGCTCCACCGATTGGTACTCAGGATTTCGACGGGCCAGACGCTCTCATCGAGGCCATGGTACGGGTGATCAATGAGCTGCGCGAACGCCACCCAGGCATCGCCGCCATCGGTGTGGGGATGCCTGGTTTTGTCAACTTTGAAAAAGGCATCGTGCACAATCTCACCAACGTGCGTGGTTGGGTGGAAATCCCCCTCAAAAAACGACTATCGGACGCGACTCGTTTGCCCACCGTCGTTGAGAATGACGCAAATTGCATGGCCTATGCCGAATGGAAACGCGGTGCTGGTCGCGGCTTGAATCACCTCGTAGCCATCACCATGGGCACTGGAGTCGGCGGCGGTATCATCGTCAATGGACAAATGGTCCGTGGCTCTCAATACGGCGCCGGTGAAATTGGCCAAACCTCCATTGACTTTGAAGGCCGCAAAGGTGCCTATGGCAACCTCGGTGCCCTCGAAGACTACGTCGGCAACAATGAAATCGCCGCCGATGCCCGCAATCGCTACGAAGAGGCCGGCATTCACAAAAACATCACCGATTGCTCACCAGCAGCCCTTGCCGCCGCAGCCAGCTCCGGTGATGCGATCGCGATTCAAGTCTGGGATGACATTGCCAAAAAACTCTCCACCACCATCATGAATTGCTGCTGGTTGCTCAATCCAGAGGCAATCATCATTGGCGGCGGCGTCGCCAAAGCCGGTGATCTGCTCTTTACCCCCTTGCAAAAACATTTGTTCTCCCAGCTTTCAGGCCCCTTCAAAGACCACCTGACTTTACTTCCCGCTCGCTTTGGTTCCGAAGCAGGCATGGTCGGAGCCGCCACCATGGCGCTCGAAGATGCTGGTTTTGACTTGTGAAGGCTTTCCTCGACTGCTCTCCCCAGAAGGCATCGCTAAGGCTTAAAATCCTCGCTTTCAGAAAAAATACCTTGAAAGTAGCGGCGAAGTATATACAATGCAACAACAGCCCAATTCAAATACCTATGACTCCCCGTCAAAAAACACACACAAGAAAATCGTATTGTAAAGGCTTTACGCTCATCATTACCATCAGTTTGCTGGTATTGCTGACACTCGTGTCCATTGGAATGCTCTCCCTTTCTGCTGTAACCCTGCGCAGCAGTAACCTCGTTGGAGCCCAACGCATCGCCCGCGACAACGCCCGCTTGGCGCTGATGATTGCCATTGGAGATCTTCAAAAAAATGCAGGGGCAGACATGCGCATCACCGGCACCGCTGACCTCGCTGGTGACACGGGAGGCGCTCAGCTAAACGCAGGCAAAGCACCCACCAACAATAGTTCCATCAATAGCGTCAACAAGGGACTCACCACAGTCCAAAATGGCAGCCGCTATTGGACTGGCGTCTGGCAAAATTCTTCACTGGCAAGCAACACCTCACCTCTCACCATCGCGCAACAAGCCTACACTCGCACCCCCTCTCCTTCACTCGTCAAGTGGCTGGTCAGCGGAAACGAAATCAAATCCAGCACTGATGCAATTTTACCCAGCAACAGCTCCATTTCCGTCAATGCGAGTGGCGAAGTGAGCGATCCAGAACGTGCCGTCGTTCTCGTCGGCAAAAACACCGTCGGGTCTGGCACTCCTAGCTCGCTATCCTCACAAATTGCCGTTCCTCTCGTCGCCATCAACACGAGCAATGCCTCAAAGCCCACAGGCCGCTATGGTTGGTGGGTTGGCGATGAAGGCGTGAAATCAAAACTCAACGTCACCGGGAAAAATTCGGCCACTTTTACCAACCTCACCATGGTGCCAAATCGCCGAGGCTGGCAAACAGTTTCCGGCTTTGGCCAATACCCTAGTAACGCAGCTAAAAATGCCGACGATGTAGAAAAAATTATTTCTGTTAGCCAAGGTCGTTTGCTCTCAGAATCGATGGGCGCCGCGCTCAAGGAATCCTATCACGCCGCCACAACAGACAGTTTTGGACTGCTGACTGACAACTTGCAGGGCGGCCTACGCCTTGATCTCAGTGGCTACCTGAATCAAGGCTCATTTCCCTCCGCCGCCGCAGGATCTACCATTGTCAACTTCCCCACTTCATCTTCTAACATCATTCCCCGCACCGTTGCTCGTTCCATCGGTGGTCCACGCTGGACACGTATCATCGATTTCGCTAAGCGCGGCAAAAACCTATCAGGTGGCAAGCTCACTGTCTCTGCATCATTAGGCAGCGCCGATATCATCGCTCCAATCATCTGGGACTTCCGCATTCTGATGGGTGCGCGCAGCATTTCCACGACGACTACCGATTATCGACTCAACGCCTGCGGAAAATTTGCTGTCACCATAGCAAATCCTTATCCTTATGCTTTGGAATGGAGCACTCCCCTGATTTTTGAGATCAAAAATGAGACTCCTCAAGGCAACTCGCCGAGCCGCATTTGGGATGCGACCGGCCAACCTGCATTCATTCCATCAAACCCCTCTGAGCCCGCGGTTTTTAATAACGCTTATTTTAGCGTGCCTCGTGGCTCACTTGCCCCAGGTGAAGCCAAGGCATTTGTGAACGTCGGTCGCGTATTACGTCCCGCAAATAGCACGGCGGGAGTCACTGTCAACATGGGGGAAATCTTACCGAGCGGGGCAGGCAGCTTGGACAATTGCATTGAATTGGAAAACACCTCGGTCAACAGCGGAGCGAAACAACTGGACGTCCGAGAAAGCTGGACAACCACCCTACTCTCCTTGGAAATGCGCACCGGCGGCTCAGCCAGCTCAGGCAGCATTCTTCGTCGCGTCGAGCGCCTTGAACTCGACAACGGATTCTTTGCCCAAGTTCGCCGCCCGATCGATGGCACCATTGCCAAACAAATGACCCGCCCCTTCCCATTGCATGTGTTTGCTTTCCAAATCAGCATGCCCGGCGAGGACTATGAATCCATCATCCCTGGTCGTCTTGGCACACGCAGCTCGACGATCCGCACCTTTGCTGACTTCAATCTCCAATGCCAACGCTTCAGCAAAACCATCGCTTCATACAATCCTCCGCCGTTCTTCATGGAGAGCACCGATAGCCTTGCTAAGCTTCCTTTCAATACACCTGGCGGCGAGACAGGATACGCATTTACAAAAAATCTAGCAGTTTCACCCAACTCTTGGGGGCGTTCGATGTTTGCTGGCCCGAAAAAGAATATTCTATTTGCCATCCCAGAAAACATTGTTTCTATGGGGCAATTGCAACACGCCGACCTGACCAACGACGATACGCTCTCATCCATCGGTCACCAACCCGGCAATGCCGTCGGTAACTCGTATGCTTCCACCTTCGTCAAACGCTCACTTACGATCCAGAATCGCTTTGATTACATCGTCACTGGCGCGCCCAACCCAGGTGAAGCGAAGTCGACAGCACGGAATTACTACGATCTATCCTACCTTCTCAACACCTCCTTGTGGGATACCTTTTTCCTCTCGACAAAAACACCCAACAGCCAAGGAAACTTGCTCGCAGATCACTTGACCCCCGTCAGCGCAGCAGTCAATCCCAGCGATCTCAATGATCCATTGAAAGCTTCCAGCCAATTGGCGATCAATGGAGCCTTCAACGTGAATAGCACCAACAAGGATGCATGGAAAGCATTTCTGGCCAGCGCCAAAGGGCTCAAACATAGCGCCGATGTCACCGCTCACACCGATACCATTTTTCCCCGCAGCGCGGAACAATTGGATGAAGCAAAAAACCCACCAACTGGAACTGGACCTGATTCCTTTGCTGGATATCGCAGACTCAATGACGCTCAAATCGATGCTCTCGCCGAACAAATTACACGCCAAGTCCGCGAACGTGGTCCCTTCGTAAGTCTGGGACATTTCGTCAATCGCGCCATTGGAGAGTTCACCCGTGATACGAAAAAACTTACCGGCGCAGGTGCCATTCAGACCGCCATCGACAACGCTGGCCTCAATATCAATCTCGCTGGATCGAATAACATCTTCACTGGTTTCACTGCCACCAAAGACCGCGTCGTGATGTTTGCCGAAGGAGGAGCTCCAGCCGCAGATTTGGTCGGCGGCCGACCCACTGTATTATCCAGTGCCAGCAGCGATCCCGATTGGGCCTCCACCTCTCGCGACCTCAATCCTGGTGCTTCTGCCAGCATCATTGCGGAGCGTGCCATGATCAATGACTCGCGTTACAAAAACGATCAAGGATTCCGCTCGACTGGTATCCCTGGCTGGCTCACCCAAGCCGATGTGCTCCAAACTCTCGGGCCTCTCATCTCAGTGCGCTCAGACACCTTCAAAATCCGCACCTACGGTGAGGCCATCGATCCCGGAACCGGCAAAGTCGCCGCACGCGCTTGGTGTGAGGCCATCGTCCAGCGCATGCCCGAATACCTCGACACCATCAATCTCCCCACAGCACGTGACACCGCCCTCAATCCGATCAATCGCGCATTTGGCCGTCGTTTCGAAATCATCTCTCTCCGCTGGCTCAACGCCAATGAAATTTAAGATCATGAATATCCTGCGCTCACTAGTATTCACCACACTCTCCTGCCTCGGCAGCGTCCACGGCCAGAGTCCTGCCGATAGCAAAGTCTCCCTCAAAGTTGATCTCGTCTCATGGGGCGAGGACATTCCCGGCCTAACCATCAAAAAAGACGAAGTCAGCGCCTTAGCATTCCGTTACTCGAAAACCATCCGCTACTCCGGCTCGCAAGTTCTCGAAATCAGCCAAACGCCAGGAGCGAAACTTCCCGAACTGGAGATGTCGGCTGAAGAAAAAGAGTTGATGAAAAAGCTGCCGCCTGTCGTGACACCTCCGGTCAAGCCCGTAGATCCCGCAGAGATCCCGCCCGAGATTCTCGCCCGCCGCAAGGAAAATCCGAATCTTGTCGCTCTTGCGATGATCCCCGCCAATTCCACCCGCGTGACCGTTCTGCTTGCACCTGGCAAAGGCGGTACATTTCAGACCTACGTCATCGATGACGATCCCACCAAGCTGCCCTTTGGAAAACTCCGCATCCACAACTACAGCGCCATCCCCATCGCCCTGCGCTGCAATGGCACCGAGATGAAGGAACTCAAAACCCGCGAAGCCATGTATGCCTCCCCCGTGCAAGAACAAGTCATCTACGAACTCGCCTACAAGAAAGACAACGAATGGCAAATCCAAGAAAACAACTTACTACCCATCAATGCCGATGAGCAATCACAAATGATCATCCTGCAGAGTGATGCTAACTTTTTCACCTCCGGTGATGGCTCACGCGGCGGCTACCTCCAAACCGTGATCCTCAAGCGCCGCAAAGAAGTGGAGCCTGCGGTGACGCCGTAAATCAGTGCTGATTTCCTGCAATTTATTGATTGATCATTTTTCGATCATCCCCCACTCTCCCACGCGTGACGCGCACTGACGACCTACGAATTGCTGGAATCAACCCTTTGATTTCTCCCTCCATTCTTGCCTATTACCTGCCGATTTCCGAGCAAGTTGCTCAATTGGTATCATCCACCCGCAATGCCGCAGATGCCATTCTCAGAGGACATGATGATCGCTTGCTGGTGGTGGTTGGTCCATGCTCGATTCACGACCCCAAAGCCGCTCTCGAATATGCAGATCTGCTCAAAAAAGAAGCTGACCGCCACAATAAGGATTTGGTTATCATCATGCGTGTGTATTTTGAAAAACCTCGCACCACAGTTGGTTGGAAAGGCTTGATCAATGACCCACATCTCGATGACTCATTCGATATCAATCATGGCCTCCGGGTCGCTCGCGGTCTGCTGCTGGAACTCGCCAATCGCGGTGTGCCCGCTGCTACGGAATTTCTCGATACCATTTCGCCGCAATACATCGCCGACTTGATCACCTACGGTGCCATTGGCGCGCGCACCACGGAATCACAAATCCACCGAGAGCTGGCATCAGGTTTGTCCATGCCAGTCGGCTTCAAAAACGGTACTGGTGGCTCAATCCAACTGGCACTCGATGCGATCCAATCATCCTCACGCCCACACCATTTTCTCTCTGTCACCAAGCAAGGTGTGTCCGCCATTGTTTCGACCAAAGGCAATGACGCGTGCCACGTGATTCTTCGCGGCGGCTCCAAAGGACCGAACTACGATGAAGCCAGTGTCAAGGATGTGGAAAAATCGCTCAACGAGCAAAAATTGCCACCCTACATCATGGTCGATTGCTCTCATGGCAATTCGATGAAGGACTTCCGCAATCAGCCCATGGTAGTCAATGCCCTCGCTAAGCAAATCGAGTCCGGTTCGCGCTGCGTCGCAGCCTGCATGATCGAATCCAACCTCATCGAAGGTGCTCAAAAACTCGTGCCTGACCTCAGCAAAATGACCTATGGACAATCGGTGACAGACCAATGCATCAATTGGAGCGATAGCGTCGATGTACTGAATCGTCTCGCATCTGCCGTTCGCACGCGCCGCGAAAATTCCTAATTTTTTCCGCTTTGATCAATAGCTATCAATCGCTGGAGGCCAACCTTCACGATGTCTTTTGGGCGACCGAAGGTCCACCCGCTGAGCTCCCACTGATGCGATCATTTCTGCGGGAGCATCCGGGAAAATCGTTAGAAGTCGGCTCAGGCTCAGGACGTTTGTTGCTGCCACTCCATCGCGAGGGATTTGAGGTCGAGGGTCTCGAATCCTCCGCAGAAATGATCGATTTGTGCCAAACAAATTCTTCGGGAAAATCCGACGTCCCCCTTCATCTCGGCAGCATGGACGATTGGAAATCATCTTCGCGCTATGCATCGCTGATGATCCCCGCATTTACCTTGCAACTCTCGCGCGATCCCGCTGCGGCACTCGTGCGTTTTGCCGATTGGCTACAGGACGGCGGCACGCTGTATATGAGCACTTTCACGCCTCTCGCAGAAATGCTCGGAGAGCTACCTGCTGGCGAATGGTATCCCGATCACCAAACCGAGTTAGCTGACGGCACGCTTGCGGTGATTCATACACGTCATCAAATCGATGCCACAGAACAGATTCTGGATCGCGAACATCGCTACGAAATTTTTGACAAAGACGGAGCGATCCTAGCCACTCATGAATCGCGCCAGCAACTGCGGTGGTTTCGACGCGAGCAATGGAAACAGCACCTCAAGGCGGCAGGATTTCGCATCGAGAAACAGTTCGCTGATTTCAAGCCTCAACGCAAATCTCTCAAAGAAGCCATAGTCGTGACGACCATTGCTCGCAAGATCGTTGGCTAGAACTACTCTTTCGTTCCCGCTGATTTTTGATTCGTGCCGCGATTCTCCTTGGCCTCCATCGCATTCAACTGGGCAATGTCTTCAGGATTTACCATTGCTTCCGCCAGAGCCCTAACACTTTTCGCGGGAATCCCCCGATGCAATGTTACGAAGGCATCACCACCCTTTTGCTTACTCAATGAGGCAATTTCGGAAACATGACCGATCGCATTGCCATAGGCATCGAGCACCGCTGAACCACTGCTGCCAGGTGCCCAATCGGTGCTGCAATTGAAACGCAGAAAACGTAGCTGATGCATCGATAATTTCTTTTCAGTCGTTTTTTCAGGGCTATGAATCCAGAAAAAACGATTGATGATGCCATCGCTAAAATAGCCCACTTGTCCCATTGGGTCACTGTAGCAATAGACAGCGGCACCTTGCTTGATATCGGATTGCAAAGGCAAAGCTTGTAGCTCCCCACCCTCCACTTCCACAATGGCAGCATCCATTTTCACACTGCGTGCGTTGATGGCTTTTACGGGATAGATTTGATCCTTAGCATCAATCACGACCAAGTAGCCCTCGCGCATGGCATTTCCAGAATCGACAACATGATTGCAAGTCGCCACCTGATTTGCCGAGATGGCATAGCCTCCCGAGAGCGAGAGATGCCAGTGATCGCACTTCTCACAGAGATAGACAAAACCCACGCGCACATGAGATTCGCGAGCGATCTTAGCTAACTCTTCGGTGTTCAACGGCGTCGTTTTCACCGCAGGCAAGGAAACCGCTTTCGGTTGATTTGCGGACAGCTGCTTTTTGCAATCCTTCCACTCCATCAAGCGCTGATCCTTAATCATCACTTGCAGTTTTTCGATCAACGCATCATCCCAGGCACGACGCCCCTGCGGGGTCTGATCGACGATCACAGTATCGGCCGATTGAGCACCGAGAAATGTACAAAAAGAAAATGCACTGAGCAGAATGAGCTGCCGCAGTGCGGATACGTGTGTGCTGATATTCATGCCACAAACGCTAGCGCGAGATGCGCCCGTGTCAAGCAAAGCTGAGCTGATGCTTGTGCACAGCTGGATTGACGATGTCTTTGACGAATCGTGCCGACAAGGCGCTAGCGTCTCCGCTGCCGAAAATATAGACGCGTTGTGAGATGTGCAATTGCTTCAGCGTAAAGGAATCACCTGTGCGGCCACGATAGTAATTCATGATCGCCTCTTTTTCCAAATCCAGAGCGCCGGGCTTCATGCTGTAGTCCAGATAAAACAAGGCATCGGTGATGATGGGCTCAGCGCCTTCGCTGATTTCTTGACTCACTTCATCGACGAGAACCTCACGCGCAAAGGCACGCAGAGCATCGGCATCGCCCTCGAAATCGAAGCGATAGGTACGGCTGTGTTTCGCCGTCAATCCCGCTTTCATCGGAGTGTACAACAGGGCATCAGCATCACTGGCGTGCTGATTTTTTCGGATCACTTCACATTCGATCATCATGACAATTCTTGCAAACGTTTGAGAACTTCTTCGTAGGCCTCCATCACGCCACCGAGGTCGCGACGGAATCGGTCTTTGTCCATTTTTTCGCCAGTGGCGATGTCCCACAAGCGGCAACCATCGGGGCTGATTTCATCAGCCAGCACAATCGTCGATGGGTCCGAGGCGAGACGGCCAAACTCTAGCTTGAAGTCAATCAAGCGCAGTCCGACTTTCGCAAAAAGAGCGCAAAGAAAATCATTCACCTTGAGCGCCGAAGCACGCAACCACGCAAGATCCTCGGTGCTGGCAAGCTTGAGTTCGCGAATGTAGTCGTCATTCACCAAAGGGTCGCCCAGTTCATCGCTTTTCAGAGAAAACTCGATGATCGGCTGGGAAAAGGTCTGACCTTCCGGCTGACCTGTGCGTTTGCAATAACTACCCGCCGAGACATTGCGAATGATCACCTCGATCATCACGATCTGAACTTTTTTCACCAGAACGTTGGTATCATCGATCTGCTTGATAAAGTGAGTCGGAATGCCCGCACGCTCCAGTTGCCCGTAGATCAGCGTGCTGATGGTGTTATTCAAACGGCCCTTATTCTCAAACTGAGCCTTCTTTTCACCATTAAAGGCCGTGGCATCGTTTTTGAATTCCATACGCAAGACCTGTGGGTTCTCAGTGGCCCACAAACGCTTCGCCTTACCTTCGTAAAGTGCTTCCATGCCCGTTGTGTAATGATCCAATCGAACTTGGTCAAGCAGAACGCGCGAGAATCTGCGGGTTACGGAAAAAAGGTGCGGGAATGGCTTCGTAGAAGCTAAACTTCACTTTTGACCAACTCCCTGATTCGGCCAAACCATTACTCCAAAGCCAATGATGTGGCTTATCATAGCCCAGCGTTGCACTGAGTAATCTGCCCCAAAAAAACTCGCCGTATTACAATAGGGTTTTCAGCATCACTAGGCCTCACATCGATAATGAGCAGCATAGTGAGGAATTATACTAATACCACCACACGGATTAACACCTATCACCCTCATCCTTTCCAAGACGACAAGGCATCGAGGAAGGGGCGTGAATAGCGCTGGCCCTTGACTTCCCCTACCCCGGGCACTTGGAGCATTTCGTCTTTGTTGCGTGGGCGATAGCGGGTCAGGGCCTCGATGGTTTTGTTGCCAAAAACCACGTAGGACGGCACATTTTCGGCCTTGGCGATTTTTTCGCGCAGGTTGCGAAGCACGGTGTAGAGGGTCGTGTCAAAGCCATGATCTTTAAGGCCACCCGTCGTTTCAGCTTTGGGCTTGGGCCAAATCAATCGATAGGAACTCTTGCCCATCATCACATTTTCACCGTGGGCGGTGAGAGTCATGACTGGATACTCGCCCGCCTCAGTGCGCAAGATTCCGGCATCCGTCAACGAGCGCATCATGCCATTCACATACCCTGTGCCCTTGTCCTTGAGAATGCCGTAGGTGGTCAACTGATTCAGCCCTGCGGATAGAATGTCTTGTGATTTGCTGCCGACGAGCATTTGTACGATTTTCCCACGCCCGTATTTGGCCTCCCAGACGCCATCTTTCTTGCGCGACATCCTGGCGACGCCACTGAGGATTTTTTTCACCACCAGCGCCTCGTCATCCGTCGGTGCGCGGGCTTCGCCACTATCCTGATCACGGCAAACATCACAGTTGCCACAGAGTTCGGCACTTTCCTCACCAAAGTATTGCAAAATCCATTGCTGGCGGCAAACGCGGGAGTAACTCAACTCGATCATAGCCTTGAGCTTTTCGCGATCCCGACGATCCTTTTCCTCGATGGCTTTTTCGTCAATGACCAGCCCACGCACAAAGACATCAGGCTTGAGCAATCGGGTGCCACGCATGCGTTTTTTGGGAATGTCGAAGCGCTCGATGTAGCCACTGCGCGCCAAGGTTGCCAAGGCAGAACCCACGGTCATGGTATTTTTTAAATCTGCGCCGTGAGAAATGTCCTCGATGGTCTTGTGAACTTCGTGGTTTTGATCGGCTGCGTTGAGCAAAAACTGATAGACATCGCGGATGACAGCTACCGAAGGATTCGCGCCGTCGATGAAAAACTCCTGCGTGCGGGTGTCGGCATAATTGTAGAGCAATTCGCAATAGGCACTCTCGCCATCGCGGCCAGCACGACCCGCTTCTTGGTAGTAGGCCTCGACACTACCCGGAATCTCGTAGTGCATCACGAATCGCACGTCGGAGCGATCGATGCCCATACCGAATGCATTCGTCGCGACCGCAACATCGGCTCGTTTGCTGATGAAGACGTTCTGCGCGCGCTCGCGTTCGTCATCGCTCATGCCGCCGTGATAGGCGACACACTTGATGCCCCAGCTGCTGAGCGTTTCGGAAACAGCTTCAACTTTTTTGCGTGTGGCGCAATACACAATGCCGGTTTTGTGCGCAGCGATGATTGCTTTAATGCGATCGTCTTTGTGCTGCACATTTTCCGCAGCTGTGATGTTGAGAGAAAGATTGGGGCGAGAAAAGCCACTGACTTGCTCGAAGCCATCGCGCAATTGGAGCACCTCGATGATGTCTTCGCGGACGACAGGCGTGGCCGTGGCAGTGAGCGCGACGCATTGTGGGCGACCGATTTTTTCCAAGGCCTTGCCGAGTCGAAGGTAATCAGGGCGGAAATCATGACCCCACTGGCTCAAGCAGTGAGCTTCATCTACGGCAAACAATTCGATGGTAATACCATTCAATGCTTGCAGGAAACTTTCCGCCCGAAATCGTTCCGGCGCCACATAAACGAGTTTCCAGCGGCCCTCGCGAATTCCTTGCAGCCGCTCCTTTTGCTCCTCCCACGATTGCGTCGAATTGATCATTGTGGCCTCAATGCCACGAGCCACAAGTGCATCGACCTGATCCTTCATCAGGGCAATCAGCGGAGAAATCACCAAGGACACGCCTTCAAAACACAAGGCTGGAAGTTGATAACACAGCGATTTTCCGCCACCCGTGGGCATCACCACTAGGCCATCCTGACCCGATACAATCTGCGAGACAACCTCTTCTTGCCCGTCCAAAAACTCCTCAAAGCCGAAGTATTTTTTCAGAGCTTCACGGGGTGTGAAGAGTAATTTACGATGCGATGCCGTGGACATATTGCTGCGCAAATGAACACATTTGAACAGTAGGTGTCAAGCACAGTTCTCAAAAATTCGCCTTGAATCTCACGCCGGAGCGCCGACTACATCACCAGTCAGATTACCATCGTTCGAGGCTTCCTCTTTGGTCGGGGCTTTCACTTCTGGCTTACTGGCGAGGTCGTCAGGGATCGGAGGCGGTTTCGGCGAAGGTGGCGGTTCTTTCATTTCACCGAATTCTACCAAATCCCTCACGTGGCTGGCATCGAGTGTCTCGAATTCTAGCAAAGCAAGGGCAATGAGCTCGACCTTGTCACGCCCTTGATTGAGCATTTTCTCAGCAGACGCGTAAGCATCATCGATGAGCATCTTGATTTCGGCATCGATCGCTTGAGCAGTTGCCTCCGAGTAATCGCGGCCGCGACCAAACTCCTTGCCAAGGAAGGTGCTTCCCTCTGACTCGCTGAAACCGATCATGCCGAGCTTATCGCTCATGCCCCACTGACAGACCATTTGACGCGCAAGGTGGGTGGCTTGGCGAATGTCACCCGAGGCACCATTGGAAATATCATCGCTAGAAAATTGTTCAGCGATCCGGCCACCCATCGTCATGACGAGGCTATCGAGCGCTTCTTTTTTCTGCGTTGAGTATTTATCACCTTCAGGCAAGTACATCGTCGCACCGAGATACGGACCACGCGGGATGATGGTCACCTTGTGCAGCGGATGACAATGCTTAAGAACTACGTTGAGGTAGGCATGACCTGCTTCGTGCCAAGCCGTGCCGATTTTTTCCTTATCACTCATCGCAAGGCTGCGACGCTCACGGCCCCAGCGTACTTTATCGCGAGCTTCTTCAAGCTCATCAAGGGTGACGGCTGTCAAATTACGACGCGCTGCTAGCAAGGCGGCTTCGTTGATCAAGTTGGCGAGCTCCGCACCTGAAAATCCAGGAGTTCCTTTGGCAATACGCGAGAGATCCACGCCAGCCTGAAGTTTGATTTTTTTCACATGAACGCGAAGAATTTCCTCACGACCGTTAACGTCGGGCAAGGAAACCGTGACTTGGCGGTCGAAGCGGCCGGGACGCAGCAAGGCCGGATCGAGCACGTCAGGACGATTGGTAGCGGCGATGATGATAACACCCTCTTGCGTGTCAAAGCCATCCATCTCGACCAACATCTGGTTGAGTGTTTGCTCACGCTCGTCATTGCCGCCGCCCATGCCTTGGCCTCGATGGCGACCTACGGCGTCGATCTCATCAATGAAAATCAAACACGGAGCGTTTTTCTTGCCCTGTTCAAACATATCGCGAACACGACTGGCGCCGACACCGACGAACATTTCGACGAAATCCGAGCCAGAGATCGAGAAAAACGGCACGTCAGCTTCACCGGCGATGGCACGCGCCAAGAGGGTTTTCCCGGTTCCCGGAGCACCGACCATCAATACACCTTTCGGAATGCTGCCACCTAGCTTCTGGAACTTACGCGGATCGCGAAGGAACTCGACAATTTCCTGCAATTCCTCTTTCGCTTCCTGAATGCCGGCTACGTCCTTAAATGTAATCTTGTTTTTATCCATGGTCAGCAAACGAGCTTTGCTACGGCCAAAATTCATGGCTCCACGGCCCGCGGATTTCATTTGCTGGCGAAAAAGGAAAATCAGCACAGCTACGATAAGCAAAATCGGAATCAGGCTCATCATCATATTGCCGAAGGTATTGTTCACGCTCGTGCGTTTAGCGCCTGCGGCGAGAAGCTCCGCAAGATCTTCCTTCTGCATGAGCGTGTCCACTTTTACCTCGAAACGAATGTCCTCAGTAGCTTTGGCATCTTTGGTATTTTTGGCATCCGCAGCGGGTTGCTCCGGTAAAATAGGCAACCACTCGCGCACACCTTCCAGAACGGCAGAGCCATCTTTAGCGATGACGACATGCAGCGGATTTTTTAAATCATTGATGATAACTTCCTTTGAGGCAAGAGCCTTCCGGAATGACTGAAGAGTCATGACTTCTCCACCGCTAGGGGGCGCTGGTAGCACCTCTTGACGACTGATTTTCACATCACTGCCGAGAATGCGATTGATGACTCCTTGGTTGAGCACGATGTCAATGGGAACCTGAAAACTAACGCGCTGCTTGGTGCCGTTGGGATCACGCTGCGGGTCTGGCCTCACCCAGCCGCTGACACTAGCGATGTAAAGACTGTCGCGAGTGACCACTTCGAGAGGCTTTTTCACATCGTCCGTGATCACGAGACCTTGATCATAGCGACTACGGAACTCATTGTAATTCAGCTGCTTAGTTTTGCTCCCAAAGGAATCCGTGCTATAAAAAGCAAAGCTGAGAATGAGCAAAGCTACCCCCAGCAAGCCGAACAAACGCCAGTTAACGCCCGGTGGTTCGTTATTGACGTTGCGTTGGGGATCACGGGAATCTGGTGGCGTGGGAGATTGATCTGACATGGTAGTGAGAGAAACTCGAATCCTGCTGCGTAGAAGCGTGCTTTCCGCTGGAGTGATTCGCTGCAGAGACTACGATGAATCGACGAAAAGGAAAATGTTTTTTACTCTTTTTTGCAAAATGTAGCATTTCTATCTAAATTTGCAGCATTTCTGACAATTACCAGAGCTACTTGCTCAGCTGATTTTGCGATCATTCACCTCTGGGCACTCGAGAGCACAGGCGAACAAATCAGCGTTGCTATATTGGCTGTGCCCGAGGCAACCAGCAGCTTGCTGTTCGCTCTTGCCGCGGCAGCATTTCTCGTCCGTGGGCGCAAATTTTGATGAAAGTAAGATCAACAATTTTCTCCGTTGCCTAATCGCCCCAATCAGGCTTTATTGCGACGTGTACATTGCCTACTGCACCAACATTCATCCAGCCGAATCCTGGCAGGAAACATTTGACGCTTTGAAAAATCATGCGCTCAAGGTCAAAGACATCTTAGATGGTGAATCACCATTGCTATCGCCATTTCCACTTGCCCCTCGCTTATCAGCACGCGCTGCCGCCGAATTGTTAGAATCTGATAACCTAGCTGAATTCCAGCACTGGTGTACGACACATCATTGTCGTGTTTTTACCATAAACGGATTCCCCTTTGGTGCTTTTCACAATACCCGGGTGAAGGAGCAAGTCTATCGACCTGACTGGACAGAGCGCAGTCGCCTCGACTACACACTGAACCTTTTTCGCATTCTCGCCCCGTTCATTGCCATTGGTGAACAAGGATCGGTATCCAGCTTGCCAGGATCGTTCAAGGCCTTTGCCGCGGATGAAAAACGGATCTTTGCTCATTTGATCGAGTGTGCCGATTTCATCGAAAATCTTTCCGTTACCCAAGGCTGTGATTTTCACCTCGGCCTTGAGCCTGAGCCCTTGGGGCACTTCGAGAATACCAGTGAGACCATCGCATTTTTCGCTCGGCTTTTCGCCGCAGCGCCGAATCCTGATGTATTGCGCAGACGCATCGGTGTGAACTATGACACCTGTCATTTCGCCTTAGAGTATGATGATTGCGTGACCTCGTTGAACGCCCTGCGCGAGGCTGGAATTCGCATATCCAAAGTCCACTTATCTGCTGCTCTAGCATTGGACCCGCATGACGAACATGCCATCAACGCGCTGCGTGCTTTTGATGAGCCTACGTATTTGCATCAGGTGCTGTTGCGACAATCCAATGGTGCGATCACGCGCTTCGCGGACTTGCCAGAATTTTTTGCGGCGGATTCTGCGATTTGGAAGGATGCCGAAGAAGCGCGTGTACATTTTCACATTCCATTGGACACAGATCCGCGAGCGCCCTTGCGCTCCACCCGCGATCACGCGCAGCATTTGCTCGCCTATGCTCAGATGCATCCAGATTTTTGCAAGCACTACGAAATCGAAACCTACACTTGGGGGGTTTTGCCCGACGGCATGCAGCGCCCCATCGAACAACATCTCGCAGCCGAATACCGTTGGGTATTGCAACAAATTTCATCATGAAACACCTGCTGTCCTTGATCGCGCTCGCCGCAGTGTGCATGACGCTGAATTCCTGCCTCGATGGCAAAGAAGAATACTGGTTTGACGCGAATGGCAGTGGCCGCATCGAGAGCGAATATCGGCTTCCCGGCTTCGCGATTGCATCCATGGGCGGTGAGGCTGAACTACGCAGCAAGATTGAAGCATTTTTCGAAAAAGAAGCGTCGATCACTCTGGTGAAATTAGACATCGTATCTCAGGGCGCACAAACCATTTTACGGGTCAAAGCGCAGTTTAATTCGATCCAAGATTTCGCAAATCTTTTCGCGAGAAAACCACCACTGGAAGGTGAGGCGAAGGCGGGTGATCTGCCCGAGCCACTGAGGAATTTGTTAGGTGATTTTAACATCAAACGCCAAGGGCTAGCGATTCATTTTGATCGCTCGATCACTCCAAGCAAGCTTTTCGGTCAAGGATTACTTGCACCCACTGCGAACCAATTAAAAGGTCACCAGCTCCAATACATCATGCATCTCCCCACGCTGCCAACCGTGCACAACGCACATCAGGTCAGCAATGAAGGACAAACCCTCGTGTGGAACTTTGCACTGCAAGATGCCATGAAGCAACCGATCAAGACAAATTTCTGCACACCGATCCCGCTGCCCTGGTGGATCTGGCCATTACTTGCCGTCATCATTTTTGCCTCTGGATGGCTGTTGCGCCGCTTGCTCGCCATGGGCAAAAAGTCAGCGTGATGTGAGCTTGCCAGCGAGCAATCATCTGCATAGAGTCCCTGCCAACACTTATCCCATTCCACACTTGAAATCATTTATCGATCTCGGCGTCCGTGCCGATCTCTGCCAAGGCCTCACCGAGCTGGGCATCGAGAGCCCTACCCCTGTGCAGCTTCAGGCCATTCCCTTTCTCCTCGAGAAAGAACAGGACATCATCGCCCAAGCGCAAACTGGCACCGGAAAAACCGCGGCATTTGGCTTGCCCCTGCTGATGAAAATCGATCCCGCATTTCCGAAAATCCAAGGCTTAGTCATCGCTCCCACGCGCGAACTCGCGAAGCAAATCGGCAAGCAGTTGTTCCGCTTTACAAAATTTAGCACCAAGGTATTCGTCGAAGTGCTTTCAGGTGGTGACCCCATCGATCGCCAAGTCGCCGCACTCCAACGCCCCACACATATCATCGTAGTAACACCTGGTCGCCTGCTCGACCTCCTCAAACGCCGCGCACTCACCCTAGAGCACGTGAAATACTTGATCCTTGATGAAGCTGACGAGATGCTCAGTATGGGCTTCCGCAAGGAGTTGCAGGAAATTTTTTCCCACGTTAAGCAACGCCGTGCCACTTGGCTGTTCTCTGCTACCATTCCCCCTGCCATCGAGCAACTCACGCACGAGCACATGGCGAAAAATGCACCATTGCTAAAAATCGACCGCGCGCATGTGGTTAATCGACAAATTTCCCACCAATGCATGATCGTCGGCAACGAGGACAAAATGCAAGTGCTCGTCGATTTCCTCAACAAGCATCACGACGAACGAGGAATCATTTTTTGCCGCACTCGCGTCTCCGCCATGAAAGTCGCCGATCAGCTTAAGAAGCACGATTTCACACTGGAGCTCCTGCACGGTGACATCATGCAAAAGGACCGAGATAAAGTCATGCGCTCGTTCAAGAAGGAACGCGTTCGCCTACTCGTGGCTACCGATGTCGCAGCGCGCGGCATTGATGTCGCCGACCTGTCCTTTGTCATTCATCACCAACTGCCTGAGCAAATGGAATCCTACACCCATCGTAGCGGCCGTACTGCACGGGCAGGAAAAGCAGGACGCTCCCTAGCTCTCGTACATCCAAAGGAGAAACACAAGCTCAAGGAACTCGAAGAACATCTCGGCATTCACTTTAGTGAGCTCCGCTGAGGCGAGCTACGCTGGAGCGAGTTACGGAGTATCTTTACCCCAGGTCACGCCACGCTGCTTGCGCCAATCGCGGAAATCAGCAGCTTGCTCCCGCTTCGAGAGCATCCGCCGCTTGCCGTCTTCTTCGAGGAATTTCTCAAACTCGGAGGCCTCCTCCCTACTGCTGGTTTTCGTCACCGTCGCCACTTCTGCCGTCACGTCTTCCTGCAATGATGCATTCCGCAACTCCAGTCGATTCAATCGATACGAGATTTTTAACAGAAAAACCAACACCAACAGCAAGAGCACGCTCAACACGGAAAAAGATAAAATCAACAAAGCATAAACATCGGAAAGGGTGGTCTGCATGGCTAAGTTACTAGCAAACCTCAATCAACATGACAAATGCAAATGCAGGAAAGATCATTTTTGAACAAATCTGCCTACAAGGATCGTTGTGTTTTGGGAGAGTTCATGCAGACTGAGTCAGACCTTGTCACGCCCGCTTCTACTCACCAACCAAACAAATCCATGAAAGCTAAAATTCTACCCATTTCCCTGACCTGCATCGTCGGCGCCATCGGCTTCATGATCGGTCAAAAATCGAGCGCGCCCACCAACTCAGCATCGGACAGCGCAGCGCTCACCAGCGATCGCGCCAGCAACCTATCCGCCACATCAACAACCAGCGCGACCCGCGCCGCATCGTCATCGCGCAATTCAGAGAGCGCGACCACAAAGGCCAGAGCAAACATCAGCAAAGGTGATGCACTCACGCGCCTTGAGGAAATCAAAAACATCCATGATCCACTCGATCGCGCCCGCATGTGGTTGCAATTTGTCGATAGCCTCAGCGCCGAGGAATTTGAAGGTGTTGTTGCTGCATTTCGTGCCGATGGCTCCAGCCAGACCAATATGGGCGACTACGCGCTCTTGCTCAACGCTTGGGCCAAGGTTAATCCCGTCGCCGCCTTGGACTACGCCAAAGCCAATACCAGTAATCCTTTTGCCCGCCAAACCATTCTTGCGACTTGGGCTGCTAACGATCCCAATTCTGCCATCGCTTGGGCCAAAGGAAATCATCAAGGTGATGGCCCCAATCCTTGGATGGTCGGCGTCATCCGTGGTCTTGCCTTCCAAGATCCTGAGCTATCCTCATCTCTCCTCAAAGAAATGCCTCGTTCCGTAGAACGCGGCCAAGCGCTCGATAGCCTCCTGCCCGCGCTTTTTAAGCAAGGCGCTGACTCTGCTCGCAGCTGGGCCACTTCGATCACCGATGAAGCCTTGCGCGAGGGTGCCATCATGCGCATCGCCGAGCGCACCCTGAATTCAGATCCCGAAGGCACAGCCGATTGGTTGCTCGCCAATCCCTCCGAGGCCACTAACCGACGCATGGATGATGCCTTGAGCGCAATGGCCCGCAAGGATGAATCCTCGGCGCTCGCCTACTACAATCAATTGCCAGCTGGTGATGCGCGCAGCAACGCACTGCGTGGCCTTGTCAATCACATCGCTCAAGAAGATCCTGCCAAAGCCGTAGCGCTGATGGATCAACACAGCAGCGATGTGAACAACCGCGTTGTCGAGCAATTCGTTTGGTACTCTTTCCGCAAAGATCCCAACACAGCCGTCAGCAGCATTGCACGCATCAACAACGTCGAGGAGCGCGATCGTATGTATAGCCGCACCATTGAATGGTGGATGGGCCGCGATGAACAAGCCGCGATGAAATGGGTATCCGGAAATACCCTCCCGGAAAATGTGATCAATCGCCTCAACCGCAGCATCGAGCAACGCCAACAACGCGATAACTAATTTCACGGCAGCCTTAATCGGCAGACCATGGCAAAAATGCCCATTTCCTTACGAGGAATTGGGCATTTTTTTGCTTCCATAATCCGTTGGAGCTAGCCAAATCTCCTCAACAATCGAGAAATGTACCAGAAGTCGGAAGTTCACCTAAGAATTCGTGCTTTAACGACCACTGAAACCACTGATGAAAACTACAATGATGAGAATGGAGTTTCATCCGCATTTTCAAGTTCTAAAATTGAATCTCAGTCAACTCCATGGTTATCAGTGTATCAGTGGTTTTCAGGCTTTGACCGGTTTCGCAACTTTCGCGATCGGGATGCATCACTGCCAGGCAATCATAGGCTCCTCAGGGCCATACATGATTTTCACCAGGGTTCCCTCTTTCGTCACGCTATAAAGCAATGGCGCAAAGTCTTGCGGCATACGAATACAACCGTGCGAGGCAGGAACACCAGGCTGCGGAATGACGCCGACGTGCATGCCAATGCCATACGATGTCAAGCGCTGCCAGTAGGGCATCGGCGCAGGATTGTATTGCTCACCAGGCTTCAAAGGCACGCTTGGGTTCGCATCAGGATTGGTAACACTTCCCAGTTCATCCGATACCCAGCCATATTTATTCGAGTGCTTATCGACGATTTTTTCCATCACAAAATAATTCCCCGCAGGCGTGCCGCGCCCCTCTTTACCCGTTGCGACGAAGCACCATCCAATCATCCGCTCCCCACGCTTCACAATCGCTTTTTGTGAGGTAAGATTGATCCGCACAGAGACCTCGCCAGCTCCACCTTGGTCATGCCATTCATAAAGCACATGCTCAGCCTTCGGCGGTGGACCCTCTGGTTTTACCGCGCATGAAGGAAGGAAGGCCATCGAGATGGCTACAAGCATAAGTGAGATCAATTGTTTCATGGATCAATACAAGCAGTTTATATATCGCAAAACGTAGGGGCGCGCACACTGAAGAATCAACCCATCAAGGTCAATCTTTTTTCGTATGCTCGTCGTCAGAGCCGCTTGTGCTATCATCACAGTGCTCAATCAGTATCGTATCCACCGCAACATCGCCGTTTCCTGGCTCTGCGTGCTCGGTAGATTCGCCAACGCCGACATTTTCCTCCTCTGACTCCACCACTTTCAATCGTCCACCACTTTCTAACAGATCAATTACCTCTTGCTGCATATACTCCACTTGATCGAGCGCAATGTTTGGGTCTTTGATCAAAAATACATCCCCTTCTTTACGGTGTTCATAGACCCGTAAAATCCCCGACGGTACAGCCTGGGTGTCCTTTTCCACCAGCACCTTCTGCCGCTCAAGCATCACCGCCAAAATGAAGCGCACTTTCTCTGTATGCTCTTCCTCCTCCTCGACCAGTCGACGCAACAAATCAACCGGGCTCTCTTTCGATACCTCCAGCTTTTCACTCGCCACCGGAGCTTTGTAATGCGTCTTCCACTGCGAAAACTGCCCCACTCGCTCGTCATTGTCCTGCTCCCAGCCATCGAGCGAGTAATCCTTGCGTAGCCAACCCGATGACTCAGGATCAGGAAAAATCGCAGCCACGATCACTTCACCATTCACAAAATTTTTACCCGACACCACGCAGGTGTGGGTGCGGGATTTGATATGCCAAGATTCGCCAAAAGCCATGCGCTTTTCTGCCTCAGATCACCCGCGCAATCAAGGCAATTTCCTCAATGAATGCCTTCCACCAAAACAATAATACCCAATTATACGCTTGGTGCGTTTTTTTGCAGCCAATCAACTCAGTTTCCCCCGTACCTTCAACACCAGCATCCATGCAAAATTGCATGCAACGAGTATCGCCGCCAGCCCCACATGCAGAACTTGCACCCAGCCGTAAACGTGGATTTGAGACATCACCAAACCAAGTATCATTTGTGCCATGACAATCCATACCACAATTTTCTCGGGCAAGCCGATCACATAGCGCTGATCTTTTTTCATCTGCCACATGGCACAAACAGTCAGCGTAAAGATTACCCATGAAAAACTCCTGTGCACCAAATAGACCATCGATTGCTCCAAGGTATCGCCCCATTCCGAGCGTGGCACAGACAGATACTTCGAGAGCTCGTCCGTCAACTCTCGCACCTGTGAGCCCATCACACCTTCCACCAACACCAACAAAAACAAGCCGTTCACAAGCCTCGCTAACAACCGCCGCGATGATTCGTTTGTAAATTCCCGCTTCCACGGTTCGACTTGCCCATACCAGACCACGAAAACCAGTACGATAAGCAGCAAAAAGGCTAAGGCCATGTGCGTGGTCAGGACCCCGGGAGACAGACCACTGTAGACCACGCGCGCCCCCATCCAGGCATTGATCAGCACCAAGGCCAATGCCGTAAAGGAAGCGAAAAACAACAGCGGCTTGCTCTTGCGATACCCGAACGATAACACAAAGGTCAGCAAGGTAAAAAGCCCCACCGGCAAGCTAAACAAACGATTCACGAACTCCGTCCAGACATGCCGTGCATTGAATTCCTCGCGCAAAATCGCCTCGCTAATCGTATTCGGATCACGCCCCATGCGCTCGGCCTTACGCTGGAATTTGGCAATGTCCAGCTTCTCAAAATCAACATCTTCCACTTTCGTCGGTGGAATCAGGCAGCCCCAACACTTCGGCCAATCTGGGCAACCCATGCCTGCACCGCTCACCCGCACAATCGCCCCCGCAAACATCAAAGCCAACACTGACACCAGCGCTGCCATTGCGCATCGTTGAAACCATTTTCCCACCATCTCGCCACCAACATGCACCGATGCAGCGGAATTTCATCTCTTTTTTCTAAAAATGTTTTTCTCCCATAGACGTCTGAAAAAAAATCCGCTAAAGATTCCCGCGTGAGCGAACCTTCTTCCCAAATACCTGCTGAATCCACGGGAGCCTCAGTAGCCGACCCAAGCCCCGAAAAGTCCAGTGTATCCACCACCACCATCCTTGCTGTCGTCGTCGCATTGCTTGCGGGCTACTTGATCGCTAACAACCTGAATGGCAAAAAAGATGATACACAAAGGGATCTCTACAGCGCCCAAGCCGAACTCGCCAGCCGCACGGCGGCGATTAATGCCGAGCGCGCCCGCCAAGGCCTGCCACCGATCGAAGGTGTCGGTCAAGATTCACCCGAGCAAATCGCCTCGCGACTCACCAAAGACGCTGCCACACTCGCCAATCTCTCCGATCGCTTCCGCAGCCTGCTCTCCGAAAAGGAAGCCGCCATCGCCGAAAAAAACAACTCCCTTCTCACAGCCGAGACAGCGCGTCAGTCCCTCACCTCACAACTCGCTAAACTGCAAAACCAACTCGACAAAGTGCTCACCGACGGCGCAAGCACCGATGACATTCGCCGCCAACTCGATGAAGCACGCAACGACCTTGCCACCCTCCAGGCCAAGCTAGCCGAATACTCCAGCCGCCCAACCGCGGAAGAAATGGCGCTTGCCAAAGCACGCATCGCCGAGCTCGAGACTCAGAGCGAAGCGCTTAAAGCAACTCCCCCACCCACCGCAAATCCCAAACTTTTCGCCGAAAATCCCGCCGACATCCACCCTGACGCCCAAGCGCTGTTCCGCGCTCTCAGCGAGCTCGAGAACAAAGCCGACCTCGAAATGGCATCTGCTTACAATCATTTCCCCAGCCAGTATGGCGCTACCAAGCTACGCGAAATCAGCTTTCCCGCCGACTCCGCACAGCTCAATCCATCCGACAAACTTGCCCTAGGTGATGCCCTAGCCAAGCTTCCCGAAGGCGCGATCATCCTCGTCGTCGGCTATGTCTCTGGCACGGGCGATGCTAATGCGAACCGTCGCCTTTCCTCCGATCGAGCCACTGAAGTTGCTGCCAATATCGACATGGCAAAACCTGGCAACCAAGCCGTGCAAGCCGTCTTCCTAGGTCAGACCAAACGCTTTTCCAGCAGCATCGCCGAGCGGAACCAAGTGTGCGAAGTCTGGCAGATCGATCCGAAAAAATAATCGTCTCACACATCAACCGACTACCCTTCAACCCTGTCCTGACAAGTGGACGCCACCAACCTATCTCCATGGATACCATCAAAATGCTTCTCGCCGCCACCACCGCACTGCTCCTTGGAGCCCTCGCATGGAATTGGCAACAACAAAACACCGCTGCAAAAGACGCACCCAAGGCTGAACTCGCACGAGTCAAACTCCAATTGGCCGAAATCGCTCGTGAGGAGCAAAATCTCGCCGCAGAAAAACGCCTGCGCGACATCGGCATGATCGACTCATCTGATACAAGCAAGGCCAGCCCCAGCGAAGTCGAGGAAAAAGAAGCCCAACTGCGCGCCATCGAGGAGCAAAACAAGCGTCTGCAAGAAGAACTCTCCCTCAAGGAGAAAGAAAAAGAACTGGCCGAAAAAGAAGGTGGACTCATCGCCCAACGCGATCTCGAAAAAAGCGACAAAGAACTGCGCCGCGCCCGCCAAATCTCTGAGGCTCTGCTCATGGCCAAAGTCACCGAATACGTTGAGGACCCGGCAACAGGCTCCTTTGTCACCATACAACTGCTCATGCCTGACAACGTCAGCGTCGACACCATACTCTCCGTGCGCCGCAAAAGTGGCATCGCAGGCAACATCAAGATCCGTGAAATCGTCGCTGGTGATGCCATCGCAGATGTGCTCCCAGGCATCGGTCCCTTCGCTCCCGAAGCCGGTGACGAGCTCATCCTCGCTCCAGCTTTTTGATGAAATTTACGACACCAGACTGTCAGGCATAAGACTTGAAATATGCCAGGCATCTCGTTTGTCTCTGAGCCTCATAATTGATTTCAGTTTGGATGATGCAGGTCTGCTGTTTGGAGCAGTTTCCAGCCTTGGCGGAAATACGCCACTCCCGACCACACCGTGAAAAACGCAGCCAGAGCACAAGGGAAAATTGGGTCGATCACAACAAAACGCAACATCACCCAGCCTAACGCAAACATCTGCGCAAAGGTGCAGACTTTTCCGCTCCAGTGCGGATCTATATTCACCTGCACCTTGCAATACCACAAAATGCCGATGCCACCGAGAATTACGCAATCGCGCACGATCACCAAGGCCGTGAACCACAGCGGAATGCGCCATCCCGCACTACCCCAGTCCACCAACGAAAGCGTAATGATGCCCGTTAGCAACAGCGATTTATCGGCAATCGGATCAATTATCGCCCCGAACGCCGAACGCTGATTGAAATACTTCGCAATGAATCCATCGATAGCATCTGAGGCCGAAGCCAACACAAACACCACCAAGGCCGCAATCCGCAAAAACTCCTGCGCACGCCCCTCCTTGATGCTATTCCCATAGTAAATGGCCAGCACCGCAAACACCGGCACCATCATCAATCGACCCAAGGTAATTTTGCTAGCAAAGGTCATATCCCACTATCGCCCATCCACTCCCCCACATCAAGCAAAATCGAAAATGTCGAGTCTTTCAGAAAGCAAGCAAGCATTACCGAAGTGGATGATGCGCGCTAGGCCGCCTGCTATCGTCTATTCTACGAGTATGAAAGCCTTTACCGCGGGATGGATAAGCCATGGAACTCCGCATCTAGAACCAATAACGCGTGCAAAAGCGAGAATTACGAAATTAGCGAAACCATTCGCAACAATTTTAAGCGACTGTTAGCATGCAAACACTGTCAGCATCATCAATCGATCCGAGGTAAGTTTGCCAGCAAAGGTAATAACGCAGGGTATCAAGACGCAGCACTCATTACAAGGTAGATCAAAATCAATCGGCGAACTTCAAACTCGATCATATTCAGCCGCCAATTACCCGTGATCATTTTCCATTCCCATCAATAGTGGCAAATTAAGCTGCAACAGGAAAATAGGTTTGATCGCGTTTCACATCTCTTATCAGAATCGGAACTCCAAGCGCAGCGGCATGAGCACCAATGAAATAATCCGCTAGCGGCGAAGCCTTAGCCCCTCCCCATATCCGATAATACCGGAACGCTCATGATGCCAGATCGGGAGCATCACGAGGCAACTCACCAAAATCAATATCCAACGTTTGAAGCAGTTCATCAACAGAGCTGGACCCCAGAAATTCATCGGTGGTGAAACATGTTTGGACTCGTTGAAAGGACTTGGCTATCGCGCCACCTTTTTTTCCAGGACACAACTGATCGCCCACAGCCAGCGGTTATTGCCCATGAAGTTGTTATTCTTGATTCGGAGTTCGTTTTTGCCGCGTTTGAGCCGGATGGGAATGCGGGCGGTTTTCATAAATGATAATACTCTAAATGATGAATGGAGGAGATCTGCGATTTCAGAAAACGCCATAATAAGGTATACGAATACTCGCATCGTAATATTTCAGCATCCGCTC
>DBCO01000019.1:103810-114903 GCA_002293145.1 Akkermansiaceae bacterium UBA956 | reverse complement strand
GGGAAGACGCTAAGACGCGAAGTTATATTTTGTGTGGTTGAGCACCATACGAGTGATGCCGTTTTTGATGAGAGGAGTGTAAAAGTTAATGAGGTATCCTAGTGTTATTTTGCTGAAACGAAGGTATGTTAGAAGTTGTGCTTTGTGAACTTGTAAAATTTCTTCGACAGATTTGAGCTCTATGATAACAGAATCATTAACAACTATGTCGAGGCGATAGGCCGTTTCAATCGTGAGGCTTTCATATTGAATCGATTGAGGTTTTTGTCGTTCGATCGTGTAACCTCGATTTTCCAATTCGTAAGCAAGACAAGCTTCATAGGCGGATTCGAGTAGTCCAGGTCCAAGAGCGGTATGAATCTTGAAGCTGGAATCTACTAAATCTTTACCTATTTTCTCTTTATCTACTTTCATCCTTTGCGACTTTGCGACTTTGCGACTTTGCGACTTTGCGATCTTAGCGTTTGATCAACATCTGCATCACCCCCCACCAAGGCGGGCTTGGTCTTTGGCGTTGGACTCGAAGGCGGCGATGAGCGCGGCTTCGCCGGTGAGACCTTCGCTTTCGGCTTTGGCGATGGCTTGGAGCATGCGTTTGTAGTCGCGCGGCATGACTTTGACGAACTTCGGCAGGTAGCCTTTCCAATCAGCAAGGATTTTGTTGGCTTTCTGACTGAGAGTGATGTCGGCGTGTTTTTGGATCAGCCCGCGCAGTGCATCGATGTCGTCTTCTTCGGTGACAGGTTCGAGATCGACCATGGATTTGTTACAGCGGTTGGCAAAATCACCTGCCTCGTCGAGGATGTAGGCTTCACCACCGCTCATACCGGCAGCGAAGTTGCGGCCTGTAGTTCCGAGAATGACAACTTTTCCGCCTGTCATGTATTCGCAGCCGTGATCACCGATGCCTTCGACGACGGTGTGGACACCAGAGTTACGCACGGCGAAACGTTCACCGGCGACACCGCGGACGAACAACTCTCCACTGGTCGCGCCGTAGAGCGCGACGTTGCCGATGATGATGTTTTCCTCGGCAGCGAAGGTAGCTTTGGCGTCGGGGTAGATGGCGATGCGACCACCGCTAAGGCCCTTGCCGACGTAGTCGTTGGCGTCGCCTTCGACTTCGAGGGTAATGCCTTTCGGAATGAAAGCACCGATGCTTTGGCCAGCGGAACCACGGAACTGGAGGTGGATCGTGTCATCGGGCAGACCGTGCCAGTGGCGTTTGGTGACCTCATTGCCGACGATGGTGCCGACAACGCGGTCGGTATTGATGATCGGCAGCTTGGCGTGGACTTTTTCGCCATTTTCGATGGCAGGTTTGCACAGATCGAGTAGCTTGGTGATGTCCATCGATTTCTCCAAACCGTGGTCTTGCGTCTCGGTGCAGAAGCGACCAACCTCGGGTCCAGCGGGTGGGGAATAGAGGAGCTTCGACAGATCGATACCCTTGGCTTTCCAGTGATCGACCGCGTGTTTTGGCTCCAAGACATCCGTACGACCGACCATCTCGGTGAGCTTGCGGAAACCGAGTTCGGCCATGAGTTCGCGCACTTCTTGGGCGATGAACTTCATGAAGTTGACCGCGTGATCGGGATCGCCGGTGAATTTTTTGCGCAGCTCAGGATCTTGGGTGGCGACGCCGACAGGGCATGTGTTGAGATGGCAAACGCGCATCATGATGCAGCCGAGTGAGACGAGCGGGGCGGTGGCGAAGCCAAATTCTTCGGCTCCGAGCAGAGCGGCGATGATGACGTCGCGCCCCGTTTTGAGCTGACCATCGGTTTCCACAGCGATGCGCGAACGTAGGTTATTTAAAACGAGCGTTTGATGGGTTTCGGCAAGGCCGAGTTCCCATGGTAGGCCGGCGTGTTTGATCGAAGTTTGCGGAGAAGCCCCTGTGCCACCGTCGAATCCTGAGATCAGCACCACGTCGGCATGAGCTTTGGCAACGCCTGCAGCGATGGTGCCGACGCCGACTTCACTGACGAGCTTTACGCTGACGCGTGCTGCGCGGTTGGCGTTTTTCAGGTCGTGAATCAGCTCAGCAAGGTCCTCTATCGAGTAAATGTCGTGGTGCGGCGGAGGGGAAATGAGTCCCACGCCCGGCGTCGAGTGACGGGTTTTGGCGATCCAAGGATAGACTTTTCCGCCAGGAAGCTGACCGCCCTCACCAGGCTTAGCACCCTGTGCCAGCTTGATTTGCAGCTCGCGCGCTTGAGTTAGGTAAAGGCTGGTAACGCCGAAACGTCCAGAAGCAACTTGCTTGATCGCGCTGTTTTTCGAGTCGCCGCGCTCATTGGTCCACGTGAAACGCTCGGGGTCCTCGCCGCCTTCGCCAGTGTTGGATTTGCCGCCGACGCGGTTCATGGCGATCGCGAGGGCTTCGTGGGCTTCGCCAGAGATCGAGCCATAGCTCATCGCGCCCGATTTGAAGCGCTTGAGGATGTCTTCGACCGACTCTACTTCCTCGATCGGCACAGCGGTGCGCTGTTTGAAGCCGAGGAGACCGCGCAGGGTGAAATGCTGCTTGGTTTGCTCGTTGACGAGACCGGAGTAGGTCTTGAAAGTATTGTAGTTGCCGGTGCGCACTGCGCTTTGCAAGGAGTGAATGACCTGCGGGCTGAAAAGGTGAGCTTCGCCTTCGGCACGCCATTGGTATTCACCGCCGACTTCCAGAGCATCAGTGCGACCTGATTGCTCAGAGTAAGCGCGGTTGTGGCGTTCCAAGGTTTCTATGGTGATCGCTTCCAAGTCCGAGCCCTCGATGCGCGTGGCGGTGCCGCTGAAGAACTTATCGACCACTTTTTGCTGTAAGCCTACGCATTCGAAAATCTGTGCGCCGAGGTAACTTTGGATCGTCGAAATGCCAATCTTCGATGCCACTTTGACGATGCCTTTGGTCGCGGATTTGATGAAATTCTTGCAAGCCGTGTAATGATCGACGCCGACGAGCAATCCTTGCTTGATCATGTCATCGAGCGTCTCGAAGGCCATGTATGGATTGATCGCGCCGCAACCGTAGCCAACGAGGGTGCAGAAATGATGCACTTCGCGTGGTTCGCCGGACTCGAGAACGAGGCCGACTTTGGTGCGTTTGCCCTCGCGAATTAAGAAATGGTGCAGGCCCGAAACGGCGAGCAGAGCGGGCATGGCGGCGTGATTGTCATCAATGCCACGGTCGCTCAAAATGATCAGATTCATACCTGCGTCGATGTGCAGACTGGCCTGACGGCAGAGTTCTTCAAAGGCGCTCTCGAGGCCTTTGGCACCCTGAGCGGGATTGAACAAAATCGGCAAGGTTACCGAGCGGAATTCGCCTTGGGCAACGTGCTTGAGCTTGGCGAGTTCTTCGTTGGAAATGATCGGCGTTTGCAGCTCGATCAAATACGCGCTCTCAGGTTTAGGATCGAGCAAGTTGCGCTCTGGTCCGATGGTGGTGACGGACGAGGTCACGATTTCCTCGCGAATGCAGTCAATCGGCGGGTTGGTGACCTGTGCAAACAGTTGTTTGAAATAGTCGTATAACAGCTTCGATTTATTCGAAAGCACGGCGAGCGGAATGTCGGTGCCCATGGCGCCGGTTGCTTCAACGCCGTCTTTGGCCATTGGCAAGAGAATTTTCCGCTGATCTTCGAAGGTGTAACCAAAAGCGTGTTGGCGCTGGGTGAGGGTTTCGTGATTGATTGCGGGAACGGTCGCAGCGGCGGCGACGTCGGACAGCTTGATGAGATTTTCATCGAGCCATTGGCGATACGGCTGCTCCGAGGCGATGCGTTGTTTGATTTCCTCATCGGGGACGATGCGTCCTTCTTGCATGTCAACGATGAACATGCGACCGGGCTGCAAGCGACCTTTGTGGGCAATGTTTTCGGGAGGAATCGGCAATACACCGGCTTCCGATGCCATGATCACATAGTCGTCTTTGGTTACATAGTAACGCGAAGGGCGCAGACCATTGCGGTCGAGCGTGGCGCCAATCATAGTGCCATCGGTAAATGCCACCGAAGCAGGACCATCCCATGGCTCCATCAGGCAGGAATGGAATTGGTAAAAGGCTTTTTTCTCCTCGCTCATCGATTCGTGACCGAACCATGGCTCAGGGATCATCATCATCATCGCGTGGGGCAGGGAACGACCACCCATGACCAGCAACTCGAACACGTTATCGAACTTCGCCGAGTCCGAGCCATCATCGTTGACGATGGGCTGAATGCGTTTGATGTCGTCGCCGAAAAGTGGGCTTTCCAAGAGTGGCTGACGAGCGTTCATCCAGTTCACGTTGCCGCGTAGGGTGTTGATTTCGCCGTTGTGGGCGATGTAGCGAAATGGATGCGCACGCTCCCAGCTCGGGAAGGTATTGGTGGAAAAGCGCGAGTGAACCAGCGCGATTGCCGTGTCCATCTCAGGATCTTGGAGATCGACGAAATACTTGCCGACTTGCTCCGGCATCAACATGCCTTTATAGATCGCTGTGCGCGATGATAGACTGGAGCAATACCAGAACGAATCGTGCCCGCCGCTGCGAATGCGGAAATAGCTGGTTTTGCGGAGGATGAAAAGTTTGCGCTCGAAGGAAAGATCGTCGGTGCAATCGGCAGGACGCGCGACGAATACCTGACGCATGAATGGCTCGCTGGCGATGGCGGAGTTTCCGAGCGATGAATTGTCGGTCGGCACGTCGCGCCAGCCGAGAACGGTCAAGCCCGTTTGTGCCGCGACTTGTTCAAAAAGTGCCTCGGTCGCCTTGCGCACGTGCGGATCGGGCGACATGTAGACCATGCCGAGTCCGTATTGGCCCGCTTCTGGAAGCGTGAATCCAAGGCTAGCGGTGGCTTTTTTCAGGAACTTGTGCGGTACCTGGATCAATATACCGGCTCCGTCACCCGTGTTTGTTTCACAACCGCAAGCACCGCGGTGGTCCATATTGACGAGCACGGTGAGCGCCTGCCCGATGATTTCGTGCGCTCGCTTGCCCTTCATTTGGCATATAAATCCGACGCCGCAGGCATCGTGCTCAAATTGGGGATCGTAGAGGCCTTGTTTCTCAGGTAGTCCGTTGTTGCTCATGTCTGATGGTAGTGGAAGAAGGGGAGGAAATAAAGAGGCAATTGCCGAAAAAATCAAGTCGGAAAATTGGGTATGTCACGCGAAGCTCGATTTTCGTCTGCCAGCTTGTCGTTGCTGACAAAAATGGATGGATCCATCACGCAAGTATTCATGAGGAATTCCGATCCGCTTGTCAAGTTCGACGAGAAATACGCAAACTTTTTTGTCGGATTGCGGCATAAAGCTTATTGTTTGTCAAAAAATGCCAATTTTCGATCAATTACGAAGGTGCCGAAGGGGATTAGCGTGGCAATGAACGCCAAAACCGCCCATTTGAACGAAAGTTTGCCCTCGATCAGCGCGATGAGGATCAAAAGGCACAGAATGATGAACAAAACACCGTGAATCATGCCATTGATGCGAACATACTCAGGTTTGTCGGCGTAATATTTCAGTGGCATGGCAATGCCGAGCAGGGTGATGTAGGAGACGCCTTCGATGAATCCGGCAAGCCGAACGCGGCCGATGGAGGTAGATACTTTCATAGTTAGTGCGAGCACTAGATAATCGACTTTGCGAAAAAATCAACCCATTCCGTGCCCGCACTTGCACATTTTTCAGGAAAAGGTATCATCAATAGTGATGAACGAAGATGCCGTCGAACTCCGCATGAGCCTCACTGAAATGATCTTGCGCTCGATCCAAGTCGGGCTAGGGGTGGTGTTTGTCTGGGCTGCTGGAAACAAATTGTTCGTCAGCGGGGTAGAGGTTTTCATGAAAGACGTAGTCAATTTTCGCATCGTCGGCGAGCCATGGGATGCCGTAATCGCATACTCTCTGCCCTGGCTCGAGTTGCTGGTGGGCCTGTGCTTGATTTTGCACATCCAACAGCGCGGCGCGGCCTTGCTCGCGACTCTGCTGAGCGTGGTTTTTCTCGGTGCGATCATTTCGGCGTGGATGCGTGGCATCGACCTGCACTGCGGTTGTTTCGGCAAAAGCACGGAGGCTGTAAAGTATCCGCAGAAAATCACCCAGCTTGTCCTCCAAATCGGAGCCTGCGCCTTGGTGCTATGGCGAGCGATGAATCCAAGTAAATGCGAGGAAAATTGATTTTTTTGTAAGTCGCAGTTGCGGTTCAAAAAAAATCCGCTATGGAGGGGTGGCATTCATTCAATCAGCACAAGGAAACACATCATTTGAAATGAAAATTCATACAGATTTCAGCAGTCGGCATTTGGGGGTAGTAGGTCAAGATCGTCAGGCCATGTTGGAGTCCCTAGGCTACGCGGAAATGGAGCCCTTGATCAGCGATGCTGTGCCTGCCGTTATTCGCGATCAGCACGTGATGAATCTGCCCGAGGCCCTTTCAGAAACCGATGCGCTCGCGCGTTTGAAATCGGTGATGGGGCAAAATCAGGTGAAAAAATCATTCATCGGTCAAGGCTACTACGGTACCCACACGCCGCATGTGATTTTGCGCAACATTCTGGAAAATCCCGGCTGGTATACGGCCTACACACCGTATCAAGCGGAGATCGCCCAAGGTCGATTGGAGGCATTGTTGAACTTCCAGACTATGATTACCAACCTGACGGGCTTGGACGTCGCCAATGCTTCGTTGCTAGATGAAGGCACCGCTGCTGCTGAAGCGATGAGCCTGGCGATCGCGGGCAATGCCAAGGGCAAGGTGATGTTTGTCTCGCAGCGCTGCCATCCGCAAACCATCGAGGTGGTGAAAACCCGCGCCGAGCCTTTGGGCATTGAGATTCTCGTTGGCGATCATCTTTCGCTCGACCCCGCTTCGGTCGTTGGACTGTTTGCCGTGCTGGTGCAGTATCCTGACACCTGCGGTCGCATCGATGACTTCTCCGCTTTGTTCGAAAAAACACGCGCTGTGGGAGCTTTGAACATCGTCGCAGCAGATTTGCTCGCTTTGACGGTGTTGCGCGCACCGGGTGAATTCGGTGCCGACATTTGCATCGGAAATTCCCAACGTTTCGGCGTGCCCTTCGGTTTCGGTGGGCCGCACGCAGCTTTCATGTCATGCAAAGATGCGCTCAAGCGTAAAATGCCCGGTCGTCTGATCGGCGTCTCGCTCGATGCCTACGGCAACCCCGGATTCCGTCTCTCGCTGCAAACGCGCGAGCAACACATCCGCCGCGATAAAGCCACCTCAAACATCTGCACCGCTCAGGTATTGCTCGCCGTGATGGCCTCGATGTATGCGGTTTATCATGGTCCCGAAGGCCTGAAACACATTGCTCGCCAAGTCCATCAACGCACCGCCACCTTGGCTGCTGCGGTGAAGCAATTCGGCCATACGCTCGATAGCGTAGACTTTTTCGATACCATCGTCGTGCATACCCACGGCAAGGCAGAAAGCATCGTTGCCGCCGCATTGGCGGAGGGTATCAACCTGCGACTCATCGATGCCGATCGCGTTGGAATTTCGCTCGACGAAACCACGACTGAAGCCGATCTAATCGCCATCGCCAAGGCCTTTGGCGCGACGATTTCCGCAACTGCTGAAGCCACATTGCCCGTTGCATTTGTGCGCAGTTCCGAAATTCTCACGCAGGCCGTTTTCCGCAGCTACCAATCAGAAACAGAAATGCTACGCTACCTCAAGCGTTTGGAATCGAAAGACCTTGCTCTTAATGAATCGATGATTGCTCTTGGTTCCTGCACCATGAAACTCAATGCCACGGCGGAAATGATGCCGCTCAGTTGGCCGGAAGTTTCCTCGATCCATCCCTTCGTGCCCGCTGCCCAATCGAAAGGCTACGCACAAATGCTCACTGAGCTCGAAACATGGCTCGCCGAGATCACCGGATTTGCCGCTGTTTCCTTGCAGCCCAATGCTGGCTCCCAAGGCGAATATGCAGGTCTTTTAGCGATACGTCGCTACCACCTGGCGAATGGTGATGCGCATCGCAACATCTGCCTGATTCCCGTTTCCGCACACGGCACCAATCCCGCATCTGCCGTGATGTGCGGCTTCCGCGTGGTCGGCGTGAAATGCGACGACGAGGGCAACATCGATTGCGATGACCTCCAGGCTCGCATCGCAGAGCATCGCGAAAATCTCGCCGCGCTGATGATCACTTATCCTTCCACGCACGGCGTTTTCGAAGAAACCATCAAGGACATTTGCCAATGGATTCATGAAGCCGGTGGTCAAGTTTATATGGACGGTGCCAATATGAACGCACAGGTTGGCCTCACCAGCCCTGGTTTCATTGGCGCGGACGTGTGCCATCTCAACCTCCACAAAACCTTTTGCATTCCTCACGGTGGTGGCGGTCCGGGCGTTGGTCCGATCGGTGTGGCCAAGCAACTTGTGCCCTATCTCCCTGGTCATGCCAACCTCGACGATGTCCAAGGTCCCGTTTGCTCAGCGGCCTACGGCAGTGCCTCGCTCAATACGATTTCTTGGATGTACATCGCGATGATGGGACCTAACGGATTGAAAGCTGCGACGGAAATCGCCATCCTCAATGCCAACTACGTCGCCAAGCGCTTGGCGAACTATTTCCCGATTCTTTACACCGGAAAAAATGGCCTCGTCGCGCACGAGTGCATCATCGATCTGCGTCCGCTCTCTGAGGAGAGCGGCATCACAGTCGAAGACGTCGCCAAGCGCCTGATGGATTATGGTTTCCACTCGCCCACCATGTCATGGCCCGTTGGCGGTACCTTGATGATCGAGCCGACCGAATCCGAATCGAAAGCCGAGCTCGATCGTTTTTGCGATGCAATGATTTCCATTTACTGCGAAATCCAACAAGTTCTCAACGGCACCGCCGATCGTGAAGACAACGTGCTCAAAAATGCGCCGCATCCTGCCACTGCAGTGATTGCTGATGATTGGAAACACGCTTACACACGCGAAAAAGCTGCCTATCCTTTGCCTTACCTGCGCCAACATAAATTCTGGCCTAGCGTCGGAAGGATTGACAATGTTCACGGTGACCGTAATCTTGTCTGCACCTGCGACAGCGTCGAATCTTATTCATGAATCACAGCACAATATCTCCTACTGATTGGAGCCAGTGGAGCGGAGAAATCCTTGCCACACTAATGTTCATCATCCGTGATGGCAAGGTTCTGCTCATCGAAAAAAAACGCGGTATCGGCGCGGGAAAAATCAACGGTCCTGGCGGAAAGATTGATCCCGGTGAAACGCCCGCGCAATGTGCCATACGCGAGACTATGGAGGAACTGCACGTTCGTGCGCTCAACCCACGAAAAATGGGCGAGTTGTGCTTTTCCATGTCGGACATGCCTGACATCCATTGCCACGTGTTTCGCGCCGACGACTTCGAGGGCACGCCCACCGAGACTGATGAAGCCGTGCCGCTGTGGACCCCGCTCGACCAAATTCCCTACCACCGCATGTGGGCCGACGATGTCTTTTGGCTCCCACAAATGATCGCCGGCCACACCTTTCACGGCCGCTTTGTTTTTGCAGGCGAACGCATCACTTGGCAAGAGGTGTTGTTTGATGTGTGATGGCGAGATTTTTGGCCACGAAAAGTAACGCAGGGTTCGCAACAAAACTTTAGCAAATTCGCAAGCATTCAACAAAAAGCATTATTATAAAAATTCTAGTCACAATAAAAACTGGAGCTACTAGTTTTTTGAATCTTGATCATGCTGCAAATCTTGTAATCTTGTAATAAAACGGCAACAATTTTTTACTAGGGCTTTATCGATATAAAGTTAGTCTAACTCGACTCATTTTTTCACCTTACGATGCCTTGATCTGGTCCCAAGCGGCGGACCAGACGGTAACATTGTCGCCGATGTCATCGATAGGCACACACTTGGCGAAGAGGGCTTCGTCGTCAGGGAAGAGGATTTGGTTGCCGCGGAAGTCTTCGCTCAGAAGCCTATAGGCTGCGGAATTCGGTGCGCGGTAACCGATGTATTCCATGTTTTGCGCAGCGATTTCGGCCTCGCAGAGGAAATCGATCCATTCCATGGCAAGTGCGGGATTCGGAGCGTTTGCAGGGATGCAAAGGTCATCACAACTGCTTGCGGAGCCTTCTTTGGGGATGAATACTTGCACATCTTCGTTTTCAGCGGCGATGGTGATTAATTCACCTGCATAGCCCTGCACAACGAAAAATTCCCCCGAAGCGATGCCGCTTTTGTATTGTTCGTTGTCAAACTTCGCGATGTTCTTTTTCCACTCGATGACGACCTGCGAGGCTTTGGCAATCTCGTCAGAATCGACGGAATTCATGGAGAAACCGAGGGAGAGGAGGGCTGCGCCGATAACCTCGCGCATGTCGTTGAGCAGGGTCGTGCGACCTTTGGCGGTGGCGTTGGTGAAGATTGAGTAGGAGGGTTCGATGTTGCCGAGTTTTGATCCAAGGTAGGCCACGCAAGTGGGAGCAGACATGTAGGGCACCGAGTATTCCATTTTCGGATCGAGGGATTTACTGAGGTGTCCGGCATCGATATTTTTCAGGCGGCTAAGTTTGCTGTGATCGAGCTTGAGAAGTAAGTTCTCACGCACCAAGGCCTTGACCATGTAGGAAGAGGGAACCAGGACATCGTAGCCCGCGGCGCCGCCCTTAATTTTGGCAAACATGGATTCATTGGAATCGAAGGTGTCGATAACGACTTTGCATTTGTGCAGTGTTTCAAATTTTTGCTGCAAAGCGGGGTCAAGGTAGTCGGACCATGTAAACACGTGCAAGGTAGGAATCTCAGCGCCTGTGGAGCATGAACTGAAAGCGGCGGTGGCCAGAGCTGCGGAGGAATGACGGAGAAAAGTGCGGCGATCCATAGCAGAATTTAAGCGTTCGCAGGCTGTGAAGTCAAGCATTTCGCGTAGCTGTTGACCTAGATTGATACAAAAAACGCCGCATCGGAGAGGATGCGGCGTTGGCAAAATGATCGAGCCCCAGATCAGGAGAAGTTCTCTTTTTGAGAATCAGCTTCGAGCGAGTGCACTTCTTCGATCACTCCGCCTTCCACTACGGCTTCGATGACGGTGGCAATTTCGCTTACGGTTTCTTCGACTACTACAGCTG
>DBCO01000019.1:1464-103742 GCA_002293145.1 Akkermansiaceae bacterium UBA956 | reverse complement strand
ACAGCTGCGGTTTCTTCGACTACTGTAGCTGCGGTTTCTTCGACTACTACAGCTGTGGTTTCTTCGACTACTACAGCTGTGGTTTCTTCGACTACTACAGCTGCTGTCTCGGCTGCGTCAACGTGCGGAGCAGCAGCGCTGGATGCTACGGCTTGCTCCTTGCGCTCGCGTGCGGCGGCGTGCTCGGCGATGTCTTCGGCATTTTTAGCCTTGGCACCTGAAACGATGAGCTGACGGCCCATGAAGTGTTGATCGTGCAGAACTTCAACAGATCTCTTGGCTTCATCGATGCGCAGCATTTCCACAAAGCCGTAGCCTTTGGATTTGTGAGTGTGCTTGTTGTAAACAACCTCGACGGAGCGGACGGGACCGATGCCTTTGAACAATTCCTCGATGTCAGACTCGGTGGCGTCATAAGACAAGTTTCCGATGTAGAGGCGTGTGGACTCGACGTCGGCGAGGGTTGGCTCGCGGCGTTCGCGTGGGGCGCGCGGAGGGCGGGGCTCACCTGCGACACGACCTTCGCCACCTTGACGAGCATCGCGCGTGTTGGAGCGTGGTGTTTGCTTTTCGGACCTAGGACCGCGCTCGGGGCGTGGGCCCTCAAACTTGGGCTTGCCTTGTCCTCCTTTGGACTCGGGCTTGGCGCCTTTGGTGGGTTCTTTGTAGAGCCCAATCAGTTTGAGGATTTTCTGCCAGAACGTCAGTTTGACGGGCTTGCGATTCACAAACGATTGATGCTGCGAGAGACTGCGGTTGTGATTTTTTTGATCAGGGTTGTGTGGGCGGTTGCTGTTGTTACGACCGCCGTTATTACGGTTGCGGTTGCGATTGCGATTGCCGTTATTGCGGCTTTGTTCCTGTGTTCCGTTGGACATGGTATATGTGTTTCGTGGTTGATGGCAGCAGGACAGGAGGCACGAGGATCATAAATGATCTCAGGCTCGCAAAAAATCGTGAGCGGAGTGGCAAGCGAGCGAAATCTCCACGCAACTCTGCGGGTAATTTACGCGCTTCCGATTGACCCAAGTGGAAAATAGGGTGACCGGTAGTGCTTGTGGTGGGCCTTGTTGCTGCCATAATGGTTGAGAGGCAGATGCACGATAGCGGCGTCTGCGCGGGGCGAGGCTAGTGAGGATTTGAGAAAGAGCAAGCCTAAAGCAGGGGGGCGATGAGAAAAAACGCAATGAGGATTAAATATCAAGGTTTCCTTTTGAAGTAGTTGATTGGTCGATGACGATTATGTAGTTTTGCTTGGTTCCAGCTTTAATGACGATGTATGCTGTTGTGATATCTCCATTAATCATAGTTGTTTGTCGATTGTCACGCTCTGGTTGCGACGATTGAGGCGCGATGTATGCCCTCGAGAATGAGATTACGGCATTGGATCATCACGCCTTGCACTGAGCCTTTTTCTGGATGTGGACATCGCTGCGGGTTTGGGTGCGACGGTGCCAGTAATCGGTGATTTCGTAGTTGCGCAGGCTGATGTAAGAACTGCAGGCAAGACAGTCTGAGGCTTGTGCGCTGACGTAGGCTTGGGAATCGAGATGGCAATCGGTATAGCCGACGCTACCTTTTACCGGAGTTGAGTGCAGATAACACCGAAGTAAATACGGAGCGGAGATAGATGAATTCAGTTGTGTTCAAAAATTCTCTAATTTTTTTACTACTTCGGAGTTCGAGAATAGCTTGAAAGGGCAATAGCTTTGGGGTGACCGAGGTGGTTTTTGGAGCTGCCTCTGATAGGTTTTTCTCGGGTGATTTGTCGAGGTAATCAGATTAATCAGTGGCATGCGACGCTGAGCAACGCCGTCTTTAAACTGGATGCCGGCATGACAGATGCGGCCCATGGGTAAGAAAAATCGACATAAAAAAACGTTCAAGTGAGCGACACTAACACGCATTCTTACGACAAGGTCAAAGTCCTGAAATCAATCGTTCAAGTAAGCAATCATTGGCAGAAACCAGGATCGATAGCGCATGGGGGATTACGCTTTGTCTTTGTTGGCAGGAGCATTGCCCGTAGGTGCGGTGGTAGGTGTGCCAATGGTGGACTTACCAAGGAAGATTGCACCGGGTTCCATGGTGAGAATCGTTGCTTTGATGTCGCCAACGACTTCGGCGCCAGATTTCAAATCGACGCGATCTTTGGCGGTAATGTTGCCGTGGACTTTTCCGTGCACTGTGACAGTGGTCGTGCGGATTTCTGCTTTGATGCGGGCATTTTCTCCGATAGTAAGATTGCCCTCGGATTGAATTTCACCCTCGATGCGCCCATCTACGATCAGGTCGTTGGTGAATTTCAAGGTTCCCTTGACTTCGACGTCGGTCGAGAGAACGTTACGCAATGCCATGCCAGTGGGGCGAGCTGCGACAGCTGGTTGCGCGGAGGCGGGAGCCGCCGCTGCGGAAGCGGCATGAGATGGAGTGATGCTGGGTGCAGATGGAGCGGTTTCTGCAGGTTTTTGACCGATTACTTTTTGGAACATATGTTTGTCTCGTAGGGTGTGATTGATGAAAATGAGTAATTACTGTTTGTCAGGTAGGCTTTCTTCTTCTACTTCTTCTCCTAGATCGCTTTCAGTCGCGGATTTGGGAGGAAGTGAAGCGCCTTCTTTTTCGCTCGCGTCGTCTTGCTTTGATGTGCTTTGATTCAGCGTTTCCAAGAGCGGATTGCCATTGGGGTTAGCTGAAGCTGGCGCAAGATCAGGCTGAGTGATGGATGCTGGTGGGGAGGAAACGACGGGTGGAGCTTCGATTTCATTAGGAGCTACAAAATTGAGGAATTTGAGTCGATCGATGGCGAGAGTAGTAAAGGTGCTTTCCTTGTATTTGTCGCCGACTTTTTTGTATAATTCTTCGGCCTTGGCTTTGTCGCCACCTTTGCTCGCGATATCGCCGAGTGAAATGATAGCCATGGGAGCGAGGAAGGCGCCGGATGGGGAATCGATGACAGCTTGAAATGCGAGTTCGGCATCACCTGTCTTGCCTTGCTCAAGCAGACGGTGACCGAGGGCGTTTTGAGCGATGAGGTGCGCGGGATGAAGTGGGAATTTTTCAACAATTTCGCGCAGTGTTAATATGGCTTCATCTTGTTGATTGTTGGCCCATTGCTTTTCGGAAATTTGCAAAGCTGCCGTGACCGCCGACGGCGTGTTGGCATATTCAGTTTTGACTTTCTCCAAATCAGCAATGTCTTTGGCTTGTGAGAGAGCTGCTCCAGCTGCGGTAGCCGTATCAGCTGCGATGGTGCGATATACCATAAATCCACCAATGCCGAGGCCTACGGCAACCGCTGCCACGGCGATGAGCTTTTGATTGCGTTCTAGAAATTGCTCGAACGGGCTGGGTCCTTGAAGGATTTCTCCAAGGGGTATGGGGTCAGTGGATTGTTCAGTCATGTTGCGCGCAAGATAATGCCGATTCTTTCCCGTAAAATCAATCGGAATTTTAATTTTTCGCAATGTTTGGAGGTGGACGGATGAGCTCGTGCTTGCTAGCCTGTGCGCGCATGCCGAAATCTGTGTATATTGTGGTTGGGGAATTGAGCGGAGATGCGCATGGAGCGGGATTGCTGCGCTCATTGCGACGTAATTTTCCCGATCTCGCCATTCGCGGCGCGGGTGGTCCGCAAATGAAGGACATCGTAGATGAAGGCCTACGCAATTGGGTCGAGGATTCTGCTGTGATGGGTTTTTGGGAGGTGCTCAAGCACTACGGATGGTTCAAACAGCAATTTGCCGAAATGTTGGCTGAAGCCCAGCAAATGCAGCCCGATGTCTTGTTACTTGTTGATTACCCTGGCTTTAATTTGCGCTTTGCTAAAGCCGTGCGCGCTTGTTTGCCCAAGACGAAAATTGTTTACTACATCAGCCCTCAAGTTTGGGCTTGGAATCGTGGACGCATTCCCAAGATGGTGAAGTTGCTCGATGAAATGATGTGCCTTTTCCCATTTGAGCGAGAGATTTTCGCATCAGCGGGTCTTCGTACGACCTTTGTCGGTCATCCGTTGGTCGATGAACTGGAAGCGGAGCGGCAAAAAATTTCACGGGATGCAGAACTGGTTGCCCTATTGCCTGGGAGTCGCGAGCGCGAAGTGACGCGACTGTTCCCTACGATGTTGGAGAGTGCGAAAGTGCTCCACGCAGAGCGCCCGAACCTGCGCTTCGAGGCTCCTGCGGCATCGGGGAAACTTGCTGGTATGATGCGCAAGTTGGTGGCGGATTCGGCCTTGTCTCATGTGGTAAATGTCACTGATGGTGGAAGCTTGCATCTTATGCAGCGAGCAGCCTGCGGCGTCATTGCAAGTGGCACAGCCACCCTAGAGGCCGCATACTTTGGATTGCCAAATTGTCTCGTGTATAAGGTGGCTGCTCCGACATACTATCTTGCCAAAATGTTGATCAAGATTCCATACATTGGTCTCGTCAATATTCTCGCGGGTAAATCTGTGGTGCGCGAGTTGATCCAAGACGAGGCTAATCCAACTTTGATCGTGGCGGAAATGAAGCGACTTCTTTTTGATGAAGCTTATCGCGCCGCGATGATTCATGAACTGAAAATTACGGCAGATTTGCTCGGCGGAGAGGGTGCACACGAGCGTGCTGCATCCCGCGTGGCTGAGTGGCTGGGAGGCGCAGAGGCATAACTTGAAAAAATTGAGTTTCCAGTGTTGCCAACATCTGCATGCTCGGCTATTACAGCTCCGCGATGAAAAACGTTCTGTTTCTGCTGGCTCTTGGTGCATGCGCGATCACTTCCTGTGAACGTCACAAATTTGAGGATACCAAACGCCTGCATTCTCATGGTGCCCACGATGCTGGACATGCTGAAGACGCAGCTCATGGCGAGGAAAAACCAGCCGAGCATTGATCGGCTATTTTGCTGCATCGTTGCGCTGGTAGGTGAGAAACAATTCACCTTCTGCACCAGACTCGATCATTTCCACTAACGAAAAGTGTCGACTGGAAAAAAATATCCCGTCGTCTAGTCCTGAGATCGTTGGCGCATTCGTGCCGCCAAACAATGTGTGCGCGGCCCATGTCAGGTGGAGTGTATCGAGTAGATCGTAATCTAACAAAGCACGCAAAAGCATGCCTCCGCCCTCGCAATGGATGTGTTTCACACCATGATCGCGATGCAGTGTTTCAATAAAATCTGTTAGATTGGCAAAGTGTAAAGTCACACTATCACGCTCGAAATCGCAGCTAATAGCATTGGTCACAAGAAGATGAATGTCACCGCCGTGGCTGTGAAAAATCTTCTCATTGCCGTTGAAATTTCCTTTCCGACTGACCACGCAACGCAGTGGTTGCGGTGTTTGATCAGGCACCGTCAGGCTCATGTTATCCGCGCAAAGAGTGCCACGACCGACGATGATCGCATCGGCATTACGACGCAACTCTAGCAAGCGTTTATGGTCTTGCGATGAGGTCCAGCCCGACGGACGTTGCGGATCACTGCTGATTTTTCCATCAGCTGAGATCGCAAAGTTGGCGGACACGGTAAAGGCCATGGCGAGATGTTAGGCAAGTTGTGCCTGCCAGCGAGAAATTTGTTGGCGCACAATTTCTGGGTTGGGGCAACCGGGGTTGGTGCGAGCTTTGAGCGCGCGGCTGAGTTGAAAAATTTCGGCCGTGTCGTTTCTGTAGTGCTCGCTGATTTTGGTGAGATCGAGTTTATCAAGCGGTGTCTTACTTGCAATCGCTTCAGCTACGGCTTTACCCACGAGCTCATGAGCATGCCGGAATGGAACACCTTTTTTCACGAGGTAATCGGCGAGATCGGTCGCGAGCAACATCGGATCAGCAGCTGCAGCGGCACAATGATCCACACGCATCGTCATTGCTAGAATCATCTCCGTGTTCACGGTGAGTGCGAGATGAAGCGTATCGATCGAATCGAAAAGTGGCTCCTTATCCTCTTGCAGATCTCGATTGTATGTCAGCGGTAGTCCTTTAATCGCGGTGAGAATGGCGACAAGATTTCCCATCAGTCGCCCTGTCTTGCCCCGTGTTAGTTCGCAAACATCTGGGTTTTTTTTCTGCGGCATCAACGATGAGCCTGTGGTGTGAGCATCGGCGAGGTGGGCGAAGGAAAATTCCGCACTACACCATAAAATCAAATCCTCGCTCAGACGAGAAAGATGTACGCCGCAGAGAGCGATGACAAAAATGATTTCGGCAATGTAGTCGCGATCGGCTATGGCGTCCATTGAGTTGGTGGTCACACCGTCAAAGCCGAGTTCTTGTGCGATCGCATGGCGGTCTAGATTGATTGTAGAACCAGCAAGAGCACCAGAGCCAAGAGGGGAAATGTTCAAGCGCTTACGGGCGTCGAGCAGGCGAGAAACATCGCGATCTAACATTTCTACGTAAGCAAGAAAATGATGACCTGCCGTCACTGGTTGTCCGCGTTGCAAGTGTGTGTAACCAGGCATTACGGTATCTGCATACACATCAGCCCGATCCAAGAGTGCGCGTTGCAAGTTTTTCATCGACTCAACGAGCGAGTCAACCTGAGCACGACAATACAGACGAGTATCCGTAGCCACCTGATCGTTCCGCGAGCGGGCTGTGTGGAGTTTCGCACCTGCGGGGCCAATGCGGCGAGTCAGCTCGGCTTCGATATTCATGTGAATGTCTTCCAACGAAGTCTTGAACTCGAAATTTCCGTCTTCGATGTCTTTGCGGATTGCGAGCAGTCCATTCTCGATTGCAGAAAACTCCTCATCGGTCAAAAATCCAGCATGCTTTTGTGCACGAGCATGGGCGATGGAACCTGCGATATCATGAGGGAAAAGTCGCCAATCATACGACACAGATTCTCCAAACTGCTGGACCAAACTTGACGTATCTTGCGTAAAACGACCTTTCCACATAGCGGGGCGCAGCGTAATGCATCCACGCCAAGCGGGAAAGCGTTTTCTTCACAAAATCACTAGAAGGAGAAGGGATTTGCAATCCCTTTAACTCATTCCCAAAGATCACAAGTTAGAGGGACATAAGTAAATCCACTTTCAACCACCCTCGCTGGATATCAAGCCTCCGCCTCAGGCTCTTGTCCGCAGCATTGCTTGAATTTTTTACCCGAACCGCATGGGCAGGGGGCATTACGACCAGAAGTGGCAATGTCAAAACTCGGGCGGCGCTTTGGCAAGTTTAGCTTGATTTGTGTGCCTTCAGGCGAGGGCATAAGTGCGGCGCTGACGGGGCCCGTGCGGGCGATGTTATCGTGGCCGATTTCATCGCTAGTTTGCATTTGGCGCGGCGCGCTTTGCAGTTGGTTAAGGAAGGCCTCGATGGCTGCGGCAGAGCGGAACAAGTTGTGGAAGGCTTCTTGCTCAATGTTACCCATGAGCTCGACGAACAAGTTGTAGGCTTCATTTTTGTATTCGACCAAAGGATCTTTCTGGCCTTGCGCACGGAGGTAAACCCCTTCGCGCAGGGCATCCATGTTGTAAAGATGTGCTTGCCATTGCTTGTCGATCGCGGCGAGAACCATACGGCGTTCTTCTTGCTCCATGATCTCGGGTGGCAAATTGGTGGTGCGGATAACGTAAGCGTCTTTCACTCGCTGCACCAGCAAATCTGTGATTTGATCGGGTGTTTTAGCGCTCTGAATTTCATCGAGCGAGGCACGCACGGGAAGATTTCCTTGAATCCAATGGAATAGCTCGGTCAGGTCGGGCGAGTTGTCATCGCGATCTGCAAAGTAACCTGTAACATTTGCAGGAATGACTTTCTCGATGATTTCTGTCACGAGATCACGAGGTGATTCGGTGGAGAGCACTTCATTGCGATAGCCGTAAACGACTTCGCGTTGCTTGTTCATGACGTCATCAAAATCAAGAACGCGTTTGCGCCAAATGTAGTTGCGCTGTTCGACGCGCTTCTGTGCAGTCTCAACAGAGCGGTTGAGCCAAGAGTGCTCCAGAGCCTCGCCGTCTTCCATGCCGAAACGTTCCATCATTTGCGTCATGCGCTCGGCGGCAGCGAAGTTACGCATCAGGTCATCTTCGAAAGAAAGATATGCCTGAGACAAACCTGGATCGCCTTGACGGGCGCAACGTCCGCGCAACTGGCGATCAACGCGGCGTGATTCGTGACGCTCGGTGCCGATCACAAAAAGTCCACCGAGATCTGCTACTCCTGCGCCTAATTTAATATCCGTTCCACGACCAGCCATGTTGGTGGAAACCGTGACGGCATTGCGTTGTCCGGCGTTGGAAATGATTTCCGCTTCTTGACGGTGATACTTAGCATTGAGAACTGCGTGCTCGATCTTCTCGCGCTTGAGCAACCGGCTCAGTGTTTCGGAGGCATCCACGGATGCGGTGCCAACCAGAACTGGCTGACCCTTTTCGTGGGCTTCGGCGATTTTTTTCACTACGGCGTTGAATTTTTCGCGGCGTGTTTTGAAAACTTGGTCGTTGAGATCGACGCGAGAATTTGCCTGGTTTGTCGGAATCGGTAGGACGTCGAGTTTGTAAATGTCAGAAAACTCAGCCGCTTCAGTTTCGGCGGTGCCGGTCATGCCTGCGAGTTTTTCGTAGAGACGGAAATAGTTTTGAATGGTGATTGTTGCGTAGGTTTGCGTCTCGCGCTCAATGTTGCAGCCTTCTTTGGCTTCCACTGCTTGGTGCAGGCCATCGGACCAGCGGCGACCGGGCATTTCACGTCCAGTATTTTCATCGACGATGACGACTTTGCCTTCGGTGATGACATACTGCACGTCTTTTTCATAGATGCAGTAGGCCTTGAGGAGCTGGGAAATATTGTGCATTTTTTCACCCTGAACATCGAGCTTGGATTGCAGGGCTTCCTTGCGAGAAAAGCGATCTTCATCGGTCAGTTTGGGGTCGGCATCGATCTCGGCGTAAGCGGTTCCGAGGTCTGGTAAAACGAAAGCGTCGGCATCGTTTGGCGCGAGGAAATTGCGCCCCATTTCCATTAGGTCCGCATCGTTGGCTTTTTCATCGATGGTGAAATACAGTTCTTCTTTGATTGCAAACAGCTCGCGTTTTTGGGCATCCTGATAGAACGAAAGCTCAGTTTTTTCGAGCAAGCGACGGTTTTCGGGTTCTTCCATCAAGCGCATAAATTGACGGTTGCGCGGTTGCCCCAGTTTGAGTTTGAACAGAGCACGTCCGGCATCTTCTTTGTCTCCGGTATCGAGTTTTGCTTTGGCTTCGGCTGCCAGTTCGTTGCACAGCTCGGTTTGTTTTTTCACCAAGCGATCGATCAGCGGCTTGTAGGTATCGTATTGATGGGAGGAAACAGTGGCTGGGCCCGAAATGATGAGCGGAGTCCGAGCTTCATCGATCAAGATCGAGTCGACCTCGTCGATCACGGCGAGGTAATGTACGCGTTGCACTTGTTCATCGACGGTGTTCGCCATGCCGTTGTCGCGCAGGTAGTCGAAGCCGAATTCGGAGTTGGTGCCGTAGGTGATATCGCAGGCGTATTGCTCACTACGATCCTGTGGATGCATCTGATTCTGGATGCAGCCAACGCTGAGGCCGAGGTATTGGTAGAGTGAGCCCATCCATTCCGAGTCACGGCGAGCAAGGTAATCATTGACGGTAACGATATGAACGCCTAATCCGGTTAGGGCATTCAGATAGACGGGTAGGGTAGCCACCAGAGTTTTTCCTTCGCCCGTTTGCATCTCGGCGATCATGCCGCGATGGAGTGCAATGCCACCGATGAGCTGAACATCGAAGTGCACCATTTCCCAAGTCAAGGTGTGATCACAAACGGTGATCTGCCGACCGCACATGCGGCGTGCGCCATTTTTTACGACTGCGTAGGCATCGGGCAATATTTGTTCCAGATACTTCGCGCGGCGTTCGCGGAAGCTCGGCTCGATGGAGCGGAATGCCTCCTTCGCCGCCTCGATCGATTCAGGTGTCGGCTCGATGCTGGCGGGGAGTTCAGGGAATTCATCACGCATGCGGGCGAAGCGTGACTCGATGTCGAGCGCTACTTCCTTGAGTTCGTCGGCAGCCATGCGATAAAGCGTTGGCTTAGCAGGAGCTTTGAGATCGTGATAGCGGGATAGATGATCTCGCCACTTTAGTGACAACTCGCGAAGTTTTTCCTCAGGCTCGCGCTGAAGGGCTTCTTCAATTTCATTAATGCGCGCTACCACCGGGCGAATGCGGCGGATTTCTCGTTGGTTTTTGTTGCCGACGATTTTTTGAAGAATCCATTTGATCATAAAATAAGAAAATTGTTAGCGGGAAGTTTGTTGCCGGAGAGTAATGCGAATGTGCATAAGTGCAAGGAATATTGCACGGAAGAATGGGGGAAATGGAACGCTGATCAACCGCCTGTTTTGGGCGGTCGTGGTTTTTTAGTCGGCGTGACATCGCGCATGTCAGAAGACTCACCACGTGCTTTGGCAGCTTGCGCACGCTGCAATTCTTCTTGCTTTTCCATCATTTTCTCCATGAAAGTTTTCTTCTTCGGCTTGGTTGGATCTACTGGTTTTTCGACAAGCTTGGGCTCGGGCATTTTCGCGGTGATCCATGTCTGGAAAATGGTGAAAATGTTTTGCGTGGTCCAGTAGAGTGCTAGAGCGGAGGCGAAGGAGTAGCAGAAAATGAGGAACATAAAGGGCATGAACATCATCAAGCGCTGCTGCATTTTGTCGCCGGTCTTGGGCATCATCGCCATCTGGGCGAAGCTGGTGAAGGTCATGATGATGGGCAAAATATTGATGGGGAAGCCCATGAAGTAGCCAATGGTATCAGGCTGAGAAAGGTCGGTGACCCAGCCGAGGAATGGCTCGTGACGCAGTTCAACGGCATACTGGAGCATGCGATAGAATCCGAAGAAAATGGGGATCTGGAGAAGCATCGGGAGGCAGCCACCAATGGGGTTGACTCCGTATTTTTTATACATCTTCATCACCTCTTGATTCATTTTGGCAGGATCAGCCGAGTATTTCTCCTTGAGCTTGTCCATTTCAGGCTTGAGCTTGGCCATGCGCTTCATCGAGCGATTCGATTTATTGTAGAGCGGCCAAATGGCGGTGCGGACGACGAGTGTGAGGATCACAATCGAAATGCCCCACGACCAGACATCGGACATTTTGGAGATCGCCGCGTGAATCCAGTGCAGGGTCCAGTTGAGCAAGCGGCTAATGGGTGAAAACCAACCGTAGTTCATGATCTCTCCCCACTCGCTGCCCATTTTGCGCAGCATGTTGTTATCCTTGGGCCCCATGTAGATTTGGAAGCTGTTTTTGTTTTGCTCACCCTTGGCAAGGGTTACAGTAGGCATGCGTAAATGCGAGGAGAGACCTTTGAGTGGCTTCTCAACATTGGGGAAACGCACATCGTAGGTGGAGGCGATTACGCTGCTGGCGAAAGGTGCTTTTGGTTGGAGCGCGATGGTGAAAAACTGATCGCAAACACCGGCCAGCTTGGCTGCTGCTAGTTGACGCTCGTCGGAGAGTTTTTCATCGCTAATCCAGCCACCGGCAAATTTAGTCGCCGCGACGTAGTCATAGCTGCTGCCATCATGGAAAAAGAAGGTTGTTTGATCGGGCCATTCCTTGGCGTGGATCGGGCCTGTGGAGCCGAGCGCTAGTGTCCATTGATTCAGTGCGATGGGGGTATCTAGATCATTCTCAATGATCACATCAAAGTTCAGCAAATAAGCTGCTCCGGGTGCGCTTTGGTCTTCTTGAATGCTGTAGATTTTTTTGATTAGCAAACCTTCAGGGCTTTTGGCGACGAAGACGGCAGATTTTCCTGAGTTGGATTGATCCGCTTTGTATTCGTAAACCAAAGCATCGGTGGTGAATGCTCCGCGAGTGAGCGCTCCGACGGGATTGGCGCCACCTTGATTGATGTGGATCGGGATTTTTTTGTCGCCGATCTCATACTCGTTTTTCAGAACGGCATGCTTAACTCCACCGCCCTTGTTGGTGAGCACGAAGGAGACCTCTGTGGTATCGAGTGCGATGATGTTTTCGGCAACAACGACAGGAGCCGGAGTTGCTTTCTCAGCTTCTACGACTGCGGCAGGGTTCTCCGCTGCGACTTTTGCTTGCGCCTCGTCAGTTGCTTTTTTGTTGAAAGCTTCGATGCGAGCTTGCTCCGCGCGCTGCTCGGCGAGGATGCCGGCTTTTTTCGATGAATCGTAAAATGAGTAGCCAATGATCAGGCTGCAAAGGGTGATGACGACCCATGTTTTTTTATCGTACATAATGGCAATTGGTAGAGATTAGTGATGGTGCGAGCAAGGTGGTTCTGGCTTTGCGTTAGGAGAAAGGGACGGCTTGCGAGGCGGTACGGGATCGGGACCGAATCCACTCCAGGGGTGGCAGCGCATGATCCGAAAAATGCCGAGCCACGAGCCGCGCAGCGGGCCGTGTGTTTCGACGGCTTGGAGAAAGTAGTGCGAGCATGTCGGCTGATAGCGACAGCCGGAATGAGGCCCGAAAATCACCTTGAGCGCAGGGCTGATCAAGCGCTGGTAAAAACGGATCAGGCAGCGGATGAGAAAAGTGACCGTTTGAGAAATCATGCATCATGAAGGCTGCGCGGATAGGAGAGGGGTTGCAGTCGAGCTCGGTGCTTGCAAAATACCCAGACGGCGAGCCGTTTTCAGCCAGTCCAACTCCAGCTCAGCAAAGCTAGCTTGGATTGTGTTGTAGCGCGCGATAACGACGAGATAGCGCAGCGATGGCTGAATCTGTGGGAGATGGCGCTGAATGATATCACGAAAGCGCCGACGCAGAAGATTTCTGTCGTGGGCTTTCCCAGTTTTTTTGGTAGTGATGAAGGCGACCATAAAGTGAGGCAATTGCGCATCCTCGAGCGTGCTTAAAACGAGAAACCGGCCAGCTTTGGAGCGGCCGGTCTCACGGACCTTCTGAAAGTCGGCCCGCTTTTTCATGGTGTGCTTCCGAGGAAGTCGCATCAGCGGGAGATCTCCTGCACTTAGTTCGAAGTGTGTTGTTGGGTGTGGCGTTTGAAGTGCACCTCTGCACCTTTGCCCATAAGGCGCTTGCGTCCTTTTTGGCGGCGGCGGTTCAAGATAGCGCGACCTCCTTTAGTTGCCATACGGGCACGGAAACCGTGTTGTTGCTTGCGTGTGCGTTTTGATGGGCGGTAGGTAGGTTCCATGACTTGTGCTTGTTACGTGGTATTAGAGAAATGTGCAAAAAGACGCTGCGGAGCAGGTCGGGGCGGGGAAAATAGAGAAATTTGGGGCGATGTCAACACAACAATCTGAAAAATTTCAGTTTTTTTGCGGTAGGGGGAGTTTCAGGCAGATCGGGCTGATTTGACCGATCGCCCCGATCGCGGATTATGCGAGTAGGATTACTTCACCAACTTGATCATCAAATCTTTGCTTTCGAGGGTGTTGCCGACTTCGACGAGAATTTCTTGCACGGTGCCGTTGCAGGAGGCGGTGACGGTGGTGAACATTTTCATTGCTTCGAGGGTGAGCAGGGCGTCGCCTTCTTTGACTTTGTGGCCGATGCTGACGGCAAGACTCGCGACCATGCCAGGCATGGGGGCCGCGATTTGATAGGGATCGGCTGGGTCGCCTTTGGGGCGTGCGGTGCTTGCTTTGACGGCGCTCTTGTCGTCGACCTGGACGTGGCGTGGGTAGCCGTTGAGTTCGAAAATCGCGGTGCGCTGACCGGCGGCATCAACTTCGGTGATATTGTGCAGGCGGATGAACAAGGTTTTTCCGGCTTCGAGACTGAGCGTGACTTCTTCTTTGTCCTTGAGCCCGTAAAAAAACGCGGGAGTCGGCAGGACGGAGAGGTCGCTGAAATTTTTGCGCGATTTGACGAAGTCTTTGTAGACTTGGGGATACATTAGGTAGGAGTAAAGTTCGTCATCGCTCGCGGTTTTGTGGCCGGAGATTTTCGCAACCTCGATGCGTGTTTTTTCGAGATCGACTTTTTCCGCGCGTTCGCCGGGGCGATTGGTGAAGGGCTTTTTGTTGCCGAGGATGATTTTTTGGATGTCCTTGGGCCAGCCACCCATCGGTTGGCCGAGGCCGCCTTGGAGCATGTCGATAACGCTTTCTGGGAAGTTGGTGCCTGCGGGCAGGCTTTGCAGGTAGCTGTGAGCATCGCCGGGCTTGACGCCGCGGGAGATGAGGAACATGCACATGTCGCCGACTACTTTCGAGGAAGGGGTAACCTTGACGATGTCACCGAAGAGTAGGTTGACCTCGGCATACATGCGGGCGATTTCTGACCAGCGGTGGCCGATGCCCATGCTCTCGGCTTGTTCCTTGAGGTTGGTGTATTGGCCACCGGGCATTTCGTGGAGATAGACCTCGGCGGTGCCGTGTGGCTCGGCGGTATCAAAGGGTTTGTAGTAGCTGCGAACGTGAGCCCAGTAGTCGCTGAACTCGTTGAGGGCATCGAGGTCGAGCCTGGTATCGCGTGGGCTATTTTGCAGCGCGGCGACGACGGAATTGAGGTTTGGCTGCGAGGTGCAGCCGCTCATGCTGGCGAGGGCGGCATCGCAGATATCGACACCGGCTTCAGCGGCCATAAGGATGGAGCTAGCATTGATGCCAGAGGTATCGTGGGTGTGGAAATGGATCGGCAGGCTGATTTCTTCCTTGAGCGCCTTAACCAGTTTTTTTGCGGCGAGTGGTCGGCAGAGTCCGGCCATGTCTTTGATGCAAAGCATGTGCGCGCCCATTTTCTCCAGTTCCTTGGCGAGGTTGACGTAGTATTTTAGATCATACTTGTCGCGTTTGGGGTCGAGAATATTGCCTGTGTAGCAGATCGTACCTTCGCAGAGCGACTGCGTTTCCTCGCGCACGGCGGCCATGGCCTCGGTGAGGTTGGGTAGGTAGTTGAGGCTATCGAAAATGCGGAAAATATCCATGCCATTGGTGGCGGCGTGTTTGATGAAACCGCGGACGACATTGTCGGGATAGTTGGTGTAACCGACGGCATTGGAGCCGCGGAATAGCATCTGGAACAAAATATTCGGGATCCGTTCGCGCAGGGCGCGCAGACGTTCCCACGGGCATTCCTTGAGGAAGCGCATCGCGGAATCGAAGGTGGCACCGCCCCACATTTCTAACGAAAAAAGATCGGGTGCTCGGTGGGCGACGGCATCGGCAATGGCGAGCATATCAAAGCTGCGGACGCGCGTGGCGAGCAGCGATTGATGAGCGTCGCGCATGGTGGTATCGGTCAGCAACAAGCGTTTTTGCTTGGTGACCCATTCGGCGAACTTTTCTGGGCCCAGCTTGGTAAGCAGCTGCTTGGTGCCATCGGCGGGTGGCGTGAGGTGATTGTAAGGCACGCCGGGAGCGGGCATCAGGACCTCGGCGGGCAGGTAGCCTTTGGCATTGGCGTTGCCATTGACGGTGATGTCGGAAAGGTAGCTGAGCAGCTTGGTGGCGCGGTCTTTTTTCGATGCAAAGGTGAAAAGCTGCGGGTTGGTGTCGATGAAACGGGTGGTGGCATCACCAGCGCGGAAAATCGGATCTGCGATGACGTTTTCCAAGAAGGGGATGTTGGTTTTTACACCACGAATGCGGAACTCGCGCAGCGCGCGGTCCATGCGATCAAGCGCGATCTGGTAGGTGCGGCCAAAGACCGTGACCTTGACCAACATCGAGTCGTAATACGGCGTGATGACGGCATTTTGTGTGCCGAGTGCACCATCGAGTCGGATGCCAAAACCACCAGCACTGCGGTAGGTGAGGATTTTTCCAAAGTCCGGCGTGAAATTGCTCTCGGGGTCCTCAGTGGTGATACGGCATTGGATCGCGAAGCCGGATTTTTCGATTTTATCTTGCGTGGGCAAGCCCATGACTGGATCGTGGAGCTTGTGGCCCATGGCAATCTGGATCTGCGATTGCACGATATCGATCGCGGTGATTTCCTCGGTGACGGTGTGCTCCACCTGAATCCGTGGGTTCATTTCGATGAAATACCACTCGCCCGATTCGACATCGACGAGGAACTCGACGGTGCCGGCGTGAGTGTAGTTGACCTCGCGGGCGATCGAGAGTGAGGCATTGCAAAGGCCTTCGATGATTTTTGGATCAATGCCGTAGCTCGGAGCCATCTCGATGACTTTTTGGTGGCGGCGCTGCACCGAGCAGTCGCGCTCGTGCAAATGCAAGACATTGCCATGCTTGTCGGCGAGGATCTGGACTTCGATGTGCTTGGCGCGACCGACGAATTTTTCCAAAAAGACGGCACCGTTGCCGAAAGCGCGCAGGGCCTCGGTTTGCGCTTCTTCGAGCAGGGCTTCGAGGTCTTTTTCCTCGCGCACTACACGCATGCCACGGCCGCCACCGCCGAAAGCAGCTTTGATGATCAGCGGGAAGCCGATTTTTTTCGCGGCCTTCATTGCCAGCTTGCGGTCTTCCACGGGCTCGGCGGTGCCTTGCAGGGTGGGCACTTGGAGTTTTTCTGCGACATTGCGCGCGGCGGTTTTATCGCCCATGCGGTCGAGAATTTCGGCATCAGGGCCTATGAAGATAATGCCGTTATTTTCGCAAGCGCGAGCGAAATCCGGGTTTTCCGACAAAAATCCGTAACCTGGATGGATCGCGTCTACGCCTTTTTCCACAGCGAGTGCGACGATGCCCTCGATGTCGAGATAAGCACCGAGTGGTCCCTTGTCCTTGTTGAGTTGATAAGCCTCATCGGCTTTGAAACGATGTGGGCAAAAGCGGTCCTCGTGCGCATAAATCGCTACTGTGCGGATTCCAAGTTCGGTCGCCGCCCGCATGACGCGGATGGCGATTTCGGAACGATTGGCAACTAGCAGTTTTTTGATCGGGCGGATGGCACTCTTCGGCATGCGCCGTTCTTAGTGCGGATTATGAGTTTGGTAAATGGAGAAATGTGACAGGGCGCAAAAATCTTATTGCGGATGGCCTACAGCACGAGCAACGATGGTCCCAGATGTGCTTCCCTCGTGAGCGAAAAACAGCAGCGTCAGGAAAATGGCGGCGTAGCGGGGCAAAGCGGGAGTTTTATGACAAATGGAGCTTGTCGAGAAAAGCACAAACTGACACATTCCTAGCGAAATCACTGGTCAAGTCACGCGTCTGATTCTCTTTGATTTTTACAAGCTTGCTTTGTCGAGTTGGTGAAAATGGTTGGCGGAAAACAGTTCATGGAGTGGGTGGACCTTGAATTGATGCGTTTGGATGAATAGTAAGGGAAGCCGATGCGCCTATGTTGCGTGCCATTTCTCAGAGAAGCTTCGACCTTCTTCGTTAAGAAACCGATTGACTTTGTCTCTGCGGTTGGCTGCCTCATTTGTGCTCGGAGTGGGTTTGGGTAATACTCCGAGTGGGTTTGGCATTAGCATAGAGCTAGCTTGGCTGTTGCGACTAGAAATATTGAATCGTGTGTCGTGCTACTTGGGACTGTATGTCGAGCTACTTTGAATCGTGTGTTGAGTGGCTTTGTGGTGCAATTCATATGAGTTTGTAGTGCTAATCAGGGGCGCTTTGATGTTCTTCGCGTGGGTTCATTTGGATTATTTTTTTTCTGGCAAATGACTCAGATCATATTCATCGTCGTCTCCCCTAACTCATTGCTTATGAAACATCCTATCGCTCTTATCGCATCCATTTTGGCTCTTTTGATCAGCTCGATCGCAATCGCAGCGACTCCCCGAAACGTTGTTTTTATTTTAGCCGATGACTTGGGCTGGGGCGAGTTAGGGAGCTATGGGCAGAAAAAAATCAATACACCGAATCTTGATCTGTTAGCCAAGGAGGGTATGCGCTTCACCCAACACTATTCAGGTGCTCCGGTTTGTGCTCCCTCGCGCAATGTGCTGATGACGGGGAAACATCTCGGCCACACCGAGATCCGCGGCAATCTTCAAGCCAAGGTTCATTTTCCCCAATTCAACCAAGGACAACATCCGATCTCTGCGAGCACACAAACGCTGGCGATGCATTTTCAGGCTGCTGGGTTTGCGACAGGGGCGATGGGCAAGTGGGGGCTCGGACCAGTTGGTTCAACAGGTGACCCTAACAAAAAAGGCTTCGACTTGTTTTTCGGTTACAACTGCCAAGCGGTCGCGCATAGTTTCTATCCGAAATTTTTGTGGCGCAATGACCAACAAGTGCAGATCAATAAGAAAGCGATACCGGGGCACAAAAAGAAGCCGACAGGGGAGGTGACGATCGCGGAATATACAGGTGAGACTTATGCCTCGACGCCGATTCTCCAGGAAGCTCTGGGTTTCATCGAGAAAAACAAAGGTCAGAAATTTTTCCTCTACTTGCCCCTGACTGAACCGCATGTGGCGATGCATCCGCCGCAAACTTCCGTGGACGAATATCCGATCGAGTGGGATGATGAACCATACCGTGGCCAAAGTGGCTACCTACCTCATCCTCGGCCGCGCGCTGGCTATGCCGCGTTGATCAGTGATCTCGATCGTCATGTCGGAGCGGTGGTGAAAAAACTTCGCGAGGCAGGGATTCTCGACGATACGCTCATTATTTTCACCTCGGACAATGGCACGACGCACATGGCAGCTGATCCCAAGTTTGGCATCGGCGGTGTGGATGCTACGTTCTTTAACTCGACTGCTGGGCTTCGTGGATTCAAAGGCTCGGTGTTTGAAGGCGGACTGCGTGTGCCGATGATCGTGCGCTACCCTGCTGCGGTGAAAGCTGGGTCAGTTAGCGATGAGGTCGGCTACTTTGCCGATTGGTTCCCGACTCTCTGCGCGGCATGTGATTTGAAGGCTCCCGAAAAACTCGATGGCATCAATCTTTGGCCAGCGATCACAGGTGAGGGCAAAGCCGCAGAGCGCAATCCACTGCTCTGGGTTTATCCTGAATACGGTGGTCAGGTGGCAGTCCGCATCGGCGACAAAAAAGTGCTACGCCGCAATCTCAAAACCAAGCGCCCCGAGCCGTGGGAAGTTTATGATGTTGTCAAAGATCCATCGGAGAAAAACAACCTCGCCGCCAGTGAGCAAGCGTTGATCGAGCAAGCGGTCAGCATTTTACAAAAACAAACCGACGAGAATGAACTATTTCCGTTAGTGATTCCTGCGGCGAAAGACTGATCATTTCAAGTTTCGAAAAGCCGAAGTCGATTCGGGATTTCATTGACATCACGCCCGAATGTGCTAGCTCTCCTTTGACATGAAATACGCTTTGATAGGACTTTTGGGACTGGGGATGTTTGCTGCGGCACATCCAGATCATGGAACGGCACCCGGTAAGGATGTTCCGCATCCTGCAACTGTAGGCAATGGCGCATGGACTTTTGAAACTGTACCTGGTTGGGGCAAGCTGCCCGATGGCAAAAACCTCGGTCCGACTCACGGCAGTGTGCTCAGTGGTGCCGATGGTCGGGTGTATTTCAGCACCGATGCCGCGATGTCGATCATTGTCTATGAAGCTGACGGCAAGTTTGTCAAAACGATTGCCCCAGAGTGTGTCGGATTCCACGCCATGGCTCTGCGCACCGAAAATGGCAAGGAGGTAATCTACGGTGCACAACTCGCCAAAGGTCGTGTTTGCAAAATCGATACCGAAGGCAAGATTTTGTTAGAAATTCCCAATGCCAACACTGGCGAAGTGCAGGGTGGTTGGAATGGACTCACAGCAGTAACCGCTGCTCCTGATGGTTCAATTTTTGCCTCCACCGGCTATGGTGCGCAGTTTGTGCACAAATTTGATGCCACTGGCAAACTCATCAAAAGCTTCGGCGGAAAAGGCGCGGGCGATGGACAGTTCAATACCTGCCATGGCCTCGCGATTGACAATCGCTTCGGCGAGCCACGTTTGCTAGTGGCCGACCGCGAAAATCGTCGATTAGTCCACACCGATCTCGAGGGGAAATTCATTGGCGTTTACGCCAAAGGACTGCGTCGTCCCTGCATGGTTGACATCATGGGCGATCATTGTGCCGTTGCCGAGTTAGAAGCCCGCGTGACGCTTCTCGACAAGGAAGGAAATCCTGTTGCATTCCTCGGAGATAACCCCGTTCAAGGGCAGTGGGCCAATTTTGGTGTGCCTCCTGTAGAGTGGAAAGATGGCATTTTCACCGCCCCTCACGGCCTGTGCTTTGATCAAAAAGGCAACATCTATGTGCAGGACTGGAATTCGACGGGCCGTGTGACCAAGTTGCTAAAGAAATAAATCTGTTTCAAGCTCTGGACAATCCCGATGCGATGGCTGGCCAAGCTTTATCCGTTGCTCTGGGATTCTTTGTTTCGGCAATTACTGCCAGCTTTTGTGCTCGTTCCTTGGGCCGATGCTGGCTAGCCTACGCACTCGCCTAATTGATGCTTGGCCGCATGCAAAATCCCAGCCCTTGCCCAGCCAAAGATCCTCCGTGGTGAGCGCGAGCACAACCACAGCAAACGCTGCCTGATCGGCTTGAGCATGTCGTAAAGAATGTATGTGCACAATAGCTACCGTCTCGAGGTTTTCCTCATAGTTACTAGCTCTTAGCAAATGGCATTCTTAGCTCAAGATGATTGGCTTGTGAGAGAATGAAAAATGCCAGAATCACGCTTTTCAATCGATCTCTGAGTTTGATCGCTATGCATCGACAGCCATGAAAAGAGGCTTCTCAAATGGATCGAAGCGTGCGCTAATCCTCTGTTCCATATGATCCCAGATGAAATCAAGCTGCCGATTCGCGCTGCCACCGAAATCGCAGCAGCGCACGGTATTGTCGCCGACCGCTGCGATATTCTGCAAAACGGCAGTACCTTGGTGCTGCGGCTCACTGAAACGCTAGTTGCTCGCGTGGTAACTGATCGAAATGGGCCACGGCAAGGAACCGAGTGGTTTGCTCGAGAAAACGCTGTTGCCATTCATCTAGCTTATCACGGGGCGCCAGTAATTCCGCTTCACGCAGAGCTTCCGCCGGGGCCCTACGAGCATCTTGGTTTTGCGATGAACTTCTGGCAGTTCGTGACGGCTGTCAGCGAGATACCTGATCCGCAGGAAATCGGGCGCACACTTTATCAGTGCCATGATATGCTGCGATCGTTTCCGGGAGAGCTTCCCGAGCTTGCGATTCTAACGGAAAGTGTGGTATTGTTAGAGGATTTGGAACGACGTAAACTTTTCCCTGTGGCTACCTTGCGCCTGCTTGAGACTAGGCTCGTTTCCGCTCTTGTATTCTTGAGAAACCAGCCGATGCAAGCGCTTCACGGAGATGCCCATTATGGGAATCTGATGAACACTTCCGAGAGACTGCTATGGACCGATTGGGAGGATACATTTGTTGGACCGGTTGAGTGGGATCTTGCTTCGATCATTTGGAACGCACGCATCCTCGAAGAGGATCAGATGAAAGCTGATTCCATTCTGTTAGCCTATCGCGCTGCTGGAGGCGCGGTGGATCCAGAAGCTCTTCATCATTGTCTGATCGCCCGGGCTGCGGTGATGAGCGCGTGGTATCCGATCCTTTATCCCGATCCATCGCCCGAGCGGCGGATGAAGCTACAGTTTCGCTTGGACTGGTTGGAACGCGTTTGAATTATTGACGAGAGAATGGGCAGGGGGAATTGATGGAATCAACAAAAAAACGCCCGCTGGGTTGCAGCGGGCGTTTTGATTAAGGAGAGATGCGGACTGAAGTCCGCGCTCCATTATTTCTTCTTAGCAGCTTTTTTAGCAGCTTTTTTGGCTGGTGCAGCTTTGCTGGCGTTAGCGCGTTTTTCCATGATGGCAGCTTGTGCGGCGGCGAGGCGAGCAACAGGCACGCGATATGGCGAGCAACTCACGTAAGCGAGGCCGACGTTGTGGCAGAACACCACAGAGTCAGGATCACCACCGTGTTCGCCGCAGATACCGAGCTTGATGTCTGGACGAGTTTTGCGGCCTTTGGCCACTGCGATCTCGATCAATTGACCAACACCGACGGTGTCGAGTGTGGCAAACGGGTTCTTCGCGAACACGTCATTCTCAACATATGGCAGAAGGAACGCGCCCATGTCGTCACGGCTGATGCCGAGTGCGGTCTGAGTGAGGTCGTTGGTGCCGAAGCTGAAGAACTCGGCTTTCTCGGCGATTTGGTCAGCGGTTAGGGCTCCGCGTGGGACTTCGATCATGGTGCCGACTTGGTAGTCGAACTTCACTTTTTTCTCAGCCATGACTTGTTTTGCAACGCGGTGAACGATTTCGGCTTGGAGATCGAACTCTTGTTTGAATCCAACAAGTGGGATCATGACCTCAGGCTTGACCTTGATTTTCTTCTTCGCTACGTCAGCAGCGGCTTCGAAAATCGCACGAGCTTGCATCTCGGTGATTTCCGGGTAGGCGATGCCGAGACGGCAACCGCGGTGACCAAGCATCGGGTTGAATTCATGAAGGTCGTGAACGCGTTGGATGATGGTTTCAACTTTAACGCCGATTTTTTTTGCAAGATCGAGCTGTTGCTCTTTGCTGTGCGGAAGGAACTCGTGAAGTGGTGGGTCGAGCAAACGGATCGTAGCAGGAAGACCTTTGAGCACGGTGAAGATGCCGGTGAAATCCTTTCGTTGATACGGGAGGAGTTTCGCTAGGGCCGCTTTGCGAGCTTCGAGGGTGGTGGCAAGAATCATCTCGCGCATGGCGTCGATGCGGTCGCCTTCGAAGAACATGTGTTCTGTGCGGGTGAGACCGATGCCTTTTGCACCGAAGGCCAGAGCGATACGGGTTTGCTCAGGGGTGTCGGCGTTAGTACGGACGGACATGCGAGTGGCTTTTTCGCACCATTCCATCAATTGTTGGAAGCCTTTGAACTTCTCGGTAGCCATGGCTTTTTTGTTGCCGCTGACGATGCCAGAAATGATTTCCGAAGGAGCTGTTTTCAGCTCGCCACCGAAGACTTTTCCGCTAGTACCATCGATGCTCATGTATTCACCTTCTTTGAAAACTTTACCTGCCGCGGTGACAGTTTGTTTTTCGTAGTTGATCTCGACTCCGCCTGCTCCGCAAACGCAGACTTTGCCCATTTGACGGGCAACGAGTGCGGCGTGGGAAGAAACACCACCTTTGGAGGTGAGGATGCCTTCCGCTGCGATCATGCCACGGAGGTCTTCTGGGCTGGTCTCGGTGCGGACAAGCAGAACTTTTTCGCCACGTGCTTCAGCAAGTACGGCGCGCTCTGCGTTGAGATAAATTTTGCCAGAAGCAGCTCCTGGACCAGCGGGAAGGCCCGTGGCGAGAGTTTTGGCCTTTGCTACGTCGGCAAGATCGAAGATTGGTGCGAGGAGTTGCTCCAACTGCTCGGCTGGATTGCGCAGGATGGCAGTTTCCCAGTCGATGAGTTTTTCTTTCACCATGTCCATTGCAAACTTGAGCGAGGCGGCAGCAGTGCGCTTACCGTTGCGGGTTTGCAGCATGAACAGCTTGCCTTCCTGAACGGTGAACTCGATGTCCTGCACGTCTTTGAAGTGGCTTTCGAGGATCTTGCGAACTTTCATCAGTTCTGCGTAGGGCTTCGGAAGTGCGGCTTTGAGCGTGCTTACATTCTCTGGAGTGCGAACACCTGCTACTACGTCTTCGCCTTGTGCATTGATGAGGTATTCACCCCAGAATTCGTTTTTGCCGTTGGCTGGGTCGCGAGTGAACGCTACGCCAGAACCAGAAGTGTTACCGGTGTTGCCATAAACCATGGCTTGCACGTTTACGGCAGTGCCCCAAGCGGCCGGGATATTGTATTTACGACGATAAACGATCGCGCGGTCATTCATCCACGAACCGAACACAGCACCAGCGGCACCGCGAAGTTGATCCCATGGATTGCTCGGGAAAGTCTTGCCCGTGCGCTTTTTGACGAGAGCTTTGAAACGCTTGACGAGTTCTTTTTGGTCGTCGGCAGTCAGATCGGAATCGATGATGTCCTTGCCGTATTTTTCATGTTTGAAAGCTTCGATTTCTACTTCGAAAGGTTCGTGATCTTCACCTTCGGACTTTTGCACGCCGAGTACGACGTCGCCATACATTTGAACAAAGCGGCGATAGCAATCCCATGCGAAACGCTCATTCTTAGTTACGGATGCGAGGGAAAGAACGGTTTGGTCATTGAGTCCAAGGTTGAGAACGGTGTCCATCATGCCGGGCATGGAGTCACGAGCACCGGAGCGCACAGCTACGAGCAGAGGCATTCCAGTGGTGCCGCCGAATTTGGCGCCCATGATTTTTTCCATGTTTACCACTCCAGCTTCCATTTGTGCTTGGAGTGAAACGGGATAGGTTTTTTTGTTTGCGTAGAAATAGGTGCAGACTTCGGTGCTGATGGTGAAGCCTGGAGGCACAGGGAGACCGATGCGGGTCATTTCTGCAAGGTTGGCACCTTTGCCGCCGAGGAGGGCTTTTTGTGAACCGTCGCCGTCGGCTTTGCCGGCGCCCCAGGTGTAAACATACTTTGCGGACTTGGCACCTTTTGCTGGTGCTGACTTCTTAGCGGCCTTGCTGGCCTTTTTTGCTGCTGCCATAGTACTTGATGATTATTGTGAGAGAAACGACAGAGAGAAAAAGCACTGTGCTAGCCCTGCGTTGCGCGCGGAGATTATCAGTGTTTTGTTAAGTGTCAATCAGTCAATTGTTTCTTTTTTTCACTTTTCTGTGACAGTAAATTTGACGATCAGGACGAACGAGTTGTCCGTTATCGTATTTCTATGCGAAATAGCGCCGTTCCAATCGGATTTCTCTAGAAGCAATTATTTTTGATTTCCGTAGTAATTCGCATTGACATCAGCGGACGTATTTTGTATTTCTTGACTGTCAACCGCACCCAACCTCACGCATATGATCCGACTCGCCCAACCATCTAGTCTCGAATTGCAGGCCCTTTCCGTATTGTGGCACTACGGTCCCTCGACCGTGGCAACGGTGCTCGAAGCCTTGCCAGATGGTAAAGAGCGGGCCTATACGACGGTTTTGACGGTGATGCAGAATTTGGAGAAAAAAGGGCACGTACGTCGCGTAAAGGAGGGACGTGCTCACGTCTATGAGGCAGCGCATCCGCAGAAATCGGTGGTATCTGAGGCGGTCGAAGATTTTGTGATCAATACTTTTGGCGGCCGATTGGGCGAGGCTATCATGGCCTTGCTCGGTTCTGGTTCTCTTAATGCGGAGGAAAAAGAAGCAGTCAGTAAGCATTTAAAAATCAGCAAAACACTCGCGCCAAAGAAGGCGAAAAAAGTGGCTGCCAAGCCTGCTGCGAAAAAAGCGGCGACGAAGAAAAAGCGCTAGTTTCTAGCTATCAAGACATAGCAACAGAAAGGGCGTTATTTTTAACACCCCAATAAATCAAAAAGGTCAAATTTTGTGGTTTTTGCGTTTTTTTTGCGGCTGAAAAATCCAGATTGCGTTCCTACTTGCAATTTACCCACCAAGCACGCCCGACCAAGCCCATACCTCTGGATCGAGGCGGTCGCGGACGGTTTGAATAAGGGCTTCGGCGTGGGATTCATCGCTGAGAATAGCAAACATGGATGAACCTGATCCACTCATCATGGCAGCACGAACTTCGGGTCTTGAATTGAGCCAGTTTTTGAGTTCGGCGAGGAAGAGGAATTTTCCGAATACGGGTTTCTCCAAATCGTTCACTAAGGCTGCCCAAGGAAACTCGATGGGATCATAGTTCACGCCGGGCAGGGCGATGGCGTCTTGCCAGCGCTTGTAGGCATCGGGCGTGGAGACGGAAAAGGCGGGCTTGAAGATGACGATGGGGGTCTTCGGGATATTAGCCACGGCCGTGAGGATTTCACCACGTCCCGTGCAGCGCGCTGTCGAGGAGCCGAGGAAAAATGGCACATCACTGCCGATCAAGGCTGCAGCTTCGAGGAGTTTTTCGTGGCTGAGGACATCGTTGTGCCACTGATTCCATGCAAGGAGAGTGCTTGCGGCATCGCTGCTACCACCGCCGAGACCCGCTCCGTGCGGAATGTTTTTTTCCAAAGTCACGGTAGCTTTGCATTTTTTCTTGGAGAGTTTTTCGAAAACTTTGGTTGCTTTGACGACGAGATTGGTGTCATCGGTGGGGACGCCTGGTGTCTCGCAGACAAAGGAGAAACTTTTCGACTCGGTGAGCGTGATTACGTCATAGAGTCCCGGGACGCGAGTCATGAGTGTATCGATGTCGTGATAGCCGTCAGCGCGCTTGCCAAGGACGCGTAGCGAGAGATTGATTTTGGCGGGGGCTTGTAAGGAGATCGTTTTTTCGCTCATGAGTGTGGTAGTTTTCCGATTAGTGCCATCATCCGGCCGGTGTGGCCGAGTTCTTTACGATAGCTGTAGTAGTTCGACAAGTCTGATGCGGTGCAAGTTTCACAATCGTGAAAAGTGCCGAGTCCTGCGGCCTTGGCTTGCTCGCGAATGGTGGCGGCAAAGTCCATTTCGTAATGCGGCGGGCGAATGCAGGGGCCTAGGACGCCAATGATGTCTGAGGGCTGCGAGCTGAACTCCGATTGCATCATGGCGACAGCCTGACCGAGAATGTTGGCCTCGGTGCCTTTTTTGCCCGAGTGCAGAAGACCGTAAGCGCCATTTTTCCGATCGGCGAGCCAGATTGCTCCGCAGTCAGCAACGTAGATGGCAAGAAGCAGACCCGAGCTGCGTGCGATGAGACCATCGACATCGGGCACAACCGGTAGTCCGTCTGCTGCCATGATGGTCGCGGATTCACCGGCTATGGCGACTCGATTGCCGTGGACTTGTTCGGCACGCCACCATTGATTTTCCGTGAAACCGAGGGTTTGCACGGCTTGGCTGTGACTTTCGCGGAGGTGAATCATCGCCTGATCCCGATTGGTATCGACGGGAATTCCGGGCAGCCGCTTGATGAAATCAGCGCGTATGCCTGGAATGTCGAGCAGCGGTTGGAGATAATCAGGGGACATGGAAAATCGATGAGCGAGTGGGGCTGGAAATGCGAAGCGGGAGGAGGAAAAGAAAAAACCTCCGTGGCGGGGACACCGTAACGGAGGCGAGGGGGATTTTCCAAGCAACAAACGCTACTTGAGGAAATCTTTTTTCTTAGCCTTGGGGAATGCAGCTCATGGCGCGGCGGGTGGCGTCCACGGTATCAGCCTCTTCTTGGTCCATGTTGGAGAGCATATCGGCGAGGTCGGCGGCGATCTCACGACGCATGCGGGATACGAGTTCTACGCCTTTCTGTGTGATGCGGACCATGATCTTACGGCGATCTTCGGCTGCATGAATGCGCTCCACGTAGGCGAGTTTTTCAAGGCGATCGACTAGGCCGGTAGCAGCTGCGGTCGAGTGGCCCATTTTTTTGGCGATATCTGACATTGTCAAATATTCTTCGCTTGATAAGTAAGCCATCAGGAAGAACTGGGGAAACGAAACATTTCCTTTATTTAGTTCTCCGGATAGGTTAAGGATGCAGCTGCGTTGCGTGAAGAGCACGAAGTCTGCAAGGCGATCTGCCTCTGCCTGTACAGCAGGGCCTGAATTCATCGAGTGAATGTTTTTCATGGCTGATTGGTATTTGGTGACGGAACGACCATAATTGGGACGTAGGCTGTTCCGCCGGGACGAGAGAAATAAGAAGAAAAACTGGAAAGTAATCAAGTCTAAATTTTAAAATTATCCTAGTTGCTAAACTTTGGTGACACCACTGATATGTAGATTATCGGGTTGAAAGTATGGCGAATGATTATGGTTGCTTGATTATTTGCATGATTTGAAGGTTGAGGTAAATGTTAGGGATGATGATATTTTTTTAAAAAATGATTAAGTTTTTCGGATGAGGAGCATTCGGCACTAGGTTTATGTAAAATTTTGTCATTGGAGGATGCCTGAGACTGCGATCTGAATTCGTCAAAATGTGATCACCTTGGTTTTACCATGGCGTCATTTCATTTCCTGATTGTGGATGAAGTGGGGATTGGGTAAATCGGTCATGGTTCTTCGCAAGTTCGGCCTATTGGTATCATCCGCATCGACCTCGAAATTTTCGTCGATTCTACGCTGGACACGGTGTGGCCGATTTGGCAGCTTATTGCGCACAAACCCATACTGTTAAAAACACCATGAAACATCGCAAAGGATTTACACTCGTTGAGCTATTGGTCGTCGTCGCTATCATCATGGCGCTGGCCACTTTGATTTTTGCTGGCATCAAGCGCGCAAGTATGAAAGCTAGTCAGACCGCCTGCATGAATACGATGCGTGATGTTACGAATGGCTTATCAGCCTTCATCGTGGATCGCAATATGCCGCCGGTGCCCGAAACACGAAAAGAGGGATCTGAGCAAGATTATGTTTGCGGTGATTATTTGAATCTTTTCCCGAACGATTACCTCGTGGCGGTGTTGGAGGGGGTTGAAAAAAGCTTTTCTTATGATGGCGGTGAATTGCAAACGCGATTTGCGAATCCGACTTTGAATGAGTATGCTTCCTTTGCGCGCACGCCGAAGAAGAACAATGGTGTTTATGACAAGCCTCAGGATGTGCAGGAAGGCCAATTGTTTGATCCTTGGGAGCGCACGATCATGATTGCAATCAATGTGCCACCTTTCATCGAGGAAAACAGTGCGGGCTTGAAGGATAAATGGCTGCACACGGATGGATTGGCCGTATATCCTGATTCCGAGCCTCGCGAAGAACCTTTCGCGGTTTGGTCCTATGGCAAAGATGGTGAGCGCGGAACGCGTGGTGCCTCGTTGCAGAAAAATCTGCTGCGCAAATCAGACGATGTGACCTCTTGGTAAAAGCTTGATTTACTCAGCCGAAGGCTTTTAGAAAACCAGACTCGATGGCGAGTTGTTCGCTGGCGTTCGTCTCAAGGGACGAGCGCAGGTTTTCGAGAGCTTCGACACGCTTGAGAAGAGAAAATGTGCTTTCGGTTTTACTGAAGGATGCGATCAAAGCAGAAACCTCTGGAAAGTCCTCACAGGGAGCTCCAGCTTGGCAGCGCAGGGCATCAGCCATCCATGACATGAGTATGTCAAAGAAGCGCGCGCGCTCGGCCAGGTAGGCGGAGCGCGCTGCGGCTTTGTGAAAGTCTTCGCGTTCCTTGAGCCATTTGCCATCGGTGCTTTGAGCGTATTGTTTTTTCTCTGTGGAATAAAGGATGTCTTCTTCGTTCTCGATCTCAGATTTGCGTCGATCAAGCACCTCGGTGAAGGCACCTTTGATGGTAAGTGCTCCCCACGGTGTGCCGAAACTTTTGGAGGCCACACGATTGAGCGTCTGAATTAACTCATCGCCACCGTGAGCACGGTAGTTGGTTTTGCCCATCAGCGGAAGCTGCACGCAGCGCGAGAGAATGGTGGGCAGCAGTGCTTGCGGTTGCGCTGTGACGAGCAACAGCAAGGTGTTTTTGGGCGGCTCTTCTAGCGTTTTGAGGAAAGCGTTTTGTGCCTGATGGTTCATCCGATCACAGTTCATGATGGCGACGATTTTCCATGTGCCTTGGGAGCTGGCCATGTGTAGGCGATGCTCAACATCACGTATGCGATCGACTGTGATGATGCGTGAGAGTTTCTCGGGTCGAATGATTTGCACGGCATCACATTCTTGTTCATCGAGCGGAGGTGCTTCATGAACGACGGGATCGCCAAAAAGATCCATGCCACCGCCGGCTTTGCCTTGGACGAGCCAGGCGATTTTTGCTGTCAACAATTCCTTGCCACAGCCACTCGGGCCGGAGATGAGAATGGCATGAGCCAAGCGTCCGTGCTCATGGGCGTTGGCAATGTGCTCGTAGGCTTTATCGGGTAAGAATGCCATTAGGGTAGATCATGCCTTGTTCGACAAAGTATTCATCACTTTGGGGAGGTAGGGAGCAACGAAAGCTTCCTGGAATGAGTAAACATCGCTGAAGTCCTCCTTGGTATCGGAGTCTTGCTTACCGAAAACTTGTTCCTCGATGAGAAGAAACACCATGTCGCCTACATCGGAGCATTGGTTAAGGCCCCATTCACTAAGAAGGGTCGATGCCATCGGGCCAAATTGATCAAGTGCAAGATCACGAAATCCTAACAGAAGTTCGCCGCCGGTAACGTGGCGTGCATTGCCGTTGTTTTCCTCGGAGATTTTTTTGAGGGTAAAATCGAGAGCTTCTTTGAGGAAAATGTAAGCTTGGGGATGGAAGCGTGGATCACGTTTCACAATGGCCTCGATGGCGTGCTCGTATGGCAGGGCTTGCATGAGTAAAGTATTACACATTTTTGCAGAATGCGTAAAGATGTTAGGTCGAGAAATGAAAAAAATCCTAACAACTAAAGTGCATGCAGAAAATGCTCGCAGATATCGGCGTAGAGGGCGGTTGATCCGGTGGATAGCGTGTTGTGATGTTTCGCTGCGGGGATGAGCTTGAGATTTTTTTGATTGCCGGGGATGGCATGATAAATTTGTTGAGCTTGGTCGGCGGATACGAAGGAATCATCGAGGCCGTGGCTGAGAAAAACTGGACAGCTAATCATGCTGGCCGCGCGCGAGGGCTGAACGGCGGAGGGGAAAAAACCTGCGCGCAGGTAGATGCCAAGAGCACAGGCTCTGGTGGTGAGTGGGGTAAGTTGGCGAATGACGGGAGGCAAATGTTTGGCAGAGGCAGCGATTGGGTTTTCGAGTGAAGAAAATGCGCTTATGCTGGCGATGGCACAGATTTTTTGCGGATACTTGGCCGCAGTGAGCAGTGAGATGGCGCCGCCTTGAGAGTAGCCGAATAGAAAAAGCGGCGAGTTGCTCAGGCCATGGCTGTCTTGGTATTCCTGCCAAATGGCGGGAATCATTTCAGATTCTCGGTAGCCGAAGGTAGCATAAGGATGGGGGCTGCTACCGTGACCTGGGATATCGATCAGAAGACAACGGAATCCAGCGGCGCAGAATCGTTCGCAAATCGGTAAATGATCTTCTTTGCAGCCGCGATGGCCGTGGAGCATGAAGATGGTGCCACGGATCTGTCCCCAGCGGGCGAGTGGGGCATTGCGCAATGTGAGTTCATGACGCAGAAGGCGTGACTTATGGGCGATGGTCTGATCAGCAGATGTTGGCGCAACGGGCTCACAAACCATGCAAGGGGTGCCCTCGCTGGCGATAAAAGAGGAAATGCTCAGTCCGTAGTGTGCAGGCTGATCAAGGATTACTTGATGATAGCTTTCAATGCTTCGTCGCTTGGGTGAGAGTGTTTGTTTTGATCCGATCCAAGCGATGCCGATGGTGATGATCAGAAAAACGGCAGCTAGGCAGCAGAAGAGTCGTTTTAACCAACGTTGCATGGGTGTGATCACACGCTTGGATCGTGCGGATAGGTATCTGAACGGCTGCGCCGAGAGTGGCTGGAGGTCTTGAGGAGATCGTAATTTGTTCCACAATACATACAGTTCATTTTTTGAGTAAAAACGATTCTGAGCAGTGCGGTGAAGCCGTGATTGAAAGGGGTGATGCGGTAGGACTTCTTGTGAGTTAATGCTCCTGAGTTGAGCAAGGGTGTCCCGCGGCACAGCGGACAGCTGGCGGCTCGGCGTTTGTAAACAGAAATCGCAAGTGTGACTAAGGTGAAAAACAGACCACCGAGAAAACTATAAAGGTAATAGTGGGATGGATTCGTCTTATGATTGATCAAGAACAAAGCCAGCGCTGTAAGTGTTGCTACCATGCAAAACAAGTGGAGAAGCGTCCAAAAAATGGCGACGTAAAACTTACCCGGGTAGTTCATCGACCGGTGACGTGTGGTTTGAGTTTTTACAGGCTCTTGCGTGATCATTATTTGCTAATAACCATCATTTCAGAAAATTTAAAAATCTTCAAGCGTTAGATGTTAAAATAATTCGAATTTCTGCTGAATTGGATTTACTCCTTCCAATTCGGGAATTTTTCGTTGAGTTCCGACTGGTATTTTTCGGCTTTTTCATTCTCGTTATTGGCCTGTAGAATCTTAATCATGCGCGAGAGTAGCATTGGCTTGAGTCGTGAGTCCTCGACGAAGAGGGCGTTGGCTGCGAGTGCTTCCTTGGCATTTTCGGGTTTGCCTTGTGCCATGAAAATGTCAGCCTGCACGATGCGGGCTTCAACTTCGAGCGGGCCTTGAGGTTTGAGCAAGAGGCAGTCCTCGATGGATTTCTGAGCTTTACTGAGATCTTTTAGCGCGAGATGACAGCGTGCTTGATCGAGAAATGTATCGGTCTTGGCGATGGGATTATCTTCTACGGCAAGCACGTTTTCCACCGAGCGAAGGCCTCCTGTGAAATCCTTGATGATGATTTGCGCTTTGGCAAGATTGCGCCAGACGTGGCGTGGGGTGCGTCGCGGCTCATCAGGTGTGCTGATCATCATGAAAAAGCGGGCAGCACGTTCGGCTTGTCCGTTGGACAGTGACTGCATGGCTGCCCAGGCGACGAGTTCTTGCGAGAGTTTTTCGGAGTATCCGCTATCGATAGCAGAATCGATCTCGGTGCAGAGTGGTTCGATTTGCTCAAGAGAAAAGTAGCAATCGATGAGACTCAAGCCTGATTGTCTGCCGTAGGTTTTGGCATTCAGTTCTCGAGCCTTGAGCAGGTGTGGGATGGCGTTTTTGTAATCTTTCTGTTTTTGCAGTCCGTAGCCAATGAAGAATTCTGCATTAGCGACAGTGGTAACTGGGAGGTCTTTGTAGTCAGCGAGCAAGGTCTGGTAGGCCTTGACCATGCCGGGGAAATCGTTGTTGCGCTTTTTTGCAACTGCGGTTTTTTGCCATGCGTGAGCACTGAGTTTCGGGCCAGGGTTACTTTGTAGGAGGGTGGCGTAGTCTTTGATGGCGGCATCGCGATCACCAGCTTCGAGAAACGCATCGCCACGCAAGATGAGAGCCTCGGGTGAGCGGCGATCGGTTGTGAAGTCTTCGAGGAATTTCGACAGCGATCGGATCACGCCTTGGTGGTCGGCTACTTTGGACAGTGCGTGGGCGCGGTGGAAAAGTAAATTGGCGCGATTGCCCTCAGCGATGAGCGTGGGATCAATTTGATTGTAAGTGTCAGCCGCGTCTTGATCTTTACCCTCTTCTGCCAGTGCACCTGCCTTGAACATCAGCGCAGCATGGATGCGTGGGTGATTTTTTTTCATTTTGCCATACATCTCGATGAAGGCATCGGCCTGTTCAACGATGTGCTTACCGTCCACTTTGTAGAAGCAGAGGAGACGATTGTAGGAAGCGTCAAAGGCGAGATCGGATTCGGGCGAAAGTTTTTGCACCTCGAGGAAGAGGGGGATGGCTTCCAAGTATTGGCTGAGCAGCATGTAGGAGCGGGCAACGATGTTGGCGCGTCGCGCATGGCGTTCATCTCCAGTATTGAGTGGATTGGAGCGATAGATTTCGATGACCTCAGCGTATTTTTTCGCATTGAAGCGCAATTGCATCATCGAGGTTAGGGCATCGGCATGAAAGGCGCGCCACTCCTCGGAATTGTTCGAGAGCAGGTTTTGGAAATATTTTTCTGCGGTGGCTTGGTCGTCTAGCTTGAGGCAGGCGATTCCTGCGTAGAGGGTGGCCTCGGCGCGATATTTTTCCTGAGTAGGTGATTTGATGATTTCGTCAAAATAAGTCAGTGCTTCGCGGCCTTTTTCGTCATTGAGTAGCATTATTCCAACCGCCTGGCGGCAGAGGTGAAGGTAAGGGTTTTTTGCGGATTCGGGATCGTTGAGGCCCTTGAAGTAGCAGGTGAGAGCTTCTTTTTCACGTCCGCGGTAGTGGTGGCAAAGAGCTTCGTAGTAGAAGGCGTGGAAGCGATCTTTGGCTTCGTTTGCGTTGGCTGCGAGTCTCGCGTAGAGCACTGCGGCGGTAGCGTAATCTTTTTTCTCGAAAGCATCTGTAGCCATCGAGTAACAAGCGGCGGCGAGGTATGGGCCGCTGCGTTGGTTGCGAATGATGGAGGCGAAAATGCCCTTTGCTTCATCGATTCTACCGGTGTGGTAAAAGGACATGGCATGGTAGTATTCAGCCGCTTGCACGTCTTTTCCACGTGGGAATTGTTGCAGGTATTGCTCGAAAATCTCGCCTGCTCGCGTGAATAGCTGGATTCGTTGATCGAGATCGTTGTTCTTGAATGCGTTTGAGTAGAGATTGGCAGCGCGATGATAAAATGCATCGGCATCAAGCACCTGATTAGCAGGTTCTTGTTGAGCCATGATGGGGCAGGAGCCACAGAGGCTGGCGAGAACGAGAGCCGTGGAGAAGAGTGAGATTTTCATAATCTGCGAAGCGCTGGAAAGTGTTAGGGAGCAGGGGGCTGCGGGCGTTGTGTGGCGAAGGAAATGTTCCAGATGCCAGCCTTGGTGCAGGTGGATATCACGTTGATCACGTGTTGGTATTCGGTCTTGGCATCGGCGCGTAGGCGGATGGGCTGATTCTTATAGAGAGAAGCGAGCTCCTTCATGAGGACGAACAATTGCTCTTGTGAGAGTGGAGTTTTGTCGACAATAACGGAACCATCGGCCAAGACGTTGATGATTTTTTCGCCCTGCACGCGGAGCGGATCAGCGCCTTCTGCGGTGGTGGGCACCGAGACATCGAGCTCGGTTTCATTGCGCGACCACTGCCAAGTGATGATGAAAAAGGTCAGCAGCAGAAACACGATGTCGATCATCGGGGCCATTTGGAAAGCGGCCGGTTCGAGTTCTTTTTTCTGAAATTTCATGGCGTCAGTGGCTGCAGATTAAGCATCGCTGGAGGGCATGGTGTATTCCTTGGATCGACCATTGGCGGCGCTGGCATTGTTGCCATTCGCGGCAGACGGTGCACGCACGGTGAGAGTCTGGAGCAGGGCAACGAGATGGCTGGATGCGGCTTCCATTTCGCCGATGTAGCGCTGCGTGCGGGTGCGGAAAAACGCATAGGCAAGCATCGTTGGGATCGCGATGATCAGGCCGGCTGCGGTGGTTATCAGTGCTACGGATATGCCTGATGAAAGCGCCATTTGTTTTACTCCTTCTGAGCCGGTGGATAAATCATTGAACGATTGAATCATCCCAATTACGGTGCCAAGAAGACCTAGCATCGGTGCTACGTTGCCGATGTCTGAAAGGTAGCTGACGCGGCTCGTAAGAATGCCTGCTTGGCGTGAGCCCTCGGACTCGGTGATTTCCCGCACCTCGGCAAGGGTAACGCTTGGATTGGCAATGATGAAATCAAGCACGCGCTGGGTGATGCGAGCCATGCTCTCGGATTGACGACGAGCAAACGCAGTCAAGCCTTGGAGGTCGCGCGAGCGGATCATCGCCTCGGCGGCATCCATGAATCGGTCAGAAACGACGGAATTTTGGCGAATGGTAAAAAGATACAAGAGGCAAAGCGTAGCGGCGATGACCGAGAGGCCTGCTAGGGGATACATTACCCAGCCGCCTGCATAAAACAATTCCATCAAATTCAGCTGCTTGATGGTTTTCGCCTCCTCGGCAGCATGCGCGGAACTGCTCAGCGCGATGGCGATGGTGGGGATGATGGTGAGTATGTGCTTCATGTTCGCGGTGAATTGTATCATGGATTGGTGGCGGGGCAATGCCCGATAGTGGCGGAGAGAACGTTTGTTCGGGGAAAAAATTTGTGCATTGTCCCAATTGGGGTAATCTGGTGGCGGAAACGATCCATGGAGAAAGCAGATTTCAGAGTCAAATTGCGCGAGGTGCCCCATCAACCGGGGGTGTACTTGATGAAAGATCGCATCGGATCGATCATTTATGTCGGAAAGGCGAAGGATCTACGTAAGCGGATGTCGAGTTATTTCATGGCATCGCGAAAAATGCGTGCAGATGTGAAAACGCGCGCCTTGATCGAGGCGATCTGGGATTTCGAGTTCCATGTGGTGCGCAATGAACAGGAATCGCTCATTCTTGAGGGGAAATTGATCAAAGACTACCGACCTCGCTACAATGTGAGTTTTCGGGATGATAAGAATTTTTACCTCGTGAAGATCAATTTGCTCGATCCCTGGCCGCGATTGATGATGACGAGGCTGAAAAAAGACGATCAGGCCCGCTATTTCGGCCCCTTTGCGCACTCGAATGCCCTGCGTGCCTCGGTGGAGTGGCTGAATCGAAAATTCGGCCTGCGGGTTTGCCGTTCGCACGCTCCCGGAGAGCTGGAATACAAGCACTGTAATGCCGACGTCATTCGGAATTGCTCTGCGCCGTGCATCGGGCGGGTCTCGCGTGAGGAATATCGGGCTCGAGTCGATGAAGTCTGTCGATTACTCGAAGGCAAGGGCAAGCGTGAGGTATTTGATGAACTGCGCGAGGAAATGGCGCGGATGGCCGAGGAAATGAACTTCGAGCGCGCAGCTGTCTTGCGTGACGTGATTCAAAATCTGGAGCTCACCTTGAACCCTACGCGGCAATTTTCGCGCGGTCGGGGCCTGCCTACTACCGTAAAACCGCTGGAGGATTTAGCAGAACTGGGCGACTGGCTGGATTTGCCTGGTCCGCCGAAAGTGATGGAATGTTTCGATATTTCGAATGTCTCGTCGACCCACATCGTCGCCTCGATGGTGCGCTTCGTCGATGGCGTGCCTGACAATCAGGCCTATCGGCGCTACCGCATCAAGACGGTCAAGGGGCAGGATGACTTTGCCAGCATGGCCGAGGTGGTGCGGCGTCGCTACTCGCGGATTCTGTTAGAAAATGCCAGCGCCAACCCCGAGCTCGCGGCGGAGAGTCAGGAAAGTGTTGTGGAAATTCAGCGCCGCCTCGCCGCGATGGGCAAGGCCAAGGTGCTGCTGCCCGATTTGGTCATCGTCGATGGCGGCAAAGGCCAGCTGAGCAGTGCGGTGGCGGAATTGCAGCAACTCCAGTTGCACGAGCTGCCGGTGATCGGTCTCGCCAAACAGCGCGAAGAAGTATTTCGACCTGGCCAAAGTGACCCGATCGTCATTCCTCATGATCGCGGTGCGCTCAAACTTCTGCAACGCATTCGCGATGAAGCACACCGCTTTGCCAACGCCTACAACTCCTTGTTGCTGCGTCGCCGAATGAAGGAAAGCCTACTCGATGACTGCCCTGGCATGACCTCTGGCCGTAAGAGTTTGTTGATGAAACGCTTCGGCTCGGTGGCGGAGTTGAAGAAGGTCAGCTGTGAGCAAATCGAGCAATGCCCTGGCATCCAGAAGCCCTTTGCTCAAGCCCTGCACCAATGGCTGCATCGCGGGGATTGAAAAAAATAGCATCAAGCAAAAGGCCACCTGTCATTTCTAATCAGCTGCTACACGAACGTAGCGCGCCCCGATTCTCCTTGCCATCAGCGATTCCTGACGACATGAATGCATCATCAAAACTCCACCTCGCTCGCCAATGAAATTTCTACCCGTCACCCTTCTGAGCACGATTCTCGGCCTGATCGGCGCGCCGGCCTTTGCTGTCGAAGGCAAACCTGCCGAGCGCAAACCGAATGTCATTGTGGTCTTGGTCGATGACATGGGCTGGTCCGATCTTTCCTGCTTCGGCGGAAAAGACGTCAAAACCGAGAACATCGATCGACTGGCCAGCGAAGGCATCAAGTTTCAGCACTTTTATGTCAATTCTCCCATTTGCTCGCCATCGCGCGTGGCGATCACCACGGGACAATACCCACAACGCTGGCGCATCAGCTCGTATTTGGACAATCGGAACATGAACCAGAAACGCGGACTTGCGCAATGGCTCGATCCCGCAGCCCCTGTTCTCGCCCGACAACTCCAACAAAACGGCTACGCCACGGGCCACTTTGGCAAATGGCACATGGGCGGACAACGCGATGTGGCCGATGCCCCAACGCCGAAAAAATACGGCTTTGACCAAAGCTTGGTGAATTTCGAGGGCATGGGGGCGAAATTGCTCCCGCTCACCCTGACCCCCAGCGATTCCCAGCCTGGGCGCATTTGGCAAGATGCCGAACGCTTGGGCCAGCCAGTCACCTGGATGCAGCGCTCCGAGATCACCGGGGGCTTTGTCGATGCGGCGATTTCCTTCATCGATCAGGCGCAATCCGCAAACAAACCCTTCTACATCAACCTCTGGCCGGACGACGTGCACTCGCCGTTTTTTCCACCGCTCAGCCGCTGGGGTGAAAACAAACGAGCGCTCTATCTTTCCGTGCTCGATGCCATGGATGAACAACTTGGCAAACTCTTCGCGCGCATTCGCGACGATGCCTCCTTGCGGGAAAATACCCTCATCGTCTTTTGCTCGGACAACGGCCACGAGCCAGGTGCTGGTTCCAGTGCTCCCTTGCGCGGTGCCAAGACCTGGCTTTACGAAGGCGGCATCCGCTCTCCTCTGATCGCATGGAGCCCAGGGTTGATGAAAAAGTCCGCCATCGGTGGAAGCAACCAACAGAGCATGTTCGGCGCCATCGATCTGACACGCGCGCTCTATGCCATCACCGGCACCGCATTGCCTGAGGGGCACACCCTTGATGGCGAGGATGTCAGTGCGACCTTGCTCGGCCAGAGCACGAAGTCTCGCCAACAGCCCTTATTCTTTCGCCGACCACCCGATCGCCCTGGCAATGATCCCAAGTGGGGCATGGGCGACAACCCCGACCTCGCCGCACGCCAAGGACCGTGGAAATTTCTCATCAACTACGATGGCAGCCATGCAGAACTCTATCACATCATCGACGATGCCACCGAGTCAAAAAACCTCATCAAGCAACACCCCGAGGTCGCCCAAGATCTGAAAAAAGCTCTCTTGGCCTGGAACGACAGCCTTCCCGCAGATGCAGGAGATCCCAAGTTCCCCAAAGCTAAGAATCCTCCGAAGAAGTGAGGCGGGGGGCAGCATGATAGGGGAGCACAACCTGAAATGTGAGAAATTTCATTTTTGTGACACTTCGCAAAAAATGATTTTGACAAAATTTCGTTAGATGTAAACATTCATCTGTTATGCAGAATTTATGCATGAGCTACTCTCCCCTGAACGGCAAAAACACCGTGAGTGCTGCAACTGAGCATGATTCCCACGCGCTGGGTTTGTGTTGAGCTTGTTCTCTCTTTACCTGTGCTCTGTGTCTTTTGTGGTAGTTCCCGCTGATTGCCGCAAGATCGCTCTCATGACCAAGGGCTCTGCGACGTTTGTGGACAAAAAGGGCTTGCGTAGTTCCTTTGGAGGGCTTAATCATTTTCGCCGATGACGACTGACTCTGAGCTCCCTACCTCCCTCGGGGCGATGTATTCCAATTACTTTCTCGATTACGCAAGTTACGTAATTCTGGAGCGTGCCGTGCCGCACTTGAACGATGGCCTCAAGCCTGTGCAGCGCCGCATCATGCACTCGACGAAGGAGTTGGACGATGGTCGCTACAATAAGGTCGCCAACATTGTCGGCAATACGATGAAGTATCACCCGCACGGCGATGCCTCGATTGGCGATGCAATGGTGCAGCTCGGGCAGAAGGATCTGCTCATCGATACCCAGGGAAACTGGGGAAACATTCTCACGGGCGACAGCGCGGCGGCCTCTCGATACATCGAGGCGCGCTTGACGAAGTTCGCGCTGGAAGTGGCCTTCAATCCGAAAACGACCGACTGGACGCCGAGTTATGATGGTCGGAATAAGGAGCCCGTCACCTTACCCGTCAAATTTCCGCTGCTCTTGGCTCAGGGCGTGGAGGGGATCGCGGTGGGTCTTGCTTGCAAGGTGCTGCCACACAATTTCAATGAGCTGATTGATGCGAGCATCGCCATCCTGCGCGGTGAGCCATTCACCTTGGTGCCTGATTTTCCGACGGCTGGTATCATGGATGCTTCCGAGTATCGAGATGGCTTGCGCGGCGGGCGCTTGCGTGTGCGGGCGAGAATTTCCACAGAGAAAAAAGGTCTGCTACGCGTTCTGGAAATCCCATTTGGCACGACCACGGGGAACTTGATGGAAAGCATCGTCGCTGCAGCGGACAAAGGGAAAATCAAGATCCAAAAGATCGAGGACAACACCGCGGAACATGTCGATATCCTCGTGCATCTTCCTGCAGGTGCCGATGCCGAAACCACGCGCGATGCGCTGTATGCCTTCACTGATTGTGAACTTTCGATTTCACCGAATGCCTGCGTCATCCTCGATGGCAAGCCGCAGTTCTTGGGAGTCTCAGAAATTCTGCGCCGAAATACGCAGCACACCAAAGATCTGCTCGGTATGGAATTGCAGATCAGGCTTGGTGAACTCGCCGAGAAATGGCATTTCAGCTCGCTGGAGAAAATTTTCATCGAGAACCGCATCTATCGTGACATTGAGGAATGCGAGACCTGGGAAGCGGTGATCCGAGCGATCGACGATGGCCTGACCCCGTTCAAGAAATTGCTCAAGCGGGAGGTGACGGAGGAAGACATCGTGCGCCTCACGGAGATCAAAATCAAACGCATCTCGAAGTTCGATTCATTCAAAGCGGATGAAGAAATCAAAGCGCTCGAAAAAGACATCGATGCCACTGAGAAAAATCTCAAGCGATTGAATCAATACACGATCAAGTGGTTTGAGGATCTCAAGAAAAAGTATGGCACAGGGCGTGAGCGTCGCACGGAGATTGCGACCTTCGATCGGGTGGACCGCACGCAAGTGGTCGCTGCCACCGAGACGCTCTATGTCGATTGGAAAAACGGCTTTGCGGGCTATGGGCTCAAGAAAGATGAGGCTGTCGAAAAATGCTCGACCATCGATGACATCATTGCCTTTACGCAAGATGGCAAGATGAAGGTGATGAAGATTGCCGACAAGGGATTCATTGGCCAAAAGCCGATTCACTGTGCTGTTTTCCGCAAGGACGATCCTTTGTATTACTCCATCATCTATCGTGATGGCAAAGAGGGAGCCGTCTATGCGAAGCGCTTCCAAGTGGGTGGCGTGACGCGAGACAAGGAATACGATCTGGCGAAAGGAAAAGCTGGCACGCGCATTTTATACTTCGCCATTCACAAGACGGAAGAGGACAGCGCGGCGCAGATGTTGTTAGTGCATCTGAAACCGCAATTGAGACTGCGCAATGTGAGTCGTCCGTTCCACTTTGCCGAAGTCGCGATCAAAGGTCGGGCGAGCGGGGGGAACCTCGTCACCAAGCATGCCGTGGAGAAAATCGTTCGCGCGCCGAAAGACTTTGACCCAAGCGTGGGGGCTTAACGGAATCGATCAGGCTAGCTCTGACAAGCGGTGGGGAGGCACAAGCGCAGTCAGAAAACGCTTGCATGCTCTCGTGAGCTTGGGTAGCTGTGGGCATGGAATCATGGATGGGATTTAAGGAATGGCAGTGCGTGTGTGAGGCCCTGGCGAGTGGTCAACAGACGGTGATTCTGCGCAAGGGCGGCATTCATGAGGGGCGTGAGGGATTTTCCTTTGCGCATGAGAGTTTTTTCCTGTTCCCGACGCGGTTCCATGCAACGGGTGATCAAGTCAAAGCAGATGCTCCCGTGGTCGATGTCCTGCCCGAGTGGCAAAAGGGCGATCCGATTGCGATTACGCATTTTGTCAAAGCCGAGTGGGCACGCACCTTGACCGATTGGGATGAAGTGAAGCAATGGGATTCCCAGCATGTCTATAGTGATCAGACGGTTCGTGATCGATTTGATTGGGAGGGAAAGGGCATGAGCAAGGGTAGCATTCATGTGGCGAAGGTTCAGGTTTATGCCTTGGCTCAGCCTTGGGTTTTCCCGTATGAGGCTCGTTATGGAGGATGCCGCAGTTGGGTCGCGCTGGATGCTCCGCCCGAGGGCTGGGAAGCGGGATTGCGGCAGGTGACGGCTTGATTGGCGGAGGTTTTTGGCCGCAAAAAAACGCAAAATTCGCAAAAGGAAAAATTTTGCTAGAATATTGATCCTTTGGCGATGAGTTCACTTACAACTTGTGGCATTTGATTACGACGGATTTTACGGATTAGCAGGATTTTACGGATTTTTTTGTATGGTGTTGTTGGATTGTCTGTAAACCAAACATGGTAGTTGACCTTGCTTTTTCTTGGCGATTACGACAGGATTTTTTCATGGACGATTCGGAGATGATGTCATGTAAGGAGCCTGTGCGACAAATGGAACGCCTGCGTGCGATCATGCATCGGCTGCGGGCGCCAGGTGGATGTCCTTGGGATGCCGAGCAGACGCATGAATCGCTGGTGAGCAACTTGATCGAAGAGGCGTATGAATGCGTGGATGCGATCCGTTCGGGGGATCTGCTGCATTTGCGCGAGGAGTTGGGCGATTTGTTATTGCAGGTGGTATTTCATGCCGAGCTGGCTCAGGAGCGTGGTGACTTCAGCTTCGATGACGTGGCGCAGGGCGTAGCGGATAAATTGGTGCACCGTCATCCGCATGTATATGGTGATTCAGCGGTGAGTGATACCGATGGGGTATTGGCACAGTGGGATGCCATCAAACGTGCGGAAAAAGGTGAGCAGACGAAACCCTATTTGCATGGGGTCGGCAAGGGCTTGCCAGCGATGGTGCGGGCGGCGAAGTTGCAGAAAAAAGCGGCGAAGGTTGGTTTTGATTGGCCAGATCAAGCGGGTGTGCTGGGGAAAATTCGCGAGGAAATCGATGAGTTGCAAGCCGAGATGGATGCTGGTGATGACGAGAAGTTTGCCGAGGAGCTGGGCGATGTGTTTTTTAGCATGGTCAATCTTGCGCGGTTTCGGAAGCTCGATCCCGAGGTGATCATGGCGCAGGCGAATCAAAAATTCGAGCAGCGCTTTGCGAAAATGGAGCAGCGTTTGTTGGGGAAAGGTATCAGCCTGGAGGAGGCGAATTTGGAGGAGATGGAAGCGGAATGGCAGGCTGCAAAGGTGGCCGAAAGTCGATAGTAAGGCATTCGCAGGATGATCTTGAAAGAGGAGAAACTCCTTTGATAAGAATTCACTGGCGACAAAAAAACACATGAAGCGCAAAAGGTTGAGATAGGAAGCAGGTGAGCCTCGGTGAAGTAGGTCCCGAGAACAACGATTTAAGGGATTGCCAAATCCCAGCGGCTGGGACATTTTAGCGGCGGCTCATGATCAAGAGTCATTAGCAACTAGGCAAAAATTCTATTATTCCGTTAACGCGTCACGATTCTTACTAATTCCTATTGCATCCGTTTTCATGGACATTCAACAATCACTTACTGACAACCTCACTCCTGCAAACAAAAACCTTGAGGTGCTCAAGGCGCATTTTGGGCATTGTTTTGACAAGCAGGGCAACTTTCAAATGGAAAAATTTCAAGCGGAGCTTGAGTCGAGCGAGTTGAATTTCTCCAGGGAAAGCTACGGACTGGACTGGCTGGGGCGCTCCTATTCTCGCCTGCTGGCCAGTGATGCCGCTACCACTTTGCTGAGAGAAGATGAGGCATTCAATCAAAAGCCCGAGAATACGAACTCACAGAATCTCTTGCTCAAGGGCGATAATCTGGAAATTCTCAAACATCTTTCTCATGCGTATCATGAAAAGGTGAAAATGATCTACATCGATCCGCCCTATAACACCGGCGGCGATGGATTTGTATATCAGGATGATCGGAAATTCACGGTGAAAGAATTGCAACGCCTTGCGGGTGTCACCGAGGAGAAAGCGAAGCGCATTCTCGAGTTCACCATGAGCAAGAGCAATTCGCATTCCGCATGGCTCACCTTCATGTATCCGCGTCTCTACATCGCGAAGCAACTTCTCAAGGATGACGGCGTCATTTTTGTGTCTATTGATGACAATGAGGTCGCACAGTTGCGTCTGCTGATGGATGAAGTTTTTGGGGAGGAGAATTTTGTGGCGGAGTTTGTTTGGGAAAAAATACACTCAGTCAAAAACGATGCCAAATATGTCTCAGATAATCACGAATATGTGCTGTGTTGGTCTAAAAATAAATCGGAAGTAGTAATTAACTTAATGAGTAGAACTGCCAAAATGGACTCAGCTTATACAAACATCGATGATGACCCGCGTGGCCCGTGGGCTTCTGGTGATCTTGTTGCGAATGAAGAGAGAAAAGAAGGCAGCTTTGAAGTTAATAGTCCCATTACAGGAAAAGTATTTAATGTTCCTAGTGGCAAGCATTGGGTTGTATCAAAAGCCAATCTACTTGAAATGATACGAGACAATCGGGTTTACTTTGGAAGAGATGGCAATGCATTTCCCAGGAAAAAGCGCTTTCTTTCAGAAGTACAACAAGGACTAAAACCATCTACGCTTCTAGGGTGCAAAGATTTTGGGCATAATCAAGAAGCCAAAAGAGAGCTTAAAGCTCTCATAGGCGGTGAATTGATTGCAAAACATACGCCCAAACCCATTAGATTGATAAGCCATTTAATTCGACTGGGGAGTGGTGAGAATGACTTAATAATGGATTTTTTTGCAGGGACTGGTACTACAGGCGATTCAATCCTTAGATTAAATTGCGCATCAAATGCAAATCGTAGTTATATTCTTGTTCAGTTACCAGAAGTTGTTTTCGATCAAGATAAGATATCTTCGTACGTAGAGTTAAAAAACGAGCTCGGCATCGAAGAACCGACAATCTTTGAAATCACCAAAGAACGGCTCATCCGCGCGGCGAACAAACTTCGTGAAGAAAGACCGGTAGAAGTGGCCGGAAAAGACCTAGGCTTTAAGGTATTTGAGACGATTCCGCTGTGGGAGGATTACCATCATAAGGCGGAGACCTTGGAAGAAGATACGCCTCCGCCGTTCCGTGGGGATTTGCTAGGCGTGGATGATTTGCAGGCGCTGTTCATCACATGGAAAACGCATGATGGCTCACCTTTGACAGAGACGGCGGTGGATTATGATTTGGGCGGCTACATGGGGAAGTATGTGAATGAACGACTCTACCTGATGGAGAAAAACTTCACCACGGATCACCTCGTGACGCTGCTGCAGAAAGTGGATGCCGATGCGGATTTTAATCCTCGTGCCGTGATTGTTTTCGAGTCGAATTTCCAGAGCAAGAATCTCCGCGAGTTGTCAGAGAGTTTGAAGAATTTCCAGAATCAGAAGAGTTTGGAAATTGATTTCATCATGCGTTTCTAAGGAGCAGATACCATGAAAGGATTTAACTTTGAGAAAGATCTGCCGCACCAGCAAAACGCTGTGAAGAGCGTGGTGTCTGTGTTTGCGGATTTGCAAGTCGATGCAGCAGAGGGTGCGCATTGCTTGTGCAAGAATCCGCTCCTCAATCGAGAGGCACCCTATACACAGTTTAGCGATAATGTGTGGCGGCTACAGAAAGAGAATGGCATCAAGCAAAAATACTCCCGCACGAACATTGTGGACATCATGATGGAGACGGGCACGGGTAAGACCTACACCTACGCCAAGACCATTTTCGAGCTGAACAAAGAATATGGCATTTTCAAGTTCGTGGTAGTGGTGCCGACGCTGCCGATCAAGGCGGGCACGGTGAATTTCCTCAAATCAGAATCCTCTCGTGCGCATTTCAGGGAGCAATACGGTAAGAGCATCAAACTGCACATCGTCGAGAGCCTGAAGTCGGGGAAAGCGAACAAAAAAACCTATATGCCGCCATCGGTCATTTCCTTCTGCAATGCAGGAAGCCATGATCGGCAAAGCATTGAGGTGATGGTGATCAATGCGGGCATGCTCAATTCTGAGACAATGCAGAAGAGCTATGACAAAGACCTATTCGATCAATACACCGTGGCCTTTGCAGGAATCGCCGCCGTGCGCCCCTTGGTGATCATTGATGAGCCGCATAAATTTTCTCAACAGAACGCGACATGGGAAAACATCCAGCGGATGAAGCCGCAATATATTCTCCGCTACGGAGCGACATTTCCTGAAAAGGAAATCAAAAAGAAAGACGAGATCACGGGGAAAATGGTCAAAGAATCCGTGAAGGATTACCATAATCTGATTTACACACTCTCCGCTGTGGATTCCTTCAATCAGAATCTGGTGAAAGGAGTGATCGGGCATATTTCGGAATTTGAAAGTGGCAAAGATGCTCTGGTCCGCTTGGTTTCCACGGATGGCTCAGAAGCGAACTTCGAGCTCTATGAGCAGAAGAAAAGATCCACGATGAAGCTAGGCAAAAAAGGCAGCCTAGAGCAAATCCATCCAGCGATGAGCGATCTCATCATCGAGAGTCTGAACAAATCGAAGGTGGTTCTCTCAAATGGCATGGAGCTCAAGGTAGGCGACAAGCTCAACCCCTATTCCTACGCGCAGACCTTGCAGGAAATGATGCTGCGCAATGCCGTGGCGGAGCATTTCAAGCTGGAGCGTGACTTGCTGAAACGCGATATCAAAATCAAGCCGCTGACACTTTTCTTCATCGATAACATTGAGGAGTATCGTGCGCAGGATGGCTATCTCCGTCAAAAGCTGGAGGAGTTCGTCCGCGCCGAAGCGGAAAACATCTTGAAAACAGAGAAGGCTGGCTACTACCGCAGCTATTTGGAAAAAACCTTGGAGGATGTTTCAGTAACTCACGCAGGATATTTCTCGCAAGATAACACGGATAAAGATGAAGCTGTAGAAAAGGAGGTGAATGAGATTCTGCATGACAAGGAGGCTATGCTCTCCCTGCAAAATCCAAGGCGCTTCATTTTCTCCAAATGGACGCTGCGAGAGGGTTGGGACAATCCGAATGTGTTCCAAATCTGTAAGTTACGAAGCAGTGGAAGTGAAATATCCAAGCTCCAGGAAGTGGGACGTGGCCTACGCTTGCCCGTGAATGAATTCGGCAATCGGGTCAAGGAAGAGCAGTTTTTCTTAAACTACTTCGTAGATTTCACAGAGAGCGACTTTGTGGATAAATTGGTCACAGAGATTAATAAGAAGTCTGGAGCAGTCTCAATGGAAGAAAGCCCCGAAAGGCTGACCGAAACTCTGATCAAACAGATTTGCGACAAGTATAAAATTTCCGAGGATCAGCTGCTAGAAGTGCTCGATCAGAACAACGTGATAACACGGACTAACGCCTTCAAGGAGGGCGGATTTGACTTTGTGAAACAGCATTATGGCATGGCTTTTGCGGGTGTGAACACTGGTAAAGTAAGAAAAGCCTCGGATGTAACGCGTAAAGTAACAATCCGCACAGAGAAATACCCCGAGCTCAAAGCGCTGTGGGAGAAGATCAATGAGAAAGTCGTGCTGGAATACAAATTCAAGAATGAAGAGCAATTCCAGTCTCTCCTATCACAGTTTTTCCAAACACAAGAGCGCAAGTTCCAAGAGCATGGTATCCGCTCCATCAGGGCACAAATTGAAATCGATGACGGGCAAGCCACGGTGCGTCAGGAGCCGGAATCCATATATGAGGACAAGCTGGTGATGGTGCCGACAATGTCCTATGATGAATTTCTCCAAAGGCTTTCAGCAACCTTACACATCAGCCGCAATACACTTCACGCGGGCATGGTGAGTTCACAGATTCCCATCAATCAATACCTGAATGGCGCAACGGTGCGGATCATCAAAAAGAATTTTGAAGATTATCTGATGTATCACGCGATCGATAAATTCAGCGTGGAATACAAAAAAATCTCCAACTGCATCCACCCCACAAAAATGACCTCACGAGAAGGCGAGGTGCTGAAAGAGATGTCTGCTGCTGGTATTGGCGTGATGTATGCGGATGAAAAGGTGGCGGATAGTTATTTCTTTGATGAGCTTTACTATGACTCCGAGCTTGAGAAGGAAAATGTGAAAAAAGAACTTCAGGAGGTTGTGGTATTCACCAAAATCCCCAAAAACTCGATTAAGATTCCCGTGGCAGGCGGGAAAAGCTATTCGCCAGACTTTGCCTATGTGCTGAAATATGGCGATGGTTCGAAGAAACTGAATTTTATCGTGGAGACCAAGAACGTTGTGGGAGATTCGAAATTGAGAGATGAGGAGCGCCAGAAGCTACGACATGCGGAGCAATTTTTCCAAGGCAATGTGACGATCAAATTCAGAACGCAATTCACCAACGATAAGATTCAGACCTTGTTGAAGGAGATTGTTGGAGGGAAATGATATTGGTAGTTGCCTTGCGAGGTTTTGTTGCGCTGTCTACGTTTTTCGGTGATTGTTTCGAATGAGCTTTTGGTGTCAGCGAATCGGGTTTCAGTTGAAAGATTCGTGGCGTTCTGACAGTTTCATGGCGATGTCGTTGAAATGTTTGTTATGCGCTTTGCTGGCGTTTGTGGTTTCGAGCTGTGGCCTGGGTATGCTGGCTAAGCCGAAGCAATCGCTGAAGATCAATACGCCTGCGGTATGGAGTGCGGCGACGAGCGGCAGCAATCAGGCCATTTCGCAGCAATGGCTTGAGGGCTTTTCTGATGCTGGATTGCGCAGTACTGTGAAGGAGGCATTGAACCACAATCAAAATTTGCAAGCTGCTGCGGCTCGATTGCGTGCGGCACGTGAGCAGACCATCCAATCGCGCGCGGCCCTGTTGCCGCAACTGAGAACGGGAAGCTCTGCGGCAGTCACCGATACGGATTCAGGCGCGTCTGAGCGCTACGGCTTATCTCTTTCTGCCTCATGGGAGGCGGACTTATGGGGCCGATTGAAGGATCTTGATCGCGCTACGGCAGCGGACTTCGATGCAGCGGTGGCAGAGTTCCGCAATGCTCGCTTATCCTTGGCGGCGACGACGGCGAAGAGTTATTGCAATTTGATCAGCGCACAACAGCAACTCGTGCTCGCGCAGACCACCTTGGATTCTTTTGAAAAAAATCTACGGATCATTGAGCGCAACTACAAAGCGGGGATTCCCAATGTGAGAGCTCTGGATGTGCAGCTTGGCCGCACGAACGTATCTTCGGCGCAACGCTTGGTGAAATCACGACAACTGGAGCGCGATGACGCGGCCCGTGGTTTGGAAGTTTTGTTAGGCAGATATCCAGCGGCGACGACGCAGGCCGCGCGGCAATTGCCGAGTCTGCGCGGAGCGATTCCTGTGGGCGTGCCAGCATCGCTCGTGGAGCGGCGTCCAGATCTCGCTGCATCGCGCGCGAGGATCTATGCTACGGCCAATCGTGCGGATGCCGCGAGGAAAAATCTCTTGCCTGATCTTTCTCTGTCGGCAGGTAGTGCGGCCTCGGGCGCTTCATTTTCGCGCTTGTTTCAAGTGGACCAGTTGGTTTCGACTATTGCAGCGAACTTGACTCAGAACCTTTATACGGGTGGTGCTGATCAAGCGGAAGCTCGTGCGGCGTTGGCGCGCAATGACGCGGCGATCCATGACTATGCTCAGAGTTCGTTAGAGGCATTCCGAGAGGTAGAAGCGGCGATTGCGGCGGAGACTTCGTTGCAAGCACAGGAAGGCTTTTTGCAAAAAGAAGTGGAGCAGGCAGCACTGGCGGAAAAGCAAGCGGAGCGCGATTACTCGGAAGGCATCGAGGGTGCTGACATCCTTTCCGTGTTAGAGTCGCAACGCCGAGCGAATAACGCGCGCTCTTCATTGATTCGACTCAAGAATGAGCGCTTGCAGTCGAGGATCGATCTACACCTCGCGCTGGGTGGTTCGTTTTGATCGATGCGGTTATTTTTTGCTTTCGGTAAAAAGCTTGAGGCTGGCTTCGAGGCCGGCGTCTTGCCAATTATCTAACGAATTTTGGTCTGGCGGAGAAAAGATGCCGGGAGTTTTGCTCGTTGGCTCAATGATGATGTCAGGGGTGACGCCGACACCATGCGGCGTGCGGCCAGAGGGGCTGTGGTAGGTGGCTACGGTCATGCGCAGTGCGGTGCCATTTTCCATGGGGATGATGTGTTGCACGGAGCCTTTGCCGAAGCTGGTCTCGCCGACGATGGTGGCGCGCTTCAGGTCTTGTAGGCAGGCGGCGGTGAGCTCGGAGGCGGAAGCGGACATGCGGTCGATGAGCACGGTGATGGGGTAATCACGCTTGCGGCGTTGGTTCTCGGGCGTTGCTAGTGTTTCCCAATCGGCGGGATTGCGAGTGCGCACGGTGACGACGGCAGTCTTGGCGGGAAGAAAAAATCCGAGAAGTTTGACGGTGGCATTGAGGTCGCCGCCGGGATTGCCTCGGAGGTCGAGGATGAGTTGTTTCATCCCTTGGTCTTCGAGATCATCGAGGGCTGCTTCCATTTCTTCCGCACAGCCTGCGGTGAACTGGGCAAGACGGATGTAGCCGATGCCAGGATGTTTTTTGAGTAAGATCGCGTGGGTGACGGCTTTTTCGAGAACTTGGACGTGGGTGAGAGCGAGATCACTGGGCTTGGGTTCGGTGGGCATTTTCACCGTGATGCGTGAAATTTCACCAGCGGGGCGGCGGAGGAGTTCCAGCAAGGTAGGAAACGGCATGCTGCTGGCATCTTGATCGCCGATGCGGAGGATGGAAGAATTGACATCGAGTTTGGCCTTGGCGGCGGGGCTGAACGGAGTGACCTCACTGATGTAGGGACCAGAATCGCGCAGGCTAACGGTGATGCCTAGAGAGGCGATGACGGGATCAAGCTGGCTGTCGCTTTTCATGAATCCAGCCATCTCCGGATGAATGTAGGAGGAGTGCGGATCTAACGAAGTGAGCATGCCTTCTAGCGCATGATTGACGAGTCGATCATAGGTGAGCTTGTCCACATCAGGGTGTTCGGCTCGGATCTTTTCCATAACAGTGATGAAGCGTTCGATCGCCGGATAGGCGGCCTCTTCAGCATCGGGAGGCACAGAAAGCTTTGGCTTGGAGGGCTTGTCCTGGCCTAACAGCAGGGTGGGGAGATGCAACGTGATGAGTCCTGCCGTGATGATTTTTTTCAAAAAAATGTTCGGTTTCATGTTGTTGCGATGAACGTGCGGATTGATTACTCGAAAAGCTCAGAGTAATATTTTTTCGCGAGAGTTGAGGTCAGTTTGAGGATGTCTGCGCTGAGCGAGGCCTTGAGTGCATCGTCAGCCATGCATGCACACTCGGCATGTGATAGTGAGCGAATGGCTTTGCGGATGCTGGGCACCTGTTGGGGACCGACAGACAATTCCTCGACACCGAGACCGATGAGCAAGGGGGTGAGGCTGATATCGCCAGCCATTTCGCCGCAGACGCCAGTCCAGATACCTGCTTGCGCACCGGCATTGATGGTGCGGTGAATCAAACGGATCACGGCGGGGTGTGTTGGCTTGTATAGATCGGCAACGTAGGGGTTTACCCGGTCAACGGCGACGGTGTACTGGATTAGGTCGTTGGTGCCGATGGAAAAGAAATCGACTTCTTTGGCGAGCACATCGGCGATCATGGCTGCTGAGGGAACCTCGATCATCGCACCAGTTTGGATCGATTCATCAAAGGGGACATTTTCCTTGTGAAGTTCATCCATGCAGATGCGCAGCATTTCCTTGGCGAGGCGGACTTCACTGAGTCCGGAAACGAGTGGAAACATCAGGGCGACTTTGCCGAATGCGGAGGCGCGGAGGGCAGCGCGCAGCTGGGGTTTGAAGATCTCGGGTCGATCTAACGAAACGCGGATGCCGCGCCAGCCGAGGAAAGGGTTTGGCTCTGGTTCGCTGAGAGGCTCGGCGGGTAACTTATCACCGCCGGAGTCAAGGGTTCGGATGATGACAGGGTGAGGTGCGACTGCTTTGGCGATCTGAGTGTAGGCGTTTGTTTGCTCACTCTCATTGGGGATTGCGTCATGTTCCTCGTTGAGAAGAAGAAATTCTGTGCGGTAGAGTCCGATGCCGGTGGCTCCGGATTTTTTGACCGCGGGCAATTCTTCGAGGAGCCCGATGTTGGCGGAGAGCGTGATTTTTCGGCCATCGCGGGTGATGGATTCGGCATCGCGCAAGGAGTCGAGAGCTGTGCGCGCGCGGAGCTTTTTTTGCTCGATCATCCGGTAGGTGTTCAGCGTGGCCTCGGTGGGATGGAGGATCAGCTTGCCAGTGTAGCCATCGAGGATCGCATGGGTGAGCGCGGTGATGTCGATGATAGCCTCGTCGAGTCCGACGATGGCGGGGATGCCGAGCGATCGCGCAATGATCGCTGTATGCGAGTTGACGCTGCCCATTTCCGTCGCAAATCCGAGGACCAGACTGCGATCCATGGTGGCCGTATCTGAGGGATTCAGGTCATAGGCGATGAGGATGTGCCGATCTTCTGGGCGGATGTTTTTTCTCGTGAGGCTCGATTCGAAGGCATCGAGCACACGCTCACAGACGTCCTCGATGTCGGCAGTGCGTTCACGAAGATAGGGATCGGGAATGCGGCGCATGGCTTCGAGGAAATTCTGCATGACCGCATAGAAGGCAAACTCGGCATTTTGTTGGCGTTCATCAATGGCATGATGCACGCGTTTGAGTAAGGCCTGGTCTTCAAGCACCATGATATGTGCTTCAAAAATCCGCGATTCTTCATCAGATGACAGTTCGGCGAGGCGGGTTTGTATTTCTGCCAAATCCGATTTTGCTCTGGTGACAGCGTCTTCGAATCGTTGATGCTCTTGGGGCAGATTGGTCTCGCTGACTTCATACACCTCTGGAGCGGAAAATCCGCGGGCGGTGACATGAATCGGGGCGATGGCGATGCCTGGGGACACTGGTATCCCTTGGATGATGGTTTCGAGGGCAAGTGTGTTCGAAGGCATTGCGGAGACATGTTGTTTGTGGAAGCGATTCAGTGTCAAGTCGATTCAACGGGTGGCTCGGCATGCAGATGGTTCGTCGCGGTAACTGGATTCGTATGATCTAACGCGATTCCCAAAGTTTTGCGAGTCTGCAGTGGCATTGGCGAAGAATAATCACTGAACTACGCACTATTTAAAAACTATGACAAACTGCTACGAACCGTCAGCATTACCTGCAACTTTGTTGCTGATACTGGTCATGCTCTAGGGGCTCGTAGGATTGTTCGGATGGAATGATGGTGGTATCGGGGATTCAGGCGATGGAGATGGATCTTCTTCGGGGGAATGCTTTGCTTGGTTACTCACGGGTGGTGCATTTCTCGCGTCTCTGATCTATCCTCGGCTTGCAGTAATCTCACTGCATACCATTGATTGGCAAAACTGGCACGGTCCGGAGCCATGAACGTACTGAAAAATTTTGCTAAGTCGAAGTTGCCGACGCACATGGCCCGGTGTTTTTGAATACCCGTCTCATTGATGAAGGCTTGACTTTGCATATGGGTGATGGAGTTATATCGAAACATTCTGAGTTGGGAAAAATCGCTCACGGCATGCTATCGAGAACTTCGTCGTAGATATGAGTGTGGAGGCGGTGGTCATTGCGTATGGCTTGACGCAGGTTTTCAAGTGCCGGCTGGCGTTTACTGTTTTGCAAAGCGGTGATGATTTCCTCGCGACATTGCTCGAGGCTGCGACTTGTGGCCTCGCGTTTTTCTAATACTTCTACCACATGCCAGCCGAGTTTGGTTTGAAGAAGCACTGGCTGATTGATAGTTATGGCCATGACGGGGATGGCAAAATCTGCGGGCATGCGTGATGGCTCGATCCACCCTAACAAGCCACCTGCTACTTTGCTTTTGGGATCATCGCTGAGCTCGCCAGCGAGTTGCTCGAAGGTTTTTTGTTTACCAGTGAGTGCTGCCATCGCTTGCTCTGCGGTGGTTTTCACGGCTGTGGAATCTTTGTCGAGAGTTGCGAAAAAAATGTGTCGCACCTTGGCCATTGTTGGGTTTTGTAAGTCTTTTTCGTGTTTGTGATAGAAGCCGGCGACTTCATCATCACTCACCGCAATGAGTGGTTGCAGTTGGCGGTCGATGTATTTTTCCATCTCGATCTGTGCGGCAAGTCTGAGGCGTAGTTCCTGCTCGGAGACAATGCCTTGCTGATTCATGGATTTTTCTAAATCGTCCGCGGAGGAAAAACGGGCGAGCAGCTGAGCATAGCGTTGGTTGATTTCTTCTTCAGAGGCGCGGAGCGCGTCTTTATTTGCCGCGATTTTGGAGCGAATCAGTTGGTGATCGATGAGGTCACCGAGGCAAGCTTTGCGAATGAACTTACGCTGGTCGGTAGGCACATCGCTCCATGATTTCCCTTCCATCCATGCCCGTTCTTGAGCGACGCGCTCCAATTGGGGCCGGTGAATTGGGCGCCCGAGAACGAGGGCGACGAGTCCAGATTGTTTGGCGCGCTCGACAGACTCTGGACTATCGATTTTGCGACTATCGATGGAATGGCGCAGTGGACCGCGAAAGGCGAATAGATCGAGCGCCACGTAGGCAAGTACAGCCGCGTAGGTGAGCAATCGAGCATGGAAGGAAATTTTCATACAAGCAGAAACGTCAGGATTGGCAGAGGTTTTTCAAAAGATCGAGATCAGCAATGCGATGTTCATACTCGGGCATGACCTGGCTGGCCCCCATGGGAATGTCATCGCGGCGAAATTGCATAGCGCTGGCTCGCGTGGTGCGTGCGGAAAGATGGACTTCGCGCAAACCAGTGGCTCCGATGATTTCGGCAATACGATCCGCGGTAATACCGCCTCCGGCCAGAATGGCAATGCGACTGTTGGCTTGACGAACGAGCGATTGCAGAGCATCGCGACCGCGCCAAACATCGGGCTGGCCACCGCTGGTGAGAACTCGTGGAATTCCGAGCTCGATCAAAGTTTCGAGCGAAACATCGAGGTCGGCGCTGGCATCGAAGGCTCGGTGAAAGGTGATATCGAGTGAACCTGCATCTTCGATTAGCTCGCGGCACAAGGGCGCATCGATGCTGCCATCGGCGAGCAAGCAACCGAATACGATGCCGTCGGCACCGTTCGATTTGGCAAGTGCGATGTCCTCTTTCATGATCTCGATTTCATCGCTTTGGTAGAGGAAATCTCCCGCTCGCGGGCGAATCATCATCATGATTTTGCCGCGAAAAATTTGTCGTGCTTGGCGAAGAAATCCGAAGGATGGTGTGAGGCCACCTTCACTGAGTGCCGCGCAAAGTTCGATGCGATCGACACCTGCTTTCGAACAAGTGACGACGGAATCAATGCGGTCAACACAAACTTCGATCACTGGTCTCATGTCGGATCTAGACTGAGTTCATGGACGAGTTTGCCATTGAGTTTTTTCATGGTGACCATGAGTTTTTTCTCATCGGCGACAATCTGTGTGATGGTGGCGGATTCCTTTTTAGGTCCTCCGCCAATCAATTGCGGCATGGGGCGCTCAGCGGTTTTTGGCAACAAACTCGTTTGGTGGGTGTGTCCCGAAATGACCAATTGGATACCAGCTTTGACGAGAAGATCGAGCCAGGCCTCGCGGCATGGTTTTTGGAACCAATAGTAGCCATGGTCGGTGACTTCATCTTCCCACCACAGGGGGATATGGCAAAACATAATCTTGTAGGGGGCACTCTGGAACCAAGGTTCCGCGATGATCTTTTCGAGCCACTTGGACTGTCTGGAACGCATCGCCGCGCATCCAACCATTCCAGTAAAAACTGGATGATCGTCGGGTTTGTCCTCACCCGTATCCATGGCAAGGCAAGCGACCGGACCGCTGCGGAAGGCATAAGTAAAGTCTTCGCCAGGAGCATGAGTGAAACCTTCGACGAGGCGCGCGGCAGGCCCGCGAAGGTCGTGGTTGCCACGCAAGTAGGCGAGGGGATAGTGGCTGGCGATGGGCAAGGAACCGGGCGATAGGTATTGCTCTGCCATCTTTTGGGCAGCATAGACATCATTGGTTTGGTCGCCATTCCAAACGAGGAAATCGGGCTTGGCCTCAAGTGTCATCTCGTGAAGCGACCGAATCGTTTCGAGGTTTTCGTGAGTATCATTCCAGATAATAAAGCGAGTCGTTTTTTTCTTCGGATCAAGAGTGGTGAGTTGATAGGTATCTGATGTTTCCGCTTTGCCGCGAATGATTTTATAAGCATTTTTGTAGGTGGCAGTGGACGCGGTCACGCGATAGCGCAGTTCGGTGCTTGGGGCGATGTTTGGTAGATAGAACTTCAACACATGTTCCTCCAACGCCACTAAACCATTTTGCTCGGGCAAGACTTTTTGCCATGCGCCATCATTGAGTGAAATTTCGGCATAACCCGAAGCGGGACCGCGCACAGCTTGCAAAATCGCGAGAGATGCGGGATCAGGGCCGGAGATCACGGGGGCACCGCGCAAGACGGATTCGGCCGATTTTTCGGTGGTAGCTTGGGTGTCCTGAGCCTGCACTCTTAGAGCGCTGATGGCGAGGGAACTGGTGAGGAAATTTCTACGTTTCATGGATGAGTGATTATTTGACCAAAGTTTTCTCACCGAGCACGCTCATGCTGCTCGGGATGATTTTGCGGCGCAGGGCAAATTGTCGTACGGCGTGGCGTTCGATGTGGTCAGCGGCATCTTCGACGTCATCGGTGAAGAAAATCAAATCGGGATCTTCAGGGCTGATCATGCCCTCTTCAACCATGCGATCGATCATATCCATCAACGGCTTCCAATACTCCTTGCCCATCAATACAATGGGGAAATTGCGCAGTTTTCCGGTCTGGATCAATGTCATGGTCTCAAACATTTCATCGAGCGTTCCCGCTCCGCCAGGCATGACCACAAATGCATAGGAATACTTGATCAGCACGGTTTTGCGGGTGAAAAAGTAGCGCATGGTGACCTCACGGTCGACGTAAGGATTGCCTTTTTGCTCAAAGGGTAACTGAATGTTAACGCCGACGCTGCGGCCGCCGCTCTCGAAGGCTCCGCGATTGCCCGCCTCCATGATCCCTGGGCCGCCACCGGTCATGACCGTAAAGCCCATCTTCGCCATGCGAGCGCCCATTTTACGAGCCAACTCGTAATAGGTCGTGCCATCAGGTGTTCGCGCCGAACCGAAAATCGTCACGCAGGGACCGACGAAATGCAGCACGCGAAAGGCGCGAATGAAGTCCCAAGAAACCTTGAACAATGTTGCCAAGTCTGACATCCGCGAGCGAGGGCCGGAGAGGAAAGAGCGCTCGCTGAATTCGAGTTCGTAGCGGAGTTGTTCTTCGATCGATGCCGAATTCACTCCGTGTTCATCGGTTACTTTCGGGCAATCGGGGCACTCTGGGGCTGTCATCGGGGAAAAACTAGCATTTCAGGAAAAAATACCAACTGGAAAGTGAAGCGAACGCACGAGAAGATCAAGCCAGAGCAAGTGTGAAATTCCACTGCGGATGATCCCACCAAGGAGATACTCCAGCGTCGAGTTTGAGCGGAGAGAATGTTCGCACGGCAAGTGATTTCCCATCAGCGGAAAATGTCAGCAAACGCAGCCAACCATCGCCGCCATTGCCTTTTTCATCCGAGCCACCGCCGAATCCTTGCGCGTTGAAAAGCATCTGATGCACCAGAGTTTGCGCGAGGTTTTTGTCGCTGCGGCGGCCCACGTGTGCGCCCATTTCATGGCCATTGAGCACCAATTTAATCTGCGGCGTGCGCGCGACCAGTTGTTGCCAGAGATCTTCGCCATCGTGGGTGTCTCCCGCCTTACCGGTGCGATAGGTGTGCGGATTGCCCGAGCGTTTGCGATTACCATCTTGGCCATCGCGCTTGTCGCCGGGGATGATGAAATCGTGCGTGAGCAAGATACCGAAGTGCTTACGATATTTTTCTTGCTGACAAAGCTGCAAGGCCCACTCGACCACCGCCTTCCGAGGTCCCCATTCCAGCGCTATGATCAAGAGTTTGCGGCCATCTAGTGCATCCATTTCATAAGCAGCGTTTTCAAGAGTTTTCTCGCCAAGCGCGTTGGGCGCACATTCGATCAAAATTCCGCCGTCCTTGCCATCTGACACAAGGGGATTTGCCGTGACCGGAAAATAAGTGGGGAATTGCGATTCACGCGTTTCGGCATTGCGAATGCCGTAGTCGTGATTGCCAGTGGCGAAAACCGTTGGTACTTTGCCGTAGAGCTTGTGCAGCGCTTGTTGCGCGCTTTTCCATTGCTGGGTCGAGTTTTGATCACCCCATCCTTGGCCACCGCCCTCAGCAATGTTGTTTTGCTCGACGAAGTCGCCCTCGTGCATCACGAGCTTAATGTTCCAAGCTTCGAGATGCTCGACGAGCCAATCGGTCATGCGCTCGAAGTGCTGCTGATTTTTGCCAAACTTCGCGTAGTTTTGGGTATCGGGTATGACCGCTATGGTCCAGCCCTCTTGGCAGCCTGTGGCTGGATCGCCGAGCGTTGGGGCTGGTAAAATGATCGGATTTTCCGCCAAAAGTTCTTGTCCCATGCAGGTCAAAGGCAGTGCTGCTAGCGATTGCAACAGTTGGCGTCGATTCATTTAATACCATACGTGAAAACAGATCAGGAGCTGTCATAAAATCCTTGAGGCTGCATTTTGCGACGATTCTTTCTTGAATTTTCGGCCAATTCCTGCATGGTGTGGTCGAAATTGACTTCTGAAACTCTATGAAATGTCGAGTATTGTCCTTGTTGCTGATTTTCCTTATTCCTGCCCTGCGCGCGGAAGTTTTGCCCGTGCTTAACGCACCAATGGCCAATCTCACAGAGCCCGCTAGTCGTGGGCCGCGAACGATTGCTCTCAACAATGTTTTTGGCACCGAGTTGATCGATAACCAAGTGGTGCGATTTACTTCCCAATACAATAGCGGCGGAAATCCGATCGTGATGGACTTCGCGATGTTCAGCAATCGCACGCCAGTGGCGCGCACAAATTTTCTGAGTTACGTCACTAGTGGCGCATACAACAATACGTTTTTTCATCGTTCGGTCGATGGTTTTGTCGTTCAGGGTGGGGGATTCCGCTTGGGTGCTGGCAACTACGAGGCAGTGCCGCAGAATGCTCCGATCGTGAACGAATTTGGGGTATCAAACACACTAGGCACCGTATCGATGGCCAAACTTGGCGGGGATCCCCATAGTGCAACCAATCAGTTTTTTGTGAGCACGGGTGCTAACTCCGATATTCTTGATCCGCAGAATGGAGGCTTTACGGTATTTGCGAGAGTGACCAAGGGGACGATGGGAAATGTAATGATTTTCAATGATCCTGATACTTTTGTCACATGGGATGCGAGTGGAATTCATCCTGCATTTACAGATCTGCCCTTGTTTGTTCAATTCTCGAATCCTGCGACACAAGACTGGCGAAATTTCCTCATCAATTTCCCCTCGGTTACCCTGCAAGCTATGCCTTCTGGGCAAGCCGGAACTTCGACGACGCTCACGTATACGATCCTACAAAATACCAACGCGGGATTGGTTACACCAGCGATTGTTAGTGGGAACCAATTGCAATTGGCCTATGCACCAGCACAAATCGGCACAGCCAGCATCACCATCAGAGCCACAGACTCGGTCGGTAATACGGTGGACGATACATTTAGCATCACCGTGCAGCCATCGTATACGACCTGGAAAAATAGCAAATTTTCGAGCCCTGAGTTGGCGAATTCTGCGGTATCGGGCCCTCTGGCTGATCCTGAAGCAGATGGCACGAGCAATCTCGAACTGTTTTTCCACGGTTTAGATCGGGGCAGCTTGGCCAAGCGCCCCGTGGAATTTCTTGGTTTCCAAGGCGGTAGCGCACGTAAGCCACGATTCCGATTTCCCATCGCCAATGCTATGGCTGGCGTTTCGTATGCTCTTCAACGCAGCAGCAATTTGGCCGACAATAGCTGGACAACGATTCCGCACAGTGTAGTGGCATCGACAATCAATGGCACAGCGACGCTCACTACCATTGAGGCCTCGAATGCACAAGCCGCCGATGGAAAGGCATTCTATCGCATCGCTTTTACTCTAGCAGATTGATCTGTGGTGATTAGCGACTGAGCAAGTAGGCGACGATTTTTTCGTCATTGTCACCTGCAGCCCAGACGTGGCGAAGAAAATCAGCGAGATGTTTGTCACCCTGTTGGCGCAGGAAGTTGCGGTCGCCGCCACAGCCGAACATCACATCGGGATCGAGTTCGCCACGCAGCTTGGCGCGGGCTTTGGCGAGAATCCTTGGCAGGTAGGCAATATCAGCGATGGTATCTCCAAAAGTCGGCAGTTCAGCAGGTGTCAAGCGCTTGCTGGAAGCTTCGCCTTTTTGAACCGTGAGAAAATAATCACGCCGCACAGCTGCGATCAACAAGGCGGTGCTGGCAGACGGCTCGTGAAAGTCGTTGGCGTCTTCGACAAAGTCGTAAAATTCGCGCTCTTGGCAGCCGATCGAACGCAGAAAGGCGCGATCTTTGTCATGGTAATACGTGGCGAAATCGTGATTGCCAGCAGCATGGAGTTGTCGGCAGCGTTCGAAAAGAGCAAGAAAATCGTTATCCCACATGAGTTGTGTTGAGTTGGTTGGTTTGAGAAAGGAGTTCATCGCGCACGTGATTAGGCATCGGCTGAGGATCGGGATACTCGAACACTGCGTTTTCGTAGTTGCGAAGCATCACTCGACCCGGTTGGCGATTGAGAATGTATTCGGGGTTGAGCGGGATTTTTCCGCCACCTCCTGGACCATCAATGACGTATTGTGGGATGCCGTAGCCAGTGGTGTGACCGCGCAATTTTTCGATGATATCGAGCCCGGTTGCCACGGAAGTGCGCAGGTGTGATGAGCCATTGATCAGGTCGCACTGATACAAGTAGTAGGGTCTCACGCGGCACATCAGCAATTTGTGGACGAGCGCGCGCTGAATGTTGGGTTGATCATTGATGCCGCGAAGCAACACGGATTGGTTGCCGAGCGGGATGCCCGCGTTGGCGAGGCGGCCTAGAGCATCGCGGACCTCGGTGGTCAGTTCGCGTGGGTGGTTGCTGTGGATCGAGACAAAAAGCGGGTGATGCTTTTGTAGCATGGTACAGAGTTCGGGCGTGATGCGTTGCGGCAGGAAAATCGGAATGCGTGAGCCGATACGGACAAATTGAATGTGCGGAATGGCACGCAAGCGGGTGAGTATGCGGTCGAGCTTGTCATCTGAGAGCAAAAGTGGATCACCACCGGAGAGCAAAACATCGCGGACTTCTTGGTGTTTTTCCAAATACTGAAACGCGGCTTCCCATTGGATTTCGAGTTGTTGGTCGCCGACGCCAGAAACTACGCGCGAGCGTGTGCAGTAGCGGCAATAGGATGCGCAACGGTCGGTGACGAGAAACAGCACGCGATCTGGGTAGCGATGAACGAGGCCGGGAACGGGCATGTGGCTATCTTCGCCGCACGGGTCAGCCATTTCATCGGGGGCAGTCCAGCCTTCTTCCATGCGGGGAATGACCTGCTGTCGAATCGGGCAATCGGGATCGTTGCGATCGATGAGTTGGAAAAAATGTGGCGTGATCGACATCGCAAGTTTGTGACCAGCCAGCAATACACCTGCGCGTTCTTCGGCGCATAGCTTCATCTTGCTTTCTAGAGCAGCCAGTGAAGAAACGCGATTTTTGAGCTGCCAACGGTAGTCATTCCATTGCTCGGGGCTTACGTTCGGCCACAGTGTGGGTTCTGCATTGTCGAATTGGGTAAGAGCTTCGTATGTTTCCTCGTCTGTCATTCTCGTGAGAAGCGAATTGTAATGGGGTTTTGGCATCTGTCAAACCGCCGCTGCTAGAATCGCGTTCTTCAGTATAGAAATAGAGGCACAAAAAAAGCTGCCAGGAAGCCCGGCAGCTTTGTGAAATTGATCTTAGTAGGAATTAGGCGAGTGTGCCTTCTTCAGCTTCGCCTTCTTTGTCGCACTCTTTTTTGCATTTGCCAGCAAGTGTGCCTTCTTCAGCTTCGCCTTCTTTGTCGCACTCTTTTTTGCATTTGCCAGCAAGTGTGCCTTCTTTTTTCTCTTCTTCACCGTCTTTTTTGCACTTTTTGCAATCAGCTACGGTTTCTTCTTTTTTCTCTTCTTCACCGTCTTTTTTGTCGTGCTTTTTCTTGCACTTGCCGCAATGGGCTACGGTTTCTTCTTTCGATTCTTCACCGTCTTTTTTGCACTTTTTGCAGTCGCCAGCGATGGCGAAGCAGGAAAGGGCAAAGAGACTAAGAGTTGTCCACAGTAGTTTTTTCATGTTGTAGTTGTATGGTAGTTGTTGTTACTCGGGAGAGTAGTTGTATTCTAACCCTCATTCAATAACGCTGCAACTGATATTTTTTGTTTTTGATTTTTTGTGTTTTTTCGTTGTGTCATAATTCTGATGCTTGACCGCTGTTGAAGCCCAGCTAATGTGGCGCTGTGATAGTGATTTTGGCAAATATGAGCAGCTCTTTGATGCAGTTGGGCGGCTGGGGGGAGGTCGGTGTTGCGCTGGCTTGGTTCGTTACGGGTAGCTTACTCGTGGCGGGTTTGTTGGGATGTTTGATCCCGATTTTGCCAGGTCATTTGATTTTGTTTGTTGCGGCCGTGGCTCATCGGTTGATGTTGGGCGAGGCGTCAGGGCTGCGCTGGTGGTCTTTTGTGATTCTTGCCCTGCTATTGATTGCCTCGCAGGTGTTTGAATTTTTTAGCGGCGCAGCGGGTGCTAAATGGTTCGGCGGCAGCAAATGGGGATCGTGGGGCGCTCTCGTAGGTGGCATCGTCGGCATGTTTTTCTTTCCCTTTGGTCTGTTTCTCGGTCCGCTGATTGGAGCGTTACTTTTTGAAAAACTGTTTGCCAAAAAAGAGAATGCCGCCGCAGCTGTCTCTGGCGTAGGCAGTGTGCTCGGCACCGTCGCAGGGATGGTGATCAAATTGGCCGTGGGCGTTGTAATGAGTGTGTGGATCTTCATTGATGCCCTTGAGCTAGTCTAGAAATCAGGGTGCGATGTTCAGGCTGACGCGGAGCGATTTGTCTTCAGCCGTGAGTGCGATCGATTGGCTTTCTTGCGGTTGAGCTGTGTTTTTCTCCACGGCCACTACCTGATAGCGCACGCCTTGTGGCACGGGAATGGTGAGAAATTGGTTCATGTCCGCGGTGGCTGATGGCGTGGTGCCTTTTGCCACGACGACATCAAATTGCCGAACCTCCACCGCTATCGCACGGCGTTGTTTGCTGCCATCAGCCTGAGTCGCGACGGCGTCGATGCGCAGTTCGCATTGTCCCGGTTTGGGAATGCTGTCTGCTCCGAGTGTAATATAGCGTTGTGTTACATCTTCGGAGGGAACGCTGGTGTCCTCGAAGTTCCATACCATTGGAAAATGGTGAGATGTTTTTTTCCATGACGTTGCATAGACCCCATGAGCAACCGAGCCAGGTATCGCGCGCGCGGCATCCGCTACCAGCCATCCATGATCGAGCCCTTTAGGATCGGGATTGTATTCGGTAAATTTCCAGCTCTTGTGCTCCGGCAGCCAGACCTCATTCCAGTTGTGATTGCCTTCCTTGGTGGTCCACATGGCTGTGCCCACGATGCGACAAGGAATGCACACCGAGCGCAACGCGTCAGCCAACAAGATGGAGAGCCCGGAGCAGCTTGCCATGGTCAATTTCATCGATTCCGCTGGACCTTGGTTCGGTGCCCGGCGTTTGGTATTATATTGCACTCCCAATTCTTTTTCGATGGCGGCATTGATTTTATCCAACGCTTCACTAGCTGTGCTTGCCTCTCCTACGATGGCCGAAAAGCGCCGGAAAAAATCGGCACGCCAGTCATCCCGACTTTCATCGAGAGTCGCATACGGCAGCACATCGTTGAAAAAAATCTCCTCAGGAATGTCCTTGCCCCATGGCATTTTTGCTCGCGCCTGGTAGGCGAGATTTGTGTTTTCTAACAAATAATCTGCATTGAGCGCAGTCGCATCGCGAGAGGGCATGTGAGTGAGCAAAAATTCCATGCCGCTGCGTTGCTCTGCGGGGCATTTTTCCCATGCTTGGCGAATCTCTGCGGCATTCTCACCCGCTAGGCCGATAGTTTTGGTTACTCCAACTGGAATTTCCGCCGCCGATGCGAAAAGGGGAGCCAAGCATAGCCAGAAAATTGTGGTGATGAAACGCATGGAAGGGGATATGCCAAAATCTGTCCGTTTTGGCGATACAAAAAATTCTGACCTAGGAGAAATTTACAGTCGTGCGCGACATCTCGACCAAGGATCGAAAAGGGCTTGCAATTATTGCCTGCTACGCTTGTATCGGGGTCGCATCGTCGGTGTGTCCTCGATGCTCCTATAGTCACTTAGCGTAGATCATCCGAATGAGCGTATTCAAAGTCAAAGCCATCCAAAGTCTCCAAGCCGAATTCAGTGTTCCTGGAGACAAAAGCATGTCGCATCGCGCGGCCATGATTGCCGGAATCTCCAACGGCGATTGCCTGATCCGCAATTTCTTACCCAGTGAGGACTGTTTGAATACCCTGAAAGCCATGGGTGCTCTTGGTGTGAGTTACACAATTCTGGAAGAGCTCGAAGGTTTTGGCCCCACCGTGATCCGCATTTCGGGTCGAAAAATGAAGCTTCTCAAGTCTCCGATGCCGATCGATTGCGGAAATTCGGGCACTGGCATGCGCTTGCTCGCCGGATTGCTAGCTGCACAGCCTTTTGATACCGAGCTCTTCGGCGATGAGTCTTTATCTTCGCGCCCGATGGGGCGGATCATCAATCCTCTCGCACAAATGGGTGCAGAAATTCACGCACGCGGGGAAAAAGCCGGTTGTGCGCCCTTGGTCATACGCGGCAAGGAGCTGCAACCCATCACCTATGAGATGCCGGTGGCAAGCGCGCAAGTTAAGAGCGCCATTTTGCTCGCTGGCATGTTTTGTGAAGGAAAAACAACGGTCATTCAACCAGCAGAAACGCGCGATCACACAGAGCGCATGCTTGCGGCTTTCGGCGTGAGAACAGAGCGCGAGGGCAATGCCATCACCCTGCACGGTGGTCAGTGCCCAGATGCCCGCGATTTCCGAGTGCCTGGCGATATTTCCAGCGCCGCATTCTGGATCGTAGCAGCAGCGGCACTTCAAGGATCTCGTCTGTTGATCCAGGACGTAGGGCTCAACGAAAGTCGCAACGCCATCATCAGCGTGATGGTTCGCATGGGTGCAAAGATCAGTGACAGGGTGCACAATCAAGAAGATGGCGAACCGATCGGCAACATTGAGATTTGTGGTCGCGGCCTCACAGGAACTGTGATTCGTCCCGAAGAGGTGCCGAATTTGATTGATGAAATTCCTGTCATCGCTGTGGCCGCCGCTCTCGCCGAAGGGAAAACAGTCATTCGCAATGCGAAGGAGCTTCGGGTCAAGGAGACCGACCGCATCACGACAGTTGTCAAGAACCTGCGCCTGATGGGGGCTGAGGTCGAGGAGTTCGACGATGGAATGGAAATCATCGGTGGCAAGCCTCTGCACGGCGCGGTTCTTCAGAGCTACGGCGATCACCGCATCGCTATGGCATTTGCCATTGCCGGATTGTTTGCCGAAGGCGAGACCATTATAGAGAACACCGACTGCGTCAACACCTCCTACCCGGGCTTTGAAAAACATCTGTCTGCGATCATGAAGGAAAAAACTGACCCGCAAGCCTACGTTCTGAAAACGATCAAACACGAAAAGGCATGGGATTGAGTCAACAAAGCTCGCATTTCGCGATCGCCATCGATGGTCCTGCGGCCTCAGGGAAAAGCACCATCGCTAAGCATCTCGCGCGGCGTCTTGGTCTTGTGATGGTGAATTCCGGAGCTATGTATCGCGCGGTGACTTGGAAAGTTCTATCGCTTGGCATCGATCCCGATGATCGCGATGCCATCGTCCATGCCCTGCGCGCGATGGACATCCAATGCGGCACTGCGGGAAATTTTTCGACCATCGCGATTGATGGACGTTTGCTGGATGAGGAACTTCGCGGCACCGAGGTAAATCTCGCCGTTTCTCGCGTTGCGGCGGCGCCAGAGGTGCGCGCGTTGTTGGTGCAGTTGCAGCGCGACTACTTGCAGCACACCAGCTTAGTGATGGAAGGTCGCGACATTTGCTCGATCGTTTTTCCTGATACCCCATACAAAATTTACGTCGATGCCTCGGAGGACGTTCGTGCCGCGCGCCGTTCCGCTGAGGGTGTCACCGATAGCGTCGCTGCTCGTGATAGGGCCGATAGTAATCGGACCACGGCACCATTGATCGTTGCTGATGGCGCTATCGTGCTTGATAATTCTGACCACACTGTTGCCAGCGCTGTCGAGGCGGCGCTCGATATTTTGCGCAGTCAAGGACTGAGCCATGAGGATTCAGGTGATACTTAAACGCGTTACATTTTTTAAGAAAGAAACGAGGAATATGATGAGATGGATTTATTGGTTAGGATGGATGAGCTTCGGCGCAGCCTATCGTTCGATCTTCGGCCTACGCATCGTTGGTGCAGAAAACTTGGTCACCGATGGCACAGTGCTCGTCGCATCCAATCATCAAAGCTTTCTCGATCCACCGCTGATTGGAAATCTTTACCAAACAGAAATGTATTTCCTCGCTCGCAAAACCTTGTTTGTTGGCTTCGGAAAATGGCTTTACAAGCAATGGAATGCCATTCCTGTGGATCAAGATCGTCCTGATATGGCGAGTCTCAAGACGATCATCAAGCTTCTGCAACAAGGGCAGCGAGTGCTGGTGTTTCCTGAGGGCGAACGCAGCGAAAATGGTAAAATTCTTCCCGGTCAGCCTGGCATTGGGCTTATCGTCGCGAAGTCTGGCGCGCGCGTGCAACCCGTGCGCATCAGCGGTGCTCGCGAGGCCTTACCCCGTGGCTCAGGACGCATCAAGTTTGCCCGCATCACGGTCACGATTGGTCCCGTCATTGACTTCGCCGCGGACGATACCAAAAGCAAAGACGCGTATCAAAAAATCGCCGATCGCATTATGAGCGAAATTTCGGCGCTATGATATGTGCAATACTTAATTCTAACAGAAAAATCAGCATCATTGCTAATAACCGAGCAATACTCTTTTTTTGCTGATATCGATGAAGCCGATTTTGCGCTTGACGATGAGTGAGTGAAGACCGCGCTGGTTGGTATGATTTTTGAGGTCCCGCTCATTTCACGATTTTACGTTACCTACGAAATAACCATTTGTGATTCAATCAACGTTTATCACGGAATCGTTAGGCTTTTTGTGTTAGTTTCATCTTGGGTTATCAAAATTCGAATCAAGCAGAAGGCCCTTTTTCTTCCTGTGAGGCGGGTTGGAAGGAAGGGGTGGTGGGAGGCGAATTAGGCACAAGAGGTTCGATTTGCTCGGCGGGAATCCAGCCGCGGGTTTGTGTGGCGAAGGCGATATAGATCCAGCGATCACTGCGCTGGATGATGCGGCAAAGTGAGCCTCCGGGAGCCTCGATGACCTGCCCTGCGCTACGTGAGGCATCAGCAAAAATCGTGGCTTTATCGATCACGATTACGGCTTGATCCGTGTAGGGGGCAAACTGTGAGTCATCCGGGTAGTAGTGCTTTCCTACGGCACAGGCGATCGATAGCAATGGGGTGATGATCAGTGCGGCGACGGCTGCGATGCGCAGCTTGCTACCTGAGCGGGTAGCAGGGAATATGAGCAAGCAAATCACCGCGGTCCAAGCGCAAGCCAATAGTGTGGTGGTGAGCCATGATTCGGGAATCTGAGTGAGTTTGTATTGGTAATCTGGGCGCTTGATTGTGAGTGCTCCGAATTTTCTCTCAAGAAATCGTAGGTTTTGGCGTGCTTCGACGTGATGAGAATCGACGATGAGCGCGCGGCGGTAGTAGAGGGCGGCTTGTCCTTGCGAGCCGGAGCGGTAGCAGGCATTGCCGATGTTGTAGAGAGTGGCGGCACTGAGTGTATCGAAGGGGCCTGAGGATAGCCATTGTGTGATCGCTTCTTTGTAGCTGCCTTGTTCATACAGTTGCTCGGCTGAAGGAGTCGTCGAAACTTCTTCGGCTGAAGTTGGAGGAGTAATGCCGCAAAGCCCCAGCCCGAAGACGGCTAACATCATTAGCTTGCGCAGGGTTTTGAGAATCTCTTTGCGACGTGATATGGTCATGATTGGTGGGCTTGTAGTTGGCAGAAAGCAGGACTGATCACGCTCATCGAGGATCGATTGAATTTCCGACGATGGCTGCTCGGAAGAACTCCATTTTGCGATAAAACGGCCAGCGAGACGTAGCAACTGAGCGGGGTCGTCAGAGGCTTGTTCAAGATCTTTCCAATCACCTTTACGCTCGATCATGATTGGTGTTGGGCGCATCCGAGGAAGTAATTTTCGGTAGAAAATCGCAAAAGAAAGCACGAGGGTAAGAATGAGCGGAATGAGATGCCAGAGATGCGGAAGCGCGATGGATGAGGACGGTTGAGTCATTGCTGAGCCACGAATAATACCGAGAATGTCGGTCATTTGCTCAATCGGTATATCGGCTGCGGCTGGTATCATCGCTACGTTGTTTGGCGATTGCATGACTGCAGTGGATGGCGCTACGCTGAGAGGAATCGGTGCTGTGCTTACGACCTTGTATTCGCCGAGATCGGGATCGAAATAGGGTAGTTGAAAAGGTGGCACCAGCACTTGACGTGAGGTCGGACGCATAAACTGCTTGAACGTGACGGTACCTTTCTGAAGGCGACGCTCTTCACCCATCTGAGAGCGTGTGGCATCGTAGAGTTTCCAACCATCCGCATCAGAGAGGAGCGGGGCATCCATGGAATCAAGGTTGCCCTTGCCGGAAACCGCGAGCTCCACGTTGATGGGGTCGCCTTCGCGAAGTTCAGTATCGGAGACGCTGGCATCAATTGAGAATGTTCCAACGGCATTGGTGAAGCCTTTGGGTGAATTGGGCGGCAAGGGTTTTGCCTCCAGATCTAGTGCCTCAGCATTTAGATAAAGGGGTAGTGCGTTGCGCTCGAAGCCGAATTGGCCGATTACATTCTGTAGGGCGATGAGCCGTATTTTCGCGGGGCCGACACGTACTTTTCCGGCTTGGGATGCCGACATATTGCTAGGATACGAGGCGCATTGGTAATTTGCCCCTAACAAAATTACATTGCCGATTTGTGGTCGTGGCTCGAAGCGCCATGCGGTGATACCACTCCGTTCGAAGTCGGGAATGCCCCATTCCTCGATGCGTATGTTAGCGGGGAAATAGACCTTAAGCTCAACGGGGATGATTTCACCAACATAGGGATTGGTTTTTGTTGTCTTGAAAAATGCCGCATACGGGGTGATCTCGTCGCCGATCTTGAGTTCGGAAAAGGTCAGCGATTTGGCATCGAATACTTCAAAGCTGATGGGATCGCTCTCTATGGTTTCATTGCCTACACGCATGGTGATTTTCGGAATGGTATGAGCGCCAACCTCGAATGAGCTGATTTGATATTGATAAACGTAACCAATTTTGCGTCCGGGCATTATGGTGGTGTTTGGGCCGCCAAAACCTCGTGGTTGGACTACGACGCCACGTATGGCTGGTAAGCGCAGCGATTCAGGTGGTGTCACATCTGAAAGGGTGATTTCCATCACGGTTTGCTCGCCACGGACGATGAATCGACTCGCAAGCGACACCTCAAGGGAGGCGGCTTGGGTCAAGGCGACCATAGTCAGGGTGATGAGGGCTGTAATGAGATTTTTCATGAGCTAAATATTTCGATAGGAAAGTTACCAATCTTTTTCTGGTCGGCGGAATTCGAAGCGACCAGGCGCGACGATGCCTCGTTGCAAGTCGGTATTTTCGTTCAGTTTGCGAAGAGCTGACTGTTCTTTGGTTTCGCCGGTTTTTTGGTCTGCTCCGTGTTCGTTTTTTGGATCGGTTTTTTCATCTTTCGGCTTACCATTTGGATCCTTGTTTTGATTTTTGTTCCCTGATTGACCATCTCCTGGAGAGCCTTCATCGCCCTCGCCTTCGCCTTCGCCTTCTGGATCTTGTCCTTGACCCTCGCTTTGTCCCTCGCCTTGACCGCCCATTTGCGCTTGCATTTCTTTTTTCTGCTCTTCTAGTGCTTTGCGCAACATCTCCAAATAAGTTTTGCTGGTTGCTTTGAGCTGTTGCGCCTCTTGGTGTTGCGGGTCCATGCTCAGTATGGATTGGGTGTGTCTTACGGAATCGGCCCAGTTGAGCATCACACTACGCATAGCACGATAGCCCTCCGATGGCGATTTGGCATCGGTTTTGTCGTCTTTCATCCATTCTGCTACGCGCTCTTTGAAGAGCTCTTCAAATTGTTCTGGCCCGAGCTCGGCACCAGGGTAATTTTCACCGCCGGAAAGTTCTTGCCATCCGAGCTGAAAAAGTAAGTTGCCGAGACCTTGGTGAGCAGCGGTGCGAATAGAGGAATCTTCTGTGGTCAGCGCCTGTGAGTAGGATTTGCGGGACTCTGGCAATTCACCGAGGCGATACTCCGCCGTAGCTTTGCCTAAGGTCAGCGCCGAATGCTCGGGGCTAGAGGGGATTTCCTCGGTGGCAAGCATGGAAAAAAGATCACGTGCTTGTTCGAAGTCGTTGCGAGCCATGGCCGCGCGAGCATCACTGATCGATGCATTTACTCCCGCATGGCTGGTGGTTGTCATCATCAAGGCGAAAGTAAAACTTGCTGTCGCGGCAGCCACTCTTGATACGGCGCGCCAGCGTGTGCTCAAAAGAATTGCCGTAAACAATAAGAAAATGGCTGGAAACAATGTCCATTGATACAGTTCTTGTGCAGAAATTTTTTCACGCCCCTTAAGCTCGAATGATTCCAAATCAGCGACAGCAGACTTGATCATGGCGGGGATGTCTGCGGATGATTGAGCAATGGTGAAACGTCCACCTGCTTGCTCGGCGAAATTTCGCAAAGTAGAAGTCTGAAGTCGGCTGATCACGACATCACCCTTGACGTCTCGAAATTTTCCATCGGCTTCGTTTTCATCGGGAATGAAGCCGCCATCTTCGGTGCCGATGCCAACAGCGAAAACGTAGGTGCCCGATTCCTTGATGTCTTGTAAGGTGTTGAGAATCTTTGGAGAGTGCTCTTCGCCGTCCGATAGAACCAGTAAGCCGTTATTCGTCTGGGCGGTTTCCTTTAGCGTAGCAACAGCCAACTTGATCGCGCTGGCTAAATCCGAACCACCTGTGGGAATGGAATCATAGTCCAGCTGCTCGACAGTTTCACGCACAGCACTGTGATCAATGGTGAGAGGGGCAAAAAGAAAGGGTGAACTGGAAAATCCCACAACTCCGATGCGATCGTTCGGTAATGTTTCTAACAACTCGTAAATCAAGGCTTTTGCTTGATCCAAACGAGAAGGGGATAAGTCGCCAGTTTTCATTGACCGTGAGAGGTCTAACACAATGATCAAGTTCCGACCTTTGGTATTTTCCACTTTTTTGCTCTCATCGATTTGTGGACCAGCCACACTGATGATCATAAACAAAAGGGCGCATAGCAGTGCGGAAAATCCGAGCCATCGAGGCAGGGATGAGGCTCGATTGATCAAGCGACTGCGCAGGCGATCTGCCACAAATGCCTTCCACACGGCCTGATTGCGCTGCACCGCAATCAGTGCGATGATGACGAGCAATGGCAGGAGTAGGATGTAGAATAATGCGTAGTAGTGAGCGAAGGACATGGCGGCGGAGTTAGTTCACACTGGGAGGAGGGTTGACTGCGATGAGCAGGGCGGCAAGAGCAGAAAGCAATAGAGAGGGATAGAGTAACCACAGATAAAGCTCGCGATCCTCGGTGACAGTGTAGGTTTTCCGTTCGGTTTTTTCGAGCGCATCAATAGTACGAAAGGTGTTTTTAAGCTCGGCGTTAGTCTGTGCCCAGTAGTTTTCCCCTCCAGTGAGACGAGAGACCTCTTGCAGCGTGGGCAGGTCGAATTCTTGACGAGGAAAGCGTTGGATGTTGCTGCTAACGCGACCGTCTTTGGTGCCGAGGGCGACTGCATAAATTTTGATGTCGAGATCAGCGGCATACTTGGCGGCATCGATGGGTGAAATTTTGCCCGAGTTATTGGCTCCATCGGTGATGAGCACAATGATTTTCGACTTGGCATCACGAGCGTGAAGTCGTGTCGCTGCGGCAGAAATGGCAGAGCCGATTGCTGTTCCTTGCTCGCGTACGGTGCCAGCTCCGTATCCGTCATTTTTGGTAAGTTTGACACGAGCCAATCCATTCAGCAACCAATCGTGATCCAATGTAATGGGGCTGATGTGATAGGGTTGGCCAGAGAAAACCACGAGGCCGATGCGGTCATCGGAGCGATTTTTCACGAAATTTGTTACAACTGCTTTGGCTGCATCAAGACGTTGAAGTGGCGAGCCTGAACTATCATAAAAGTCATCGATCTCCATCGAGAGAGAGACGTCAAAAGCAATCATGATATCGACGCCCGATGCCGTGCGATTTTGGAATTCCTCACGCCAAACTGGGCGTGCGATGGCGAGAATGGCAAGATTTAACGCCGTAAGTAAGAGGGGAATGCTGAATGCTCCAGGGCCTTGGCGCAGTTTTTTTCCTAGCGATGCAAGGACGCTGAGCGAAGAGAAGGTAAGTGTCGCTTCCGCACCTCGTCCGCGGCGCAAGAAAAGAATCGCGATGGCGGGGATGAGCAAAGTCAGCCACCAAGGTGAGAGGAAATGAAATTGAGTAAAGAGGGAACTCATGGCGTTTGAGGTGTAGCAGCGCGCGCTGATTGATGCCAATGATGAAGGGCGGTAGCTGCATCCTCGATCAAAGAGGGGTGCGTGCTAGAAGATTCGGTAGGTGCATACTTGTAACGAGCAAGTGTCGCAAAGAATTGGGCGATTTCGCTGCGCATTTGTTCTGGCAAACTTGCGAGAGCATTGTGCCGTGCCATGAATTCTTCATGGGTCTCGAATAAAGATGAATCTTGTAACGCAGTAGCAAAGTAGCTGCGTAACGTCAGCGAGGCGGCAGTTGCTTGTTGTAAGAGTGATGGCAGAGAGCGGGATTGCTCGAAGTTGGCGAGAGCTTGCCGGTAAGCTTTTTCCGCAATGGCTTCTGGGGAAGTTTTTCGTCTTCGGCTCGAGCGGAATAGCCAGATGCTACAGATGATCAGGAGGATGGCGATGACCCAGATCCACCATGGAATGCTGGGTGACGGCAGTAGATGATTGACATCAGGAATGTCGGGCAAATTCAGCGTTGGTGGTGTTTCTTCCATGAATGTTTCAGTAGCGGAAATGGATGACTTACTCAGCGTCCGCGTTTGCTGATGCGCCTTTTGAGGAGGGCATGCAGTGCGGGAGTAGGGTCTTGATTGGTTTCCAGGTCAGCAAAATCAAGACCGTGTTTTTTGAATAAAGAGAGCACACCTTCGTGTTGGCGTTTCATCAATTTTTCATATGCCATGCGAAGGTTGGAGTTCGAGGTGTTGATCGAGGTTTGCCAGCCTGTTTCGGCATCTTCCAGAGTCACACGACCAGCTTGCGGTAGTTTTTTTTCTAACGGATCGGTAACGCGGATGGCAATGCTATCGTGCTTCGCGGCAAGCTTTCCGAGTGGTTTATCGAGCGGGTCGGCGAGGAAATCTGAGATCAAAAACACGAGAGACTTTCTTGGCAGCGCTTGCAATAAGGTCGAGGCAGCGGCTGCGATGGATGTGCCTGGTTTGGCAGGCTGTGCGACAAGAATTTCGCGAACCAAACGCAACAGATGCTTGGTTCCTTTCGCGGGTGGAATGAACATCAGTGTTTCTGCGGCAAAGAGCAGTAGTCCGCATTTGTCACCATTTTGGAGCGCTGAGAAACCCAGCGTGGCGGCGATCTCGGCAGCGATTTCGCGCTTGGAAAACTGCACTGAACCGTAGTCCGACGAGCCACTGACGTCCACTGCGATCATGACGTTGATCTCGCGTTCTTCACGGAATTTGCGAATGAATGGCGATCCCATGCGCGCGGTGACATTCCAGTCGATGAAACGAATCTCATCGCCGTGCTGGTATTCGCGGAAGTCATCGAAATCGAGCCCTTGGCCCTTGAAGGAGGATTGGTATTCTCCCGAGAAGGATTCGCGCACGAGCCTGCGGGCCTTGAGTTCGAGCTTTCGAACCCTGGCCATCATTTCTTCCACTTGTTCGTCAGCTGTCATGTGCGGAGAAAATTACGGGACGGGGATTTTGGAAAGTAGGCGTGTGATGATCACGTCGGTATTAACGTTTTCTGCCTCTGCTTCGTAGGTCACCAAAATCCGGTGACGCAGCACATCGTGGACCATGTCTTTGACGTCTTGGGGTATCACATAGGCGCGGCCATTCATAAAGGCGCGGGCACGGGCGCTGAGTGCGAGATTGATTGTGCCGCGAGGTGATGCTCCTGCGCGAATGAGATTTTTCAGGGGTGCATCATATTTGATCGGATCGCGAGTGGCATTGATAATTTGAACGATGTATTGGCGAATCGCTGGGTCGATGTATACGCTGTTTACGAGCTCGCGTGAGTAGGCGATTTGCTCGGGGGTAGCTACCGTGTGTGTGATGTAAGCTGGGGCCGAAGTAGCCATGCGATCGAGGATGATCAATTCTTCCTCTGGAGTTGGGTAGTTGACGGTAACTTTGAGCAAGAAACGGTCAAGCTGCGCCTCAGGAAGTTGATAGGTGCCCTCTTGATCGATCGGGTTCTGCGTAGCCAAAACTAGGAATGGTTCTGGGAGTTTGTAAGTTTTATCGCCTAATGTGACTTGACGCTCTTGCATCGCTTCTAGCAATGCAGATTGCACTTTAGCGGGAGCGCGGTTGATTTCGTCAGCCAGAATCAAGTTGTTAAAAATGGGGCCTAGTTTAGGCGCAAAAGAAGTTGATTGAGGATTGTAGACCATGGTGCCAACGAGGTCGGCGGGCAACAAATCTGGAGTGAATTGGAAACGAGAGAAAGTGGTGTGAAGGCAGCCAGAAAGCGCCTTCACAGCCAGCGTTTTTGCGAGGCCAGGCACGCCTTCGAGCAAGATGTGACCATTGCAGAGGAGCCCGATCAGCAGGCGGTCAACCAATTGATTTTGGCCGACCAGCACCTGCGCCATCTCGGTTTTTACGGCTTGGATCCAGTGGCTGGTTTCGGCAATACGGGCTTGGGATTCTTCAATAGTCATGACAGATGGATGTTAATCAATGCAATATGGGGTAGTAACGACGCGGCGCAACTTCATTGTGCAATCAAATGCGATTTTTACGAAAAAAGTTCACGCAGTGATGCGATGTGGAAGCGTGGAATCATAGACACACACGGCGAAATAACTCGTCGAGCGGGAGTTGCATGCCGATGTAGAAATCGCCGAATTCTCCGAAGCGGGCCGATACTTCATCAAAGCGCATTTCATAAACGATTGCTTTGATATCGATCGTATCTTTGGCCAGCAGGGTGACGCCCCATTCGTGTTCATCGAGGCCAGTGGAGCCAGTGATCAATTGCAGAATGCGACCTGCATAGGTGCGGCCTACGCGAGCGTGGCCAGACATCAGCTCGCGGCGAGCGTCAAAATTCAGTGAATACCAATTGTCATTGCCATTGCGGCGCTTTGACATGGGATAGAAGCACACAATGGGCCAATCAGGCAATACAGGATAGAGCCGGTGCTTGAGATAGTGAGTCATGCGCTCCTCAAATTCCTCAAGTGCGGTCAGGAATTCTGGGCTACCTTCGGTGAGTCCCTTTTCGCCAATGAGCGTTTGCTTAATGTATTCCTCGGAGGTAGTTGTATACTCCGAACTCTCTGTTTGTGAAAGATAGGAGTAGCAGGGGTTCAGAATGTCTGGACCTAGCGAGAGGCTGAGTCGTTTTTCAAAAGCATTGGCGATTTGCAGATCGGGAGTGAGCAGCATGAAGCCGATGTCGGCCTTGGGGGTGGCGATCGAGAAGGTGAGAAGATGCGTGTCCTTAGTGGAGCGAATTTCTTGTACTAGTTCGGTCAAGTTGGTTTTGGCTGTGCGCTTTTCCTCTTGGCTGTGGCAGTTCCATTGGGAATGGTCGATTTGATAAAACAAATGCATGACATGCCAACCCTCGCGCGGGATCAGTGGTGTGGTTTGTGTGCTCATAGTGAAATAGAAAAATAGTTAACGCCGCTCGGTGCCGATTGGGGTGGTGAACAAGAGGCGAAATTGATCGCTACTTGCATTAACAGATGGGCCCTCATAGACCTTGATTGTCCACGGTTTGCCTTGTCCAGTACGGTAGGCTTCTTGCTCGCCAAAGTCGACAAAGCCAGCGGTGGAGGAAAGTGCAAGCGCTTCCGATGCGGAGAGGGTGAACTTACCTTGCGAGAAATTTTGCGTCACCGTATCACCGACGATGTCGCCTTTATCATTGTGAAACATTACCCGTAAAGCTCCCTGCGTGGCTTCGTTCCCGAGGGTGATCTCGATGACAGGCAGTAACTTGACATCAAGCTTGATTGGATCGCGGTTCGGCCCATCCTTGATTGGGGCTCGCCAATACGTGACAACACGATCTACCTCGGCAAGCTGTCCTTTCACGGGGTAATACGGTTTGATATAAAGGTTTTTTTCGATGGTCAGATTGGCGCGATAGGAGCGCAGTACAAAGAACGAACCGCTGATCAAAATCAGTAGAAATGCCACCGAGGCGATGATTTCGATTCGAGAAAACTTGCTGATCTGAATCGAGGGCGTTGCAGTAACTGCTGTCGCAGGACCGGGTTTGTCTTCCGGTTCACTTGCTATGAATGATTCTGCTTCCTTGAGTTCCACCGTTTTTTCACGAGCTGGCTCAGGTGTGATGATTGTCGCAACGACTGGCTTGAATGTCTCGGTTTCGATTTTGGTCACAACCGATACGATTTCTTCTTCAGTGGATTTTTCTACTGATTCAGCCTTTGATGCGATTTCATCAGTAAAATCTCCCCAGATTTCGTCTTCAGCAGGGGCCACAGCTAAGCGGCTTGGAAGGGCGTATTTCGATTGGCTCGGATTGGGAAGTGCGACGTCGATCGATTGTACCGAGATGCTGCGTTCAACAGCTGGCTGATGATCTTCAGATACTCGAGAATCCGTAGCTTCATCGGTCTCGGCAAATGGCTTGGACTCCTCATCGTTTGCAACAAATTTGTCCTGTGTTTTCGTGTTGGCAACATCCTCAGTTTTTTCGGGTGTGCTGTTTTCTTCGACGGGAGTCACGGTGGGTGCAGTCGATGAGTGATCGTCCTCTAAATTCCACAGATCGATCTCGTTGTCATAGGTGCCTTTGTTTGTTTGGTTCATGGGCAACGGATTTCGAACCGGTTTAGGCATTCTGTTGTCGGAATTTGATTGTGACATAGTGTGAATGAACAGAAAGAAATTACCCAAGAAAAAAAGCAAAATAAAGAGAAAAACGAAAAAACTGATTGCAAGAAGGAGCAAATGAGGCGATGGAAGTGGTGCAAACCGCTATCAGTATGTCTGACAAAGAAGATCGTAACCAAGAAAACGTTGTAGGCAAGTTTTATGTCGATAGTTCCTGTATCGACTGTGATTTGTGCCGTGAAACGGCTCCGCAAAATTTCACCCGCTCCGACGACGAAGGCTACTCGTTTGTTTACAACCAGCCTACGACACCGGAGGAGGAAGAGCAATGCCGTGAAGCGATGGAGGGATGCCCGGTTGAGGCGATCGGCGACGATGGCGAGTAAGCCGTCGAAAAAATGGAGTGCGCAGGAATTTTTGCGCCGACAGGTCAAACGCGAGTGGCGAGGGTTTGACGATGCCCTTGATCTAAACGCAGGCATCCACCTGCCATCCGAATTCATCGCTGAGATCATCCGCAGTGCTGGCCTTGCGGAGGGGATGGAGGAGGAAAAGCTGCGATCGCTCTGGGCGGATTTAGCTGGTCCCTACATCGCGAAGGCCAGCCAACCACAATCTTTAAAGCGCGGCGTGCTCACCATCCGCGTGACACAACCGGCCATGCGTTTCCATCTGGAGCAAATGCGTGGGAGTTTGTTGAAGAAAATTCAGCAAGCTGCCGGCAACGATAAAATCCAGTCCATTCGTTTTTCCGTAGGATAATTTTTATGTATCGTAACTTAATTTTTGATTGGTCCGGCACTTTGGTTGACGACTTGGGCCCGACGTTGGAGGCAACCAATGCCGTTTTTGGCATTCATGGTCGTGAAGCGATGGATCGCGATGAGTTTCGTCGATTGTTCCGTCTCCCGTATTCGGAATTTTATGAAGAGCATCTTCCTGGCATTGCTCTTGCAGATTTGGAGAATCACTTTCGCAAGGCTTTTGCGGAATCGCCTGTTGCGGTAACTGTTTTGCCTCATGCTCGCGAAAAGTTAGAATGGTGCCGTGAGCACGGTGTGCGCTGTTTTGTGCTGACCAGCATGGATCGCAATACCTTCGAAGGCCAACTTGATGATCTCGAGATGCGGCAATACTTTGAGGCAACATATTCGGGTGTGGTGGATAAACGCGAAGTCATCGGGAGTTTGGTCATAAACCATGAGCTCGAGGTTTCACAAACGGCGTTTCTCGGGGACATGATCCACGATATTGTCACCGCCAAGCATGGCGGCGTAGCAAGTGTAGCTTTACTTACGGGATATACACACCGCGAGGTGCTGCAGGCACAGCAGCCTGATTGGCTAATGGCAGATCTTCGCGAATTCCGTGAAATGTTAGATCAACATCGTCGCAATTCATGAGTGGGAAAATTTTTATCAATGGTCTTAGAATCTCTTGTCATGTGGGTGTTCCGGATGAGGAAATTGCGGTAGCTCAAGAGTTGTCCTTCGATGTGGTGTTGACTGCTCAGCAAGATTGGACGGAATTGCATGATGATATCGCCAAAACCATCGATTACGCTGAGGTTGTAGCCTCCTTGGAAGATCTTGCGCAGAGGAAACCAAGGCGTTTGATCGAAACGCTGGCGGTGGAGATGGTAGATTTTCTGTTAGATAATTATTCGCTTATGCACGCCAGCGTAAAGGTGCTTAAGGTGATACTGCCACAGACACGCTCGGTGGCAGTGATGGTAGAAAAAAATAGGCGCCCCGAGTGACCGAGACGCCTGATTCAGAATCATTGGGTCAATTCATTAGTCCTGCGGCGCTGCGTCATTCAGTTGCTGATCCACCTTGCTACCGTAGAAGCTCTCAATGTAGCCAAACTCGATGAGGGTGTCTTGCCATGGAGCGGTGACAGCGGCATTGCCAAAAACTCGATTGGCAATCTGCATCCACTCCTCGGCTTTTGTGACATCGTTATCACGGAAGCAGAGGGATGCTTGCGCATAGTAGTAGAAGGGTGAGTCATCATCGAGTGGATTGTATTTTTCCGCTAGGGTATTTGCTTCGGAATTTTTGCCCTGTACAATTTGGCAGAGCAAGATCTTAAACTCGACGAGTCTACGTGTAGCGAGATCGCCTTCGGGCAATTTTTTTAATGTAAGCTCCAGCTTTTCCTCAGCTGATTTCCACTGACGCGTGACAAATTCTAACTCGGCGATGTTGAAAATGACTGCAGTGAGATCGGGATCAAGGGCTAAGGCTTTGTCAAATTCAACACGGGCTTTTTTAAAGTCGCGAAATTCGACATAGCAGCTTCCAACCATGTTGTGGATTTCTGAGTTTCTGTCGAAGATTTCACGTGCTTTGGAAATTTCATCCATTGCCTCAAAAATTCGCTTTTGATTGAACAATCGGCGCACTTCATCCATGTGCTTCAAGTAGTCGATGCGCTTTTGCTCGGGCAAGTTGGTAAACTCGCGCTGGATGGCGTTGAGCTCTGGTGCTTTCTGGGCAACTGGGTCATCCAACGCAGGTGTTTGCGCAAAAGAAAGCGTGCAGATGTTGAACAAAACGAGTCCTCGAATCCATGGTTTTACACTTGGCATGACATAGTTATTAGCCGAACTGTGTGGGTTTGGCAAGCGGTAGATTGAGTAAGAAGGAAATTTTTTTCGTGCTGAGAACCGGTTTCGAAGCGATATGTGTTTCAAGAAATTCCACTCTTGTCACTAGCGAATCCCCGTGCTAGCTTCGCTAACAAGCATAAATGAAAACACTCTTATTGGTATTTTTCCTCGGACTTCTGTCTTTGGCATTCGCTCAAGATCAGCCCAGCGATCCGAAACGTTTACCGGTCAATGACAAAAAAGTGCCTGCCGGTGTAGAAGACATGCTTGCCATCGAGGCTGCGCTCAAGTCGGTCTTGCCGGCTGCGCGCAATGCGACAGTTTGCTTGGAATTGGGTCAAGGTTCAGGCTCAGGCGTGATCATTTCTGCTGATGGTCTGATCCTCACAGCAGCTCACGTAGCGGGCGGTGTCGCCAAGGATATCACGGCTATTCTGGCGGATGGTCGCAAGGTCAAATGCGAATCGCTTGGCCTCAATTCTGAGACCGATTCAGCGATGGTGAAAATCCTCGGCAAAGGTCCATTTCCATTCGTTGAAGTGGATAAAAGCGATCGTACGCGACTGGGCGACTGGGTATTTTCGCTTGGTCACTCGGGTGGCTATGACAAGGATCGCGGTGCGGGTGTGCGCTTGGGGCGATTGGTAAAAGTCGCCGATTCTACCTCACAGAGCGACTGCACTTTGATCGGTGGTGACTCTGGTGGTCCACTTTTTGATATGGCTGGACGTTTGATTGGCATTCACTCGCGCGTTGGCACGAATTTGCAACAAAACATGCATGTTCCGATTCGCGAATTCGTGCGTCATTGGGATGACTTGGTGGCTGGTAAATTCATCGGTGAGGGTCCTTTTGCCGAGAAGCCCAAAAAAGGCACAGGATTTCTGGGCGTAGGAACAGAGGATTCGGGAGACGGGGAAATCCGCGTAACCAAGATTGGCCGCGAGTCTGTCGCCGAGACGGCTGGATTAAAGGTAGGAGACTTCATCGTCGCGATCGATGGTAAAAAGTTGAAAGATAAGGAGGTAATGCAGAAGTGTTTGAAAGACAAAGCTGCCGATGAAAAGATCACAATCTTGCTCATGCGCGAAGGTAAGGAAAAAGAAATCACCCTACGCCTCGGGGCGCGCTGAGCAACGCAGCATTTTTATGACGAATATGAAAAAGATGATCCCCACAACATTACTGATGCTGGCGGTTTGCATGAGCTCATTCACGCAGGGCTACGAAACGCTCGAATCAGAGTACCGTAGCAATGGCTCTCTGATGCATGGGCTGCTTGAGCGCCCAAAACAATCTTTGTCTCAGTTCAGTGCTGTGATCTACAGTGGCCGGAAGGAAATAGCCTATGGGATCGTGGTGCAAGAAACGGGATACGTCATTACAAAGGCGAGCGAAGTGACTGAGTCCAGCGATCTGAAATTGCGCATCGGAGCTACGCAGTATGAACCCGTGCAAATTGTAGCCACTGATCCAGCGTGGGATGTTTGCTTACTAAAAACCGATGCCACAGGCTTAAAGGTTGTTCATTTTGCCGATAATGGCCAAGTTGAGCAGGGAACTTGGGTGGTGACGAATGGGGCGACGACTCGTCGGGAGCGCTGGCCTCAACTGGGCATTATCAGTGCTAATGCTCGCGAAATCCGAGCCGAAGGTGGTGCCGTTTTGGGCATTGAAATTAAAGAGGAAAAATCAGGATTAGAGATTGGTGAAATTCCTGAAAAAAGTGGTGCGTATCTTGCAGGTCTGCGCAAGGGTGACAAGATTATCAAGATTGCCGATCAGAAAATCACCAAGCGAGACGATGTGGCTGAGATCATGAAAGACCGCCGAGTGGGAGAAAAAATTACCGTCGTTTATCTTCGCAAGGACAAGCAGGTGACAGCTGAGGTAGAGTTGATGGGACGGGCTGATACATTTGGTGCTCAGCAAACGCGCAATGATACGATGAGCGGTGATTACTCCAAACGACGTAGTGGGTTTCCGCGCGTTTTGCAACACGATGTGCAAGGTAATCGTGCTACAGTAGGTGGTCCTTTGTTAGATCTGGAAGGTCGCTGCATTGGCATGAACATTGCCCGTGCGAATCGCGCCGAAAGTTTTGCGATTCCAGTGGAAGAATTGCGCGATGTCATTTCGCGTCTGCTCACGCAAGCGATGAAAAACAAGGCGGATGCTACTGTTGCGCCGCGTTAAAATACTGACTCTCGGAAGAAATCTTGCACTCGCTTGGATCTGCTGCTAGGTCTGTGTTGCGTATGGAAAAATCAATCAAGATTCGCAAGTTGCTGATATTTGCCGGCACTGGTGCCGTGGCTTATCTTGTGATGCATCTCTTAGGTCAAGGTGGAAAAGCATGGGAAACTGTGCGGGGTAATGTAACGCAGCAGCTAACAGTTTTATTGTCTGGCGGGTTTGCAGGTGCTTTTGCGATGTTGATTCCCTCGCAAAATAAACCGGCTACGCCGGAAGCTCCCGCGAAACCGAGCGGAAATGACACCCAGCAAGCAGTATTGGGAGATGTCAATGCTTCACCTAGCGCAGAGCCCATTGTGGTTTCGGGAAAAGATCTAAAACTCGAAACGGAGCTACAAGCTTGGCGCGACTACGGCAATCAGGTGAATGCTTTTCACGCGCAACAGGAAAGCTTGCGAGTTTTGCTAGATACACGGCAGGCTATGCTACGGATTACCTTGGGTGCGGTCGTCATGTTGGCCTTTGTGGTGAGCTTGTTTAGCTCTTTTGCTCCGCCCTTGCCGCAGGAGGTTTTAGATGCCGGCGCGCAAGATTCTTTCATGAAACATCTAGCCTGGCTGGCAATGGCACACTGTCTTGTCGGGCTGATCACCGGCGCGGTGATTTTCCGCATCCGCATCCATACGCTGGGCAAACACGCCTTTCGCGCAGCGGCGATTGCGGCTTTCGTAATGAATCTAAGTGCGATGCTGGTGGTGCTGCCTTATCTTTTTGCGCTAATGTGGCAGCAGAAAGTGCAACTCTTCGGGCTGATGCAGCCGATGTTAGTTTGGACAACAGCATTTCGGATTTTCGTCGCCCCATTCTTGTGCGGCATCGTTTCATTAGGCGGCTTTCATTTGGCTAAGTTGTTTAGTCGCGCATGATGTCTCACAAAGCAGTGAGATATTTTCTTATGCAAGTCGTTACGCATTCTTGACCTTTACTCGAGAATCACGATAATTTTCACGCATGAGCGATTCCTCAGATTTCCGCAAGTTTTCCAGTCCCATGCTGGATGGTCCCGACCGCGCACCTAGCAGAGCGATGCTCTACGCCGTGGGCTTTGAAAAAGAAGATTTTGCCAAGGCTCAAATTGGCGTAGCATCGACTTGGAGTGAAGTCACTCCCTGCAACGTGCATATTGACAAGTTAGCGCGCGAGTCCGCTAAGGGTATTGACGCTGCTGGTGGGAAATCGGTCGTTTTCAATACAATCACAATTTCCGATGGCATATCAATGGGCACTGAGGGCATGAAATACAGCCTTGTATCACGTGAGGTGATCGCAGATTCGATCGAAACCGTAGTCGGCTGCGAAGGCATGGATGGCTTTGTGGCGATTGGTGGTTGCGATAAAAACATGCCAGGTTGCATCATGGCCATGGGCCGCATGAATCGTCCTTCTGTGTTCGTTTATGGCGGCACGATTCTTCCGGGCTGCGCCACGATTAAGGGTGAAAAGAAAGATCTCGATATTGTTTCAGTGTTTGAAGCTGTAGGCAAGCATGCAGGAGGTGAGTATAGCGATGAAGAGCTTGACACTGTTGAACGCTGCGCGATTCCCGGTCCTGGTTCATGCGGTGGCATGTATACGGCGAACACGATGGCTAGTGCGATCGAAGCCCTGGGCATGAGTTTGCCGAACAGCTCTGCACAAGCTGCCATCAGCGATGACAAAATGCGTGATTGCTTCGATGCCGGGGCCGCCGTGCTCAACATGATCAATCTGGGCATCAAGCCTCGTGAGATCATGACCAAGGAGGCCTTCGAGAATGCGATTACCGTCTTGATCGCTCTCGGTGGTTCGACCAATGCTTGCTTGCACATTCCCGCTATGGCTCATGCCGCAGGAGTAGAAATTACTATTGACGATTTTGCGCGGATCGGCGCGAACGTGCCCGTTTTGGCAGACCTCAAGCCGAGCGGCAAGTATGTGATGGCAGATTTGGTGCGCATCGGCGGCACCGTTCCCTTGATGCGCATGCTTCTTGAGGCTGGTCTTTTGCACGGTGATTGCATGACTGTAACGGGCCGAACGATGCGTGAGAATTTGGAAAAATCCCCGATCTACTATCCTGCCGACCAACAGATCATTCGTCCGATTTCTAACCCGCTGAAAAAAGATAGTCACTTGCGCATCCTTCGCGGCAATCTCGCTGAAGGTGGTGCAGTGGCAAAAATTTCCGGTAAGGAAGGAGAGAAATTCGTCGGTAATGCGCGCGTGTTTGACTCTGAAGATGATGCCATGAAGGCGATTCTTGCGAAGAAAATTCAGAAGCGTGACGTACTTGTTATCCGAATGGAAGGGCCGAAAGGAGGCCCAGGTATGCGAGAAATGCTCGGGCCAACCAGCGCCGTCATGGGCCTTGGTCTTGGAAAAGATGTGGCATTGATTACCGATGGTCGATTCTCAGGTGGTAGTCACGGGTTCGTGGTCGGGCACATCACACCAGAAGCCTTCGTGGGTGGTAATATCGCATTGTTGCGTGATGGCGATGAGATTGTCATCGATGCAGAAACGAATCGCATTGATGTATCCCTTAGTGATGATGAGTTGGCCACGCGTCGCGCCTTGTGGGTGCAGCCCGAGCCGCGTTATCGTTATGGTGTGCTTGCGAAGTATGCGAAGTTGGTGACGAGCGCCTCTGAAGGCGCGGTCACCGATAAGTATCTGTGAGATTTTATCTCTGATCTCAAATGAAAAAGGCGGTGATCATCTCACCGCCTTTTTTTGTGGATATTGTATCGGTTAGGGAGCGCAAGGAATGACTAATGTCGGGCACATCGCTTTGCGAACTAGCCCTTCGGCGACGCTGCCAATAAGCAACGCGGCGACTACTCCATGGCAGTGAGTGCCGATGACGATTAAGTCGGCTTTATGCTTTTGGGCGTAGTCGATAATCGAGTGCAGGGGTGAACCGATTATCAATTCGGCGCGCACATCTTTCACGCGTGTTCTTGCTTTTGCGACAGCATCATTGAGCAGTGCTTCAGCGCGGCGCTGTGATTCGTTTTGAAATACTTGAATCGCAGGGAATTCTTCGGGTGTCATCCCGTAGGCTGTGTAGGTAGGCTCGGGTTCTAACACATGAATGATGTGCAAGATAGCATCTTGGAGATCTGCCATCTGCAGCGCGGCGTCGAGGACATTTGGGAATGCATTAGAGAAATCCAGTGCGGTGATGATTGTTTTCATACGTACTCATGTTCACCGTAATGATGTGTATCGACAAGTACTGCGTAATTCTTGCGCTATGATTGCAAAGATATGAACAGCGAGAAGGTATTTGGTTCTAGATTTCAGGATGTAACGATGTCAATGTGAGCCATGAGCAGCAAAAAACCATCGTCCGTTCCGGGAGAGTGGAAAATTCATTTATCGTCCGCCCTTGTATGTGGTTTTTTTCTGCTAGCTGGTGTTTATTTTGATAGGCAATCCGGCATTCATCAAGTGGCATTGGCATGCTATATGATCTCTTATGTTGCGGGTGGTTGGGACGCTTTGATCGAGGCCTGGTCAGCGGGCTTTAAGGGCAAGCTCGACATTCATTTCCTGATGCTAGCGGTGGCGATTGGTGCAGCCTTCATTGGCGCGTGGTGGGAGGGATCCGTGCTGTTGTTTTTGTTCTCGTTGAGTGGTGCGCTGGAAGCTATGGCGATGGCGCGCACAGAAAAGGAAATTCGCTCGTTGTTTCAGGATTCGCCGAAGGCGGCAACTCGGGTGAATGCGGATGGTTCGTTGGTCGAAATCCCGGTGGACTCGCTGGCTGTTGGAGATCGCGTGCGGATTTTTCCAGGCTCGCAATTTCCGGTCGATGCTTGTGTCGTGCTAGGAGCTACGGCGGCTGATGAATCGATGCTCACGGGTGAATCAGTTCCTGTAGAAAAAGGACTTCAAGACACGGTTTTTGGTGGCACTCTCAATACTTGGGGGGCATTGGATGCCGAAGTGCTGCGACTGCCGTCTGAGAGCGCTCATGGCAAAATCATCCGTTTGATTCGCGATGCACAAGCGAGTAAAGCGCCTTCGCAGCGGTTCACGGATCGTTTCGGCACCACCTATACGCTTTCCATACTTGCCTTGAGCTTTGCTGCTTTTGCCTGGTGGCATTGGGTCCAGGGCATGCCGGCATTTGGAACTTCTGCCGCGGATCCCTCCGCGCTCTATCGTGCTATGACCTTGCTTGTCGTGTGCTCTCCCTGTGCTTTGGTAATCTCGATCCCTAGCGCAATTCTCGCAGGAATCGCATCAGCAGCACGGCGCGGCGTTTTGTTCCGAGGTGGGGTCGCTCTCGAAAATCTCGCGACGATTCAACGTTTAGCTGTCGACAAAACGGGGACCTTAACCAAGGGGGACTTTGTCATCACGGCTATCGAGTCATTTCCGGAATCGGGAAAACAAGTGGTGTTAGAGTCTGCTGCTGCATTGTCTCAGCAATCGACGCATCCATTGTCCCGAGCCATTGCCGCTGAGTGGCTTAAGCAACATGGCGCCCGTGCTGGTGCCATACAAGATTATCAATCTCTAGCGGGTCAAGGCGTCGAGGGTAACTACCAAGGGCAAGCGGTGAAACAAGGACGTCGCTCATATTTTTCCGCTGAATCAGCGGTGCAGAAATTCCCGAATCCTGAGCCTGGATATACGGAGGTGCTTGTGGATGCTGGTGTTGTCGCAGGGCGCATCATTTTGCGTGATGCGCCACGACTGGAGAGTAAAGCCATGATTCAACGTCTCCATGCGATGGGGATCAAGGTGACCATGCTTACGGGAGATCGACCTGAATCTGCCGCTTTACTATCGAAAGAACTCGGGCTCGATGACTCGCGCTCTGGTCTTCATCCCGAGGACAAAGTCGCTGCGATCGCCGAGTGGAGAAATCAAGGCGAAGTAGTGGCTATGGTTGGCGATGGAATCAATGATGCTCCTTCGCTGGCGGTTGCAGACATTTCGATTGGTATGGGGCTGCGAGGTTCTGATGCGGTGCTGGAGCAGGCGGATGTAATATTGTTGAATGATCGACTAGATAATGTTCTTACCGCGTTGACGCTGAGCCGCCGCTGCAGATCGATCATTCGACAAAATCTGGTGATTTCGTTAAGTGTGCTGGTTTTGCTGTGCATCGGCAGCATTGGCTACAAACTACCGCTGCCACTCGGTGTTTTAGGGCATGAAGGCTCGACTTTGATTGTCGTGCTGAATTCCCTTCGTCTCTTGATGACAGAGAGAAAAAATAAGTTACTTGAAGTCGGCTAGTTTGCGATTCATCGAGATGGAAATGCGCAACATGCGCATGACTTCCACCATGGCGCGTTCTGGTTTAGCGATTTTATTGCATACGGGATTGCGCTTTGTGTAGCGACTGATGTAGCGACCTACTTCTGATTGCAACTGGCGTATCTCACTTTCGACAGAACCGACTTCCGATCGCAACTGTGAAAGCTCGCGATTGATCAGCCCAAGCTCTTGGAAAATCAAAGCAGCTTCATCGCGTTTGACTTGCTTGAATGCTGCAAGTTTTTTTTCATTCTCATCAATGTCACGATCTCCTTGATCTAGTGCTTCTGCCAGTTCTTGGCGGCGAAGCTTCAGTGCACGGAACTCTTTTTTGAGATCATCAATCGATTGCTCTACTTCTATGATTTTTTCTTCTGGATATTTGTCACGCTTAATTACTTCGATTTTGGTCAGCAAGCCTTCGTGAACGCGGCGTAGCTCTTTAGCCCTCCGCAACACCATGTCTCTTTCGTTTGTGAGTTTTTCCATATACAGCATTAATTGTGAACGCTGCATTTCTACTTCTAATTGTTCGGGGTTCTCACTGTTTAGAATTTCCGCTCTTTGTAGTTGTAATTCAGTTAACTGTTCATTGAGCTCATCCATTTTTTTTCTCATTTCCGTAAATCCCTTCATCTGCTTGCGCAGATTCCAGTACTCGACGGAAAGCTCTTCGATGGGTTCGATTTTTTCCCACAAAACTAAACCCAGATGGTATTCGGCTTCGCGCAGCAAACTCATCTCTGAGGAGGCCTCGAGAACGCGTTTATTTCTGCGCTCAAGTCCGAAGGATTTGGCAATTAGGGCAAAGTAGTAAGAGGTGGAGGTCATGTAGACAGAGATTAGGACTTCATGGAGGCCTTCAGATGAGATATTACGTTGACGTCGTCAAGTGTCGTAACGTTGCCAGAAATGTCACCTGTGGTGACGAGCTCCTTTAGCAAACGTCGCATGATTTTGCCCGAACGAGTCTTGGGCAATGCGGGGGCAAAATAAATGTCGTCAGGTTTGGCGATGGCACCGATGGATTTGCCCACGTGTGCGCGAAGCTCCTTGCGCAGTGCTTCGGACGGTTGATGGGTTTCCTTGAGCGTAACAAAGCAGACAACGCCTTGCCCTTTCAATTCATCCGGGCGGCCTACAACGGCGGATTCAGCCACAGCTGGGTGTGATACCAATGAGCTTTCGACTTCCGCTGTGCCGAGACGGTGTCCGGAAACATTGAGCACATCATCGATGCGGCCGACGATCCAGAAATTTCCTTGCTTGTCACGACGCGCGCCATCACCTGCGGTATAGATACCTTTGTAGTCGGACCAATAGGTTTTCGAGTAGCGCGCTTTATCGCCGTAAATGGTGCGGGTCATGGCAGGCCATGGTTTGCGTATGACCAACTTGCCGCCCTCGTTGGCTTTGCATTCATTGCCCGCTTCATCGAGGATCGCGGCATCCACTCCGAAGAACGGCAAGGTAGCAGTTCCTGGCTTGGTGGGAGTGCAGCCGGGAAGGGGGCTGATCATGATTGAGCCGGTCTCGGTCTGCCACCAGGTATCGACGATCGGGCAGCGCTTGCCGCCGATTTGGTTGTGATACCACATCCATGCCTCAGGATTGATCGGCTCGCCTACTGAACCTAACAGACGCAGGGAAGATAGATCGTAGTTGGCGGGAAAGTGGTCGCCTGCTTTGATGAAGGCGCGAATTGCCGTGGGTGCAGTGTAGAAAATCGACACGGCATTTTCTTCGATGATTTTCCAGAATCGACCGAAGTCTGGCTGGTTTGGCGCGCCTTCATACATCACTTGTGTAGCACCATTCGCGAGAGGTCCGTAAACAATGTAGGAGTGACCAGTGATCCATCCAACATCCGCTGTGCACCAATAAATGTCCTCTTCACGTATATCGAAAACATACTTAAACGTCGAATAGGTGCCCGTGAGATAGCCGCCGCTCGTATGCAGAATTCCTTTAGGCTTACCAGTGGAGCCAGAGGTGTAGAGAATGAAAAGCGGATGTTCCGCATCAAAAGATTTCGCCTTGTGTTTGTGCGAGACGGCAGCCACTTCATCGTGCCACCAAGTATCGCGACTGGCAGCCATATTGACGTCATTGCCACAGCGTTTAAAGACGATGCACTTGCGCACCGCTGAGTATTTTTCTAGCGCAGCATCGACGTTTTCTTTGAGTGGCACGACCTTGCCACGTCTCCATCCACCATCGGCTGTGATGATCGTAGTGGCGCCTGAGTCTTCGAGTCGATCCACAATCGAGTCCGCAGAAAATCCACCAAACACCACCGAGTGAACAGCTCCGATGCGGGCACATGCGAGCATCGCCACGGCAGCTTCCGGAATCATCGGCATGTAAATCAGCACGCGATCCTTAGCCTTTACGCCATTTTTTTCGAGCACGTTGGCAAATTGGCAAACTTCGCGTTGCAATTGTCCATACGTAATCACGCGCTTGTCACCTGGCTCACCTTCGAAAATGATGGCTGCTTTGTTCTTGCGGGGGCCTTCAGCATGACGATCGACACAATTCGTGGCGACGTTGAGTTTTCCGTCAACAAACCATTTGGCAAAAGGAGCTTTCCACTCAAGCACTTTGCTCCATGGCTTGTCCCATTGCAATTCCTTGGCCTCGCGCGCCCAGAAAACATCAGGTTTATCAATCGACTCCTTGTAGAGTTTTTTGTATTGCGCCATGGAACTGATGCGGGCTTTGCTGGAAAACTCCTTGGCTGGCAAGAATTCACGATCCTCGGTGAGGTGACTTTCGATGGATTTGCTCATGGATGGTAGTCGTATTGTTGGGATGAGAGTAGCGGGACTTTCCCCGCAGGTAAATGGAAAAATCATGGAATCATGAAGAATTGTATGAATTGCGCTAGGCTTCGTAATAATTCTATTACGCGATCTTCAGATGTTAGGAGAAAGCATCGTTGCCTTACTCCGGCATTTCCACTACGGGGCGGATTTTTTTCGTCCCACTCAGGGCAATCTAGAGGCGATTTCGGGCTCGATCCATAGCGTTCATTTCTTGCGCTGCCATCGACGCGCAAGTAGACGCCACGGCTGTCATAAGGCTTAGGGTTGATGTTGCCGCTGATATCGGCGAGGGGGGAAATGAGAAGAGGGAGCTCGCCATCATCAGCAGTGCTCAAACCGCGAATCTCTGGTTCCTCGTTGCTATCATCGACGAGCATTTAAGCCCAGCCGTTTTCGCCTTCGAGGAACAAATCAGCGCAGCCATGGTGGTAATGGAAAAAATGGGGATCAAGGCTAGCACCAAACTCGCAATCGCAAGACCGGATGTTTTCGGCACCACTGGAACGGGTGGGGGAGTGGATGGAGGCAAAGCGGCTGTTATTTCAGTCATGATAAATCCATTTCTAGCAAAAGCGCTGTGGGCAGAAAAGTTGAAAGCAGTTTAATCGTTTCACGATTGATTTCAACATCACGCTAAAATCGATGTAGCTGCGACATTTCGCGAATTCTCGACTTTTATGACCAATTTTTGCTTTGTTTTGACCTTTCCGCCAAATGCACTATCTTTGGCCGCACCAAACACAACTACTTTTACAAACATGGAACTCACACAAGAAGCCTACGGCACCTGGAGCGGCGGACGATTTATGCACTATGGCGAAATGCTGACCGAGGAGCGATTCATTGACTCGCTGCGTCTCGCTTACGAATCGGGTTTTCGCACCTTCGTCACCGCAGACGTTTATGGCAATGGCCGTGCTGATGAAATGTTAGGCAAGGCCTTGGATGGAGTTGATCGCTCGACATATTGTCTGGTGGGCATGATCGGTCACGATTTTTACGAAGGCCAACGCAAGGGCAATACTGGATATCCACGCTTCACCGATCCCGAGCTGCGCAAGGCAGATGGTTATGCGAGTTATTTGAAAATGGCATGTGAAAAGTCCTTAGAGCGTTGCAAAAGTTCTCACTTCGATCTCGTCATGTTGCACAATCCCGATGAAATCGGCTACACCAGCGATGCTGTATGGGATGGCATGCGTTCCTTGAAAGAAGAGGGGCTCAGCACGATGCTCGGCACAGCTCCAGGACCTGCGAATGGTTTCACTCTCGATACCATTCATAACATCGAGACCTACAAGGAGCTGATTGATTGGACGATGGTAATTCTCAATCCGTTAGAGCCTTGGCCGGCGGGCTTGGCATTGAATGCGTATGATAAACATGGCGTCAAAGTGCTGACCCGCGTCGTCGACTATGGTGGCGTTTTCACCGATGAATTCAAAGATGACCATGAGTTCAAGCCTGGCGATCACCGCACCCATCGTCCAACTGGCTGGGTGAAACACGGCATCGAGAAGATGGAGAAAATGCGCCCCATCGCCGAAAAATACGGCCTGACCATGCTTCAATTCGCCTCGATCTGGAATCTCTCGCAACCCGCTGTGAAAAGCGTAGTGCCGACGTTTTTGCAGGAAACCGGCGATGACAAGCGTCCGATCGAGGATAAGATTCGCGAGTTTGTGCCGCTTCCCGATGTGCGTTTGACGCCAGCAGAAGTTGATCAAGTGCGCGCAATCGGCGACAACACCGGCTGCATGATGCTCAAAGGTGCGAGCAAGCGACACAGCGTCAGCGAGCGTGCTGATGAATGGCCGATGCGTGAAGAGCTTCTCGAAATCGGTGCCCGTTACGGCATCGGTGAAGATTGGTAATCGGAGTTTTTTGACAAGCCCGTAACGATTAGGTTTTGCCCCGCAGGTAAGATTGTGGCATGCTCGCTCCTAGAGCATGTCCGATCTTTTTCCAGTAGACACATTTTCCCGCTTGCGTGTGACTTTTCTCGGCACGGGGACATCGACAGGCGTTCCGGTGATCGGTTGCGATTGTGCCGTCTGCAGGTCCTCCGATCCGCGCAACCAGCGCTTCCGTTCCTCCCTTTGGGTGCAAACGGAGCGTGCTTCAATTTTGGTCGATGCCGGACCGGACTTGCGGATGCAAGCCTTGCGGGCAAAGATCAAAAACGTCGATGCCGTGATCTACACCCACGGTCACATGGATCACGTCGTCGGCTTTGACGAACTCCGCGCGTATTGCTGGAATCGTGATACACCATTGCCGATGTATGCCAATCAGGGCTGCATGGATCAATTGCGCACGATGTTTGCCTGGGCCTTTGCTGATACGAACATCTATCGCGGTTACATCAAGCCCGGGCCGGTGATCTTTGATGGATCATTTTTGTTAGAGGGAATTCAGGTCACGCCCTTGCCCGTCTTGCATGGCAATGTCGAGACACATGGATTTCTCTTTCGTAAAAATGGACACCGCAGCATCGCCTATATATCCGATGTGAAACGCTTGAGTCGTGAGGCGATGGATGCGATTCATGGTTGCGACGTACTGGTGGTCGATGCGCTGCATCACCGCAGTCATCCGACCCACATGAATGTAAACGAGGCGCTCGAAGTCATCGAACAAGCTCAGCCGAAGCTGGCTTATTTCACGCACTGCTCCCATGAAATTGATCACGCCCAGCTCGAAAAAATATTGCCTGCGCCCGTGCGCATCGCTTATGATACTCTCACCATCGACCTATGAAAAAAATCCGCCATACCTGTAGCCTGATCCTTTTTCTCTTGAGTGCTAGCTTTGCCTGTGCTGGCTCGATTGATCCAGCTCGCGTTGCGGTGGTGTTCAATCAATCATTGCCGGAATCCGTCGAGTTGGCTCGCAGCTATCAAAAAGCCCGCAGCATTCCCGAGAAGAACATGATCGGTCTGGATCTGCCGGATCGAGAGGAAATCACCCGCGCCGAGTATGTCAGCATGCTCGAAAAACCCTTGCGCGATTTGTTTGATAAAAATCGTTGGTGGAAGCGTGGTCGCACGTCGGAAGGTGTGATCGTTGCAAGTGAAAATCAGATTGAGGTGATGGTCACCATGCGCGGTGTCCCTTTGAAAATTTCACGTCTCGCCAAGGAAGCATCACCAGAGAGCAAAACCCAAAAAGATCCAGCAGCGACGCCCGCGAATCCCGTGCAAGATGCCAATGAGGCGGCGGTTGATTCTGAGTTGGCTATTTTGAGTTATGATGGGCATTTGTTAGAAGGGCCGATCAAAAATCCATACTTCGAAAGTAAAAGTTCCTTCACTGATGCGCAGTTTCCCTACATCATGTTAGTCGGTCGGATTGATGGACCAAGCTTTGCGATTTGTCAGCGGATGATCAGCGATGCTAAGCAAGCCGAGCGTACAGGTTTGTGGGGCCGCGCCTATGTTGACATCGCGCAGTTTTATCCAGAAGGCGATTCTTGGTTGCGGAGTGTGGCGGCCCAGACGAGCGATGCAGGTATCCCTGTAGAAGTTCATGGCTGGAAGGAAGTTTTCCCTAAACATTACCCTCTGCGCGATGTTTCCACCTACTTCGGATGGTATGAATGGAATGTTTGCGGTCCTTTTGTGAAGCCGGGATTTGCTTTCAAAACCGGGGCCGTAGCGGTACATTTGCACAGCTTCAGCGCAGCGACTTTGCGCAGTGAGACGACGAATTGGTGTGGTCCTTTACTCGCCAGAGGTGCTGCTGTTACCTTAGGAAATGTTTATGAGCCATACCTTTCGATGACTCATAACTTTGACAAATTTCAAAAAAATCTGTTAGAAGGGGCGACTGTGGTCGAGGCCGCCTACGCCGCCATTCCCGTGTTGTCTTGGCAAGGTATCGTGCTCGGCGATCCGCTCTATCGCCCCTATCTTCATCTCGACGCCACTGGCGAAAAAGTAGCGTTAGATCGACCCTACCGCGCCCTGCGTGTGGCGAAAATGCTCAACACGGAATCTGACAGCAAGTATCTCGCCGAGATTGAGCGAGTGGGTCGTACCAAGAGCAATTCGATCTTTTTGGAGTCGCTGGGGTTAATTCATCTTATGCGCAAGCAAGAAGCCAAAGCGCTGCAATTCATTCGCGAGGCAAAAGCATTTTATCCAGAACCTGCTGATCGTTTGCGCTGTGAGATGCATGTCATTGGTGTTGATCGCGATGCAGGTCGCATCGAAATGGCTATCCGCGCCCTGCGTCTCGCCGAAACAACTTACGCGGGGATTCCCGAAATCGAAAGCGTGCGCTCGATGCTTGCTTTGCTTGATCCACCGCCGCCGCCACCAGTTCCATTTGGCCAAAAAGCGCCCTTGCCCAAAAAATAGCATGACAGAATTTCGGCTATCGTTTGTCCCCTGATTCATCATCATTTTCACACCCATTTTTCCTTATGTATCTTGGTATTGATAGTTCTACACAGTCGTTGAGCGGGATGGTGCTCGATCCCGCATCTGGCCGCATTGTTTGTGAGGCCTCGGTCAATTTTGGCGCGGATCTCCCGCAGTATGGTGCCCCTAGCGGGTTCATTCCCGGTGGGGCAAGTGGCGAAGTTCACGCAGATCCGCTCATGTGGTTGGAGGCGCTCGATGAAATGCTTTCGCGTCTCGGCAAACAAGTCGATCTCTCCGCGATCAAAGCGATTGGTGGCAGCGGACAACAACACGGCTCGGTGTATCTCAATGCTTCTTTTATACCGCGTCTCGTGAGCTTGCGCGCGGAATCGGATCTGCGCAGCCAACTGCAAGATGGCCTCTCACGTGCTACGTCGCCGATCTGGATGGATACCTCGACTTCGGCGCAGTGTGCGGAAATGGCTGCTGCTGTCGGCGGAAATGCCGAAGTCTGTCGCCTTACGGGATCGATTGCCATCGAGCGATTCACCGGTTCTCAGATTCGCAAGTTTTATCAAATCGATGCTGCATCCTATGCGCAAACCGAGCGAGTGCATCTGGTGAGCTCGTTCATTTGCAGCGTGCTTGCTGGGACGCATGCGCCGATTGATTTCGGAGATGGTGCCGGGATGAATTTGATGAATCTCGCCGAACGTCAGTGGGATCATGCGATGCTCGATGCTACCGCTCCAAGTCTGGGCGAAAAACTTCCAGCCTTGGCGCAAGCAGGCACTGCCGTCGGTCGGATTGCCGCTTATTTCATCGAGCGCTACGGTTTTTCTAACAACTGTCAAGTCGGGGTTTTCACGGGGGATAATCCCGCATCATTGGTCGGTATGGGTGCTACGGCACCAGGGCAAGTGGTGATTTCGTTAGGCACCAGTGATACGTTTTTTGCTGGGATGAATGCAGCTCACACGGACCCACGTGGCTTTGGACACGTCTTCGGTAATCCAGCCAGTGGCTACATGTGCCTCGTGTGTTTCCGCAATGGCTCGCTCGCTCGCGAGGCTCTGCGTGATCAATACCAATTGGACTGGTCGGCATTTGAAAGCAATGCAATGGCGCAAACGCCAGTGGGCAACGATGGCAATGTGATGCTGCCATTTTTTGGTCCAGAAATCACCCCGCGCCGCGATTTCTCCGCTCCTGTGCGCCGTGGAACTGCTGAATTTGAATCGGGGGAAAATTCCGCAGCTCAGGTTCGTGCCTTGCTCGAAGGGCAGTTCCTCAATATGAAACGTCACACCGATTGGATCGGCATTGCGGCAGATCGCATCTTGCTCACCGGCGGGGCCTCACGCAACGATGGAATCGCTCAAGTCGCCGCTGATGTGTTCGGCGCTCCCGTCGAGCGCTTGGCCATCGCTAACTCCGCAGCACTTGGCGCTGCGATTCTTGCCGCTGTGACCGATGGCGGATCGATGGCAGATTTGCAAAGCACATTTTGCCAAACTTCTGCTGGATCGCTTCTCCCGCCCCAGTCGAGTGCAGATTACGCCACGACCATGAGCAAGTTCGTGGATCTGTTAGAATCATAAACATTCGTAAACTGATTAATCGTCATGAAAACTGCTGTGATTATTCTCTCGCTGTTTCTTGTAAACATCGCCCAGGCACTGTGGGTGGACCTATGGCCAGGTCAGGCACCAGGTGCGAAAACTCCCGCCGCAGGCTCTGAGAAAATCAACGAAGGAGGGCGCTACACTGATATTGAAAAACCGCAGTATCAGTTTTATCCTGCACCAAAGGATAAGGCTACTGGCGCTGCTGTGGCGATTTTTCCGGGTGGTGGATATTCGATTTTGGCGATGGATCATGAAGGTCATGCTTATGCCAAGTGGCTCAATGAACTCGGCATCTCGGCAATGTTGGTGAAATATCGCGTTTCAGGAAAAGATGACTTCGGGTATTTTCATCCTGTGCCTTACTTGGATGCAAGGCGCGCCATACGCACCTTGCGCTCGCGTGCGGCAGAGTGGCGGATCGATGCCCAAAGAATCGGCGTGATGGGCTCTTCGGCTGGTGGACATTTGGCCAGCACCTGCGCTACTCGTTTTCGCGATGTCTTTGTCTCGGAAACGCAAGATGCCATTGATCTATTGGATTGCCGTCCGAACTTTGCGGTGCTGATTTATCCCGTCATCTCACTTGATTCCGCCATCAGTCATGGTGGTTCGCGTCGTCGTTTGCTCGGACCTCAGCCCGATGCCAAGGAAATCACCGAGCTTTCGGGAAACCTTGCTGTAAGCGCGCAAACGCCTCCAGTTTTTCTTGTGAGCACTGCGGATGATGGGGTTGATTGCCGCAACAGTCTGCTTTTTGCCGCAGCCTGCAAAGAGCACAAAGTTCTCGTGAGCTTGCATTTGTTCGAATCCGGCGGACATGGTTATGGACTAAATGGCATAGGCGAAATTGCGGTATGGCCCGATTTGTTAAAGCCTTGGATTCTGCGTGTATCCGTCAAAAAATGAACCAGTGCAGATTGCGATATAAACTTGATACAAACGTTTTTCTTGATGCGTTATGCTAAAAAAAGTTGACAGATGAGATTCGTGTTATAAGATTTCGCCAGCTTGACGGTAGTTTCCTGCGAGATTGTTAAAGCTGCGATCTGTAAGCAAAGCTGATGATTATTGCCCCGTAGCAGCCGAAAAGGATCATCGCTACTAATCTTGTTGAGCATCTCATTGCTCCCAGATCAAAATGCGCAATTCCTCATCGAAGTGCGTTTTTTTATGTAAGGATATCTCTGCGATGACGTATGTATTTTGCTATATGATTTCTGAGTTGAGATTTTCTCGATGGATTACTCCGCTGGCCTTATTCTTCTCTGTAGGAACGGCAGCAGCGGATGCTTTTGCGGAGAAGGTGGTGCCTTTGCTCAATCAACATTGCTATCGCTGTCATGGCGAGAAAAGACAGAAGGGGGGCATTGAATTGCACCAAGTGAAGAGTCAGGAAGACGCCTATCGCTACCATCGATTTTTGAAAAATGTGGCGCAGCAGATCAAGACGGGGGAAATGCCTCCCGAAGATGATGTCGATGAATTGCCGACCAGTGCCGAGCGGGCCTTGATGGTGGCTGAGATCGAGAAAGTGATGGCGCATCTGAAAAAAGGTGACTTCCCTCGCAATCCCGGGCGTCCAACAATTCGTCGTTTGAATCGCAATGAGTACAACAATACCGTACGTGATATGTTTGGCATAGGCTTTTTGCCTGCGAACGAATTTCCTGCAGATGGGGCAGGGGGCGAGGGTTTTGATAACGTCGGTGACGCGTTGTTTGTCCCGCCCGTGTTGATGGAGAAATATCTCAGCGCTGCGAAAAAGATTGTCGACTCGATTTACGCTACGCCCGTATTGAAAAAGCGTGTGATTTTTCGCTTGCCGAAGGACAAGGAAGACCCGCTCGTTGCTGCGAAAATCGTTCTCACCTCCCATGCCTCACTGGCTTTTCGCCGGCGCTTGACCGAGACCGACATCGAGCATTTGTTAGGACTGTATGCGCTAGGAATCAAGCGAGGCGACTCTGCCGAAGAGGCATACCGCGCACCGCTGCGAGCTCTTTTGATACACCCAGCGTTTTTGTTTCGGACCGAAAACGATGAGCCCGGCAAAAAGGATTGGCAGCTGGATTCTTTTGAATTAGCGACGAGGCTTTCCTACTTTCTGTGGGCCTCGATGCCGGATCGGCAATTGTTTCAGCTCGCATCGCAAGGAAAGTTAAGCGACCCAGCGATCTTGGATGCACAGGTCTTACGCATGCTGAATGATAAGCGCTCGGATACCTTAGCTCGCCATTTTGCGGGACAGTGGTTGGGATTTGAGGAGCTGCGCGAGGTGGCTAATCCGGATATTAAGAGATTTCCGACCTTCACCGAAAGCCTGCGTGTTTCGATGTATCGGGAGTCTGTCGAGTTCTTTGACTATGTGCAAAAAAACAATCGACCGATCACGGATTTGATTGACAGTGATTATACGTTTGTGAACGAAGAACTGGCACGCCACTACGGCATTCCGGGCATTGTTGGTTCGCAGATGCGCATAGTGAAATTGACCGACAAACAGCGAGGAGGGGTCATCGGTCATGCCTCCATACTCACTGCCACCTCGCTGCCGCTGCGCACCAGTCCGGTGAAGCGTGGCAAATGGATTTTAGATACATTACTCGGCACACCGCCACCGCCGCCACCGCCCGATGCTGGTGAGCTACCTGCGGATGACAAAACGCCCGATGGGTTATCGTTCCGGCAACAGCTTGAACTGCATCGACAGAAGCCGAATTGCGCAGGCTGTCACGAGAAAATTGACCCGCTGGGTTTTGGTTTGGAAAATTTCGATGCGATTGGCCGCTGGCGCACGACTGATGCCAACGGTCAGAAAGTCGATTCCGAGGCTACCTTGCCGGGTGATATTGTTTTTTCGACTCCCGCCGAGCTCAAAAAGTTACTCAAAGAGGGCAATGAGTTGTTTTGCAAAAACTTCTGCCGTAAATTGCTCGCCTACGCGCTGGGGCGGCCGCTGGAATACTATGATGAGCCAGTGATCGAGGATCTTTATCAGCTCTTGGTCAAAAATCAGTTTCAAATTCGTCCGGTAATCGTTGCGGTGGTCAAAAGCCATCCATTCCAGTCGCGTTCGGCCGAACGATAATCGCGGAATCTGCGTGACTTTTGGCATGGCTTATGCATACTCAAGGGCATGAAACAAACGATCGATCCGAATGCCGCAAACTCTCGTAGCCATTTGCGCGTCGAGCCTGCATCCATTGAGGACTTGCCACAATTGGTGGCATTAACGATGGATTTGTTTGCTCACTCGGGAGATCTGCGTGCGGATTCTCAGGTGCAGGAGCACGGCTTGCGCTTGATTTTGGAGCAACCGGCTCGTGGGCGGATCTTTGTATTGCGCTCCGATGATACGATTTTTGGCATGGTGAATTTGCTGTTCACAATCTCAACAGCGATGGGTGGCTTTGTGATCTTGATGGAAGATGTGATCGTTCACCCCGTTCATCGTGGACATGGATATGGCACGATGTTGCTCGAATACGTTTTGGATTTCGCCAAGAGGAAAGACTTCAAACGCATCACCTTGTTGACCGATAAGATCAGCGCGGATTCTCAGCATTTCTTCAAAAAGATGGGTTTCGAGTACTCGAGCATGATTCCAATGCGGCGAATCATTTCCTGATGACTGGAGATTTTCGTTTGGATCGAGTCTAATCTCTTAGCTCTCATCATGCTCAGCGTGACCTTGCTGTTTCGACCCTGGCTGCTTCTTATTATCGAGCATGTTCCGTTGAGACGCACAACGCTACGTCTAGGTTAACACCTTACTTGAGGAATTATCGGTCTAAAATGACTTTAGGCGGTCTTGGATCAGTCTCCGGTTTTGAGTACCTTGATGAATGCATCTTGGGGGATGTTCACCTTGCCGATGGCTTTCATCTTTTTCTTTCCTTCTTTTTGCTTCTCTAGCAACTTGCGCTTCCGGGAAATGTCACCGCCATAGCACTTGGCCGTGACGTTCTTGCCCATGGAGGAAATGCTCTCGCGAGCAACGATTTTTCCGCCGACAGTGGCCTGAATGGCAACGACGAAAAGTTGATTTGGGATGACTTCTTTCAAACGCATGGCGAGGGCGCGGCCAAAGGATTCTGCTTTGTCGCGATGGACAATGGTGCTGAATGCTTCCACGGGTTCGCCAGCGATGAGCATGTCCATTTTGACCATCTTTGCCTCACGATAGCCGCTGTGCTCGTAGTCCATTGATCCGTAGCCACGGGTCATGGATTTGAGACGATCATTGAAATCGACCAAAATTTCAGCCAAGGGCAGCAAGCTTGTCAGCATGACACGAGAATCATCGATGGTCTCTGTATTGACGACTTCGCCGCGTTTTTCCATAACGAGCGACATTACGTCGCCGATGTATTCACCCGGTACCATAACGAAAACTTTTACGATCGGTTCGCGTACCTCTTGGATCAACTGTTGCTCAGGAAACATCGCGGGGTTGTCAACGATGAGCTCATCCCCGTTCGTCAAAGTAACTTGATAGATCACCGAGGGGTAGGTGGAGATCACATCCATGTTGAACTCGCGGCGCAGACGTTCTTGGATAATTTCCATGTGCAGTAGGCCAAGGAAACCGCAGCGGAAGCCGAAGCCGAGGGCTTGCGATGACTCGTTCATGTAGGTGAACGCGGGGTCGTTGATTTGGAGTTTACCCATGGCCATTTTTAGGGCCTCGTAGTCGGAGGTGTCGATCGGGTAAATCCCTGCGAATACCATCGGCTGGATTTCTTTGTAGCCGGGCAGTGGTTCGGTGCAGCCACGGTTGGCATCGGTCACAGTATCGCCGATTTTCACTTCGGCAGCCGACTTCATGTTGGCGATGATGTAGCCGACATCACCAGCGACGAGTTGGTCGATCGCAGTCATTTTCGGAGTGAAAATACCGACTTCTTTGACCTCGTAGTTGTTATCGGTGGCAAATAATTTGATCTTGGTGCCGCGTTTGACCGAGCCGGAAAAAACGCGAACGTAGGAGACGACACCGCGGTAGGTATCGTAAATGGAGTCGAAAACGGAGCAGCGCAGAAGTTTATCCGGATTCTCGGTGGGATGGGGCACACGCTCGACGACGGCTTCGAGGATGTCGATGATGCCGATGCCATTTTTCGCGGAGGCGGGAATGGCGTCTTCGGCCGGGATAGCGAGGATGTCTTCGAGCTGCTTGCGGCACCTCGGCACATCGGCTGCGGGCAGATCGATTTTATTAAGAATCGGAATGATGGTAAGATTCTGCAACAGTGCTAAGTGCAAGTTGGCCACAGTTTGGGCTTCGACGCCTTGTGCGGCATCGACCATCAAGACAGCACCTTCACAAGCGGCGAGGGCGCGTGATACCTCATAGGTGAAGTCGACATGGCCTGGGGTGTCGATAAGATTGAGTTTGTAGGTGATGCCATTTTTCGCCTTGTAGGCCATGGTCACCGGGTGAGATTTGATGGTAATTCCTTTTTCCCGCTCCAGATCCATGGAGTCGAGGAGTTGATCCTGTTTCTCGCGATGCGAAATGGTATCGGTGGACTCCAGCAAGCGGTCGGACAAGGTGGTTTTGCCGTGATCGATGTGAGCGATGATCGAGAAATTTCTGGTGAATTCGATGGACATGGTAAAACGAGGAATCGGAGAGAGTGATGGACGCGCAGATACAAAGCATGAAATGAGCTTCAGGTCTATCTTTCAATTGCGGAAAATGGCAAAAATCGACGCATTTTTCGAGGAAACGACAGGGATTGACAGGCTCGGCGGGTTCAATAAGCTAGGTCTCGATGACCTTACCTCAAAAAATCCGATCACTCTTGGACCAATACACGACTGATATTGAAGAAGAGCAGGGGTATTTGCAGGTGATGAAAGCGCATGCGTTGGCTGACGATTGTCATTTGCGGAGTCGTTTGAACGCGCATTTTACCGCATCAGCCTGGGTGTTGGATTCGACTCAGCAGCGGGTGCTATTGATTCATCACAATAAGCTCCAACGCTGGCTACAACCGGGAGGGCATCTCGAAGCTGATGATGCAGACCTGATCGCCTCGGCGCGGCGCGAGGTGGCGGAGGAATGTGGCTTGCGCGACTTGCAGTTGTTGCGCGATGGACTTTTTGACGTGGACGTTCACACGATTCCGCAGCGTGGCGAAGTCCCTGAACATCTTCATCTCGATCTGCGGTTTATCTTTCGTGCGCTGAACGAAGAAATGCAGTTGGATATGAGCGAGGTCAGTGCGGCGCGCTGGATTCCGCTCGACGAGGCGCTGCAGACATTGGATTCCACATCGTTATTGCGAATGGTGGGAAAGTGCGTAAATGTTTCGTAGATTCAGACATCAATTGGCTGGGCGATTTACTTAAGAGGTGATCAGGTTAAATCGGACTTTTTTGCTAGCGGCTTTCACCTTTGCATTGCATCTGTATATGGGGTAAATAGGGTAATAAATGGTAAAATAAATGGTAAAATAAATGGGGTCATAAATGGGGTC
>DBCO01000019.1:0-1376 GCA_002293145.1 Akkermansiaceae bacterium UBA956 | reverse complement strand
TAAATGGGGTCATAAATGGGGTCAGCAACTGTCTTTTGAATATTTTTTTAGATTGGTGTGATTTCCTGGGGTTTAAGGGTCGCTAAGTGTTGCTTCATCAAGGCATTTAGGTGAATGAGGTGAGATGCAACTGATTTTTGGACCAAAAATTTCATGCTGCTTTTGTTAGATTTGCCTCAAATTGGTTGGGATTTTTGTAGCCTAGGGAGGAGTGTTTGCGTTTGGTGTTGTAGTAGTAATCGATGTATTCTGAGATTTCTATCTGCGCGTCTCGTTCTTCGATAAAGCTGCCGTCTTGGATGAGTTCAGCTTTGAAGGTGCCCATGAATGATTCCATCGTGGCGTTATCGTAGGGATTGGCTCGACCTGACATGCTTTGGCGTATACCTGCTTTTTTGAGCAACGTGCGCAAGCGTCTGCTGCCATATTGATTGCCTCGATCACTGTGAAAAATGAGTCCTGTGGGACATTGTCTGGCTTTGAGGGCTTTGAGCATGGCTTCTTCCACCAGGCTGCTACGAAGATGGTCGGCCAATGCCCAGCCCAGCACTCGGCGTGAGTAAATGTCCATGACAACGGCGAGGTAGAGCCATTTTGTGCCGCAGCAAACGTAGGTGATATCGCCGATCCAGACTTGATTGATTTTTTTTATTTTGTCTGGAGGGAGTTCGTCTTTGAGTAGATTTGGGGAGGGCGCATCGGCGCGTCCATCGCTGGTTTGTGGCTTGTAGCTCTTGGGTTGCAGTGCGACGAGACCATGCTGTTTCATGAGGCGGCGCACCCGTGCGGGGGCGCAAGGATGTCCATTATCTGCTAGTTCTTCACAAATGCGACGGTAGCCGTATCGCCTCTTGTGTTCCCAGAATATGGCTTTGATGCGCTCGGCAAGGTCGGTATCGCTCTTTTCACTGCGTGTAGGCTCGGCTGCGTGGTAGTAGCTGCTGCGAGGAATCTGAAGGGTCTGGCTGATGAGCCGGATGCTATGCCCCGTGCTGTCGTGTATGCTGTAAATCATCTCACGGAGTTGTTTGGGGTTTTCGTGCCGAGGATAATTGCGGCTTTTTTTAAAATCTCATTTTCGGCTTGGAGGCGGGCATTCTCCCGACGCAAAGCGCGCAAGGTGTCCGCTTCGGACAGCTCGCCTTCGGCTTGCTGTCCTACGCTACCACCTTGCGCGTTTTGGCCTTGCTGCCGCCAGTTGTAGAGAAGGTTGGCACTTACTTCGAGATCGCGTGCGACTTCTGCCACAGGCTTTCCTAGGCTCATGAGACCTATGGCTTGCTCTTTGAACTCTGTTGTGTATTTTCGCTTGGTCTTGTTCATGTCTAATTCTGGTTGTTGGTTTGCTTTTGGTCCAGAATTTTAGCGCACCTCAT
>DBCO01000022.1 GCA_002293145.1 Akkermansiaceae bacterium UBA956 | reverse complement strand
TTGTTCTCTCTCTTCGGCTCATCTTGCCTAGTCATGCCAAGACGAGTGCGGACGTGATTGTGTATGGTTCCACGCCTGGTGGCTACTGTGCAGCCATCGCCGCTGCTCGCGAAGGGGCTTCGGTGATTTTGCTTGAACCGACCTCGCATGTTGGTGGTATGAACACCGGTGGGCTGTGTTTCAGTGATTCGGATCAGATGTATCGCAAACAGCTCATGGGCTTGTTTCATGAATGGCACATGCGCATTCAGAAAGACTATCAAAGTCGTGGCGTCACTCTGCCTTATGATGTGAATGTGAAGAATCAAGCGGTCTGGTCTTATGAAGCAAAAGTAGCATCGAAAGTTACTGATGAGATGTTGCGCGAAGCGAAGGTGAAAGTTCTCACAAAATGCGTTCTGCAATCGGTCAAAAAAAATGGCCCACGCATCACCAGCATCGTCACGAGTCAGGGCACGTTTACGGGTCGAGTGTTTATCGATGGCAGCTACGAAGGCGACCTGATGGCTGCCGCAGGCGTGAGCTGGCGCATCGATCGCGAAAGCCGTGCTGAATATGGCGAATCCTATGCGGGTCGGCAATATCCCAAGGCGCTGATGGACATCAATGGGTTCGATGACAAAGGCAAGCCCTTGCCACTGATTACGAGCATTGGGCGTGGTGCGGATGACATCGGCGATGACGAACTCATGGTCTATAGTTTTCGCATTCCGATGACGAAAAACGCGGCCAACAAGGTGCCCATGCCCGCACCAGCCAACTACGACTCAAAGAAATTCGAGTTGATTCGTCGCTACGTGAAACGCCATGGACAAAATGCAGTCAACTTCAGTTACTTGCCGGTTCCTAACAACAAAATTGATGCAAACAATGCCATCGGTTCGCAATTTTCCATTGGCCTGATTGGTGGTGCAAAAGAATGGGCTGAGGCAGATCAGGCGGGTCGTGCTGCGATCGTAGAGGCTCACAAGCAATATACGTTAGAGATGATCCACTTCATGAAAACGGATACTGTATTCACCCAAGCACGCCGCGACGAGATTGCGGCATGGGGTCTGTGCGCTGATGAGTTCACGGCGTCCGAGCATTTTCCACCACAGCTTTACGTGCGCGAAAGCCGTCGCATGCGCGGCCTGTATGTCTTGACCCAGAATGACATTTTCAAAAACATCACCAAGCCTGACCCGATCATGATTTCATCATTCCCGATCGACTCGCATGACTGCCGTTGTGTGATTCAACCGGATGGCAAGGTGATCAATGAAGGTACCATTTTTCCCGTGCGTCAGATGCCGCAGCGGATTGGTTACCCCTATCAAGTGCCGTATCGAGCGATCCTTCCTATCGAGGCCGAGTGCGATAACTTGTTAGTGCCGGTGGCATTGGCCAGCACTCATGTGGCGATGTCATCACTGCGCATCGAGGCGACCTGGATGCTCATTGGCCAGAGCGCGGGCATCGCGGCGGCACTTACAACAAACAAGGATGTTGCGGTCCAAGATTTGCCTTATGATATTTTAAAACCAAGGCTCGAAGCGCAAGGGCAAGTGCTTACTCTTCCTACGGAATTTCGACTGGGCTCAGGGATTGTGCTCGATGATTCTACTGCGGAGTTGGCGGGCACTTGGTCGAGTTCGACCACCTTGAAACCTTTCATTGGAGCGGGCTATCGCTATGCGGGATCGAAAGATGAGGCAAATGACGGTTCCGCCTCGGCGACCTTTCGTTTCACCGTACCACGAGCGGGGATCTATCAATTCAGCATGGCCTATACTCCTGATGCTAGCCGCGCCATAAATGTGCCGGTGTCATTTTCTAGCGGAACAAAACAAACGAGCTTTTCCGTCGATCAAACTGTCGCCCTGCCAGCTGGTTCTACCTATCGTTTGATTGGCTCGGTGCCTTTAGTGTCCGATCAAGAAACGGTGGTGACCATCGGCACGACGGGAACAACGGGTTTCGTCATGCTTGATGCCATTCATCTGATCCCCGATGTAATCGATGGCATAGAAAAATCGAATCCGCCGTCACAGCGGCGGAAGGAACCGCAGCCAAGTAAGTCTCAAGAGCAGAACCGATAGGAAAGGGGATTCGCACATGCAAAATGAACTTAGGAATTTGGCCATGAGTTCCAATCCGAAAGTGTTGTGTTTTTTCAAAGAATGCCAACGCGAAGTTACCATCAAAATTATCAATTTCTCAATGAGTCATCATCGATAAAAATGATGTATGAATCGAATATTCCAATTTGCGACGCTCAGGTGAAAGTGATAACGTATCACCAATGAACAAGATCATTACGAAGACGTCGGACCAGAAACATAATCGCAGTATTTGGCTGTGGAGCCTTGGAGGCTTCGTGATCGCCGCATTGATTGGATGCGCGGGTATCTTGCCAGATTTTTTCAGCCGGCTGCATGTTGCGGCAACTGGCGGGGTGGGTGAGTCTGCACTGTGGGACGAACCCCTATTTTACATGGTGATCATCGGAATTCCGGCAGGCTTGGCTGGTGCTGCCATTGCTCTCGCCATCAAGTTTTTGTTGCGCCGACTCAGCCTAAAAATATGAAACCCATTTCAAGTGCTAAGAATATGAAACACATCATCAATACTATACTCATTCTGGCCGTCATTGCGTTAGTCAGTTGTTCGGAAGAGAAGCCACGCGACTTCTTTGTCAAAGGGGGAATTACCATCGGCTCTCCTGCTGCGCTTGGGGCCGGATCATACAAGATACCGATTGAATTCGAGACGGAGATCGTGCATTCGGGCCAGTGGATCGACGCGGTCGATGCCAATGTTTCAGGGGCTGACATTCTCCTAACTGCGAGCTTTACCAGTTCTAACGGCAAAAGCGGCTATCCGGGTTATGTCGAAGTTCATGGAGTTTCACCGGGGACTTACTCTATCAAATATCGAGACCCAGATGGCACCGTTCATGCCATTGGGCGAACAGTTCTTCCTTAAGAGCTCTCACGTGCGCCTCCTAGATAAATGATTTTTTTGAATCCGCCCTGAGGTTTTCTGCGAACTTCCCTTTGCAATCGATACTTTTTATTTTAACTTAAAAATATCATGAAGTTCTCACACGTTGTTCCACCACTGATCGCGCTATGCGTTGCGATCGTGTGGCTTACCAACTTGCGTAGATCAACTGACGCAGTAGCGCAGGAGAATGCAGTGATGCGGGAGAGGCTGACGAGCTCCCGCAGTTCTTCTCTTTCTCAAAACAATCGCACCGATGCCGGGCGGAATACCACTAGGCCTAAGCGCGAGAGAAAAACACTGGCTAATGGAGACAATCCCTCAGGCGACTGGGTGGCTACCTCCCGGGATTGGACAAGACTCGTTCTCTCGAATAATGATGAGCTGGCAACCAGATATCGATACACGGCGGCTTGGAAAAGGCTCGAAACGTTGGCATCCGAAATGAACGGAGACGAGCTCACGAGAGCTTATACAGAAATGGCCACACTCCCTGTTCATGCGCCATTTCGCAATGAACTCGAATTGGTGATGCTGAAAGAACTCGAAAAGAAAAATCCCGAATTTGCGTTTAGTCAATATATCGCAAGAAATCAGGATGGTGGGGTTGTCCTCGGCGGTTATGGATCGTTCGATAATTGGCTTGCCAGAGATCCCGCCGCAGCCACGAATTGGTATGAGCGCCAGCTTACTGCGGGAACTTTTGATAAGACCCTTGATGGAAACTCTCCCGCTAGGGTCCCCTTTGAATCGGCATTTATCATGTCCTTGATCGATGCTGATCCAACGGCCGCTGAGCAGATCATGAACAATTTTCCGCCGGATTTGCGCGGACGCTTTGGCGATTACGTGGATGTAATTCCCAAGGAGAAGAGACAACCGTTGGTTGATTTGCTTCGCAAGACCATGCCTACGGAGGAGTATATGGCCCTACTGAGAGAAACGAGTGTTTTTGAATATAATTTCAGAATTGAATACGATAGCGATCCGGAAAATGCCAAGAAGAGCCTCGAAAAGTTTGCGGTCACCCCGGAAGAACGCACCGCCCTTTTAGCAGAACAGTTCTCGGAGTTTGCGGAATATCGTGCCATGAGAGCCAGTGGTGGCGGAGACCCGCGTCGTGAAGAATTCGACAAAAATCGCAAATGGATCCAAGAGGTCGACCCTTCCTCCGCTGATCGAGCAACGGGAATGGCACTTCAAGCTTTCGTCAAAGGAGCAAATAGCCCTGAGTCTTATGATTTTGTCGAGAAGGCCGCAAATGATTACCTTGGTTCTGGTGCGGCAGACGAACTCTTGGTTCCCTTGATTGAGGGAAGCGCGAGTGGGAGTAGCACTTTTCCAAAAGACAGAGCACGAGAGCTGGCAGCGAAGATCAGCGATGTCGCGCTCCGCAATGAACTGCTGCAAAAGCTGGATTAAGCCATGATTCGTTCGCTCATCATTTCTGCTCTGATCCTGTTTGCCGCAGCTCTGCTGGGGTGGCAGGAAAAGCGGCAATATTCGAGCGAGAAAGCAACAAGGGAAAAACTCCAGAAACAGGTCGCGGCAAATCCCAGCCTTGATTTCCAGTCGACCATCAACATCGAGCGGAGGACGGCAGACCGAGCGAAGCAAGAAAAAGTGAAAAAGCTATCTATCGATTTTTTTGATCTATCGATCAGAGCCGCTCAGGATCCTGTCGCAGCATTCGGTGAAGAATTTCAAAGGCTAGAGGCAGATCTAAAAAGTAGCTTGGCGACTCTCGATCCCGCAGGGATCAAAGAGTTTATCGAAGAATGCAAAAACAATCCCGACTTGAATTCGCAGACCAAGCAGGACCTTAATCGTTACATCAGGGAGGTTTTTATTCAAAATGACCCGATAGAAATGACCCGCATGATGGTTAAATCTCCCGAGCTCTTTGGTATCGGCGATGAAAAGACGTACGATCCATTTTCCTATCTGATTTACTACTATAGCGCTCAAGAAAAGGATCTCCAAATCGTATTCCAATGTCTGGCAGAATCACCGCCCGAATTTCAATCCAAATACATCGGGGGAGCTTTGCAATTTGGGACGGGTAGCCCATCCCAACGGGCCGAGTTACTCGAAGAAATGAGATACTTTGCCACTACTACCCCTGAACAGAAGAAACTCGTGAATCGTAAGCTGAGCGAGCTGGCCTTCGGGCGTCCCGACGCAAAGGGTTCCTTCATTGAATTGTCCGATTGGATTGCGTCAGCGAATCTATCGAGTGAGGAACTTGTCTCTGCCACCAAGGACATGCAAGAGAAAGTGCGAGTCGGCGACACGTCCCAATGGCTCGATTGGCTCACAAAAAACGACATACCAGACGATGTCTCAAAACAACGAGCTTACGATCTCGCCACTCAGTGGACAGAGAAAGACTACCAAGCTGTCGGCGATTGGCTCATCAGTTCGCCCAACAGTCCCGAGAAAACCGCAGTCGCAGGAGCCTACGCCGCCAAGACCTATCCCTACGATCCAGAAATCGCGACGCAATGGCTGCAAACCCTCCCCCAAGGCGCCGACCGCACCAAGGCGTTACTGACCATTTATCAATGCATTCCGAGAGACAGTGATGAGGCGAAGGAATTCGCTAGTGAATATGGGCTGGGGAAGTGATCTTCTTGATGGAGCGCGGACTTCAGTCCGCCTGCTTAGATGAAAGATGCGGGCTAAAGTCCGCGCTCCATCCCTCATTAGGCAATGTCATTTCGTTCGCGTGATCCTATTCCCTAAGAAGCCGCCTAGAAACACGCCGGCTAACACCAGTAGGGGAAAAAAATACAAGACTTTATTACTGGACGTAAACAACAAGACGATGCTTGCCATGCCACCAACCAGGAATCCTATCACTATACCGATCAATGTGCCCAGCAATTGTGCGGGGCGGAAGTTGTTTTGCAGCGTCAGGGAGCGCAGCGGTGACTCGTAAGTGATATTAGCAAACACTTCTAGAAAATCATTGGCGATGTTCAATAAGTCTTCTCTTTCGCTGCCCTTGAGAACCGTGTGGCTTATGCCAGGCCTGATGACTCGTGTTTCCGCTGCTTCGATCTTTACATACCCGTCATGAATCTTAATGCTGCCTGTGACAGCGGTGGCTAGGAAGCGCAGCACGCTGGGTTTGAGAATGGAAGCCAGATCTGAGAGTCGGGGGACAAGATGTGGAGCGGATTTGATTGATGCCTCCATAGCGTTCCGTGCACCGCCGCCGAAGATGCTGTAGTTTTTGTTAAATGCTTCAACCATCGCACGCTCATCCGTTGATGCGTTCGGAGCCAGATTCAGATCCAAGCCTTTGACAACAAGCAAATTCATACCTGACGTTTCACGACGCGGCAGAAGTTCGAAATTCGGTAATCGCAGGCCCTCAAGGGAAATCACCGCGATTGTTCGCCAGTAATAGTAATGTCCACCGCTGCCGCCACGCTCGGTCCGAAGATCATACGTCTCAAACGGCCTGTTCCGATAGGTTCCGCGCACATGATCCAAAAGATCTTCGGCTTCTCCGGGGTTAAACTCATAGCCGTTTTGTCGGGCCCATTCGGCGTTTTCTGGTTGATGTGTGTGCATGGTTTTTACATGGTTTTATTTGATCAATGCTTCGAATGTGCCTGCAATGCAATTCGGCAAACACCTCATTGTCGCGGGCTTGGTCGGCTTTGTTCAGCCAGCGGGTGTATTCAGGTATAACGTGATCTGATTTGCGCGGTCTTTGCTCTGGCCATGTGAAACATCACCGACAAGCCGATAACGAATCCCATCAAGCCCAATGCCAGCGCCAACCAAGACAACCCAATTCCCTTGATCAATGCGCTCTGATGAGGAGTCTTCGGATCGTAATACACCTGCACTTCCTTGCCCGGAGGGTATAGCAGCTGCTCATCATTAGCCGATGCTCGGGAATCGTGGGACTCATTGCCATATCGCAGCCTGTCACCCTCAAACTTCTGACCATTCACTTCGTAGGAGTAGCGGACATTGACTGTATATTTCCTGTCGAAACTATGAGTTCTACGACGCCCGGAAGAACCAGAGACTTTCTCTTCGACGATTTTCGATTCGATGATTCTTCCCGCTGTTACTGGCCAGTCATTCGTTTTCAGTCCCTGCCGGAGTTGGAATCCCCCGATGACCAAAAAAAGGACACCAATCAAGGTGAACATGCCGCCAAATATCCATCCGACTACTGATTGCTGTTTTTCTGCTATAGGTTGATTCATGGAATTCTTGATAGAATAGGTTATTTGATTTCCGCTTCAAAGGTGCCGATGACAAAACTTCTTTCCTCATGCGGTAGGCGCAGGTGGATCTTGCCGGGGATTTTGCCATCATTGGCGGTGCCGAATTCCTGTTTCATGCTGTATCCATTGAGGTGATTTGTCGGCTCACCATCGGCGGCTTGTGCGTGAACGAGCGCCATAGCGGCAACGATCAGTGGAATAAGATACTTTTTCATTACTGTTTACACGCGCAGCATAGCAGAAAAAACCGACAAATAAAAACCATCATTTTGTGAACATTCCCGAAATGCAACTTCGGATCGGCTCGTGTTGCGTGTTGTTCATTATGGCACGAAAGAGTCTTGCTTGAAAGATCTTCACTGCTTGAATTCTTTTATTCTAATTCCTATGAAAACTTTTCCATTTCACGGCATTCCATCCCTATTGCTGGTTACTGCGATCAGCTTCTTGCTGCCCTCATGCGTCTTTTTCCATGACACTGTAGCATTCAATGGGCTTGGCAAAATGCCCGCAGTGAAAACACCTGTGCCGAAGGTGGAAATCGACACGAACATCACCGTTGGCACTTTGTTGGGTGGTTCTGTGAAAAGCCATAAACCGTATAACATCCGTCTCTATTACATGGATGATACATTTACTTTCGCCACGATCGAAATCACCGCATTGACCGTGACCTATGCCGATGGCTCTCACGATACTGGAGCCGCTGCGCTCAAGCTACCGATGCGTGTTCAATCGACGGTGTATGAGTCCTACAATAGCATGGCTGGGGGTGCTGTTGTCGTGAACAAGTCAAGAATTCTCGATGCTCATTTGTCCGACACGATCCAACGCGATGAACCGTTCACGCTATCGATCAAGGGCCAATTCATCAAAGATAACGGCACCATCATCCCTTTCAAGATCACAGAAAAATATGACATGACTCGCGATAAAAGAACGGAATCGTGGGCTGATTTTGTGAGTGGGTGTTGAGCGATGCTTCAATCAAGTGCATCATTCTAGCCCCGAGCTTGACAGTCCGTCGGCTTCGGAGAATATAACAACGCCTTGCGTTACTGAACTCCGAATCCTATTTTTCACCATATGACTAGCTGGCAAATCAATAGAACTTTTCTGCTGATTTTTGCTGGTTTTTTTCTAGTAGGTGGCAGTCATCTCTCGGCGCAAAATCTCGTAACGAATGGTGGATTTGAAAGTGGGTTGACGGGATGGACCAATAACACCAGTGGTGGTGCTGGTGCGTCTTTTTCGTTAGAGACTGTCCAGCCTTATGAAGGTGCGAGGGCCATGAAAATTGCTGTGACCAATCCCGGTGCCCAGCTTCACAATGTGCAAACTCAGGGGCCCACATTTACTCTCGCAGTTGGCACTTCGACGTCGATCACATTTCGCGCACGCGCCTCGGTACCCGGGGTGAAGGTGCGCTTTGTGATGCAAGACGCTACTTACAACAACAAAGAGTTTACCCTCTCGACTTCGTGGCAGTGGTTCAGTTGGAACCATACTACCACCGAGGCCACTCCGCGCCTGCGCATGCAGTATCGCTCGGTGGGCACTGTTTGGCTCGATGATATTTCGCTCGTGGTCAATGCCGCTGCCGGAACCACGACGCGTATTTCTTCCGATACGACGATTCGTCATCAGACGATGGATGGAATTGGTGGCTCGATTGCATTTAATACGCCGGACTATGAAGCCTTGAGCGCCACGAAAAAAAACGAGATTGAAAACCTGCTTTATGTCAATTGCGGCATCGATATCGTTCGCCTCAGAACAGGCAACTCTGATGCGTTGAACAACGAGTTGGCCATGAGGGCCCAGAGGAATGGTGCCAAAAGCCTATTGACGTGCTGGTCTCCGCCGGCATCTCTCAAAAGCAATAACAGTATCGTAAGTGGGACTCTTAGGATCGTATCAGGGAAATACGATTATGCCGGATTCGCGGATTGGTGGTATGCAAGGCTCAGCGCATCGAACTGGATGCATGACTTCATCTCGATCCAAAACGAGCCGAGTTACGATCCCGGCGACAAAGAGACCTGCCGCTTTTTCGCGAACGAGACCGTTCCCGCAACAACCAGTGGCTCTGCCAGCTACAGGCTAGCCATGGATGCCGTTTACAACAAAATCAAGAATGAACCGAAAAGACCGCAATTCATCGCGGTGGACGCTGAAACCCATTCAGCTTTTAACTCAATCGCCCCCACGGTTTCGGCGCTCTCCTATGTAAACCATCTGGGATTCCACAACTATGGCACCAATGACTTCGCTGGGGTCAAATCAAGGTATAATGGCAATCGAGGATGGATGACGGAATGGGGGGCTGATCCTGATATTTTGGACAACTGGTTGGTTCTCGCGACAAATATTCATGAAACGCTGGTGAACGCAAATGCCTCGGCCTACCTTGCGTGGCGGATGGTCCATGGCAACAATACGGGCCAGGTTTGGGCGATGATCGGCGTGGAAAATGGACAATACCAAGTCCAAAATTCGTTTTATTCCGTGAAGCACTTCGCGAAACATATCTCAAGCGGCGATCAACGCATCGAGGTGACAAACTCCGGTACCAACGCCAATCTCCGTGTCTCTGGTTATCTGAATGTTGCAGGGAACAAAATCAACCTCATTGTCCTCAATACCGGCGGCACGGACGATGTGATCTCTCTACGTTTTCCTGGCTTACCCGTCGGTTCCGTCACCGCTTTCCGTACGAGGCAGTTTGACATCGGTGGCTTTCCCTACAATTCGTTAGGTGCTATCAATATCGCCAACAATCAGACGATTTCCAAAAACTCGATCACCAGTTATGTGGTTAATCTAACAGAAACAATTAACCCCTATGATCCATCTTTGTTGCGTGTTGATGGATTTCTGAAGCAGGGCAATCAATTCTCACTCGCGATACCCGCACAGCCTGGGCATAATTTTACTCTGTGGAAATCGAGCTCTCTCGCTGATGGCTCATGGCAAGAAGTGACTAATGCGGTGCGCGCAGAAATCGACGGACAGCTTTATCTAACAGATCCCAATGCTGGCACAACGCGGGCATTCTATCGCGTTGAGCGGGACACAGGACTGTGAAGTAGTGCCATGTTTCGTATGGTTGAAAGGAGTTACGTCAAAGTGAGAATAATGACTGAAGTCTTATCTTCCTTATCTCTTTAATATGTCCAAAATCACCTTTATGGCGTTTTTTGAAAATCACTTGTGCCAACGATCTCTTTCACTTTGCTGTTGATGGCATCAGCCCAGATGTCGTAGCCCTTGGGAGCCAGATGCAGAAAATCATGCATGACTTCTTGTGAGATGGAGCCATCGGCTTCCAAGTATTTTGCGCTGATGTCGATGTATTCGACAGCGCCTCCCGCGAATTCTGCAATGAGTTGGTTCACTTCCATTCTCATCTCGCGTCCCGGATTTGGTTTTGGACCATTCGGCAAAATGCTCATCAAAAGGATCTTCGCCTTAGGTTGCTTGGACTGAATCAAATCGATGACCGCCCTGACTCCCGCGGCCGCTTGAGCTGGTTGCGCGTCTTTGCTCCACATGTTGTTGGTGCCAATCATGACCACAAAGAGCTTTGCTTCATAACCTTCGAGATCTCCGTTCTGGAGCCGCCATAACACGTGCTGCGTTTGATCGCCACCGATGCCCATGTTCACCGCGCGATAAGTTCCCCAGTGTTTTTTCCAATTTTCACTATCTCTCCAGCGCGCCGTGATCGAGTCGCCAACAAAGGCTACGTCGATCTTTCCTTCCATCTTTTTGATGTCGGCATCGATCCTCTCACAATTGCCATTCCACCATTTCTCGCCATTGGTTTTTGCGGCGACAGGCGTGACGCTTTCCATTTCCGCAGTGATTTCAGCAAATCCACTCATCGCCGAAAATGCGATGACCGAGAGAAGGGCGTGAAATGGTTTTATAGCAGCGTTTTGCATTCATGAAAAAAGAGCGAAGTCATCAAGTTTCGTCAAGCAGAATGCGACTGGGAAAGGCAAGGTGGAGGGATGTCGTAAGAGTTTGTCCTTTGCACGGAAACGAACGAAACGCAGAGGTGCGGAGTTTGTGGAGGAAATCGCAAAGTTTTTTTATGCGAGTTGATGCTACCTGCTTATGATCTTGGTGAAATATGGCGGA
>DBCO01000018.1 GCA_002293145.1 Akkermansiaceae bacterium UBA956 | reverse complement strand
TGCAGCGGGCGCGGATTTTGTAGCGTCAGCGTGTGACGTGGGATCGTGTGATGTTGGGATGTTACCCATGATTGAAATCATGGGCTGGAGATTGCATTGTCCCGTTGGGACAAAGAGCTTGCATTGACCGTATTTCCCCATTCTGGATCATTGAATGAACAACATCTGCGGCGAGCCGCGCGTGATCGAAAGAACTTCCAATTTACCACCAAAGCTGCCGATTTCGAGGAACAATTCGTCCGGCAAATCACGCTCATAATTGTAACGATACCCCAAGCCCAAAATAGGATCATAGTCGGGACAGTAGAGCTGCGGCATGAGCATTTGATGGTTAGGATCGGCATTCTCAGGCACACCAAACGTTTGCATGCAGTCTTTCATTCGCGGGAACGCGGGCCGCACCGCCGTCAATCCATACTGCGCTGCCGCATCGATGGCTTGCTGTGGAGTTCCTTCACGCAATGCGCTGAGATTGATGCGCAATGTGCAATCGGTGATGATTCCACCATCCACACCCCAGAAAAACAAAGGCTGCACCTGATCGGGAATCGGATCATAGGGATACGCGATGTCCCCATCTCGCCAAACGAAGGCGCTCACGGAAACATCATTGAGCAGTTGATTCGCGTCAGCCACACGCATGCCCAACAAGGTTGCGCGATCCACTGGCAGATAGCGAAAGCATTCGCGACGTGTGAGCTTGCCATCGGCATTGGCATCGAGACGCACCACTTCGCGCGCAGCATCGGTGCGCTTCCATGCAGGACGATAGAGCTTCGCGAATTCTTTGGCATCGAGCATTTCGTCTCGGTTGCGATCGACGATGAAAAATCGCTCAACCAACTCCGCTGGCAGATCACGACGCGGCTTGCGCACCCAGTCCGAAAACTCGGAGCGTGTCAGCGAACCCGATTGATCGAGGTCGGCGCGGAAAAACTCACGATTGGTACGTTTGGTGAAGCCCGCGAAGGCGGGAGACCTCTCCCCCATCATCCAAGCAAATTCCGTCTGGAAGAGCACTTGATCTTTATCGCTGTCAAGGCGATTGAACATCCCGTCCGTGGCAAATGCAGATGCTGGCGAGATGCTGGCGAGAAATAGTCCTAGCAGTAACGGGTGATATTTTTTCATGTCAGCGAATGTTGCTTTAGCTGTTATGATAGTGGATCAGAAAAATCAAATTACGCAATGACTTTTTTGACAACTTTTGTTCCGGTTTTGGTGATGTTCGTCAGGCGATGCATCGCGCCTTGATGCGGGTAGGTGAATTTTTCGTGATCGTAGCCAAGCAAATGGAGCATGGTCGCATGCAGGTCATGCGCAGATACTTTATCGACCATTGCCTCGTAGCCGATCGGGTCGGTCTCGCCGTGCGAGTAGCCACCTTTGACGCCACCGCCGGCCATCCACAAGCAATAGGCGCCGGGGTTATGATCCCTGCCCTGCGCGGCCATTTCGACTCCACCGCGATTTTCCCGCATCGGTGTGCGGCCAAACTCGCCGGACCAAATCACTAAAGTTTCATCCAACAACCCACGTTGTTTCAGATCTTGCAACAAGGCGGAGATCGGTTTGTCGACTTGGTTACACTTATCGACAAAACCTTTCGTCAAATCCGTGTCAGGGCCTGTGCCGTGGGAATCCCAGCCCCAATCGAAGAGTTGGATGAAACGCACACCGCGTTCGGCCAATCGGCGCGCGAGCAAGCAGTTGTTCGCGAAGGATTCTTGGCCCGGTTGGGTATTGTAAGCCTGGTGAACTGCCTCGGGCTCTTGCTTGATGTCGAAGGCATCTGAGGCATGGATTTGCATGCGATAGGCCATTTCATACTGAGCGATGCGTGTGACCGTCTCTGGATCGCCGACCTCGGTGGCGATTCTTTGATTGATGTCAGAGAGGGCATCCAGCGTGCGGCGGCGCAGTGACTGTGAGACGCCTTCGGGATTTTGTAGGAACAAAACCGGCTCGCCTTGCGAACGACACTGCACGCCCTGATAGACCGATGGCAGAAATCCTGAGCCCCAAACCGATTTACCGGCATCAGGATTGACGCCGCCAGAGGTGAGCACAATGAATCCTGGGAGATTCTGATTTTCAGAACCGAGTCCGTAGGTCGCCCACGAGCCGGTGCTGGGCCAACCGAGTTGCGGAAATCCCGTATGCAAGAGTAACTGCGCAGGCGCGTGGTTGAATTGATCGGTGTACATCGATTTGATCACACAGATGTCATCAATGTGTTTTTCCAAGTGCGGCATGCGATCACTGATCCATTGTCCGCTCTGCCCTGCTTGGTGGAACGGGAAACGCGAGCTCATCATCTTCGGCACACCTTGAATGAAGGCGAATTGTTTTCCTGCCAAAAACTCTTGCGGACACTCCTTGCCATCGAGCTTGATCAGCTCAGGCTTGTGATCAAAAAGCTCGAGCTGACTCGGTGAGCCTGCCATGTGCAAATAAATCACCCGCTTGGCCTTCGGCGCAAAATGTGTGAGATCGGGCAGCAAGGGCTGGGTGGGATCTTTTTTGCGCGCGCCAGATGCGCCCCAGCTTTGGCCTTGAGAGGCAAGCCACAGACCGCCAAGCCCGACCGAGCATTTGCTGAGAAAGTGACGACGCGTGAGGTGTTCCAGTTGTGTGAGATGAATCATGGTTCGGTGGGGTTATCGGGTTAAGGCGCTATCGAGATTGAGCATGGTGTTTGCGACCAGCACCATAGCAGCTTCTGCCGCGGACGGTGCGATTTTTTGCAAATCTGCGGGATTTTTGTTATACTCGGCAAAAGCATCCGCGTGCAGAGCGACCAGTGCTGTAATGACTTCGGGGGTAGCTTCTTGCAGTGTGAGCCACTGATAGCCCTGTTGCAATTGCGCGGGCAGCTCAGGCGATGCCGTAGTCATGCGCTTGGCGAAGGCTTGCGCCATTTCCATGTAGGCGGGGTCATTTAAGGTGACAAGAGCTTGCAAGGGTGTGTTCGAGTTGATGCGGCGCGGCGTGCAGACATCGCGACTCGGCGCATCAAAGGTCAGGAACGAGGGATAACCACTCGTGCGCTTGCTGTAGGTGTAGAGACCACGGCGGTAGCGGTCTTCTCCCTGCGAGGTCTCCCATCTAGCTCCATTGTAAGCGGATTTCCAGATACCCTCGGGTTGCGGGGGGAACACGGGAGGACCAAACTGCTTGCGGGATAGCAAACCAGAGACCAAGAGTGATTGATCGCGCACCATTTCGGCACTGAGACGTTGTCTCGGTCCACGCGTGATGAGCTGATTGCGCGGATCTTTTTCCAGTAACTCGGGCGAGGCCTTGGATTGTTGGCGATAGGTCGCAGACAGTACCAATTCACGCAAAAACGGCTTGATGCGCCAGGCGTGATGCTTTTGCAATCGCAATGACAAATGATCCAACAACTCCAGATTGGTCGGCGGCGTGCCAGATGTGCCGAAGTCTTCGATCGTCTCGACGATGCCGATGCCGAAAAGCTCTGCCCACAGACGATTGGCCAACACCCGCGCGGTCAAGGGATTGCTATCACCTACCAGCCACTGCGCCATGTCGAGGCGTGTGAGACCCTCGGTTTTTTGCGGCGGCTGCACGATCTCAGGAATCCCTGCTGTGACCGACTCATCGCGGGTCATACGGTTGCCGCGAATGAACACCCGCGTGTCGCGACGAGCCTTCGGCGAGCGCTCGGTCATCACCGGAACCATCGTCCCTGGGATCGCATTCAGCTGGCCATTCATAGCGCCATGTTGTTGCCAACGCGCTCCGTGCTCTGGTGAGGCGATGAACTGAACTAAGGCAGGATTGTTCGAGGCCTCTAAAGTGAACTTTTTCAAGATCGATGGCTGATTGTCCGCATTGCAGGACAGCGCATGGAAAATCGAGATTTCCATCTGCGCCCCCGGCTCGACCACCACGGCTTGCTCGGGCACAATCACGCACCAGCGCGGGCCACGTTGCGCGGGGTAGTCGCCAAATCCCGGAGCGCCACCACGAATCGCCTCGTTCGGATCAAACGGGCCCGAAAGAGAATCCGCAATCACCTCACGCAGCTTGATCTGCTGCCGTGTGCCATCAGGCTTGATGATCCAGAGGTGAAAATCTCCACACACAGCAGCAAGGCCGCCCCATTTTTTCGGGTCATCAGACTCGGGCAAAATCTTCAAACGGATTGCCGCAAATGACTCCGCAGGAAATGTCAGCGTATACGAAGAACTCGTCGGATTCGTGCCACTTGCCACGAACACCCCATCCGCATTCTGCGCGATGCCACCCGTCGCCGCCGAGGCCTTGGTCGCCGCTGCTTTCAGCATCTTAAAATCATTGATTTGCGCGGTAACGGCGAGCGCCTGATCATTGATCGCCTCACGCACTGCGCGAATGTCCTTTTCCAGCTTGGTCGCCTGAGCCTGCTGCGCAGGATCATTGGCGGTGCGTGTGCTCGGGAAGTCATCATTCAAGTCCGCGTCCTCGGTGTTATCAAAGAATGCCATGAAGCGGTAATAATCTTCATGCGGATACGGATCATACGGATGCGAGTGACATTGCACACAGGCAAATGTCGTCGCTTGCCACGCCGTCCAAGTCGTGCTCACCCGATCCATCACCGCTGCCAGACGATACTCTTCATCATCGGTGCCGCCCTCGGTATTGTTCATCGTATTGCGATGAAACACCGTAGCCACCAGATCCGTAGGCTCGGGATTTTCGATCAGATCACCCGCCAGCTGCTTGATGGTAAATTGATCAAAGGGCATGTCAGCATTGAAAGCCCGCACCACCCAATCGCGAAACGGCCACACCGTGCGTCCGGGGTCTTTTTCAAATCCCTTGGTATCCGAGTAGCGTGCTAAGTCCATCCACATCACCGCCCAGCGCTCACCAAAATGCGGCGATGCCAACAAGCGATCAACGGCTTTTTCATAAGCATCCGCAGCCGCATCATCACGAAACAAGGCCCAATCTTCAGGGCTGGGCGGCAGACCAGTCAGATCGAGTGAAACGCGGCGAAACCACTCGGCCTTTCCTGATTCTGGCGATGGCGAAAGTCCCGCCTGCTCCAGTTTTGCCAGCACATGCAGATCGAGAACTTGCTTGGGCCAATCGGCTTTTTTCACCGTGACAGCAACCTCCTTGGGCTGCGTAAAGGACCACAATTCTTCCCACTCCGCACCTTCCTGAATCCATTGCCGGATGGTAGCAATTTCCTCGTCCGCCAGGGGCGGTCCATGCTTCGGCTTCGGCATGATCTCATCGGGATCTTTCGACGTGATGCGGCGCATCAGCTCCGACTGCACAGGATCTCCCGGAACGATCGCACGGTTGCCCGATTCGCCCTCACCGAGCGCTTTGTCCCGCAGAATCAAAGAAATTTCCCCCGCCTCTTTCACCCCACCATGGCACGCCGTGCAATGTTTCGTGAAAATCGGCCGAATGTCGCGATTGAAACTCAACTCCCCCGCCTGGAGAGTAGAAACAAAAAAAGTCACTAATAATGAATGGCGAAGCATATGTTTAATGATAATACGCAGATCTGGAGGAAAGACTTTCACAAAAGCCAAGCGATTTCCTCACAATTCCGCGGGGTTTTGCAGGAGATCGACAATGCGCTTGAGTAGCAAGCCTGCTCCGCCGCCATCGACGACGCGGTGGTCAAAGGTCATTTCGAGATCGGCCTCGGTCGCGGGGACGAAGGCGCTGATTTTCTCGGACCAAACGGGTTTTTTCACCCCTGCGCCGATGCCGAGAATTAGAGTTTCGTTTGGCAAGGGAATCGGTGTGCCCCAGGTGAGGCCGAAGGTGCCGAAGTTGGTCACGGTGGCAATGCCGCCTTTGGTATCGGCCTCGGTCAGGCGACGGCGGCGTGCGCGATCAACGATGTCGTCGTATTCTTGCACCAAATCACTGAGGGATTTCTGATCGACATTGCGAATCACGGGAACCAGCACGCCATCCTCGACCGCGACGGCGACGCCGATGTCGTAGGAACGCGGATGCACGACCTTGCTGCCGATGAGGAATCCTGCAACGGCAGGCTGTTCTTTCACGGCAAGGGCAAAGGCGCGCAGAAGATACAAGGTCAGGCCTGGTTTCTTTTGCTGGGCTTTGCGGTGTTGCAGCAGCTTGTCCAAGCCGACCGAAGCTCCGACCGTAGCGAGAGGACGAGTCCAGCTGCGGCGCATGGCATCGGCCACGGCGAGGCGCATCGGCGAGGCATTGCTGCTCGGCCAGGTCTGGATGTAGTCGAGAAATTTTTCGAGGTCATCGACGGTCACGCGACCACCCGTGCCGCTGCCGACAATCGCTGAAAGATCGGCTTCGCGCAGACCCATCTCATCCATGCGCGCGCGCATCCGTGGAGAAATGTAATGAGCGCCCATCGTGCCCGTGGGCACACAAAGTCCGCGGATGGTGGGCACCACTTGTGGCACGACTTCTTCATAACCATCGCCCTCGACGGCAAAGTGCAAATTTTGTTCACCCGATTGCGCTTGCGCTTCTTCGACCGCTGCGGCCTGACGTTTCAGTTCGAGCGCCTCTAAGGTATCCACTCCCGTGCGGGCGACTTCTTCTTCGGTCACATCGAGAATGCCCAAGATCGTGCCAACTGCATAGCTGATACCCTCTTCGGCACGAAGTTCCTCAACGGTGCCCGAGCACAAGGCAGTCACGCCCATGGTTGCTTTGTTGGTCTCCACCTCCATGACCTCTTGGTCGGTCGTGACGCTGCCTCCTGCTTGGATCAACAAACGCACCACCGTGGCTTCGGCGATGGATTCTCCTAATTGAGGCATGACGATGGCAACTCTGGGCATAATGAATTTTCGTTAGTAAGATAAAAGTTTGCGCAAGGAATCACAGATCGATTCCGGTGTGGGACGATGCGCCGCCCACAGCTTAGGATGATACGGCACGGGTGTGTCTCGCGAGTTCAGACGCATCGGCGGCGCCTCTAACAAGTGGAAGCCATCAGCGACGACGCGGGCCACGACCTCTGCAGTCACGCCGCCCCAAGGAAATGCCTCGCCGAGGGCGAGAAGTCGACCGGTGCGTGCTACGCTGGCGAGCACGGTGTCGATATCGAGCGGCTTGACGCTTCGCAAATCGACGACCTCGATCTCCCAGCCCGATTCTTTTTGCAAGCGATCCGCGGCACGCACAGCTTCATGGACCATCGCGCTGTAGGTAACCACAGTAGCATGGCGTCCCATGCGAGTGATGCGGGCCTTGCCGATGGGGAGTCCATCGCCTTGGAAGCTTTTCGCTTTGAGCCAACGGTAGAGAAACTTATGCTCGCAGAAAATCACCGGGTCGTCCAGTTTCACCGAGTCGATGAGCATTTGGTAGGCATCGGCGACGGTGGCAGGTGTCACCACGACGACACCAGGGTAGTGCGCGTAGAGCGCTTCCATGCTTTGGCTATGAAAGGGCCCCGAGCCAGCGGTGCCGCCAGAAGGCAGACGCACAGTGATCGGCACGGGCATGCCGGTGCGATAAAAATGAGTCGCGGCGTGATTGACGATCTGATTGAAAGCGATCGACGAGAAATCGGCAAACTGCATTTCGATGATCGGACGCATGCCCTGCAAGGCCGCACCAATGGCTAAGCCTGCCATCGCATCCTCGCTAATCGGCGCATCGAGCACACGCTCCGGATACATCTCAGCGAGTCCTTTTGTCGCCTTAAAGGCACCTCCAAATGCGGCGATGTCTTGGCCGTAGAGAAACACTCTCGGGTCATCGCGCAGCAAATGCTCTTGCGCCTCACGGATGGCATCAATGTAGGTTACGCTCATGGTTTAAGGGTTTTCCGCATAAAATTCTTTTGTGCTCCATGCCTGCCACACTTCTTGGTAGGGATCGGGCACGGGCTCCTGCTGTGCCTGGGCGACGGCGGCCTGCACCTCGATGGTAGCGGTTTCACGGATGTGCTGAATTTCCTCCGCGCTCATGATGCCATGCTCGACGAGTTGTTTTTCTGCGACATCGATGCAATCGCGCCCGTAGGGTCCAGCTTTGACCATGTTAGGCACATAGGAGGCATCGTCGTGCTCACCATGGCCACCGAGACGTAGCAATTTTGCGACGACCATTTGTGGGCCTTTGCCCGCACGAGCATCGGCAACTGCGGCGCCGATGACTGCCGCGCATGCCAAGAAATCAGTGCCATCGACGCTATGCCCCGTGACACCGTAGCCGCGTGCGCGATCGACCAGATCCTCGCAGGCATACTGGCGATTCGTCGGCGTCGAGTAGGCAAACTGATTGTTCGCGACGATCACCACGAGAGGTAGTTTTTCGACCGCTGCCATGTTGAGGCCCTCATGAAAAGCACCCGTCGAAGTTGCGCCATCGCCGACACAAGTCGCGCCGACTGCGCCATCGAGCTCGCCTTTGAGACGCTTGGCAAAAAGTGAGCCCGCCACGACCGAAACCGCAGAGCCGAGGTGGCTGATCATAGCCAACATTCCTTCCTGCGGTCTGCCACGGTGAATGTTGCCATCGCGCCCTTTCATCGGCCCGAGAGCAGAGCCCAAATACGCCCTGGCGCAATCAATGAACGGCTCGCCAAAACCGGTGCGCCCCGCCTGATCGCGAATGAGCGGAGCAAAGACATCTTTTCCAGGAACGAGTGCTGTTCCCAGCGCGGCACTGACGGCTTCTTGGCCCTTGCCGAGATACACGCCACCGACGATTTTCCCTGCCTTGTAGAGGCTCGATAGCTTATTTTCCAACAATCGGGCTTGCACCATCGCCCGATACATCGCCCGAACATAATCGGCCCCGGTTCTCTGGTCTGTGATCCCCTCAATTTCCCTCACGCAGAGAGACTAGACAAGAAAACGCAAAAGGCAAAAGCAAAAAACACCTTCTTGAAAGTCAGCTTCACGAAAGCAGTTTCCGCAGCTAGCGGTCAATCGTTCCTGCACTTTTTTCAACATTTTAATTGCAGTTTTTCCAGCATATCATATACTGAGCGCGTGGACACTCCTTTGGAACAAGCATTAACACGCCGCGAGCGCCAAGTGATGGACATTCTCTTTCGTCTCGGTCAGGCCTCGGCGCAAGAAGTCATGGATGAGCTACCCGATCCGCCCAGCTATTCGGCCATCCGCGCCCTCCTCGCGACACTGGAGCAAAAAAACTGGATCGTCATGCACAGCAAGGATTCACGGCGCTACATTTACCGTCCGGCCATTCCAGAAAAAAAAGCCAAGCGCTCGGCCCTGAGTAATCTGCTGCATACCTTCTTTGATGGCAGCCCCGAAAAACTTGTCGCATCTCTGCTCGACCCCGCCGACCAAAAACTTTCAGCCGACGAGATCACACGCATCCGCCAACTCATCGCCGAACCGAGTGATCCACCGCCGCCATGAATCCCCTTTTCCTCTACGCCTGCGTGTTTTCGTTCGCCTCGGTCACGCTGGTCTGGTGGCTGGAACGTCGATCCGGCAACGGCAGTGAACGTCTGATTCGTTTTTCTCTGCTGCTTCTGTTGCTCATGCCAGCGTTACTGTGCTTGCCGAAGTGGCACATTTTGCCAGCTCCCTCAACGGTTTTTCCGGTGATGGAAGCCGCCAATCAAAGCACGCCGCAGTGGTTGTGGTGGTTGTGGAGCATCGGCATGAGTTTGTGCGTGATCCGTCTTTGCCTCAGCCTCTATCAACTCCAGCGTTGGGAAAAAAACTCTCGCCCCGTGAGCGATCCCGTCATGCTCGATGCCTTAGACTCCTGCGCGCAGCATCAAGGATTCACCCGGTCGATCGATTTGCGACTGCTCAACGATCATGCAGGTCCCGCCGCATGCGGTTGGCGCAAACCGATCATCTATCTGCCTGCCGACTCAGCAAAATGGTCGGCTGAGACTTTGCGAGCAGTCCTACTCCACGAGATCGGTCACCACGTCAGCCACGATCCCCTGTGGCGCATCATTTCACTGCTGAGCCGATCTCTCCATTGGTACAATCCTTTCGTTTCATGGCTGGCAAAACAACTACACCACCAATCCGAAGTCGCCTGTGATGCGCGCGTCATCCATGCCGGATTCCGCAAAGAAAACTATGCTCACATTCTCTGCGATCTCGCCGCCCACGCTCCGCAATCCGCCATGGCCATGGCCTCCCCCAGCGGACTGGAAAAACGCGTGCGACAACTCGGAAAAAACATCTCACCGATCCCTCGCGTGTGGCTCGTCACCTGGCTAGTGAGTCTTTTTCTGATAGCCTTGTGCGTTTCCATTTTACGCCCTGCACGTGATCCCGGAACGCCGATTACCCCCACCAGCGAAGATGCATCACTGCGCCTGCAAGCCGATCCATTTCCGGTGAAATGAAACGCCACGGTGAAATCAAACTGAGCTCGCCCGCCATTCCTCAAAGGCCCCACCCAGCTCTTGCAGCAAATCCGTTGCCACCAAAGATTCCTGCGAACGCCGCTGATGGAGCATCGCCGATTCCGCCGCGCGACCACACGACCAAGCGCCGCAGCATGCCGCTTGCAACGGAGTGAGACCTTGGCCTAACAAGGCACCAATCACTCCCGCAAGCACATCGCCCATCCCAGCCGATGCCATACCGGCATGTCCTGTGAGATTCGCATACAGGTCCTCGCCGCGCTGCGTTACCAAAGTCCGCGCACCCTTCAAGAGAATCACTGCTGGACTGTGTTCGGCAAAATGCCTGCATCCTTCCTCCCGACCACGCCGCGACGAATGAGGCGCAAGCCGCACAAACTCCCCCGGATGCGGCGTGATCACATGCCGCGCTTGCAACACATGATGCCCCTGATGTTCCGAAATCGCATTCAGCCCATCCGCATCGATCACCGCAGGGCAATTCGCCGCGCTCAGCCATTCTGACCACGCCAAAAAATCCTCCGCCGAACATTTTCCGAGGCCTGGCCCAAAAACGATCGCATCGGCTTGCGAGACATCGATCTCCGAAAAATCCGCATAAACCCGCACCATCACCTCAGGCATCACGCGCGCTTTGATGCTCGCGGCGCAATCACCACGCACCCACAAAGTCACCAGTCCAGCTCCACCGCGCAAAGCCCCGGCCGCCGCCATAATCGCCGCTCCCTCCATGCCCAGTGAGCCGGCAATCACCGCAACCCGTCCCGCATCGCCTTTGTGGAAATCGTGCGAACGCAACGGCAAACTTGCGCCGAATGTTCGCGGCACGATTCCCTGAAATCCCTTACCCAGATGCTCCGTGGAAAGCCCCTCTAACGGAATCAGCTCCACTCGGCCTACAAAATTCACCGCGCTCGCCGCCAACAACCCACGCTTCAAGGCACCAACAGTAAAAGTGTAATCCGCCACCACTGCTTCTGTGGCCGTGCCTTCATCCGCGTCCAGACCTGTCGGTAAATCCATTGCCACCACTCGATAACCGCGCTCAGATCGCAATCGGCAAATCTCGCGCACCGCCTCAGCAATCGGCTCCCGCAACGCGCCCTGACTACCGATGCCCAGCAAGCTATCGATCAACAGCACATGCTCCCCTGCATCCAACGCCTCCATCTGAGGCTGTAGTTCTAACAAGCGCGCCTGTTTTCTCGTCAGAGTCGCCCATTCAATTTCCTCGTAACAACAACGCAACTCGACCCGCCAACCTCGTGCCTTGAGATGACGAGCGGCACACAAGGCATCTCCCGCATTGTGGCCTTTGCCCAAATACAACCGCAAAATTCCCGCTTGCGGGAAAAACTTGCGCACAGCCTGGGCAATCCCCCGCCCCGCCTGTTCAATCAATTCCTCTGCCGTCACACCTTGCGCAAAAAGCGACTCCTCGCACGCTCGCATTTCATCACCAGTAATCGCATTCATCATCCACAATTAGCATAAATCAGGATGCTCAGCAAGTTTTAAGCATTCAGCAAAAACATCGCGCCTTTGATCTAACCAAACCTTTTCCATCACCTCCGTGCACATTCGATGAATTCCCCCTTGCGGGTTAGGCCGAATTGGTTCATAATGCGCGCATGCAAGCGGTCGCTAACCAACTTCGGTCATTTTTACAATACTACGCCGTGCAGTTGATCGAGCATCCCGATCAAGCACAACTCCGCGTCGCCGAGCTCGGGCCCAATCGACTGCGCTTCCGCTTGATCCTCGCCTCCACCGATGTGGCCTTGCTGATTGGTCGCAATGGCTTCACCGCCTCCGCCATCCGCAGCGTGATGAAAGCCGCAGCCGACAAGGAAAACGTCCAGTTTACGCTGCAAATTCACTCTCACGAAGAAGAAGCCGAACGCGCGGCACCTGAAGATCATTGAAGAAATGATGCGAGTCATAACTCCCGTCAGCTTTTTTAGACTTTCCCCGGTGTCATTCTATTTGGCTTCATCGCATGTAATGAAGTGATTGTAAAAATTCATTTGACGAATTCAACTGTCCATTATGCTGTCCATTTGCATGCGATTACTTACACTGCGGTCCGCGAAAACCTTGCTTCAACCATCGATCGAGTGTGCCTTGACCGTGATCCGGTGATCATCACGAGAAACCGAGATCAATCAGTCGTCATGCTTTCGCTGGAAGATTACGAATCTCTGCAAGAAACATCGTACCTTCTTCGCAACCCTGTGAACGCCAAACGGCTCTTAGAATCGATTGAGGCAGCTGAAAATGGCGACGTGATTCAAAAAAACATTAATCTCGACCTGTAAACTTCATTTTCACACCACAATCATCGGATGATTACCAGTTCTGGGTTGCGACAGACAAGAAAGTCCTTAAACGCATCAATGAACTTCTCAAAGGTGTAATACGTTCGCCATTTGATGGCATCGGAAAGGCCGAACCTTTGAGGCACGCGCTTGCTGGCTATTGGTCCCGTCGCATCACAAATGAGCATAGGATGGTCTATCGACAAACTGAAGCAGGCATCGTTATTGTGCAACTTCGCTATCACTATCAAAGGTCGTGATTGCACTTGTCACCCAATCAAGCCCAATTTCGGATAACTCGCTTTGAGAATCTCCTTGGACGGAGTTTTCATGAAGTCTTCCAAAACCGTTGCGTAGACACTGCGGAAGTCGGTCGTGAATTTCAGATCGCCTTGCGAAAGATCGCTGAGGCTCGGGTGTTTTCCATAAAGCCCACCCTTGATCGGAGCACCTGCGAGGAACATGCACGAGCCTTGGCCGTGGTCAGTACCGCCGCTGGCATTTTCTTGCACACGACGTCCGAATTCTGAAAAGGTCATTACGCTCACGCGATCCTGATTGCCCTGCGCCTTGATGTCGGTGAGGAATGATTTCACCGCGCTATCGAGCTGACTGAGCAATCGATCATGCGAGTTGACTTGGTTGTTGTGCGTATCGAAGCCACCGTGCGAAACATAGAAAATCCGTGTTGGCAGACCACCAGCGATCATGCGCGATACCAAGTTCAGGCTGCGTGCGAGCGGTGTGCCATCGTAGGTGACTTTGGATTTATACTTCGCTGCGATCTCCAAAATCTGCGAGGATGAAACACGGGCGTCCATGGCGACTCGTTCGAGGAAAGCGAGGTTTGATTCCCCTTGCACGATGCCTGGTTTTCCGCCGCCCATGCCAATGCTTGCGCCATCAACAGGAGCCTCGTCTTCTACTTTCATCGGCGATTTATCCGCATCGGGGCTATTGAGATTGGCAAAAAATTCTTCTGCTTTGTCTTGCTCGCCGCCGCCATGGATCCAGCGATAGAGCTCGGGCGACGAAAGGCAGATGCCAGAATTTTTCAGCGCACCAAAGGATTCGGGCTGGGTTTTATTGAAACTGATGCCCACCGTAGGATCAGCTCCTGCGCAAGCATTGTCGAAGTAACGACCAATCCATCCGGTGTTCGAACGCGTCGTGGGATCGGCAGTTTCCCAGATCGAGGTCGAGACAAAGTGCGAACGATTCGGGTTCGGATAGCCGACGCCTTGGACCACACCGAGCTTGCCTTCTTTGTAGAGCGAACCGAAAAAGGGCATGCTCTGATTGAGGCCGCAATAGTCAGAAAGCTTGATGATGTCTTTTTCCTTCTTGGCAATGCGCGTGCGTGCTTTGTGGTAATCGTCATCAGCAAATGGAACTACGGTGTTGAGACCATCATTGCCACCTGCGAGCTGAATGACGACCAAGATGGGACCATCTTTGCCGGTCGTAATCTGCGTGGCAGAATCGCGTGTGGAGGCATCGAGAGCCGCGAAGGTGTTGTTGACAAAACCTGGAACCGTCCAAGTAGCGGATGCGCCGAGCAGTGTGGTGCGAAGGAAATCTCTGCGTGTTTTCATAAGAAAATAGAATTGGGATTAGGAAAAGTGTTAGGTTAATTGATAGTGTGGTGTGCTCATCATCAAGTGGATCAATTCAGCCACTTCTTGGTTGGTAAAAATGACACCTTTTTTCTCGTTGCCGTAAGCGATGAAGCTCTCGCGCACGTTGCCGCTGAGTGGACGTTGGAACAGCCGATCGATCAAAGAATCGACTATTTTTTCGACGTTATCTCTAGCATCGCGCGGCACTAGGACATCGTAGTTAGGCCCCGCGCTTGATGCATTCATGCCGCCCTTGGGCATCGCAAAGCCTTTGACTTTGCTCATGTTTTTTTCGGGAGCCTGCGTGCTACCCGCTTTACACAGATGGCCCGATATTTGATATCGAGTCAGCAAGGTGTTCGTGTTGATCCAAGCCTTGCCCCAGTCCCAACCGGCCACATTCGGTGGTGCATAGAGGATTTGTCCGAGTTGCGCTTGCACGTAGAGCGCATAAGCGCTGGGAATCTCAGGGATTTCCAACTGCTTGAGCATCTGCACGAAAAAGTGGATCGGGCTCTTGATTTGGGCGTGCATGCATTTCTCTGAATAAAACTCCTTCGAGAGAAAAATCTCACGCAAGACGCTTGAGACCTCGAACTTGGAGTCGCGGAAGGTTTTCGCGAGATCATCGACGGCAGTGGTGGGCGGCTCTTCGTAGGCAAAAAACTCCCACAGTTTCGTCGGCACATAGCGGGACGTTTGCTCTTGTTGGAAGATGATATCGACAATGCCATCGGCATCAAAGTTGCCCTTCGCACCAAGGAAATTTTTCTCCGTCTCGTCCCATTGCTTTTTGTTGAATGTGACCTCGCCACTCAAGCGATTGATCGAATACCCCGTAAAGGCCCGCGCCGCTTGGCGAATGTCTTCTTCGGTGTAATTCCCCTGCCCTAAGGTGAACAACTCCATTACCTCGCGTGCAAAATTTTCGTTAGGCTTGCCTTTTTTTGAGTTTTGCAAATCGAGGTAGAGCATCATCGCGCCATCCTGTGTGATCTTATGCGTGAGCTTTTTAAAATTCCCCAGCGCATGGGCGCGGAACAATTGATTTTGACGCAGCAACAAGATCGGCTCACGGACTTTTTGCGCACTTGTTGCAAAGTGATCATGCCAAAAGAAGGTCATTTTTTCACGCAAGGGCGCCTGCGATTTTAGCATTCGATCCAGCCACCAACCTTGCGCTTCCATGCCGCGACGGCGTTCGTCGCGTTGAAAACTTTGTTGGATTTCACGCCGCTTGCGATCAGCCTCCTCGGGCGTCATGTCGCGTGCTGCGATGCGATTTTCGCGAATCAACTGAAAGCGTCGACGAGCCTCTTCCGCCACTTTTGCGGGTTGGCACCAATCAGGCTCAGCAAAGGCATCGGGCGCTTCCGTCGGTTGTAGCAGAAAATCTACCGCTTTTTCACGACCCATCGCATGCAGGTCATTGATCGAGTTGGGAGCACCACCAAATCCAGCACGATTGAGCAAATGCGCGGCTTCTTCTCTTGTCCAGGATGTTTGAGCTTTGGGTAACATAGGATTGCATGGTAACAAACCAGCGCCGCGAGAAAAAGTTGCGCGATTTTGAGCAAAAATCAATCCAGCCATTTTCCAGGGTTGAGAATCCCATGTGGATCCACCGCGCGCTTGATCGATCGATGCAAGGCCATCGACTCCTCGCCGAGTGCCTGCTGGATCCACGGTTTCTTCGCGAGCCCGATGCCGTGTTCCCCGGTGATCGCACCGCCATTAGCCAAAATCCAGGTAAACAAGATGTCCAGCGCCGCATCCGCACGCTGACGGGTTTCGGGATTTTCGTAGCGATCGACCATGATGTTGGTGTGAATGTTGCCATCTCCCGCATGCCCAAAACATGCGATGGCCAAGCCCGTTTCGAGTTGTAGCATTTCCGCAAAACGAACCAGCGCAATGAGCTTCGAACGTGGCACCACGATGTCTTCGTTCAGTTTGGTAAGACCCGTATCACGCAATGAATACGAAAACTCACGGCGGATTTTCCAGAACTCTTCGCAAGACGGCTCATCCATTGCCGCATCGATGTTGGTCGCCCCCATCTCACGCAACAAAGCACGCAATTCATCAATCTCAGCCTGCACCGCAGCAGGAGCGCCATCAGTCTCGACCAGCAAATGCGCATTGCCCGGCGGCAACCGATCCGCGCCCAGTCGATTGCGCGCGGCTTGCAAGGTGAATGTATCTGTGATCTCCAAGGCCGAGGGCAGATGCCCTTTTTGAAAAATCGCCTGCACCGCAGCGGCCGCTTGCTCGAACTCTGGGAAAATCGCCGCCAGCATCGCACGAGAACGAGGTTTGGGAATCAAGCGCAGTGTCGCCTTCGTCACCACACCGAGCATGCCCTCGGAGCCAGTCATCAGCCCCACCAAATCAAACCCCGTTTTGTTTTTGTGTACCCTTCCTCCACACTGCACCACTTTTCCCGTCGCCAGCACCACTTCCAAACCTAACACATAATTGCGGGTGACGCCGTATTTCAAACAACGCGGTCCGCCAGCATTGGTGGCAACATTTCCGCCGATCGAGCAATCCTTCAACGATGCCGGATCAGGCGGGTAATCCCAACCACAGTCATGCGCCGCCTGCTGCAATTCCGCAGTAATCACACCTGGTTCTACCACGGCTACTCCGTCTAACGGATTGATTTCCAAAATCCGATTCATCCGCATCACCGTGAGCGCGATGCCACCGTGCAAAGGCACGCAGCCCCCGACATAGCCGTGACCCGCACCACGCGTCGTGACCGGAATGCGATGCTTGTGCGCGTATTCCATCACCTTCGCCACATCCTCGGTGCTTTCTGCGAAAACAACCACCTCTGGACGCGCCTTAGCATACCATTTGTCAGAGGCATGGGTCTCGCGCACATCATCGGCATCACAAACTTTTTCCTGCCCCAGCAATTCCACCAAAGCACGACCCAACTCCGATGTCGGCTCTGCGAACGCGAATCGTGCAGCTTGTGGTTGATCGTCTGCATGCTCCATGACTTCCTCAACGCTTTCCATGCACCGATTCTGGAAAAATTTCCGCCGCGGGTCAAACTCGAAGCATAAAATCTTCGACAGCCCACGCAGCAGACTTGCTAATCACAGCATCACATGGTTAGTTGTGCCCATGAACGACTTTGAAGAAAATGTCCGCAAGGCCCTCGTCGACCCACAAAATCAGGGTGAAATGTCCGATGCCGACAGCGTAGGCACCGTCGGCTCACCCGAGTGCGGCGACATGTTGCGCATGTGGCTGAAATTTACCGAAAAAGACGGCCAAAAAGTCATCGATCGCGCCTCATTCCAAAGCTTCGGCTGCCAAACAGCCATCGCCGTAGCCTCGATGGCCACCGAGCTGCTCAAAGGCAAAACCCTCGATCAAGCGCGCGCACTTTCCGCACAAGAACTCAGCGGCGATCTAGGAGCCCTGCCGCCGATGAAAATTCACTGCGGCCAACTCGTCGAAGGAGCCCTGCGCAATGCTCTCGATGGCTCAGTAGCAGCCCCCAGCCCCACTCAAGTCCCCACCTTGTCCGATCAAATGAAACAACCAACCGGAAAACTAAAAATCCGCTTCCAACAGCCCGAGGGCGAAAGAGATGCGTGAGGATTGATGGGAATGGTGGAAACTAAGTGCGCATAGACTTATACTTAGTGCCTGAGCACACCACAACATAACTAACCTGACCTCTGGTCAGACTACTGGGTCCAGTTCAGTATAGCCCGTCACTCGGCCGCTGGATCAATCGTGATCCGATTGAGGAGCTAGGAGGAATGAATTTGTATGGGTTTGTGGGGAATGATGGGGTGGGTGAGTGGGATTATTTAGGAAATGTAATTAGTGCATCTGGCATAATAGATGGCACGCCGGTAAACGCTCTCCGATGGG
>DBCO01000012.1 GCA_002293145.1 Akkermansiaceae bacterium UBA956 | reverse complement strand
GAGCCAACCAACGTGCCTTTCTCACCGCCACATTCTAAAGAGTCAATCCAATATGGCAAGAAAATTCTCTACAAAAGGTCTGTCCCTTTGTAGAATTGGTTTCTTACAAAATTGATAGCCGCTGGTGAAGCGGATACCCTCGGCCGCGAGTTGATCAATGTGCGTCAATGTGCGTCGTCTTGATGGTGGTGCTGCCATTGCAGGCGTAAGAGATACCGCCATAGCCGAGATCATCTGCCATAATTGGGAGGATGTTCGAGGGTTTTCTGCTGCGAGCAAAGCAGAATCTAACAGGAAAGCCAAGAGAAAATAGACCGATTTCATGGTTTTCGGGCATGATCAAGCGCAGTATTCCCATGCAGAGAAGAGGAAGAGTGGCAAGAATATCTGGTAATTCTAGGCGCTTGATGATGTGTGTTTTGGCAAACAAAGTAGCCACAGTAATTCTCCGTGGCTGCTCATATTACAAATGGGAGTCAAAGAATCAGAATTCTAACGACGCGCCGATGTAGAAATTGCGACCGTTTGTAGGATCGATTCCATCGGCGCGAACGCGCGCGTAGTAGTCTTCATCGAACAAGTTGTTCACGCCGGCGAGCAATCGCAGGTTTTCGTGAATCTTGTATTCAGCGGTGAGGTCCCAAACGTGGTAGGCGGGCACAGCATAGTTTGCAGTGTTGCCGTCATCTGCGAAATGATCGTCCACCCAGGTGCTGCTCAGCGTGACTTTTCCTTTATCACCATGGGTGTAGGTGAGACCGCTGCGCAAGATGAAATCGGCAGCATACTGCGGTTGATTTCCCTTGCGTGGTCCTTTGATGAACTCGGCATCAAGTAGGGTCGCGTTGAAAAACCACTCCAGCGTGTTGTCGGCCTTAGCTCCTTTGACGAGAGTGAGCAGATCGATGCTGGTGGAAACATCGATGCCTTTGTGCTCGCTATCACCGACGTTTTCTAACGAATTGGCAACGGTGCCGATTTGATCCAGGAATTGCAAAAGGAAGACGCTGGTGTCTACCGAAAGCCAATCGTTGGGATGGGCGCGATAGCCGATTTCGCATTCTAACGATTTCCCTTCTTCGAGGTCATCGTTGACAATAGTAAGGCCGCCCGTAGGCACGGCTTCGGTGAAAATGGCGGGACGATAGCTTTGGGAAATGTTTGCATAAAATGCCGAACCGGGGGCGATTTCGTATTCGAGACCGAGGCCGCCAAGCACGACAGTCGCTTGGTCATCTTTGTCGCCGAGTGGTGTGCCTGCGCCTGTTTTGTCGGCGTTGACTTTTTCCTGAACCTCTTGCCACGAGTTCTCGACGCGCAGACCAGGAGTGATCGAGAATTTTCCGAAACGTAAGCGATTTTCGACAAACACGGGGGCGTAGAACACTTCACGCTCCGAGTAGTTGCGCAAAGCCCCGCTATGAGCATTGGCAGTGGCACCGCGGTAGTCTTTGCGTGGGGAATCGGAATGGTAGAGTTGCACGCCGCTGCTGAAAGAGTGCGCATTTTCGCCGCCCCAGTTGAGGCGATAGCGGGCATCGCAGCCGAGTGTCTCGAAGTTTTGATCTTCGATGGTATTACTGGTGGAGCTTGGGCCTGCTGGCAAGGTGCCGAAGCCACCGCCGCGTTGGCGCTCGCTGTAGCGGGTGTAATCCGACCACCACAGACTAGCGGTGAAAAAGGATTCGGGTGTTGGTTCGACCTCGTAGCTCAGGGTCGCCGAGTCGCGCTTAATGGTCATATTGTCATAAAGACGCGTCGCTTTTCTGCTGCCAGCGAGGAAATCCGCCCGCGTCAAGCCACCAGGCTCGCCGTGGGTTTCTTCGTAGTTATCCAACGAAAAAATCAAATTGCCGCCGTTATCGAGCGAGTAGACCAATTTGATCGAACCATTGTTGAAATCGTAATCACTGTTGGCGCTGCGGAAACCATCGGACTGGCGGTGGTTGAAATAAGCATAGTAGCCGAGCTTACCAACCGTGCCATCGGCGGAGGTGAAGGTCGAGTAAAGATCATCGCTGCCGACCACGTGCTGGCTGCGCAGAGAAAATTCCTTGTCAGTGCGCGGGCGGTGGGTGATATAATTGAGCGAGCCACCAGGCTGTGGGCCGTATTGCAGCGAGGCTCCACCGTGGAGGAATTCGATGCGATCCACGGTATCGAGCGGCGGGGTGTAATAGGCCTCGGGGTAGCCGAATTGATCCGCATGGAGGGGCAAGCCATCGCGTAGCATTTGCGTAAATTGTGCGCGATGCGGATTGAGCCCGCGGTAGCCGATGCTGACCAACGGTGTTGATTCCTCGCTGAGCAACAAACTCGGCGTCTGATTCAAGGCTTGGCGGTAATTGTTGCCGACGATGCGAGGTTGCTTATCGAAATCCAACACCGCAGTTTTTTTCCCTGCAAAAATCGAAGTGCCCGTAATGGCTGGCAGCCAAGGATCCTGGATGCTTCCGTCCGACTCCGACTCTGCGGTGACGACGACGGCATCGAGATTTTCCGTGGCCTGAGTCGCATTGGTTTCCTGAGCATGCAGCAAAGCCGCACCAAATATAAGGGGGGGGACGATGGGATAAAGGAGTAAATAATTTCGCATGTCGAGGTTATTATTGAGATTGAATCTCAATAAGACAAGAAAAAAGTAACAAAAAAAGAAAAAAGTGCGCTCAGGGCGAATGCGGAGTATGCTGGTGGTTTTGATTGTGGTTTGAGGTGGGGGCTGGTAGGATGTCAGTTATGAAACGCGCGGGAGCACCGGTTGATGATTTTTCCCAAGATGCCTGGCTGGAGCCGTGGCGTGGGGTGTTTGTGGAGCGCGGCGAGCGGATTACAGGCATCGTGCGCGAGATTGGCGGCAATTTGGCGGACTTTGCGCAGGGGCATAAGCACTTTGGCTTGCATCGGCGAGCGGACGGCTGGTGGGTGTATCGCGATTGGGCGCCGAATGCTACGGCTTTGGTGCTGGTGGGTGATTTTTCGGATTGGCAGGAGCGTGGAGAATTTTTCGCGCAAGCGCAGGGCAGTGGCTGTTGGGAATTGGTATTGCCTTCAGAAGCATTGCAGCACGGGCAACATTATCGGCTAAAAATGCATTGGCCAGGTGGTCAAGGCGAGCGATTGCCGGCTTGGGGCCGACGCGTGGTGCAAGATCCCACAACGAATATTTTTTCGGCACAAGTGTGGGAGGAAATCCCGCATGTTTGGAAAAACACGACGCCAGCGAACTGTCTTCCGCCGATCATTTATGAAGCTCACGTGGGGATGTCATCGGAGGCGGCAGGAATCGCCACTTGGTCGGAATTCCGCGAGCACATGCTGCCGCGCATCGTCGGCGCTGGTTACAATACCTTGCAGTTGATGGCGGTGCAGGAGCATCCCTACTATGGATCGTTTGGCTATCATGTCGGTTCATTTTTCGCGCCATCATCGCGATTCGGCACGCCGAATGAACTGAAGGAGCTAGTGGATGCCGCGCATGGCATGGGCTTGCGTGTGATCATGGATTTAGTGCACTCGCATGCGGTGCGCAATGCGGTCGAGGGAATCTCGCACTACGATGGCACGCCGTATCAATTTTTTCACGACGGTGAACGCGGCTACCATGAGGTCTGGGATTCGCGGTGTTTTGATTATGCAAAACCGCAGGTGCGGCACTTTTTGCTATCGAACATCCGCTATTGGCTGGAGGAATATCAATTTGATGGATTCCGTTTTGATGGAGTGACCTCAATGTTGTATCGCGATCATGGATTTGGTGCGGGCTTTGGCGGGTATGGTGATTATTTTCATGGTCGGACTGATGAGGATGCGATCGATTATCTCACCTTAGCGACGCGCTTGATGGATGAATGGAAGCCGCAGAGCATGGCGATCGCGGAGGATGTGAGTGGCATGCCGGGGTTGTGTGCGCCGCGCAAACAGGGCGGTTGTGGATTTCACTATCGCTTGGCTATGGGTGTGCCGGACATGTGGTTCAAGTGTGTGGAAGACATGCGTGAGGAAGATTGGCTCATGGGCTGGATGTGGGGGGAATTGACCAATCGTCGCGCCGATGAGCGGATCATTTCCTATGTAGAAAGCCATGATCAGGCGATGGTCGGCGGCAAGTCCTTTCTTTTTGCGATGGCAGATGCTTCAATCTACAATGGGATGGGAAAAACTTCCGGCGACCTGCGGGCGGAGCGTGCAGTAGCATTGCACAAGATGGCACGGTTAGCGACGCTAGGTACGGCAGGGCATGGATACTTGAATTTCATGGGTAATGAGTTTGGCCATCCTGAATGGATTGATTTCCCTCGTGAGGGCAATGGCTGGAGCTACCAACATGCGCGGCGTCAGTGGAGCTTACGAGATCGCGAAGACCTACGTTACAAAGGGGTTGGAGACTTTGATGGGGCGATGATGCAACTGCTGCGGGAGCCTAAATGGTTTGACGCAAAGCCGGAGCATGTGAGTGAGCACAACGATGATAAAACACTCGCGTGGAAACGCGGAGATTTGCTTTTTATACTGAATTTTCATGGGACGCAATCCTTCCGGGATTGGCCGGTGTGGGTCGAGAGTGGAGTGTGGCAATTGGTGCTGGACACGGATGCGGCGCAATTTGGTGGACATGACAGAGTGGCTGCCGATCAACGATTCACGGTGGCGGCGGAGAATGGCAATTTCGGGAAATTGTTATTGTATGCGCCCAGTTATACTGGCTTAGTTTTGCGTAAAGTGTTGTAAAAATAACAGATTTGGCAAAATTTTACCATTTTCCTGCTCACCACCCTTCTTTTTGCCTTGCACTGGTGGGTAGGTGCGCTAGTATTCTCCAGCACAGTCATTGTGCGTGCCTACGCAGACACCATTCAGACCACGCAGATTTTCCCGAACTTTCATGAAACGCATCACACTTCTCTTGATCGCTGCCTGCTCCCTTCTGGCAGCTTCTTGTTGCTACAGCAAATCTGTAGATGCACCGCCTGCGCCTACTTACAAGGCACCTACCCTCTGATTCTCTCCCATTTTTTTAACAACCTAAAAACTACTACAACCATGACCCGCACATTGACACTACTCGCCTTGGCAGCCACAGCCTTGTTGTTCAGCTCCTGCAACCTCTGCTGCAACAGCGACTCGGAAGCTCCTCCACTTCGTTCGCTTCCTGCGTTCAAGAATTTCCCATCGGCTCCCGCTTCTTTGCCATCGGCTCCCGCTCCTGAAGTGAGCAACGAGAAATAATTTTTCACTCTTTTGGCGACAAGTAGACCTTCCTCCGCGGGTAGGTCTACTTTTTTTTGCTCTGATTTTCGCGAAAAATCGTATTTTTGTCACGGTTCCTGCTTTTCTGATCGCCGAAGATCCTCCACAATCCGCTCATGTCCAATTCTTTCACTGATCTCCGCTCCTTACTGCTCGCCAAATCCGTGCGCACTGGCAGCTTCACCTTGGCCTCTGGGAAAACCAGCGATCTTTACATTGATTGCCGCGTCACCGCAATGGATGCCCACGGTGCAAACCTCGTCGGCGAAGTTGGATGGCAAGCCGTGAAACAATACATCGCTGTGCACAATCTGCAGATCGATGCCATCGGCGGCATGACCATGGGGGCCGACCCCATTTCACTCGCCGTGGGTATGACTTCCGCACGTGATGACTCCGCCCAAGCCTTGCAAGTTTTCACCGTGCGCAAGGAGCCAAAAGGCCATGGTAGAGGTAAGCAGATCGAAGGAAATTTTTCTGCAGGCAATACCGTAATCGTTGTCGATGACGTCATCACAACCGGCGGTTCGACGCTGAAGGCCATCGATGCCATCGAAGCAGAGGGCGGAAAAATCGCGTTTGCGCTGGTCTTGGTGGATCGTGAAGAAGGCGGACGCGCAGCCATCGAAGCACGCGGCATTCCGGTTCTCGCGCTCTACTCGCGCCGCACGCTGCTTGATTGATTTACCATCTCTATGATCTCACGCTGCAAAGAAAAATACGCCCCCTCCACGCTGCTGCGCCAGTATTTGCATCGCTTTGCCCGCCAGCTTGAGATTCCCATGGTCTACGATGATCTATGCCGATTCGAGGGCGTATGCCCCTACGATGATCCATTCGGCAACGAGACGCTGTGGATGACGGTAATGTATGGACAGGAACTGCGCGAATCACTCCGCGCACGACTGATTCGCATCTATACCGAACTAAAAATTGGCGGTGAGAGCGGATTGCACGAACACCTTTGTGTGGATCGCATCGACTTCGGAGATTTTGGAAATTCCAAACCGTTCCGTATTTGCATCACCAACCTCTACAACGACAACTCCGATTACTTTTACGTCAAACAAGCCGACGCCTCGCGCATCTACGGCCTCGAGCTCGAGCACATCCTCTCGCCGAATCGCATCAACTACCTCGTCAATGGCAACACTCTCATCGAGGAGCACATCGCCGGCGTTCCAGGCAATGTTTTTCAAAGCGACTACTTGAAACGGCCCGAACTCAATCGAGTGCGGATCGCCAAGGAATTTACCAAATTTAACGAGCGCTGCTTCATTCGTTTGCTGGGAGACATGCGTAGCGTCAACTACGTTGTCGACATAACGCCCGACTTCGAGGAAGTGCAATATCGCGTCCGCCCGATCGACTTCGACCAACAATCCTACGAGGGCAGAGGCCACACCTATCTCGCTTATCACTTTGACTCGAATCGCGACGTGACACGCCTAGCTTTCAAAGAACTTAATCGCCGCACCATCGCGCAATACGTCGAAGAAGAACGCTCGCAAATGGCCCGCCGTGCACGCGTCGAAAGCACCCGCCTCAAGGCCCTGTTCGGCATCATGCGCCGCGATGATCTCGCGCCACGTCATCACGTCACCGGCCTCGCCAAAGACCTGATGAAATACCACAAAACTGATCTGTTTCACGGCTGCGAAACCATGGGCGACCTTACCGCCACACACATCACCCACATGCTGGGACTCTGAATTTACCGTATGAAACTACAAAAATTGTTAGACGCAAACAAAGACTGGGCCGAATCGATCATCGGGGGCGACCCGCATTTTTTCCAACGCCTCGCCAACCAGCAAACGCCGGAATACTTGTGGATCGGTTGCTCAGACAGCCGCGTACCTGCCAACCAGATCACTGGACTCGCTCCAGGAGAAGTATTCGTGCATCGCAACGTTGCCAACATCGTGCAGGAAACTGATTTCAATGTGCTCGCCGTCCTGCAATACGCCGTTGATGTTCTCAAGGTAAAGCACATCATCGTCTGCGGGCACTACGGTTGTGGTGGCGTGCGCGCCGCTCTAGAAAATACTCGCCATGGCTTGATCGATAACTGGCTCGCAGGTATACGCTCACTGCATCGTCGTCATCTCGATGAGCTCTCAAACATGCCAGTAGATGCCGCAGTGGATCGACTCTGCGAACTTAATGTCACCGCACAAGCCCTCCATGTGGCCCGTACTACCATCCTTGAAGATGCGTGGGAACGCGGTCAAAAAATATCCGTTCACTCCTGGATTTATCGTCTCGACAATGGCCGCATCAAGCCTCTTGCCGAACCAATTACCCAAGCCTGCGGACTCACCATCGACTCCTAATTCTCGCTCGTTTCTTGTTCAAAACTTCTTGAACAACGCCATTTTCTCCTACACCTTCCGCATGTCCTATGCTCTCCGTTCATAAACTTACCAAAATCCTCGGTGGCCGCACTCTCCTACGCGAAGCCGAAATGACCATCAACTGGGGCGAACGCGTCGCCCTTGTCGGCCCGAATGGCGCCGGTAAGTCCACCTTGTTTCGCATGATCCTCGATGAGGATTCTCCCGACGAAGGTACCATCGAACGCGACGAATACGCCATCACCGGCTACCTTGCCCAAGAGGCCGGCGAACCGAGCGATGAGACCGTCATCGAGATTGCCATGGGTGTCACCCCCGAAATGGTCGGCCTTCTTCGAACCATGCGCGAGCATGAGGCCAAGGACAACCACAGCGACCCCGAATACGCCAAAGCTCAGGACCAATTCAACCATCTCAACGGCTACCAACTCGAACCCAAGGCAAAAAAAATCCTCAGCGGCCTCGGCTTTAAAGAAGAAGATTTCCATAAGCCCGCTCATGAATACTCGGGTGGCTGGGTCATGCGCGCCTACCTTGCCCGCCTCCTCGTCATGGAGCCCGATCTGCTGATGCTCGACGAGCCCACCAACCACCTCGATCTCATCTCCCTTCTCTGGCTCCAACGCTACCTGCTCAACTACTCCGGTGCCATCTTGATGATTTCCCACGATCGTGACTTCATGGACTCGCTCGTCGAATCCGTCGTCGAGATCGATCCCGATGCCGCGCAGCTCATCACCTACACAGGAAACTACAGCGCCTACTTGCAACAACGCGAGCAACGCTACGATCAGCAAGTGCAAGCCTATCGCAATCAGCAAAAAGAAATCGAAGGCCACCAAGAGTTCATCGATCGCTTCCGCCAAGTCGGATCCAAGGCTTCCCAAGTGCAATCACGCATCAAGTTTCTCGAAAAATTCGAACGCATCGAGAAACCACGCGCCCCGCGCAAAGCCTTCAAATTCAGCTTCCCCCAGCCACCGCGCTCCAACCAAAAAGTCGTCGAGCTCCAGAAAATCTCGCAAGCCTACGGCACCAAGCAGATTTACAAAGACCTCGATCTCACCGTTGAGCGCGGCGATAAAATCGTCCTCGTCGGGCCCAATGGCGCGGGCAAATCCACGCTGCTTAAAATCCTCGCCAGCATCATCCCGATCAATGGCGGAAAAATCGACGTCGGCTATGCCACCAAGCTCGGCTACTACTCCCAACATCGCTCGGAGTCGCTCAACGAAAACAACACCGTGCTTGAAGAAGTCATGAGCGCCTGCTCGACCTTGCGCGAAGACGAAGCCCGCTCCATTCTCGGCTCCTTCCTGTTCCGCCGCACCGATGTTGAAAAACGCACACCCGTGCTCTCTGGTGGCGAAAAATCCCGTCTTAACCTCGTCAAGTTCCTCGTCAATCCGCCGAATCTTTTGCTGATGGATGAGCCCACCACCCACCTTGATATCCTATCAATCGACTCACTCGTCAGCGCGCTAAAAAGCTACGAAGGCACCTTGGTCTTCATTTCCCACGACGTGCACTTCATTCGCTCACTCGCCGAGACCACCCTGCACATCAACAACGGCACCGTCACCCGCTACTCCGGTGGCTACGAGTATTTCCTCGAGAAATCGGGCCTCAATGATGATCGTGGTGCCGTGACATCATGATCGTGCGCCCCAACTTCTCGATCTAACAAAAAAGCTTTCCCTACAGACAAGGAGAAGCTTTTTTTAGCAGAAAACAAAATTTGCTAGAGCCAATTATCGTGCTTGTCCCGCGAGGAAGGTTTTCACTTTTTCCTTGCGCATCATGATCAGCACAACGATGGGATAGATGCACGTAACGAGAAGCGAGAGAAATTGTGTTGCCTGAGTTACGATATTCATAGTAGATCCCATCCCAGAACCCATTCCCGAAAACATCGCTTCGTTGTATCGTGTGGTAGCAGGGATCATAAACGTCAACATGATCAGCAAGGTAATCACTTTCATTCCGATCGAAGTCCAAGCATAGCGAATCGACATAACGCGTCCACTTTCTCGACGCTTCAACAAGCCAATACCAGCAATGATCAGCATCACTGCCAATACGATGGCGAAAACATAGGTGATGTAAGAATAGGTGCGAGTGTCATTCATGTATTGTCTCATAGCCAATTCTTGAGGAGAGGAACCAGTGGCAGTGGACCCCGGAGGAGCAATTGTCATCAATTTCGAAAATTGATCAGTGAACTGCATCATCACCAACCCAGCAATTGTTCCGATGATCCCCAAGCCGGCAATAATCAGGTGAAAAATCCCGAAAACTTTGATCGAGGGCGGCTCGATGATTCTTTCCATCACAAGGTCTGGAGGCGGCTGCGGCATCATGGTGCTTTGCGGAGCATCATACGGCGATTGTTGCATTGTCATGAGCTTTTTGTGGACCAATCGAACCGGCCTGTAAAGCTCCTTTTCGCCATCAAAAGGCGACCCGCTAAGGCCTAACAATTCCAAAAATCAGCGAAAACACCTCTGTAACATATTTAAGATTACTGAAATATCAATAAAATGAAATCATCTTTTTGGCGAGAATTCCACGATTCTACAAGTGATTCCGCGCTATGGCATAAAAAAAGAAATGAGGCAAAACACCCATAAAAAATTATGAAGTGTACTCAAAATTTCATATTGACGGCAAAATAATTCTGTGGTGTACTTCTGGGCACGCGGTTGCACCTGCGGATCATGTCATTCGTCCTTCCTAACTTCATCGGCTTTCAAGAGCACAAAATGGATTCCAAATTCCGGGTATCCATTCCTGTTGCGTGGAGGCCCCAGGAAGGCGAACAATTGATCCTTCAGGAGACCGACCGCTATGGGTTCAAGTATATCCGCGTACTTACGGTAGGTGCTTTTGCCCAGATCGAAAAAGAGATCTCTGAGACTCAGGGTGTGGACATTGGCGACATTCGTGAAGCCATCGAAATACTCTACGAGGGGATCCTCGCCGTCACCATCAACAACCAAGGCAAGCTTCTCATCCCCAAAGACTGGAGTACACGCGCAAACATTTCAGCAGAGTCTAACGTGATCCTTGTCGGTCGCGGCCGCTACTTTGACATCTGCAATGCTGACGATTACGCGAAAATCAAGGAAGCCCAAAAGGCTAACGTCAACGAGAAGTTCAGCAAAATCAAAATTTTCTAATGTTCCCCGCTCATGCACAGCATACTAGCCCATCACTCCCCAGCGACCCTGCCTCAGCGGGTGGCAGGTCTGTGGGCACGTGCTTGGCAATCGATCCTGATGCAGGCAACAAAAAAAAAATCACCTCCACTCGCAATCCCTTTTTTGGCTGGGCGGAGAGAAGAGCAAGGGACGGCTCTTCTCCCGCCACTTTTTTCAGGGCTCTGCCCACAAATCATCGGCGCATATTCAGCCAACCAATTACACTTCACCGCGGAACGAATTTCCGCTTTGGTGAACTACTCGACATCGCTGCCTGACTCCTTTCTTATGGCTGGGGGGGGGGGGGGGGGAGGGACGGCTCCTCTCCCGCCAACTTCTTCTCACTACCACCATCCCGTTCTTGCCGATGAAGTCGACGAATGGATGGATGCCCAACCGAGTGACGTAATTCTTGATGGCACCCTCGGCGGAGGCGGTCACACCGAGATTTTTCTCAAAAAAAACGCCACTGTTCTCGCTATCGATCGCGATCCTCAGGCCATCACTTTTGCCACTCAGCGTCTTTCCGCATTCCGCGAGACTCTTCACACCTTCCAGGCGAACTACTCGCAAATGGCCGAGCATCCGCAGCTCCCTGCCGATGGCAAAGTGGACAAAATCCTCCTCGACATAGGAGTCTCCTCACATCAGATCGACTGCGCCGAGCGCGGATTTTCCTTCCAAAAGGACGGTCCGCTCGACATGCGTATGGGTCCTAACGCATGCATGAGCGCCGCGGATTTCATCAACGAATCCAGCGAACGCGAAATCCTACAAGTGCTCCGCGAATTCGGCGAAGAACCGCAAGCACGCCGCATCACGCAGTTGATCGTGGAACGTCGGAAAAAATCACCCTTCACACGCACCGGCGATCTCGCTGGCACCATCGAACAAGCCCTCGGCCGCTTCGGCAAAACACATGCTGCCACCCGCACCTTTCAGGCCATTCGTATGCGCGTGAACGAGGAGCTTACACTATTGCAGTCAGCGCTCGAGGCATCCGTAGCACTCTTGCGACCAGGTGGACGATTGCTAGTAATTACATTTCATAGCCTCGAAGATCGCCTCACCAAACAATTCATCCAGCACCGCGCCAAACCATTCATCGACGACCCCACCTGGCCCGCCCCACGCGAAAATCCCGAATATTTTCTCACCCTGCCGATGCGCAAAGCCATCAGTGCAGGGTCAAAAGAACTCTCCGCCAACCCTCGGGCCCGCAGCGCAAAGCTTCGGGTCGCCCTGCGTAATGATCGCAACCTTCCGACCTCATATTTGTCATGAACGAATCACGCTCCCAGTCACCCAATCACGCCTTCGGTAACATCATGTTCGCCATCGCCATCGCCATCATTGCTGCGGGGGCCATCAAGCATGTCTCCTACCGCAATCAACAAATCAAAACCGTGCGCGATATCGCCGCCACCGAGAAAAGCATTCAGTCGCTCCAACAAGACCGCATACCCAGCGTGCAAGCCGACATTGAACAACAACTCGCTCGCTACGACATCCGCGAAAAACTCAAAGCAAACGGCACGGATCTCGTGCCCACTCCGCCCAACTGTGTCGAGGTCATTCGCCTCAAGGGTCCATCACTCTCCTTGCAAAACAACCGTCCCTAATTCTGCCATCCCATCCATCTTCCTTCGTTCATGCTTCGTAAATTTTCCAGCCGCTGCACCGCGCTGTTCCTGCTAGTCATTGCAGGCTTCAGCTACTTGTCGTGGCGCATGATCGAGATCCAATACACCAATCGTAAGCAATACCAACAAGCAGCGCAGAACGCAGGCACCACGATCACCTACCTCCCAGGCAACCGTGGCCACATCCTCGATTGCAATGACGAACTGATCGCCCGCAGTATCACCCTCGCTGACTTGCGCATCAATCGCTACGACCTCAACGACAACAATCTCTGCTCCAAATCACTCGCCTGGGATGAACTTAGCACCACGCCCGGCTGGATTGATCTCAGTGATAGCGAGAAGAGCAAACGCATGCACAAGACCATGAAGCGCTTGATTGAAAATGAGAGCGAGATCTTGAATAGTAAATTCCTCACGCATGCCGTCAGCCATCTCGCCATCGCTCTTCGTGTCAAACGCGAGGATCTGATGACCAAGATCAACTCGAAGCCTAACGACTGGTTTATTCTAGAGCGCAACATGGAAGAAAGCATTTACGAGAGCGTTCAAAAAGCCATCGACACCCACAAACTCTTCGGTTTTTCGCTCGAAAAAACCGCCCGCCGCCGCTACGCATCTCCCGAGCTAGCAAGCCACATCATCGGCTATCCAAAAATCATCGAGGTTCAGCATGGCAAGTACACCTACAAAAAAGAAGTCGGCACCTACGGCGTAGAGAAAACATTAGAAAGTATCCTTGCGGGCAAAGATGGACACCGCACCAGCGTCACCAATCCACGTGGATTTTTGATTACACCCGAACCCGGAAAAACCCTACCTCCGCGCCCCGGCTTGAATGTGCAATTGACTTTGGACATGGAGATCCAATCCATCATCGAGGAGGAACTGCTCGCTGGCATCAAGGAATACCAAGCACCGCGCGGCTGCATCATCGTGATGAATCCCAAAACAGGCGCTGTGCTCGGCCTCGCGAACTATCCCTCATTCAATCTCAATGATCTCAACAATCTCGACACCAACGGCATCAACTTCGCCACCCAAATGGTCTACGAACCCGGCTCTACGATCAAGGTCGTCGCGGCGGCTGCTGCGATGAACGAAGGTGCGATCACCCGCCACACTCCGATTTTCTGTCATAACAAGTTATACCAACAAGGGAATTTCTCGATGAAGGACCACCACTCCTACAGCACTCTTTCCGCCGAATGGGTACTCGGAAAATCTAGCAATATCGGCGTTTTCAAAATGGCCATGATGGTCGGTATGCAAAAGCACTATGACTACCTCGCGAGCTTCGGCTTCGGCAAAAAAACGGGCATTCCCCTCAGCAGCGAAGTCAACGGACGCTTCACCCGCAGCGAGAATCTCTACGATTTCGCCAGCTCCACCTATGGCTACGCAGTCAGTGTCACCCCCATGCAAATGGCGTGCGCCTACTCCGTCATCGCCAGCGACGGCAAGCTACGCAAGCCCCAACTCCTCAAGGCCGTGATCGCCAACGATGGCACTGCCATCCAACAGATGACCCCTGAGGTCGTGCGCGAGGTGATCAAGCCAAACACCGCCCGCGAGATGCGCCGAAGTTTACTCACCGTAATGCAAAAAGAAGGCACCGCCGTGCAAGCCAACGTGCCAGGATACATCGCCTGCGGTAAAACAGGCACTGTCTATAAATTCAACACCGAAACTAAAAAATACTTCACCAACCGCTTCACCTGCTCCTTCGCAGGCATGCTACCCGCCGCTGATCCCGATTTTGTTTGCATCGTTGTCATCGATGACCCAAGCAGCACTGGCGTATCGCTCTACGGAGGAACCATCGCCGGCCCCGTCTTTTCCCGCGCTTGCGAGCGCATCGCCCATCACCTCAACATTACTCCTACCGAAACGGTAGAACCTCGTGTCGTCAATCAATGAACCTTTCCACCCTACTGCCCCTTTTTCACCGCCCCGTCATCTCAGGCCCATCAGACATCGCTCTCAGCGCCGTCACCGATGACTCACGCCAAGTCAAACCCGGCATGATTTTCGCTGCGCTAAAAGGGGGGCAAGTCGATGGCAATCAATATGTGGAAAAAGCCCTCGCCGCTGGCGCATCGGTCATCATTTCCGATCAAGCACCGCCCGCTAAACTATCAAATCAAATCACTTGGATTCACACCTCTAACCCACGCCAAGCACTCGCTCATTGCGCCGCGGCACTCGCGGGCAATCCCGCCGCAGGCATGAAAATGTGCGGCATCACCGGTACTAACGGAAAAACCACTAGTGCCTTCTTAGTACAACATCTCATGAAGCAAGCTTGGCACCGCGCAGGCATGCTCGGCACTGTAAAAATCGACGACGGTGAGACCATCGAGCCCGCCACCAGCACTACGCCAGGCCCCATCGAACTACAACAAATGATCCGCCGCATGGCCGATCACGATTGCCGCGGCGTCGCCATGGAAGTTTCCTCACACGGCATCGACCAACACCGCATCACCGGCATTCCCTACGATGCCTGCGTTTTCACCAATTTGACGCAAGATCATCTCGACTACCACATCACCATGGAGGCCTACTTCGCCGCCAAAAAAGCTTGGTTCAAGGCACTTGTCGATAACCCGTTAGGAAAAAAACCCGTGGCTGTGATCAACATCGATGACGCCTACGGAGCCGATCTCGCCGAGTCGCTACAAGGCCAATTGCAAATCATGACTTTTGGCTTCGGCGTGCACTGCGACTACCGCATCAACTCACTCAAACAAACCTCCCGCGGAATGGAATTCGAACTCAATCACAAAGGCCGTCAGTTCCTCGTCCGCGCACCATTCATCGGTCGTTTCAATGCCTACAATATCGCAGGCGCACTCGTAGCCGGTGTCGCTTGCGGCATACCCTTGCGCGATTCCGTAGCGATGATGGCTGATGCACCACAGGTATCTGGTCGCATGGAAAACGTCGGCAACGCCGGTGGAGCCACTGTTTTTGTGGACTATGCGCACACCCCCGATGCTCTCGAAAACGCCTGCCGCACCTTGCGCGAGTTAGAGCCGGGGCGTCTGCTGACGATTTTTGGCTGTGGTGGTGACCGCGATAAACGCAAACGTCCACTGATGGGCGAAGTAGCCTCGCGCCTCAGCGATTACTGCGTTGTCACCTCAGACAATCCACGCAGTGAAAATCCTTCCTCTATATTGCAAGAAATCATCAGCGGCATGAGCGGCAGCCATCACATCGCCATCGAAGATCGCGCCGAAGCCATTTTCAAAACCATCGAGGCCACGAAAGCTGGAGACATCGTTCTCATCGCCGGCAAAGGGCACGAAACCTATCAGCAATTCGCCGATCGCACGATCGAATTCGATGATAAAAAAGAAGCACAAAAATCCCTGCGCGCCCGTGTCGTCGCTGCCGCAAAATTCCGCGAATCTCTGCCACCGCGCAAAACGCACAAGCCTCGTCACAAAGATCCATGATCCATGAAAACACTCACCGCAGCACAATTGGCCCAGATTCTCGGCGCGACCGTCCTCGCCGGTGATGCCGAGGCTTTGGCTCACGCGGGCGTCTGTACTGATACCCGCAAGCTCGTTCCTGGCTGCGTTTTTTTTGCATTGCGCGGAGAAAATTTCGATGCCAATAGCTTCGCCGCTGAAGCTCTTGCTCAAGGTGCAGCTGTTGCCATCGTAAGTGAATGGAACGGCGAAGCCAAGCAAGGTGCCGTCATCCTCGTGCCCGATACCCTACTCGCCCTGCAACAGTTGGCAAGTTGGTGGCGTGATCAAATGCGCATTCACGTCATCGCCCTCACCGGTTCTAACGGAAAAACTAGCACCAAGGATTTTGCAGCCTCTGTTCTCTCACAAAAATTCCCTACATACGCCACACGCGGCAATTTGAACAATCACATCGGCCTTCCGCTCACGGTCTTAGAAACAACCCTAGAGCATGCCGCAGCGGTTTATGAAATGGGCATGAACCATCCCGGTGAGATCGCTCCACTCACCGCCATCGGCAAGCCTAGCATCGCCATCATTACCAATATTGGCTCCTCGCACATTGAGTTTATGGGCTCTCGTGAGGGAATTGCCCGGGAAAAAGCCGCCATTGCAGCGAATCTCACCGCCCAGCAAACTCTGATCATTCCACACAACTGCAACTTTCTCGAGTTAATCCGCGCGCTCACCAAAGCACGCATTTTCACCACAGGTGGAGCCAGTGATACGGTGCGCGCTGAGAACATCCGCGAGGATAACGGCTGCGCGTGTTTCAGCCTGTTGATCAAAGATCAGGCCCCCGTCGAGGTGCGCCTGCCCGTTCCCGGGCATCACATGGTAGCCAATGCCTTACTAGCCGCAGCAACTGGAAATCTATTAGGGATTTCGAGCGAAAAAATCGCCATTGGATTGAGTCAAGCAACTCTCACCAGCGGGCGCCTACGCCGCTTCGTGAGCCAAGGCGTCACAGTATTCGACGACACCTACAATGCCAATCCCGAGTCGATGATCGCTGGGCTGGAAACTCTCGCTCAATTTTCCGTAAGCCCTACAAATCAACGTTACGCCGTCCTCGGGCGCATGGCTGAGCTTGGTGATCACGCTGCCGAGGGCGCACAGCGTGTTGGAGAAAAAGCTGCAAGCCTCGACATCCAACTCATCACCGCAGGCGATGGTGCCGAGGCGATCCACGCTCACGCTGGTCCATCTGCGCGACATTTCGCCACGCTTGAAGAAGCCGCCACCTACCTGCAATCCATCATTACGCCCGGCGATGCCGCACTTTTCAAAGGCAGTCGCAGCACCGCCATGGAAATCGTCATGCAACTCGTTTTCCCTCAATAGTCATGTTATACTGGATCTATCAACTCTGGAAAGAAGCGCACGAAGGCGAAATCGCCGCCGGTTTACCCGGCTGGGCGCACACCTATGACGTGCTAAATTTGTTTGGCTACATTACCTTCCGCTCGGCTGTCGCTTGCTTTTTGGCATTCGCCATTAGCATCGCCGCAGGTCCTCGGGTGATTCGCAAATTGATCTCAATGAAACTCGGCCAGCCGATCCGTACTGCAGCTGAGGTGCACAAACTTGCTGAACTTCACGGCGGAAAAATCGGCACCCCCACCATGGGCGGCGTCTTAATCCTCGGCTCTGTTCTACTTGCCACCCTGCTATGTGCCAATCCGCTCAACCCCTTCGTAGCCGTCTGTGCCTGCACCATGGGCGCCTGCGGGCTTCTCGGATTTTGTGATGACTTCAAGAAGGTCAAAGAGAAAAAGTCCGATGGCGTCAGCAGCCGCACCAAGCTTTTCTGGCAGCTAATCATCGCGCTGATTGCTGCCGCATTCTTTTTCTACAAAAAGGAAATATCAGGCTTCGGAGATGCTGCACACGGATTTTTGTTAGGCGATCAAAAAATGTCCATCGATGCCATTTGTTTCCCCTTGTTTAAAGAACCGATCATTCATCTCGGCTGGCTGGTGATCCCATTTTTCGCATTGGTCATCATCGGCTGCTCGAATGCCGTAAACCTAACAGATGGCCTCGATGGCCTCGCCACCGGCTGCAGCATCACCACCGCACTCGCCTATGCGATCCTCGCCTATCTTGCTGGCCATTTTTTCATCGCCACCGATTATTTGAAAATCCCGCACAATCAATACATTGGCGAGCTAACAGTGTTTCTCATGGCACTCGTCGGAGCAGGCTTTGGTTTCCTTTGGTTCAACTGCCACCCCGCCAAGGTGTTCATGGGTGATACGGGATCGCTGGCCATTGGCGGTGCGCTCGGCTCTGTTGCCATCGCTACCAAGCAAGAACTGCTGCTGGTCATCATTGGCGGAGTTTTCGTGATGGAAGCATTGTCGGTCATTCTCCAAGTCGGCAGTTTCAAGCTACGCAAAAAACGCATTTTCCGGATGTCACCCATCCATCATCACTTCGAGCTCGGCGGCTGGCATGAAAGCCAAGTCATCATCCGCTTCTGGCTGCTCTCCATGATCTTCGCCCTGATCGGCCTTGCACTTTTGAAAATCCGATGAATCTCTCTGCAAAACATATTGTCATCCTTGGTGCCGGCCGCAGTGGTCGCGCCGCCGCCGCACTAGCCTTGCGCGAAGGTGCCAGCGTGACTGTTTATGATGAAGCAGAATCCATCACTGGCTTCGCGCCCGAGGTTTCTTTGCATCCCTTTGCTACTACAGATATAGGAGTTCAGGTAAAATCAGATCTCCTTGTGGTCAGCCCTGGCATCGACACCTACGGACCACTCGTCGCGGCATTTTCCACACAAGCGGAAAAAGTTGTCGGCGAGATGGAATTTGCCTGGGGCTACTATGATGGCTATACCGTGGCAATTACGGGCACCAACGGCAAGACCACGACCACCGAGGTAATCGCCCGAATTTTCAATGCCAGCGATGTTTCCTGTGTGCCTTGTGGCAATTACGGCAAACCGCTCGCTGAGGTCGTAATGCAGCATCCCATGCCGCAAGTGATTGCCTTAGAGGTTAGCTCGTTTCAACTCGAAACGATCCACGCCTTCCGTCCGCACGTAGCAGTATGGCTCAACTTCGCCCCGGACCACATGGACCGCTACCCGACTGTCGAGAGCTACCGCCAGGCCAAATGGCGCATTTTTGAAAATCAAGATGCCGCATGCACCGCTATCATCCGCACAGGCGAACTCCTGCCACCGCTCCAAGCCAAAACAATTACTTTTTCCACCGAAACCGATGTGGCGGACTGGTTTTCTCAAGGCATCACCATCGAGCACGCTGGTCAGACTGTATTGAACATGGATCAAGACACCAGTCTGCGCGGGTTGCACAATGCAGAAAACATCATGGCCGCCATCGCAGCCTGCCGCTGTTACGGAAAACCGCTCGATCTGAAAAAAGCGTTTGCGGGCTATGTCCCCCCACCCCACCGATGCGAGCTCGTGCGCACACTCGATGGCGTCGAGTATCTCAATGACTCCAAAGCCACCAACCTGCATGCCCTAGAAAGTGCGCTGCGCTCACAAACCCGCCCTGTAGTGCTCATCGCCGGCGGCAAGGAAAAAGGCCTCGACTACCAATCCGTAGTCGCCTTGCTCCAGCAAAAAGCGATCTCTGCCGTGACCTTCGGTCAGATCGCCGAGCCACTCGGTGCCGTACTCAGCCAAGCCGTTTCCACTACCATCGTCCGCTCGCTCGAAGAAGCCATCGACACCGCTCGCTCACTCGCGCCACGCGGCGCGACCATTCTCTTTTCACCCGGCACCTCCTCCTTTGACATGTTCAAAGGATATGAGCAACGGGGCACCGCTTTCCGCAACTACGTTAACAACCTACGCTAAGCCATCTCCTCATGAAACCACACAACCTTCCCATCAAACGCAAGCCCCTACAGCGTAGAGTCTTTCGCAAAATCTACGCCAAAGTCACAGGACAAGTCAGACGCCCCGCCGCTACAACGGCAGACCCAGCAGACATCGAAGGCGATATCCCGAACATGAATGTCGGTCGCGCCTTGATCGTCATCGCACTCCTGCACGTCGTCGGTATCGGTGGTATTTTGGCACAGAAATATTTCGAAGCAAATAACCCCGAGGTAAGCAATAACTCTCCCTCGAATGGTAGCTCTCCCAGCTCTAGCCAAAAACCACTCGCCGTAGCTGCTGCCGCCGCTGGTAGTGCCGTTGGCGAGCGACCCGATACCTCAGCCGCCATCACCAGTATGACGGATCTGCCGCAAATTCAGCCCGGCGACCAGCGCTACCCCGTAGTGAATGGTGATACCTACCTCTCCATTGCAGGCAAACAAGGCATCAGCGAACAAGCCCTGCGTGATGCTAATGGCAATGTGAAACTCTTCTCGGGACTGGTGCTACGCGTCCCGCAAAACGAAATCCGCGCCATCATGCCCGAGGAAATTCGCGCACTCCGCGGCGATCTAGCCAATGCATCGCGCCCTGTTCGCGTGCGCCCAAATCAGAATCTCGAAAGTGCACCGCGCGCCATTCCAGTTGAGGAAACCTCCAGTAACGAGTTCACGAGCTACACCGTGCGCAAAGGCGATACCTTCTACTCGATCGCAAAAAAATACAACATCAGCCCACAGAAGCTGATGAGCTCAAACAGTATTCGCAACGAGCGAGCGCTGAACATCGGCCTCATAATCAAAGTTCCCGCACAATAGTATCGCTCCCATGCTCCGCATCGCCACCATTTTGATCTCCTGCTCCGTCGCACTGCTGATCGCGATCGGGATGGTCATGCTGGCGAGCACCAGCTTTTGGGTAGCCAGTCCGGAGAATCCCTTGTCCTTGTTCAACAAACAAGTTGGTATTCTTACTGCGGCTCTTGCCAGCGGCTTCCTGCTGATGCTGCTTCCCCCCAGTCAAATTCGCGCCCTAGCAATGCCGCTCTTTATCCTCGGATTGCTCTGCTTAATCGCATGCTACATCCCCGGCATCCGAGTGAATCGCGGCGGAGCGTTCCGTTGGATTGACCTACCATTGCTGCCTCAGTTCCAGCCATCCGAGATTGGAAAAATTACCACCCTCATCGGCCTCGCCGCCTTTTTCGCCTCACATACTGCCGAGATCGGACGCTTTTTCCGCGGCTTTGTCCTGCCAAGTCTCATCGTCTGCGTTCCCGTGATGCTGATCTTTTTCGAGGAAGACATGGACACGGCTCTGGCTCTCGGGTTCGTCTGCATGCTCACCATGTGGTGCATCGGCACCAAAACACGCTTCATCATTCCCAGCGCCATGATCGCTATCTGCGCAGTGACATTTCTCATCTCACTGAGCGAAAACCGCATGCGTCGCATCAATTCCTTTACCCAACTAGAAAACTTCACAACATCTGACAAAAAAATCCAAGACGTCAATCGACAACAATGGCACGCACTACTCGGCTACGGCACAGGCGGATTGCATGGTGAAGGGCTGGGCAATAGCCGACAGAAACACGGATTCCTTGCAGAGGCTCATACCGACTTCATCCTACCCGTCGTCGGCGAAGAACTCGGACTGAAGTGCACGCTCGGCGTTCTCTTTTGTTACGTAGGTCTCGGTCTCGGTGGGCTGATTGTCGCCATGCATGCCAAGCAGGTTTTCGAACGCACACTCGCCACAGGCTTGACCCTGATCATCTTGGTGCCAGCCATGATCAACATCGCCGTCACCACTGGCTCCTGCCCCAATGCAGGCCTACCGCTCCCCTTCATCAGCTACGGCGGCACCAACCTGATGTTCTCGATCTGGTCCATCGCTCTTCTTCTTGGCATCAATCGCCAAAACATCATTCAACAAGCCAAAACAGGCGAAGCCTTCATCCCCACTCCCATGCCGATGAAGTTGTAACATCCAGAAACATCTTTCAGATCAGCAACATTTTACGCAGGGTCTCGATCTTTGGGCATCCTATGCAACCATTGGCATAATGGAACTGCTAGCAATGCTCCCAACGTTGGCGCACAGCAATACAACCACAGCGTGGAAAGATCCCACGTCATCACAGCCGGGCCGAGCGAGCGCGCTGGATTCATCGACGCCCCCGAGATCGGACCACCGAAGAGTGCTTCGAATGCCACCACCGCGCCGATGCTCAAGCCCGCGGTAATCCCCTTCTCGCGTGCTCCATGAGATACCCGTAGGATGGTTGCCATTAAGAATGCCGTCATCAAGAATTCGAACACGAAGGCTAAGCCGATTCCTCCTTTTGGGACTGTTTGTCCGAGAGTTGTTGCTGAAGGTAAAATGAGCTTCAACAAGCCGCTAGCGGCGATCGCTCCTGAAAATTGCGCGATGATATAGATGGGCACGGATTTCCAGGCAAAGCGACCCGATGCCGCGAAACCGATCGTCACCGCAGGATTGAAATGCGCACCACTGATATCGCCGAACATTTGAATCATCGCAAAGACCACCAAGCCAAAGGTAAGAGCGATTCCCACGTGTCCAATCACGCCACCGCTCACAGAATCCACAGCGATTGCTCCCGTGCCAGCAAGAACAAGAAAAAATGTCCCGAGGAATTCAGCGGAAAGTTTGCGTTTCATCAGAGTCTTGTGCTATCATTTCTCATTTTATCAAGTGACTTACCCCATATTGTCATTCCCAGATTTTTTTACCACAAATAAACTCGGATTCTAAAGTCGATAAAGACAAATAAAAGGTATTTTTAGTCCCGCAAGCGATCGTTACACTTCCGAGTTGAAACCGCCATGAAAAAAGCGAGCTATGCGCTGCTGTTACTCGATAAAATGTTCATTGGCTTTGCATATTTGCGGGCTTTGCGTATTTGTGATTTGGGCCCTAGGTCTCAGCGCATCACGGCTTCATGTTTTGGCCATAGATTCCGCGCGCTTTTTCTTTCCATTTCTACCAAATCCGCTACCTTGCTCTCGCCCTATGGATGAACAAATCCTCGAACGTTTCAACGAATTCGTAAAACGGCGCTCGCTTCGGCGGACGACGCAGCGCGATTCCATTGTGCGTTCGATCTTTGCAAAAGACGAGCATTTCACTTCAGAAGAGCTTTTCGAACGCATCCGCCGCACCGACAAACGCGCCTCGCGGGCTACCGTCTACCGCACCATCAGCTTGCTCGTGGAGGCCGGCTTACTCCGCGAAATCGACATCGGCGGAGAAGAGAAAACCTATGATCCGAACTTTCTCGACAAGCCGTCCCACAATCACCTCGTCTGCATCGATTGCGGAAAAGTCGTCGAATTTGAAGACCTCAACATCGATCTCCTTAACGACTGCGTCACGCGCCGCCTCGGCTTCCGCCCCATGCGCCAATCCATTCACATCGAGGCGGGTTGCGAGCAGCTACGCCTGAAAGGCATCTGCCCCAATCTCCTCGCTACAAGACTTTCAGGAAAAAGAATCAAAAAACGTTAGAACGACCCATGAACCGCATCACCCGCACCTTTGCCCAGCTCAATCAATCCGGAAAAAAAGCTTTTGTCGCCTATGTAGCTGCGGGAGATCCAGACTTCGATCGTTCGCTCGAAATTCTCAAGCGTCTCGCCGATGCTGGTGCTGACATTCTCGAACTAGGTCTACCCTTTTCCGATCCTTTGGCTGATGGCATCGTCAATCAATTGGCGGCCGAACGTGCACTCAAAGCCGGCATGACCACCAAGCACGTGCTCGATCTGATTCGCGAGTTTCGCAAGACCCACGAGACGCCACTAGTCCTCTTCACCTACCTCAATCCAATCTTCGCTTACGGCTTTGAACAATTCCAACGCGATGCCGTAGAAGCCGGTGCCGATGGCATTCTCTTGCTCGATCTGCCGCCCGATGAAGCGGGCAGCGGTAATGGATTCGATGGCAATACCGGCTTGTTGCGCATTCGTTTGATCGCGCCAAACACCCCGCCTGAGCGCGCCAAAATGCTTGCATCCCAAGCCGAAGGCTTCATCTACGCACTCTCTCGCACGGGAGTCACTGGTGCGCATGGAGCACCCTCCGCCGACATCGGAGCACTTGTCACCGAACTGAAAAAACACGCTACAGTTCCCGTATGCGTCGGCTTCGGCATCTCCAATGCCGCACAGGCCCGCGAGGTAGCGCTTGCCGCCGATGGCGTCATCGTCGGCTCAGCCTTGGTCAAACAAGTCGAACTCCACGCCCAAGATGCATGCCCCGCCGATGCCGTGATTCATTTTGCCAAAGGTCTCATCGATGCCGTACACGGTGTCTGAGATCTATTTTCATCATTGGCCAAAAAAGATCTTGCATTTCCCCTGAAATGAATTACATTTCCCTCCCGCGCCGCAAGACGTATTAAACAAAATCGCGGGATGGAGCAGCCAGGTAGCTCGTCAGGCTCATAACCTGAAGGTCAGAGGTTCAAATCCTCTTCCCGCAACCAATAAAAGCCGTTGTCGAAAGACAGCGGCTTTTTCCTTTTCGTGTAGAGCCATGAAGCAGTATCAAGTATACATGATTCAAAATGAGGTGCGCAGCGAATACATCAGTCTATCAGAGAATGTGATCACTCGACTTGAAGATCACAATATGGGGCGGTCAAAAAGGACTATAGGGACCAGGAGTATAGGGACCAGGACTGTAGGGACCAGGACTGTAGGGACCAGGACTGTAGGGACCAGGAGTATAGGGACCAGGACTGTAGGGACAGTCACTTTGTTTATATTTTTCTTGCTTGTTTTCTGCGAATCACTATACTGCTTGCATGAGACACGCTCGTTGGTTGGCTCCTTGGAAAGATTCGCGGGAAAAACCGGCAATTTACCACTGTATTTCTCGCGTGGTTGATCGGCGTTTTGTTTTGGGGGATGTGGAGCGCGAGCAATTCCGAACTTACATGCGGATGTATGAGAATTTTTCGGGGATTCGCGTGCTCGCTTATTGTGTGATGTCCAATCACGTTCACCTCCTTCTCGAAGTCCCCCCCATGCCCGCTGATGGACTCACTGATGCGGAATTACTCGGTCGCTTGCGGGCCATTTACAGCGAATCCATTGTTGCTGAAGTCGAAATTCAGCTCACAGCTGCGCGGACAAAAGGCCTGAGCGTAGTAGCAGAGGAAATCCACCAACGCTATACCTACCGTATGCACAATCTGAGCCAATACATGAAAACCGTCATGCAGCGGATTACTCAGTGGTACAATCGCCAAAACGAACGTAAAGGAACTTTGTGGGAAGAACGATTCAAGAGCGTAATCGTGGAAAGTGGAATTGCCGCACGTATGATGGCAGCTTACATTGACCTCAATCCCGTGCGTGCAGGCATGGTCACCGATCCCGCGAAATATCGATGGAGCAGCTACGGCGAAGCGATTGGCGGCGGCGCGAAAGGCAATGCAAAAAAGGCACGCGAAGGGCTAGTGCGAGCGAGTATGAGCCATAAAGACTTAGGATTTGATGCAACTAAATGGAATGAAGTCGCCAAAATCTATCGGAAAATGTTAGGCGTAGCCCTTGAGCGCAAGAGCGGTGAAGCAAAGGCTCAGGTGACTGCATTCAAAAACAAACGTCTCGCCGCAGTCACGCAAAAGTCCTTGCAACATCGAGAAAAATCAGATCCGAATTCCATCAAGCACGATGACAACAAGACAGTGCTCCAAGAAATGAAAATGGCCGCGATGTTAGGGCATCGCATCCGCTACTTCAGCGATGGCGCTGTGATTGGCAGTAAGATTTTTGTGAATGAAACCTTCGCCCAAGCGCGCGAAAAATTCAGCGGCAAACGCAAAGACGGAGCCCGCAAAATGCGTGGTGCCGCCGAATCCGCAGCAGGCATCTTGTGGTCCGCCCGCGATTTACGATTGCAAGTGTAACCAAAAATTTCAGCGTATGCAAAAGCGAAAACCTGGCATCGCGCGGACAAGGCGCTTCATTTCGAGCTTCAGCAATGTGCCGCTGACCGTTGCAGTAGTTAGGCCGCTAAGGCCGATTATGCGGTCGACACTCATTTCTTCAGTCGTGAGGATTGCATAAAGCTTAGCCTCATCACCTTCCAGAATCGGTAACTCGCGTTCGGAACTTTCATCTACGATAAACGTAGTATTCTTTCCAAATGAAAATGTTCCAAGGTCGTCGATAATCTGCGAGGCATCGGACACTAGGGTAGCTCCATCGCGTATGAGTTGGTGACAACCTGCGGAAGTCGGCTTATCGATCGGCCCAGGAACCGCATAAACTGATTTCCCATATTCACTAGCGAGGTTCGCAGTAATCATTGCCCCGGACCACGCTGGACACTCAGTAACTAACAACGCTTTGCACCACGCAGCAACGATGCGATTGCGCTGTGGAAAAGTCTGCTTGTCTGGCTCCGTATGCAGCGGGAACTCAGAAACGATTGCGCCGTTGCCCATAGCGATTTTTTCTGCTAGGGCGAAATTTTCTGGCGGATAGAGCTTAGCCAGGCCTGAGCCAATGACTGCGATAGTGCGTCCATTGGCTGCGAGTGCGGCTTCGTGCGCCGTAGTATCGATGCCCCGTGCTAATCCTGAGATGATGGTGTAGCCTGCGTGTGCTAGCTGAAACGAAAATTTCTTTGTCGCTTGTGTGCCGTAGTTGGTGCTACGGCGCGAGCCGACGACTGCAATCGAATGCTTATCTCGCTCGTCGAGTTTACCCCAAACGTACAGAACATTCGGGCCATCATAGGCATCGCGCAGTGGCGCTGGATAGTCGGCATCAAACTTCGAGATCAAGGTCAAGCCACGGGCTTTGACTTCATCGAGCTCGCGTGTGACATCACAATGATCTTCCCACTTGTGAAGGATGGCCGCTGTTTCCTCACCGATGTTTGAAACGCGACGCAATACATCCAGTGGGGCACCGAGCACGGCAGAAGGGCTGGAAAATTGATCGAGCAATTTGCGCACGCGCACCGGTCCGATGCGGGGGAGTAAGTTCAGCGCGACGAGAGCTTCGGTATCAGTCATGTTTGCCATTGAGCGAGTTGTTCGGGGAAAGGACATTGCGCACAATCGCTAAAATCCTCCAGACAAAAATCTCGATAGATCTGTAGCAGCGCTTGCTGATGAGTGAGTGTTTTTTGCCAGGGTTTCGCGAGGATCTCGCTGCCAAATAAACGAATGCCAGCACGGCGAACTTTTTCGTTTATCGTCGAACTGCGCAGCGTTGCAAATTTTTCGTAGTCAAAATTGGCATCCTCCTGCAGGGCCAAGGGAGCGAGGTGATTGGCGATCAACTCCAGAGCTTGCGACTTGCCAAAGATCGCGATCTCCTGCGGAGTGGCAGACGAAGCGAGCGTATGATGCTTTTGCCAAAAGGGATGCTCCAGAGCTGCTAGATGTTCGATGACACGCTTCGCCGAAAAGGGTCGAGCGAGAGCAACCTTGCGGAACGCTGGCCAATGCTTTGCGAGAACGGCGAGTGCTGCCACACGGCGGTGCGGATGATTCGCGGGACGTTGGCCGTGCATTTTCCAAGGTATTGGTCGTGTCGACTCAAAATTGCCCCGATGTTTCCACCACGCTTGCCACAGTTCGCTCAAGTAATCGCGCGTCCAGCCCACGGCTTTCTCATGCATGTCCGCACTGAGAAATCCCGAGCAACCAAAAAGAATGGCCTCGACAGCATCGGGGAGATCACGAAAATTTTTCAAAGTGGCACGTTGAGCTAACAACTGCATCGGTAGTGCATTGCTGCGATATCCCAGCGTCTGCGCGACAGCTTGAAACAACGCTGCATCACGACCATGCACGTCTGCTGTTTGCAAAAATCTACGGGTCTTAAGCATCGCACGGTGCTCGGCCGCCTCGCGCAGCAGTGCATTCACGACCACGGGCGGCATTGCTTGAAGCGGTGCCACGCAGCGACCCGACCGGGCAATCGCTGTCTCGCGGCGAGGCCGCAACAAAGCGAGTGCAAGTGCTTCATGACTAATCACAACTTGTGGAATTTGACGATGGACATCATTGCGAATGAAATGCACACGATCTTCTGCGCGAAAACTTACGTGCAACACGACATTGCGATACGCAGGGTTGGTCGCATGCTGATGATTTTCCCAGTCGGCAGCGTGTGGATCGAGTTCGAGTGCACCGGTAAAATCCACACCGTCGAGCACAATGGCAGCTTGTTGAAAATCCGGACCTGCACCACGATTCCATTCACCGAATTGCACGACGCGAACCGATTGCCCATCAATGGTGGAAAAGTCACGGCCGAATGCACCCGCAAACCACAATGCTTGCAGTTCTAATTCTGCAGGCAAAATCGGCCATATCGGCTCGCTCATCATCGATGAAGATTTCCAAACAGAATCGAGCAAACTCACGTAGTCCATCGTCCGATTTGTTAGGAATTCTTCGCCTCCCGCTGATGGCGCTTCACCGTAAACATTTCGTGTTCGAGAACCGTTTCAGTCAAAGGAAAATGCCCAGCATATTCCGGAAAACACGTATCACCCGGATGATCCGCATGGACGTGGGTGATCAGCAACTCCTGTGTTTGCGGAAAAAATTCTTGGTAAATTTCGGCGCCGCCAATGACATAAACGATGTCGTCATCTTCCGTGAGAGCAGCTAGTTCACTCACTTCATGGATCACTAGCACTCCAGGATGCACCCAAGCCTGATCACGGGTCAGCACGATATTTTTGCGCTTCGGTAAGGGCCGCCCAATCGAGTCGAAGGTCTTACGACCCATCACAATTGGATGACCACTGGTGGTGCGCTTGAAAAAGGCAAGGTCATCAGGCAAATGCCAAGGCAAGTTTCCTGCGTGACCGATCACACGATCTTTCGTCATGGCTACAATTCCGATCAAGCGCTGCATATTCGATGAAATTATTAGACTGAGATTGGCGCTTTGATCGCGGGATGGGGATCGTAGTTTTCGAGACGGAAATGCTCGAAGCGGAAGTCGGCTAGCTCGGTGATGCTTGGATCGATCCACATCGATGGCAAAGCACGCGGCGCGCGAGTGAGCTGCGTTTTTGCTTGCTCGATGTGATTCTGATAAAGATGTAGATCACCGAAGGAATGTACGAAATCGCGAGCCTCATAGCCGCAAACTTGAGCGACCATTATCGCGAGAAGGGCATATGACGCTATATTAAAAGGCACGCCGAGAAAGAGATCGGCGCTGCGTTGGTAGAGTTGGCAGGAGAGGCCGCGCTTGCCGCCATCTATAGGCTCGTGCACGAAAAACTGAAAAATACAGTGGCAAGGCGGCAGTGCCATTTTTTCCACATCGCCCACATTCCATGCTGAGACGATGTGGCGCCGCGAGGCGGGATTATTTTTTAGTCCATCGACTAGTGCGGTAATTTGATCGACTACACGACCATCGGCACATTGCCACGAGCGCCATTGCTTTCCATAAACCGGACCGAGATCGCCGGATTCATCGGCCCACTCGTCCCAAATGCTCACACCATGATCTTGCAGATACTTCACATTAGTGTCGCCTTGGAGGAACCACAGCAGCTCATGAATGATCGAACGCAAGTGCAATTTCTTGGTCGTGAGACAAGGAAATCCCAGACGCAAATCATAACGCACTTGCCTACCAAACACCGCGCGTGTGCCAGTGCCAGTACGATCAGGGCGTTGCTCTCCGGTTTCGAGAACATCTCGCAACAAATCTAGATAGGTCTGCATGGGCTGAGACTACACAGTTTCGCGATACTGGCAAGAATGGACTCGAATCACGGAAACAATCCACGCAGTGCTTTCGCATCGGCGACCGTTTTGATCGCAATCGCTTGAGACGCAGTTCGCTGATCGGTTTTATAGCACTCTGCAAAACTTGTCACTTTTTCAAATGCCCGCTGCATCATCGTTTCCAGCTTCGTAATCACCTCACGTTCATTCCATTGAATGCGTTGAAAATTTTGCACCCACTCGAAATACGACACGGTCACGCCGCCGGCGTTGCACAAGATATCGGTAATGACAAAAATATCGCCGCGCTCCGCAATAATCCGATCGGCCTCAGGCGTAGTCGGCCCATTGGCGCCCACAGCGAGGATTTTACAATGCAGTCGAGCCGCATTGCCTGCATCGATCACTCGGTCCAAGGCAGCTGGAGCGAGAATATCACACGGCATACATAGCATTTGCACATCATTTGAAAGCATGAATGAAAAGTGGGCCCGACAGGAATCGAACCTGTACCTACGGCTTCGGAGACCATCGTCCTATCCATTGGACTACGGGCCCATGATCATCATGGTGGGGAAGAGCATCCTAGACCCATGATCCCCCATCTGGCAAGCATCGGTTTTGAGAATAGCAAAAATCACCCGCAAATAAGCCGTGATTTTTCCGGCGCTCTGTGGTAGAATGACCTCCCAAAACTATGTCAGACGCGAAATCAGCCATCACTCCCACACGCCAAGAAAATTTTCCCGAATGGTACCAGCAAGTCATCCGCGGCGCGGATCTTGCAGAGAATTCGGAAACCCGTGGATGCATGGTGATCAAGCCGTGGGGCTATGGCATATGGGAATTGATTCAGCAACAACTCGACCGACGCTTCAAGGTCACTGGGCACCAAAACGCGTACTTCCCGTTGCTGATTCCCCTTTCCTATCTCGAAAAAGAAGCCGACCACGCGGAAGGATTTGCCACCGAGTGTGCTGTGGTCACGCACCATCGACTGGAAATCGTGAAGGACGAAGTGACCGGCAAGACCAAGATGATTCCTACCGGAAAACTGGACGAACCTTATGTGATCCGCCCTACCTCCGAAACCATCATCGGTGCCGCATTCGCGCGTTGGGTGAACTCCTATCGCGATCTGCCGCTTTTGATCAATCAGTGGGCGAACGTGATGCGTTGGGAAATGCGTCCACGCATGTTCCTACGCACCGCTGAGTTTCTCTGGCAAGAAGGACATACCGCGCACGAAACCCAAGAGGAAGCCATTGTCGAGACGCGATTGATGCATCGGGAATACGAGGCATTTCTCCGCGATCACCTCGCGATCCCAGTGATTCCCGGTGAAAAAACTGAGAATGAGAGATTCCCAGGTGCCGAGATGACACTCACAGTCGAAGCCATGGTGCAGGACAAAAAGGCCATCCAAGCAGGAACCTCGCACTACTTGGGACAAAATTTCTCCAAAGCTCAAGACATCAAGTTCACCGGTCGTGACGGCTCGATCCAACACGTCCACACCACCTCATGGGGTGTGTCCACGCGCATGATCGGCACGCTGATTATGGCCCACTCCGATGACGATGGCCTGATCCTGCCACCTCGCGTCGCCACGCAGCAGATCGTGATCATTCCCGTAACGCCCAAAGAAGACACCAAAGATGCCGTAATCGATGCCTGCCAAGCACTTGCCAGCACCTTGCGCAATCAGCTTTACCACGGCGATCCCCTCCGCGTGCACGTCGATGCCCGCGACGTCGGTGGTGGTGTCAAAAAGTGGGAGTGGGTAAAAAAAGGTGTGCCCATCCGCATCGAAATTGGCCCGCGCGATCTCGAATCCCGCAAGGTGGCGATGTCGCGTCGCGATCAAGCATCGCACGAAAAATCTTTCATCGACAAAGAAGAATTCATCCGCGAGGCGGTGGAAATTCTCGCCTCGATTCATCAAACTATCCTCGCCCGAGCGACCACACTTCGCGATGAAAACATCCGCTATTGTGACAACCTCGATGAGTTTCACGCTCATTGGTCGAGCGAAAACCCTTGCTGGTTGTTGACTCCTTGGAGCGGCACGGCCGAGGAAGAAGACATACTCGCCAAAAAACACAAAATCACCATTCGCTGCCTGCCACTCGAAGATGTTGCCTTGCCGCAAGCACCTGCTACGGCAAACTGTATCCTCACAAGCCAAGCCGGTGCCCGCATGGCGATTTGGGGCCGTAGCTACTAACCCGAATCTTTTATCATGACACGCCGCAAGCAACTCCTCTCAGCCTTTCTAATCATCGGATTCATCATGTTCGCATTGGTGGGGCTGTGGGCTGCACGCTTTTTGCCCGACCCGATCGGAGGGATTTGCGCGCGCATTTTTCACATCATCACCACGCCGATCATTCTTGAAATCAGCTTCGGAGTGCTAGGAATTTGCATTGTGCTAGCCTTAGCTCACTACAATGAAAAGCGCTCAGATGAGTGGGTGGAAATGGATTTTCCAGATGAGAAGTGAATGGAAAAATAGGGTTAACGCTCTTGTTGCAAAGACGTTAAGGTCTGAAGAATGAAGAAATTTGCTTGAGCCTTATGCTACTTCATCTTGCTGATTTCAATTTCAGTGTCTTTCAAAATTTTATGCAGTAAGCCTGGTCCGTCACACTTACCCCTGTGCACAGGAACCACAGTTGCTCTACCTTCAGGGTGCGTCAAGAAATGATGGCTTCCTTTAATCCTCGCCAGATCAAATTCAAACTTCCCGAGATTTTTTATCCGCTCGCGACCAGATATCTTTGGATACTTGTTGCTCATGCATCTATGCACACTTTTTGAATGCTCATAAAGTCGTTAGGTTCAGAAACAATTCCGTATTCCTCCACACACAGTTCCATCGCCTCTTTGATGCGAATCAAGAAGGATTCAAGAGTTTTCGCCTGGGTGTGACAACCTGGCAACTGAGGCACACTAGCAACAAGGTATCCTGCCGAATCCTTCTCGATGATGACGTTGAATTCTTTTTTCATAGCGCTAGGCTAAATCATTAGCGGACACATTTGCCTAATCCGTATCGAGGGAAATGCCCATTTTTGTGACTTACATCAACCCTTGCGCCAGATGAGGGTGAACTCGTGGCGATTGTAGGTGAGATGGGTGTGTGCGATGCTGCGCAGTCCGGCAGCGGTGGCATCGCGTTGCACGTGGCGTCGCAACTCTAACCATTCATCGAGCGATCCAGTCTTGTGCGTTTTGAGAGTGAAAATGATCAGCGCTCCGGATTCTAGATACGGAAGCTTCGCGGCGACGATGGCAAAGGACTCGCGCGCGGGGCCATTCATGTCGCAGAGTAGCGCATCATAGCGTTCGCCACGCGGCGGGAAAAATGCAGCGGCATTTTCTGCGTAGCACGAGAGTCGAGGATGGGAGCTGATGCGTGGATCCATCGGCGCGCGGTCAACAGCTGTGACACGATAGCCTCGCTCTAACAATTCTGCCGTCATCCCGCCAGGGCTGGCGCCGAGTTCGAGCCAGTGTGTGGTTTCTGGCAAAGCAGGATGATGCAGCCGAAGAAAATGCAAAGCCTCGGCGATTTTGGCACCCGCACGACTGATGCTGTGCGCGGCATTGTGGCTGATGTATTTGCTGCCGCCGGCATAAAATCCCCCGCAGTCGCGCGGCGTAGCAATGCTGGCGAAGAGTCCTTCTTTGCCTACGAGGCAAAACAAGGTGAGATCCTGCGGATTCTGTTCCTCGGGGTCGATTTTGGCTTTTTTCTCTAACAATGAGGCCATCAAGCGTTGTCGCAACGCGGTGGCAAGTTTCTTAAAAAACGGATGCGGTGAGCCTGAGATCAGCGGACTCACCATCACTTGCAGCACACCAGCGGCGGCGCATTTTTGCTCCAACGCATAACAAGCCTTATCGAGAAAATGCTCAGTCTTTTCGGGGGAACAGGGCCAACTGTGATGGATCGGCATTTGCCAACGCACGAACAGCGAGAGTTCCGACGCAGGCATAGGCCCGGGCAAAAGATAATATTCCGTGCCCAGTTTTTTCGCACCCGCGGCATCGAGACGTTTCAGGATTTCCGCATGATGTTCGGAAAAAACCTCGGAGATGCGGATCAGATCGTGCACGATGCGGGAGCAGATTGTTGCAGGAAATTGCGGATCAATTGCAATCCACTATCTTGGCTTTTTTCCGGGTGAAACTGCACCGCCCACAGGTGATCGCGAATCACAGCGGCGGCGAATTTTTCCTCATACTCGGTGACCGCGGCAATGATGCTTGGCTCCTCGGGCACAGGGAAATACGAGTGCACAAAGTAGAAGTATGGCTCTGCATCAAGCCCTGCCCAACAAGGGTGATCGGGATGGGTGAGAGCCGTGGAATTCCAGCCCATGTGTGGGACTTTTTTGCCAGGCAAAAAGCGCTTCACTTGTCCCTTGAGGATGCCAAGACCAGGAATACCAGGGCTTTCCTCGCTGCTATCGAAGAGCATTTGGTAGCCGACGCAAATGCCGAGAAATGGCACGCCAGAGGAGAGGCAACGACGCACAGGCTCATCGAGGCCGCGACGGCAAAGTTCCTCCATGGAATCGCCAAAAGAACCGACCCCCGGCAAAATGACACGCGCTGGATTTGCAGGAAACTCCGCAGCGCTGCTGACGATGAGCACATCTGCATCGAGGCTTTGCAAGGCGTTGGCCACGCTGCGCAAATTGCCAGCGCCATAGTCGATCAAAACGGTGGTAGACATGGTCGGCGAATCAGAGAGCTTCTTTCGTCGAGGGCACTCCTTTGACGCGTGGATCGATGGCTACGGCGCTGCGCAGTGCGCGGGCGATGCCTTTAAAAATCGCTTCAGCAATGTGGTGCCCATCGCGCCCGTAGAGTAACTCGACGTGCAAATTGCAGCGTAAATTCGCAGCAAGTGCACGGCAAAATTCTTCGGTCAATGTCAGAGGAAAATTCGGTGCCGATGCTGTTTGCAGTGGCGTGCGGAATTCGAGAAATGGACGATTCGAGAGATCGATGACAACGCGGGCAAGCGTCTCGTCCATGGGCAAATACGCATGTCCATAGCGACTGATGCCAGCCTTGGTGCCGAGAGCCTCGCGCAACGCATCGCCCAGCACAATGGCCGTATCTTCCACCGTGTGATGAGCATCAATGTGCAAATCACCCACCGTCTTGATCTTGAGGTCAATCAGACTGTGACGCGAAAAAAGTGTGAGCATGTGATCGAAGAAGCCGTGTCCGGTATCGATGGTGGAAACGCCCGAGCCATCGAGATCGAGGCTGAGCTGAATGTCAGTTTCTGCGGTTTTGCGCGATTGTGTGGAAGTGCGTGACATAAGAAAATGAGGTGCGATTATTTCGGCTGATCGAGCGCCTTGATGGCGGCGGCATCGGTGATGGTGACATCATCGGCGCGATGAAGTGAGTAGATGACTTTGCCGCCGTTGCCGGGGGTGAGCTTACGGGAGAAAAGGCGCAAGGGCAAGCGTGTAATGGCTTGGCGGACTTCATCATCTACATCAGCAGGTAGGCTAATGATGGCATGATTTTCCTGATAGAGCAAGCCTAACAAGTAATCACTGTGGATCAAGGGTGATTGCTCAATTTTTTCTACGTTGATTTGCGCTGCTTGGTAAAGACTCGCTGGTACCTCGCGCGATAGGTGACGCAAGCGCACCAAGTTTTGTTTTACCAAGCCGACGGTGGACTTGTCAAAAATCATCGATTGATCGGTGATGGGGAGATTAATGAAACGTGCTGAGCGCGGCACTTCCTCGATATTGCCGTCGAGAAGATAATCTTGCACCAGCGTGTCCGAGAGGGAATCGCCATACGTCAGAGCAGCTTCATCGAGCGTGATATCATACACATCCAGCGCAGTTTGTTGAGCCAAGGCAATCAACCCTGCGCGCGCCAAGGTGGTGGTGGGATACAGCGAATCTTGAAAAAAATGTATCCCATCCTCATGATGGAATGCTCGGCGGAAGGCGGCAAAAATCGTGACCGCTTTAGCGCGATATTCTTCCTTGCCCGTAGCGGCAAAGAGCGAGGCATAGGCACTTGCGGTTGCCAACGTAACTTGCGCCTGCGCCACTTTGGGAGGCAGCACGGAGGTTTCCAGTAATTTCTTGCGCGCTACGGAGAGCTTGGCATGCGCGCTGTTGAGTAAGGCTTGCGCTTGCTGAGCTGTGATCGATTGATGGGCCGCACTATCCGCAAGATCATGCTTGGGCACGAGCAAATTGAGCCGAAAGAACTCTCGCTTCGGATCGCTCTCCGGTGGGACATTTCCCATATCCTGCCAATCATAATGGTACTTGAGCAGGGCATACTCCGAGGCCGCGAGCGTAGCCTTCAAGGTTTCGATACTCCAGCATTGTGCTTCTTTTGGCATCAACGAAATCGCCGCGATGTTGGCATAAAGCCCACCATCGAGCGCAAAGTTCGCTTCATGAAATTGCATCGCTTTTTCGGCAGCCGAAAGAATACTGGCATCATCGAGTGCTTGTCCGATCATCGCGAAGCTCTGAATCGCCCGCGTTTGCATCAGTCCATTACGATCGCGCGTGACAGTGGACCAATTCGCATCACTGCGAGAGGTGTAGAATCCGCCATCGATTGCATCAACAGCAGCTGAGCTCAAGAGGGCCCGTGCGTTCCCCGAGATCACAGTGCGAGCTCGCTGCCGCGTCATTTCATCGAGAGCTGGGTGCGATGCCACTTGGGTGAAACACTCTTGAATGGATGTCAGCAACAGGGAGCCCATGCCATCAATGTTCCCACTGAAGTGATCAAACTGCGAGTGCAGTTGACGAAACACGCCCATCAGCAACGCTTGATTTTCCGAGGGCAATGATGTCTTAAATGTAGGAGCTTTGTAACGCTCGCGGCGATTCGCGTTATCCGAGGCGGAATTTTTCTCGATATACTCGCGGTCCGTGTTCCACATGTTGATGACGACACTTTGCGACTGCTGAATGCGACTGATAATTTCATCTTCTGCGGCATACGAGTCGAGTGGAAGCCATGCCACGGGATTGCCCTCGGCGGTCAGCCACATCATAAAAGGAAACGACACGGGTTTTTTGATTTCGCTGCACAACATGGCGGCGAGAATTCCCATTTCGCGATTCGCATCGCCATCGACGAGCACAGGCACAAATTGATCGTTGATTTCGCGCACCGTTTGCGGGTCTCGCAGAATAGCATCGAACACATTGGTAGCCTCCATTTGCTGGGTGGAACTCACGTAAACGAGCAACATTTTATGCGATTCTCGAGCATATTGCAGTGTAATAGGGGTAAATTGACGCCACGAAATGGCTGATGAACCAAGACTGAGAAGGATTGGCGAGGGCCCATCGCTTGCATTTTGAGTAGTAAGTCGGGGTGAACTGAGTGGTGGTCCGGAAGATACCAAGTGGTTTTTCTTGCAAGCGCCGAGACTGGCGAGCAAAAACAAGAGGCACGATACCCGGGAGATGCCTAATCTGAAGCATCCGATACTGCAAAAGCGGGGAGCGTTGGGTGTTGCGGACATCATGGTGATGGATTTTACAGATTTTTTTGTGCCTGTCTTGAGCATTTTAAAGAAAAGACTTTCGCTCTCGCGAGAGCAAGCTATCATCTTGCCAGATTTTGCCCATCAAATTGTGATCAGTATTGCCGTAACAAGTCAAAAAGGAGGGGTGGGAAAAACCACCGTAGCAATTAATTTGGCGCACGCGTTCGCCAGAGCAGGAGTGCGGACTATTCTCGTTGACGCCGATCCACAGGGGTCTGTGGGGCTCTCGCTGACTCGTCAATCACGCATGCTGCCGGGATTTTACGATTTTCTCGAAGATCCCGGTCTGCCGCTCGAAAAACTTATTGTCCCTACGCGTTTATCGACATTTTCACTAGTCGCAGCTGGACAGGCGAGCAATTACGAGGCTGGCGGTGGCATTGCTGGAGCTCACCTCGCTCGCAGCCGTGCCTTCATGCGCGCAGTCGCTGCACGGGGCTATCAAGTTTGCCTGATCGACACCGCAGCTGGCCTTTTCGGCGTCAGCGCCGATGTGATAGCCTGCTCCGATGCGGTGCTGATTCCACAACAATCTGAACCACTCGGCGTGCGCTCGGTGCCCAAAATGCTCGAAGGCCTTGGCCGCATCCGCATGCTCAATCCCAAGCTATTGGTGCTCGGCGTGGTGCTGACCATGGTCCAAAATGAGCTAGCTGAGAGCCGTGAGGCCGCACAAGCATTGCGTCAACTTTTACCGCTAAACATGGTCCTGCAAACCACCGTGCCACGCGATGGGATTTTTGTGAGAGCCAGCGCTAAGGGTTTACCCGTCGGCGTGCTAGAAGATGGTATGGGTGCCCAAGCTGTGTTCGACGGCTTGCGGGCAGAAATTGAAGCAAAAATCGAAAAGTTAAACACAAACGCATGATGGACCCCGTGCATCCATGGGTAGATCCCAGCGAAATGATGCGGCTTGCTGAGGCCCTCATGTTCGCTCCAGCGAAAGCTCCGGAGACGCCAGAGGATACCGGTTTCGGTGGCGACTTCGTCGGATATGCAGGACTTGGACCAAGCCCTGTCCCCACGCCCGCTCCACCTACAGCAGCGGAAACAATTGTCCTCACACCGCGGAGTGAGGACAAATCTATGCAAGAACGCATTGCCGAGGCAGCCTTGCACGCGCAGCATATTCCCGCCACTACCAATCCCGCTCAGCCTGCAGAAGTTTGGCCAACTCGCGCTGGACCGTTACCCCCGCTGCAGCGCGCCCCTACGACACAAGCCCCTCAACCACCCATTGCTGAGCCTCCATCGGCACCCTTCAATGCGCTCGGACCATTTATCGAGCGAGTATCTCGTTTCCGCGACGAACTCCATGCCCAATTCCGCGCAAAAGGCGTATTCATTCTCGATAAAGAAGGCTCTATCATTTTCGACGAATCAGATCACAGTCGTCTCCACTTCATTGCACGCAGCCTCGCCATGGCTAGAAAGAAATCCAACGGCGGACTCGGCAATGTTCACGTCAAGGTCGGCTCCACGAACATGCTCGAAGTCATCCCCGTCGATACCGCATACGGCCGCATAGTATTAGGGTTACTCGTTGAAAAAGCACTCAGTTCCGAGGCGATCATCCACATCATTCAGGCTCTAAAAAGCGCCGTCGCTCCGCCGCAACACTAAAGCATTACTCTTTCATGGCTCGCGTACTCGTCGGATTGTCTGGAGGTGTTGACAGCGCCGTCGCCGCAGCCTTATTGCTCGAACAAGGCCACGAAGTCGTCGGTGGCTACATGAAAAACTGGATCAACTCTGAGGGCATTCCCGGGGATTGCCCCTGGGAGCAAGACGTGGAAGACGCTCACGCGGTCGCAAAACACCTCGGCATCGAGTTTCGGGTCATCGACCTCATCGATGCCTACCGTGAACGCATCGTCGACTACCTCATCGAAGGCTACCGCAGCGGCATCACGCCCAATCCTGATGTCTGGTGCAATCGCGAAATGAAATTCGGCGTGTTCCTCGACTACGCACTCAGCCAAGGTTTTGAGCATGTTGGCACCGGTCACTATGCGCGACGCCGCATCCTCAGCGATGGATCCGCCGCCATCCTGCGCGGAGCCGATCCGAACAAAGACCAGAGCTATTTCCTCTCGCTCATGACCCAATTTCAGGTCCGCCACGCCCTTTTTCCCGCAGGCGAAATGCTCAAACCGGAAGTCCGTGCCGTCGCAGAACGCCTTGCACTTCCCGTCGCTGGCAAAAAAGACAGCCAAGGCATCTGCTTCATCGGTGCCGTAAAAATGAGCGACTTCCTCCGACACTACGTTCCCGATCATCCCGGCGACATCGTCGATACCAACGGCAAAAAATTGGGCCGCCACCAAGGACTCCATCTCTACACCCTCGGCCAGCGCAAAGGGCACGGCGTCGCCTCCCCTCGCGAAGGCATGGCCTACGTTGTTGTCGCCAAAGATCTCGCCAAAAACCAACTCGTCGTTGGCTGGGATCAAGCCGACTCACCAGGGCTCTACGCCACCGACTGCACCGTGGGCTCCATCAACTGGATTCACCAACCCGTCACCGGCACCACGATGATGGAAGCACAACCTCGCTACCGCGCCAAAGCCGAACCCTGCCAAGTCACCGCGCTCGCCGACGGCAAAGTGCGCGTCGTCTTCCAACGCCCCCAACGCGCCGTTTCTGCCGGCCAAATCTGCGCCTTCTACAACAGCGGCCACCTGCTAGGCGGTGGTGTGTTTGAGGAAATTGGTTAGCATAGTATGGCTCTTCAGTCCGCTTCTTCATCGAATCGGATTCTTCACCCAATACAGCGATCCATCATTGCTGTTGCGATAGAGAATGTCTGCATCGCGATCGCCATCAATGTCAGTCATCGCGAGAATCGTCACGCTATACAAATTTAAATCACCCAAAAAGCCATGGCCCTCGTGCAAAATAGGACCACTCGCGCTGGGGCTAAGAAATGAGTCTAAGCCACAAAGATCGATGATCCCATCACCATTGTAATCTGTTACAAATTGCCGCATCACTTCAGTCGATTCTAACCGCAAGCTCGGCCAATTTGACGGATCTTGATTGATGCGCCCTTGATTCAACAACACTTTTGTATGATATCCAGGGTTTCCAATTTCATCTGCGCCATCGGACGTATGCACGAGCACATCAAGATCACCGTCTAGGTCAACATCAAAAAGCGCGTGGCCATAACCTGTCGTGGGATTCCCCAGCGCATCAGTGAAAAATTGGTTGATCGGCAGAGTAACAAAATCACTCCACGGCATACGCTCATCACTTTTTGAAAGGCCGAAATACAAGCGCATATTTGTCGAGCCTAGAGGTTCATCTAGTGATTGTGGAGAAACATATTCTACCATACCCGATAAGCAATCCAGCAAACCATCGCCATTGAGATCCCCGAATCGATAGTTGCTAACCAATGTCGTTGGACTACCCAAAGCATCTGGAACTTGAACTAGCGAATGAAATGACCGCTCTCGATTTACCAAAACACCCTTCCGATTCATCCGCCAATGGCCTGCGTAAAAGACATCCAAGTCACCATCATCATCCCAATCTGCGAACTGAATCACCTGATTCACATCATGCTTCCCAAGTGAAGATTTGTTCAATGGTGACGTGCGAAAACGAGCATTACCCGTATTCTTTGCAATCACATGCGTCGAGAAAACTCTGCCACTCTTCGCAGTCATGCTCACGCCTAACAAAAGATCCATGCGTCCATCGGCATTGAAGTCCGCAAATAGAACGTCGAACATTTTCATGCCCGCCTTGCGCAAATATTTAGGAATGAGCGAGGGCAATTTTTGTCCCGCTGTAAAATTGCCTTTCCCATCATTTCGAAAGATTTCCAATTTCTGCAAAGAAGGCGAAAAGCGGATCACGTCCACGTCGCCATCATCATCAAAATCGGCAACTCCCACGATGTCTCGATTTTGCAGATTCGGATCAATGAAGTCGCCACCGTCATCTCCACCAATCGTTTGCTCTATCACCGTACCTGGCAAAGCTGTGCCGATGGGAGGAGTTTTCGGTACATCTGCATACAACATGCAGCTTAAGAAAAAGAAGAGTTTTTTCATCAAATTTATTCGTTTTCTCCGTTCGTCTGATTCTGATCATTTTCCACCTCATCAGCATCTTGCTCGGTGATTTCAAAATCAGCTTCGGCAACAAAAAAGCTACTCAGTGGTGTGACGAGGTTGGCAGGGAGCGGGAAGACTTTTTCGTAGATCTGCGGGGCGATCTCGTTAGCGTTGCGGTAGGCGTCTTTGAGCATTTCCATCTTGGCATCGATGTTGTCGATGAAGTGCAGCGCGAAGGCCTCGGGGGTGCGCGGCAATGTCGGCGATCCGAATTCGTATTGCCCGTGATGGCTGGCGATCAAGTGCAGCAAATGCAAGCGCACATCTTCTGAACGCGGTTCAAGGATCAACCAATCCGTAGTAGCTTCTTCCTCGATCATGTCCGACCACAGTTTATTGACACACTCGATGCCGATGGGGATGTGGCCTAACATTTCGCCACGCAGGCTATGAATTTGGGCGAAGCCATCACGTGGGTAGGAGTTCTCCCAAAGCTTTCCACAGTCGTGAAACAAAACTCCTACGAGCAACAGATCGCGATTCCAATCGGCATACACGTGGCACAGCGCATCGGCGGAACGCATCATTTGGGCGACGTGTTCGACCAGTCCACCACGGCGTGCATGATGATTGCGGCGGGCCGCTGCGGTGCGACGAAACATTTCGCCGAACTTGTCAAAAAAACGCGCGGTGAGACGTTGCAGTCGCGGGTCATGGATCGAGGAACACAGTGATGTGATCGTTTGCCAATCGATCTGCTGCTTCGCCTGCAGATCGGGATCGCCGGTGAGAAACAATTCACGCTCTTGCTGATTGAGCACCCGGGCACTGAGATCATTGCCATCGAGGCCATACTGATTCTGCGTCCATTTCCCCGAAACGCGAATCATCACCCCATCGGGCCAACCTTGTGCCACCGAAAAAAGTGGACGATCTTCCCAGAGTTTGAGCGAAAAATTTCCGGTCGAATCCGCGAAGCCCAGCTCAAGGTAGGGCTTATTGGTACGCGTCATTTTTGATTGGCGTGACTGCAACTGCACGTCCACATCCGCATACATCGGGCTATCCCCGGCCATCTCCTTGAGTTGTGCAATGCTCGCCAATTCCATAGGCTTATCATCAAATTTTTCTATTGGGAGGGAAAGAAAAAAATCGTAGGATTGGGAAATTCGTGTGAGGTAGAGGGGTAGATTAAACGCAAAGGGCGCAAAGGCGCGAAGACGCAAAGTTTTTTCAACTCGTAACTCTTAACTCTTAACACTGATGTCTCTGCGTCTTTTCTCTAACCTCATACATTTACCAAATGTGCGCCGCGTGAGGGGCGAGAGCAGAAAATTTGAGGAACAATCTGCGTTTCGGTTTCGTAGCGTTGACGCATCGTCGCCATGATTGATTCGGCTTGGGCGGACTCGCACAAGGTCACGGTGGAGCCGCCGAAGCCGCCGCCAGTCATGCGCGCCCCGATGACTCCCCCTGCGGTACCAATTTCGGTAGCGATGTGAACCATCAGATCGAGTTCGGCGCAGGAAACCTCAAAATCATCGCGCAAGGAATCGTGCGAGGCATACATCAAGGTGCCTAGACGCGCGAAATCACTGGCTGCGAGAGCAGCTGCGGCCTCCTGGGTGCGGGCAATTTCTCCCACCACGTGTCGCGAACGTCGATTGACTGGATCGCCTAACATATCCCATTTCTCTTCGACATCGCTCATGCTCACATCACGCCATGAGGCCTTGCCGATGATCGAGAGACCATCTTCGGTGTGCTTGCGGCGAATGGCGTAGCCGCCATCGGAGAGTTGGTGATGCACATTGGTGTTGGCGATGATCACCGCGAGATCAGGATTTTCAAAAGGCACCATTGTTGGCTCGCCCGTTTGGCAATCGATCATCACCAAGCGATTTTCTTCGCCGAAGGTGGACGCAAATTGATCCATGATGCCGCAAGGTACGTGCGCGAAATTGTGCTCGGCTTTTTGGCAAAGCAACGCCTTTTGTTTTTTCGTTAGAGCAACTCCAAGCAAGCCTTCGAGCAAAGTGGCAGTGGCACATTCGAGAGCAGCGGAAGAAGAAAGTCCGGCACCTCCGGGTACGGAAGATACGATGTAGGCATCGAAGCCAGGGATCGTGTAGCCGAGTTTTTGAAATCCATCGATCACACCGCGCAGGTAGTTGGTCCATGTTGGCTCGCCAATGACTTGTGGCGCGGCTAAAGAAATGGTTGCGGTAGGCATTCCGGCACTACGCAGCGTAGCGGTTTCGGAGTTCGTGCGTTTCGCGGCTATGACGATGTTGCGATCAAGAGCAAAGGGCATCACAAAGCCATCGCAGTAGTCGATGTGTTCGCCGATCAAATTGACGCGGCCAGGAGCGGCGGCGATGACATCAGGAGTGCAGCCAAGTCCGGCAGATGCTTGGGAAACAAGAGTGGTGAGGGTGTGCGGCATAGAAAGTTATTAGGTGGCGGGAGCGATTTTTTGGAGGAGCAGGGCGGAGAGGAAGCAGAGGATGGGAATTAAAGGGATAAAAAAAATCGTTTCCAAACCTTGCCCGGATTCAAATATGAGCAAGACGAAGCAAAACAAAAACACAGAGTCCACTAGTGGAATTCCAGCGAGTAAGCGGCCTACTTTTTTTGCAACAGAAATTTTGCTAGATATCACCCAATAGGTATAAAAAAGAAAAGGAATCATTCCCATCATGACAAAAGGTCTCCCGCTCAAATACCCCGAGGAAATACTTGGATCAATAGATAAGTAAATCGTCAGGCAACTGTGAGTCATACACGGCATCAATAACAACATCGAAGCAAACACCTTAGCGTCCTTCCTCAACTCACTGCTACGCGTTTCGTAACGCGCCAAGAGCGAAATTCCGGCAATGTAGCAAACCAAGCCCATCACAGGCAGGAAAAACCAAACGGTAATGAGCACTCTAAAGTAAGTATCTACCGCAGCCCTCATCTCGATATAACTCTTACCTGAAAACATGGCGGCGAATCCCAGCACATACAAACCGCCCCGACACGCGCCCATGATCCAGATCGAGTAGCTGTGTTTTTTGTGCAACACGGTGTAGAGAACCACGCACAACGCGATCAGACCATATACTGTTGTTACCATTTTGCTAATGGCAATGACATAACCCAAACCAATGATTCCGAGTAAAATTGCGATTCCCAGATAAAGGCCTCGTGAAAATAGACCACTAGGGATCGCTCGCTCGGGACGATTTTTTTCATCCCATGCTACGTCGTGCCAGTCGTTGAGAAAATTTCCTGCGATGTAAAGACAGACTGCTGCGAGAATTATGTAGATTGTGCGATGATTCAATTCTGGCGGATCTCTAACGAAAAATATTAGGAGCATCATCCCCGTAAAAACATTACTCACCACGCTCGGCACGTTGGCGATGCGGGCGGTGGCGAGGAGGGCTTTGATTTTTTGGGAAAGCATGTGGGATGATTTTTGAGAGCAAGGCTTTGATTTATGGGGACAGGCTGGAAGCCCGTCTGCCGAGACAGGCGGGACGCCTGTCCTCCTTTCCTTTTACCAGCCGTTTTTGCTGCCGGTCATGAAGGTCCAGTGGACACCGGAGACGCCGACGCCGCAGCAGTTCGGGCCCTCGGAGAACATGATGAAGCGGTGACCATCGGAGCCAAACCAACCGCCGTAGGCAGAGTTCGGATCGGTGGAGCCCATGAAGATGTTTTCGCCGGAGGCATTGCCATCAAATTCAGCCAACTTCGCGCGATCCCACGGAGTTTTTTTGTTAGGCACAGGTGACTCATGGGCAAAAAATCCGCCCGATGCCATATCGGAGCTATGTCCCTCGGCTGCGGCGCTGAGTCGTTCCTCAATGCGTAACGGACGGAGTCCCATGACCACACGTTCACGATTGAGCACGGTGGCAAAAGTTTTCATGCTGGCGTTGCACCATTTGTCGTTATCGGCATTGTGCTTTTCGACGGTGGCGAGATCAGTGATTTCCTTGCGCGATTTTTCGAATGACTCTGCGAGTTGCTGCAAGTGATCGGCCTCAAGGCTGTCCTTGATGACTCGCTCGCGCAACTCCTCGTCATCGAGTTCTTTTGTATCCATTTGCGGGTCGAGTTTTTCCTGCTCGCGGGTGAGCTGGCATACCGCATCGATGGAAGCATTCATGGCTGCGAGGAGCGCCGTGACATCACTCTTGGCGAGCTTTTCGCGTTTATCGTAAAATTCTGTTAGGGCCTCGATTTCATCGCGCAGCATTTTGATTTTTTTGCCCTCTTTGTGGTAGTCGGTGCGGATGAGTGGCATGACGCGCTCGCGACCCTCGGTGAGTTGGCGGGCGATGTCGTCGTGCTCGGCGAGTTTGTTATCGGACTTATCGATTTGCTCGATGCGATCGAGATGGACCTTGATCGCGGCTTTGAGCGCGGTTTGGTAGTGAGTCATCGCCTTGCCTGGCATGGTGCGGAAGGTGCTAATGGCGGCCTTGCGTTTGGAGGGGTCAGCATTTTGGAGCCACGCGGAGGCGGCGCGCACGTGTTGCATGTTCACGGGAGCTTCTTCCTCGGCTTGGAGCGAAGGATGAAGAGCCAGAAGCAGGAGCAGGCGCAGGAGTGTGATTTTTTTCATGCGTGGGATAAATTGCGATGTTAGAGGCTGGAAGGCGAGACGCTTTCGCCCCGGTTACATGCCGGGCATGGGGAGGCCACCGGTGTGTTTTTTCATCTCGGCAGCGGAAATCTCGCGGCCTTGGGTGATGGCTTCTTGCACTGCTTTGAGGATGAGGTCTTGGAGAAAATCGACGTCGGAGGGATCGACTACGGAGGGGTCGATGCGGATGTTGAGAACATCGCCGGCACAGGTAGCGGTGACGGTGACTTTGCCGTTGGCGACGGAGCTTTCGACGGTTCGTTTTGCGAGTTCTTCTTGTGCTGCGGCTAGCCCGGCTTGCATTTTCTGGGCTTGTTGCATCAATTTGGCAATGTTCATGATAGTAGTGTTTGGTTAGGCTGTGACGATTTTTGCAGCGAAAATTTCGAGGGCTTTTTGAATCAGAGGATCTTTGTGGAAGTCATCGGCAGCGCGAGGAATTTCTTTCTTCGGCTCGGGAATGAGAGGGGCGATGACGGGGGCAGTGGTCGCGGGAGCAGGCGGCAAATCGCGTGCGGGATCATCGGTGGCGGAGTCGATCATCGCATCAAAGGCAGCCATGATATCGCCATCGCGCGCGGCTTTGGCAGCAGCAGCTACGGGATCAGTGGGTGGTGAGCTCTCTACCGATGGCTCTTCCACCGCCATCGTTGCCGTGGACTCTGCGGGTGGAGGGGGGATTTCTTGGAGTGCTGGCTCGGCGGATGCTGGAGAAGCAACGGGAGCGGAGGAGAGCGTTTCGAGAGTCGTAGGTGCGGTCGGAGTAGAGGGCGGCGCAGAAGTTTCTGAGAAAAATCCGCTGGCAGCAGCGAGGACGTTGATGATGTCAGAAACGCGGGCATCGCCAACGACTTGGATCGCCTTGATGATGCCGAGTTCGAGGTGAAGTTTGCGATTGCTGGCCCATTTCATGCGGCCTTCGGTCTCGGCAAAAACATCGATGACGGCGAGAAGTCGATCGGGTTTACAGTTCTTTGCGGCATCGAGAAGCTGTTGCCATGTTACTTGAGGAATGCCTTCGTTGGGTGCATTCAGGTCCACTTTGGCGACGATGACCGCACGCAGGGCGCCGATCAGCTCGTTGAGCAATTGCGACACATCGCGCCCAGTAGAGGACTCGCGCTGGATGATTTGCAGGGCGGCAGCGGTATTTTTCGAAAAAATCGCATCACAGAGCGAGGCGATGGTTTCCCGTGAGGTGAAGCCGAAGATGTTGAGCACGTCGGGTTCGGTGATCTGGCTGCCACAGAAGGCGACGAGCTGGTCGAGCATCGATTGTGCATCGCGCATGCCGCCATCGGCGCCTTTGGCAATCGCCCATGCAGCGGCTTGATCAAGCGTGACTCCTTCCAAGGAGGCGATGTGAAGGAGGTGTTGGGCGATGGTTTCAGTGGGAATCGGACGCAAATCGAAGCGTTGGCAACGCGAGAGGATGGTCGGCAAGATCTTGTGAACCTCCGTGGTGGCGAAAATGAATTTGACGTGCGGCGGTGGTTCTTCGAGCGTCTTGAGCAAGGCGTTGAAGGCCTGATTGGTGAGCATGTGGACCTCGTCGATGTAGTAAATTTTGAACTGCCCGCTCATCGGTGCGTAGTTTACGGATTCGCGCAGGGAGCGGACCTCATCGACGCCATTATTGGAAGCACCGTCGATCTCAACGACATCAAGAGAAGTGCCCTCGGCAATTTGTTGACAGACGGGGTCATTCGGATCGAAGTCGACCTTGGGACCGCCGGGACCATTAAGAGCTTTGGCAAAAATCCGCGCAGTGGAGGTCTTGCCTGTGCCACGGGGGCCGACGAAAAGATAGGCATGAGCGAGCCGATTCTGCGCGATCGCGTTTTTCAAGGTACGCACAACGTGATCCTGACCGAGGACATCGTCGAAGGTGGCGGGGCGGTATTTTCTAGCGAAGACCTGGTAACTCACGAGCGGGATTGTAAAGCATGCGCGGGGATCGACAACTTGATTTATGCACAGAATGCAGATTTTTTCCGCGGATTCGGGTTGCATCGGCACGAAGCGAGGCTACTTTATTTATGTGAAATATTTTTTTCTACTTACTGCCCTCGGGTGCTTCCTCACAACAGCATGCAAAAGTGCTGAATCTATAGGGCATTTGATCGAAGTTCCTGCGGCGAGCCAATTGATCGCGAAAAACCAATCGCTGCGTATTTTGGATGTTCGCACGGCAGAAGAATACAAAGAAGGTCATCTTGATGGTGCCGTCTTGGTACCATTACAGGCAAAAGCCTTCGTGGAAGATGTCAAAAAATCGATCAAGCTTGATGAACCCGTTTTAGTGTATTGCCGCAGTGGTGGTCGCAGCGCAAGAGCAATCGCTATACTGCGTGAAGCTGGTTACACAAAACTACAGGAGCTCAAGGGCGGCATGATCGCGTGGGAAAAAGCCAAACAGCCGACGAAAAAATAATCCCTGAGCAGGATCCGACGGCTGCAACTGAAAGTAATGTTCAGGTCAGAAACTCTCCGCAATGTGCTCAGTCCAGAGAAACGGG
>DBCO01000034.1 GCA_002293145.1 Akkermansiaceae bacterium UBA956 | reverse complement strand
GTCCAAAAATCAGTTGCATCTCAACCCGCTTTGGGGTTGGGGAAATTTGAGGGGAAAAATCAGGAATTCCTCATCGATTTTCCCTAATTTGATCGCCTTGCTCCATTCCCGCAGTAATTGCAAGTGGAAAGCGTTTTCATACGATTACTCTCCAAGAATTTTCATGTTCCAGTGCGAAAATGGAAACAGTGTTGTTTTACCCGCAGCTAAAATTCCTGAGAGAATCGTGACAGGTAGCTTTCGGGGAAGTGAATCGGATTTCATGCGCGGCCAGCTTACACAAAAGAACAGCAATTGTAACTTTTGTGCATAAACAACTTGATTGAGATAACGAATCGGCTTACTTTTGCCCCGAAATGAAACGTAAACTTCCCCGCTGGCAGCGCGGTATGACATTGGTGGAAATCCTCGTTGTGATTGCCATCACCGCCGTGTTGGTATCAACCGTGATTGTCGGAATTGGAAGATCCAAAGCCAAAGTGAGGCAGGTCACCTGCCTGAACAATATGCGACAAATCGGCATCGGATTGCAAATCTTCGCCGATGACAACAACGGCGTTTACCCCGAAACCTCACATACAGCCGCACAAGGTCAGTCGTGGATTTATGCACTCGAAGAATATCTAGAAGACTTTGAAAACGTCCGCATTTGTCCCGCTGATCCGAAGGCGAAAGAGCGCAGGGCCATGCAAGGCACGAGCTACATTCTGAACAGCTTCGTTTTTGTGCCCTCATTCGATGCCTTCGGCGAGCCCGATGGCCCGTCCTACAATCGCCCCGCTCTCTTACCACAACCCACGCAAACCATCCTGCTCTTTTGTTGCTCAGATGATGTGGGAGTCCGGGCCGGTGACGATCACACCCATTCCGATAATTGGACCAACTGGGCCGCAGTACGACGAGACATCGCGCCCGACCGCCACTTACGCAAAGGAACCAGTGGATTGGAAGGATCGAGCAATTATTTATTTGCCGATGGTCATGTAGAAACATGGACGGCCCAGGATGTAAAAAAACGCATCGAATCAGGAAACAACATCGCAGCCATTCCCGGAATTTTATGAATCATCAAATCGCCATCATCAGCCTGCTGTCCCTCCCCTGCTTGGCCTTGGAACCAATCATTGGCCACATCGACATTGATCCAAGCTACAACACCACCACACAATTATGGACGTGGCGATTGCTTGACGATGATGTGGCAAAAAATCCCGAGCAATCATTCATGCCCGGGCGTGATATCGTCTCAGGGCCTAGCAATGCCCGCACGGGCGAGCGGTATACGCGACCGGCCTCATCTACGTGGGACTTTATAGGAACGGCAGCTGGGCAAAACGTGTGGATTTATACCCAGTCGAACAATGGCTACTCGTGGCTCGGCTTTGCCGATGCGCAGAACATCTTCACCCAGCCCTTGCAACTTAGGCTCGCAGGCGTGGATGGCCCCCCCGGTGGGCATTTTTCTCTCTATTTTACCACCCCCTCGCCGCAATTCTATATGAGTACAAGCGATGGAATCTCATCGACTGATGTTTTCCCCAAGCCGCTCGAACACAATCACATTAACTGGGCATTCACGCGTAAAGGCATGTGGCGCGTGCGGCTAACGGTGAATGGCTTCATCGGCAGCGGCACCTCGCAGCCGACCACCACCAGTCAGGAAGTGCCGCTCTATTTTGCCATTGGTCATCGTGCCCAGTGGCGCGCCAATCACTACTCCCATAGCACGGTGATGAATGAGGCGATTGCTTCTGATTTTGTGGATGCCGATGGCGATGGCATGGTTAATTTGTTAGAATACGCCTTCGGAGGAAATCCCACCATCGCTTCCGCACTCAGCACGGAACACGGTGGGCCGCTGCAGCCTGCCCTGCGGATCACGCAGAATGGACCGGATCGTTTTATGGAAATCCAGTTTTACCGACGCCGCGCCGGAACACAGCCGATCGAAGCGAGCTATGAGGCGCAGTTCTCCTCTTCCCTAGCGCACGCTGATTGGCAGACACAAACGATCACTTTGACTCCTGAAACGATCAATCCCCAGTGGGAGCGCGTCACGGTAAGAGATTCACAGCCCCTTACCGCTCGGAGCAAACGTTTTGCCCGCATCCGCATCACGCCCTTATAAAACAAAACAGCCCGCATGATGCGGGCTGTCTGCCACTCCTTGGTCAACTCACCCATCACTTGCGCTTTCTGCGCAATAACACCGTGGCACCGAGCAGGCTCATCAGGCCTGTGGATGTCTCCGGCACTACGTTGAATTGATAGGTGGCGGAGCTAGATTTCAGCCCATCCACCGCGTGTTCGCCACTGATTTCGAATGTCAGATCATACACCCCCAGCTCGGTAAAACCCCACAAAAAATGTGCGTGATCCTCGATGCTCAGATCCATGCTGTAAAAATCGCCTGCCGTGATGCCTCCATCGAGGGTGCTCATGAAAAACGTGGGATCTCCGAAACCATCCGTCTGCAAGAGAGAAAAATGAGCGCCCACGGGTGCGCTCATGTTGGTCAGCGTGATTCGAATCGGGCTGATCCAATCGCTTGGAGTTAATTCTTCCGCCCCAATACCAGCAAATGGCTGACCAGGAGTGGAAGTTTCCGGTAATGCCCAAAAGCTAACGCCCGAGCCAACACCCACGGCACTCCACTCGGATCCGGCAGGGCGTGTGACGTTGCCTGCGACCTGGATCGACAGCTCGCCCACTTCGAACTCCGTATCCTCTACCAGAGGAGAACCATCAACGATAGCACCTGCATGAGCATGGCTATGCGGCTCAAGCGCGCCACCAACATAGCCGATACCGATAAAATCGACATGACCTGATGTTAAAGTTGCTCCCATTACCGGCCATGTCATCGCCATGGCCCCAATCGTGTGTAATAATTTTGTTTTCATGCGACAAACCAGATTACATTTAACGCAACTTGATTGCAACAACAAAATTAATGTGTTTGCAAAAAACAACAATTAACTGACTACTTGTAAAAGATATCCCTCAATACACCCCGCAAAATTTTCCCTAAATCACTACGAGGAAAGTCTGCCACGGCTTTTTCGCCATCAATGCGCGCGTATCCCGCGCAAGCTCGATGATACACTTCCATTGCAGTCGACACCAATGCCGCATCAAGATTTTCATGCACTAAGATCAAGCGATGCTCTTTGCGCGGGTCTGGAATGGCGAGCACCGCAAAACATCCCACCGGCAGTCCCGCATCGCACAAGGCCGATTCGATCTGCGCGGGATTGACCAATTCACCCAGAACTTTCACCAAGGAATCCGCGCGATGCGTGAGACGCAAGCCATCAAGCCCAATCACGCCACAGTCCTGCGTCGCATACCAATCGCCGACTCGTGCCCGATACTGCCACTCACCCTGCTCGAACACCATTTCGCCCTGAAATAAATAAATGGGGTCAGTCCTTGGATATTAGTATTTTTATATTACGTTAGATGAGATTCGGCTACTTATGCAATTTTGGAATCACGTCATCACCTACACATCATTACCAATATGATAATGTTGGCAACCGCACTTCGGTGCTTGACCTTGGTGTAACGAAAAGCTACGATGCCAACAGCGTGAATGCTTACACCTCCATCAGCGGCTTTGCGGCTCCCGTTCATGATGCCAATGGCAACATGAACAGTGGACCGCTTGGCGTGGTCGGGGCTGCGACTTCGGCACTCACGTATGGCAAGGAAAACAACAACTTGCTTTCTGCATCGGGGACACAGGCGACGAATTTCGTCTATGATGCGATGGGTCGTTTGGTGCAGTTGAGCTATACCGTGAATTCTGTGACGAAGACCGAAATTCTTTCTTGGGCAGGCTGGACCTTGATGACTCGAGAAATTTTCAGCGGAAATGCCGTCTCTGAAACCCACCGTTACACATGGGGCACGGATCTTCCGGGCACGATGGAAGGCGCAGGCGGGGTTGGTGGATTGCTAGCAATCGAGCGCAATGTAGCGGGTAGCAACACCTGGGACATTCGCTACACCCATGCCGATGCGAACGGTAATATCATCGCGCTCACCAATAGCAGCGGTGCTGTCAGTGCCCGCTACCGATACGATGCCTTTGGTAAAACCATCAATGCCACCGACGTGGACAACAGTGGCTGGGTGAATCACAACATCCACGGCTTCAGCAGCAAGCCAAGCTTCGGCAACCAAGGTTTACTTTACTACGGCTACCGCTGGTATAGCCCGTCACTCGGCCGCTGGATCAACCGTGATCCGATTGAGGAAAGTGGTGGGATGAATTTGTATGGGTTTGTGGGGAATGATGGGGTGAATAGAACTGATGTTCTCGGTCGAAATCCTCTGGTATCGGCTATTTCAGCTGCAATAAACGCGGCGGCAGGTATGCCAATGGACAATTGCCCAAACAAGTATCCCAATGATCGGGAAAAGTGTTTGAACTGCGTTTCCGGGTGGCATGGTATTGGGATGGCAGCAGGCGCGACAGCTGCAGGGGCGGCGATATTTAGCTGTAGCGCGATCACTGGGGGGTTCGGGAGCGTGGCATGTGCGCTGTTGGTTGCAACAGCCTCTAGTATAGCACTTAACGAATTTGATCAACGTGCTGATGATGCCAGAAGTAAATGTCCATGCGACTTAGGGTAACGAACTTTTTTTTAAAATTTGAAGAAATCGCACTGTTTGTTGTTGCTGTTGTTCCGCTAATCGTCAGCTGGAATAAGACTTCAAAAAGAATAAGATTCATATGGTTATCTGTAATTATTTTATTGTTATTACTAATATTATTCCGCTAAAGAATGAACGTTCTAAGTATGTTTGGGGGTAGGAGTACGAAATGGGGTCCTTGGAAATGAGTATTTTTGGATTGTGATTTTCGCAATGTTGGGTAAAATGCCCTCATGGCTCGACCATTACGCTTTGAATATGCTGGTGCTATGTATCATGTAATAGCACGTGTAAATGGGGGGAAACCAATTTTCCCTCGATGATGAGGATGCTGAGAGCTTTTTCTTCCGCCTGGCAGAGGTTTGTGAGTGCTGTGGCTGGAAAGTGCATGACTTTGTCTTGATGTCGAATCATGTTCGCCTGCTATTGGAAACTCAGCTTCTGTCGAGCTTTTGAATTCTTGTCAGCGTGCATTTTCCCGCTTGGCGGAATGGCAATTTGCGTTTAGTTTGAGCGCCTGCATGCACGCATTCTCCTACATCAACGGCCAACTCCAATGTGAAAACGTAGCTCTCCAGAATCTTGCCGATGAACACGGCACACCTCTGTATGTCTATTCCGCCAATACCATCGTCGATCACTTTCAGCGTCTCGATCAAGCACTCGCCAGCATCGATCACGAGGTCGCCTTTGCCGTCAAGGCTAACTCCAATCTCTCCGTGCTGCGCCTCCTTGCTCAAGCAGGTGCAGGCTTCGACATCGTATCCGGTGGCGAACTTTTCCGTGTCATCAAAGCGGGCGGCGATCCGGCACACTGCACCTTCGCCGGTGTTGGCAAAACTCGCGAGGAAATCATCTACGCTCTACAAAACAACATTTATTGCTTCAACGTTGAGTCCGAGGCCGAACTCGCCTACCTCAATGAAGTCGCTGCGGAGCTTGGTGTAATTGCTCCCGCAGCGGTGCGCGTTAACCCGAACGTCGATGCTAAAACTCACAAGTACATTTCCACAGGCAAATCGGAGAACAAATTCGGCATCGACTTTGATGCCATCGGTGCTCTCTACGACAAAGCGGCGAGCGAGTGGAAAAACGTTCGCATGCGCGGTCTGCAAATGCACATCGGTTCGCAACTTACCTCCGTAAAGCCCTTCGTCGAGGCCGTCACCAAGGTCAAGCCACTCGCTCTATCGCTCAAAGAAAAACACCAGATCGAATTTTGGTCGATCGGTGGTGGCATCGGCATCGTCTATCATGACTCACTCGCGTCCGGCAATCCTGCTTGGTGGTCCGCTCAGGAGGTTGATGCCAAACCGCTCAGCATCGAGGAATACGGTGCTGCTGTGGTGCCGCTTCTGGCCGATGTTGGGCTGAAAATTTTGCTCGAACCTGGTCGCTACATCGTCGGCAATGCAGGCGTTCTGCTCACCCGTTGCCTATACGAGAAAAAAGGCAGCGCCAAGACCTTCAAGATCGTCGATGCCGGTATGAACGACCTCATCCGCCCCGCTCTTTATGAAGGTCACCACGAAATTGCCCCGCTGAAAGAATATAGCGGCGCGCTCGTCACCGCCGATGTTGTTGGCCCGATCTGCGAGAGTGGCGACTTTTTCTGCCAAAATCGCGAAATGCCCGACTTCCAACCCGGTGATGTCATCGCACTGCTATCCGCCGGAGCATACGGCTTCGTGATGGCAAGCAACTACAACACCCGCCCCTTACCCGCTGAAATCCTCGTCGATGGTTCAAGGTCAAAAGTCGTGCGCAAACGCCAAACCCTCGAAGACGTCATCGCCGGCGAATCTTGATAAAGAGAAGGGATGTTCAATCCCTTGTTTCATCACATTAAGCAACGACGACCACACACAGAACATAGGGCAGGGATTAAGCGATCCCTGTCTTTCATTGCAATCGCTCTGGTTGATATGAAGCGATTGCTAATCCCTTCTGCCTATTGGTTACAGCGCCTGCATGGATGCCACTAAAATCCCCGCGCCGCTTCCGGTTTTGGCGGATACGGGGAAAATTTTCGGCTTCACCTTGGTCCAGAGAGCCATTTCGTTTTCAAACAACTCGATGTTTTTCTTCACGGCATTTGGCTTGGCTTTGTCGATTTTGTTGAACACCAGCGCAAACGGAATGTTATACTGTATCAACCACTCGATGAATTCCATATCGATCTTTTGGGGTGGAATGTTCGAATCAATCACCACATAGACACAAGCGAGCCCTTCGCGTGCCGAGATGTATTCCGCAATCACATCGTGGAAAAAATCGCGACCTTCTTTGATCTTCGCATATCCATAGCCGGGCAAGTCCACTAAGCGCCATTTTTTGTTGATCACAAAGTAATTGATCAGCTTCGTGTGACCTGGCGTGGCCGATACCTTGGCGAGATCTTTTTTCCCCGTCAGCATATTCAGCAAAGACGACTTACCTACATTGGATCGACCAATGAAGGCACATTCCGGCATTGTCACCTCGGGGCATTCCGCCAATGTCGGCGCGCTCATTTCAAAAGTTGCAGTCTGGATTCGCATGGTAAAAAATCAATCACTCGCCGGTTGGCAAGGCACTTGCAGCATTCACCGATTGGGCTCTGCTTGTCAACTGGCAAAGCAATGCAACTAATGCTCCGGCAACAAAATCAGCGGTTTCAAGTATGTGCCCCCACTGTTTCCTCGCCCGTGTCGAACAAAGTGCGCGGGCCGACTCGAAATTTGCTATATGAATCCGATCGTTCACTGCGCGCGGACCCATCGACACGCAGGCAGACTCCACCAATCCACACCTACGGCTTTTGCCAGTCCGACTTTCTCGGCATGCTTGATTCACAAGATGTGCAGTCGAAACTCGTTGATGCTTTGCGTGATGATGAGGCGTTGCACTATCGATTCACTCGGGATTGAAAAAGGGCGCGGCTTGTAACCCTTTTCATCTTATTGGATGGGGTGCCAGGTGGTTTTACACTCGATGAAATCGCGAATGTGATAGAGACCTTGGGCGTTGGGGGAATACCAGTCGATGCGGACTTCGCTTGGGAGAAAAGTGGTGCGCTTGACGCTGCTGGCCGCACCGCGCTGGAGTTCTGTGCGCTCCGCCTGATTCGCTACGGCAGAAATCCCGCGCAGGTGATCATGCGTGGCAAATGTCGGGATTAGTTCCTTGCGCTCGCTGGTGAGGATGTTGATCACACCACCGGGAAGATCGCTGGTGGCGAGCATTTCTCCTAACAAAATAGCGGGATACGGATGCTGATCCGATGCCATGGCGACGACGCTATTGCCACTGGTGATGATCGGTAAAACGAGCGAAAGCAAGCCAAGCAGGGGTGCTTCCGAAGGTGCGATCACGCCGATCACGCCCATGGGTTCGGTGACGGTGAAATTGAAATGCGCGGAGGCCACGGGATTGACGCTGCCGAGCAAAGATTGGTATTTATCGGTCCAACCCGCATAGTGCACGATGCGATCGATGCTGGCGGCGACTTCTTTGTCGGCATCGGTTTTGCTAGTGCCATCGAGCGCAATGGCAGCCGCCATTTCCAATCGGCGCGCCTCTAGCATTTCAGCAAGACGATACAAAATTTGTCCACGATTGTAACCACTGCGCTTGGCCCAGCCGGCACCAGCTTTAGCAGCAGCTTCTACGGCATTGCGCAAATCTTTCCGTGAGCAAACGGGCATGTTTGCGAAAAAGCTGCCAGTGTGCTCATGCCATGCTGCGACTTTTCCGCACTCAGAGCGAATGAAGGCACCGCCCACGTAGCATTTGGGCGTTTTGGTAATGATTAAGCGTGACATGGTGTGAAGATGATTGGTAACGCACGAGTGATAGCAGAAAGTAGCTTGAAAATGAAGTTTTTAGTTTTGAAAATGGAGTCCATCAGGGAAAATGCTCACTCTTCACTTTCATCCACGGTTTCATCGCGTTGATAGATCGGGAGTTGGCGATAGGGCACAGTGAAAGCGAGGGCCATGATGGCCGTGCCGTAGATGCGACCAGCCTCGCTACTATTCCATGAACCATCGTCGTTTTGTTTTTTTAGATAGGTCTCATACATCCAGTTGGCGTATTCGTTCCAATAGCGGCCACCAATTTGGAAGGTGCCTTGGGCATTGTAGTAGTTACCGTAAAATTCAAACTGATCGCCAGGGAGTTCGCGGTAGGTCTTCATGACGTAATCGGCCGCGAGGATGGACTCGGGTTTGCCGTGTTCACCGCAAAGCTCTAAGCACAGCAATCCCATGCCGGTGAGTGAGCGAGCATGATCTTCGTAGTCGGTGTAACCAAAGCAACCCTTCTTTTTGTGCTGGTGGCGCTTGAGGTAATCGACGGCTTCCTTGATGGCCTCATTGGGGACGGCAGCACCATTGAGTTTTGCAGAGCGCAATGCCATGAGCGCCCATCCACTGCATGAGGTATCGCTATCCTGCGAGCCGGTATGATAGCGCCAACCGCCACGATTGCGGTCATCTTTTTTCACCGCTTGTGCACGGAGGATCAGCTGCAGGGCCAGTGGGAGAGAAACGTTGATTTTTTTCTGCCGAGTCGGATCGCACATGCCGCTGACTTCGGAAAGGAAAAGTGTGGCGATGTTGTGAGCGTACATCGGTCCACTGCCAGCGTGGCCTTTGTGAAAGAGTCCATCGGGCTTCTGATTTTTCAAAATGAAGTCGATGCAGCGATTGATGGTATCGGCAAAAGGCCCTTCGGTCGGAAGATGGCCCTTTGACAAAAAAGTCATGCCAACGAGTGCAGGGATGCCGGTGGATTCACCAAAATTTTCAGGAAAAGAGCCATCGGGCTTTTGCACGCGCGAGAGGTAATCAAGTGCTTTTTCCACGGCGGGATCAACGCGATCTTGCCACTCGGCGAAAACGGGATCGAGTTCTTCTTGAGCAACGCAGGGCACGGGCGTGAAGGCGCAGGCGGCAAGACTGACGATCAAGAGAAAATGTTTCATGGAGATGGTGATGATTTTTTCGAAGACATGCTCTGGAAGTAGCCTTTGACGAGTTCGCGATATTCTTCGGGGATCGATGAAGCGCCACCAGCGCCGACATCGGATCGCAGGTTGGCTTGGATTTTTTCCCAATCGGCGGCGCTGATGCCTAGCTTCGCGAGCTCAGGTGGAACACCGGGGTCGGCTTCTGCGGGGCGCTCGCCGGCGATGGAGTCTTGGCCCGGTTGTTGGCCAGGCTGTTGCGAGGGCTCGGATTGACCTGGTTCTCGCGGATTTTGTGAAGACGGATTGCCTTGCATCTGCGAGCGGGCAGAACGAGCTGCCTGTTGGAGTGATTGAGCGGCTTGTTGGGCTTGTTGAGCTGCCTGCTGAGGCTCGGCGTTTTCACTTGCTTGAGATGCCTGATAAAATGCCTCGGCGAGGTCTTCCGCAGAGGCTTGAGCCTGCTGTTGAGGAGTCGGTTGTTGGGATGCTTGTTGCGCAGCTTGGCTCATCTCGGCGGCCGCCTGGGTAAGTGCCTCAGCGCTGCGCTCGAAACTTTGTTGCGCTTGCTGATGCTGCTGTGCAGCTTGATTTTGTAGATTTTTCCCTGCTTGTTCAGCGGCTTGGGATGCTTGGGCACTGCCTTGCTTGCCTTGTTGCTCGGCCTGCTGCATGGCACCCGATGATTGCGCTTGCGGAAGCGCTGCGATGTCCTGTGCGAGTTCGGCAGCGCGCTCCGCCTGTGCCTGTTGCAGTGATTCTAGAGCCTCGGCTTGATTGCCTTCGGCGAGTGCTGCGAGCGCCTCGGCAACATGCTCTTGGCGTTTGCTGAGTTTCTCAAGGGCAGTAGCCTGTTGCTCCGCTTGCGCTTGTTGCTGAGCAAGTTCTTTCGCTTGATCTGCTGCTTGTGCGGGGGAGACTTCGTGCGATTCGGCAGCGACTTCATCACTCTCATTGGTAGCCGTTTGGCTTGCCGGATCAGCGGCATTTTCCTCGGCATTTTGCGCTGCTTGTGCGGCAATCTGCTGTGCTTGCTCGGCAGATTTTTCGAGCGATTCCTGTGCCGCGTTAGCAGACTCAGCAGCTTGTTCGTTTGCTAGTTGATCGCCTACCTCAGCGACTTTTTCTTGCGCTTGTTGGGTTGCATTGGCGGCCTCGGGCAACTGATCGGCAAGCTCGCTGCGTTGCTCGCGCGCCTGATCCAACTGTGCTACTGTGTCCTGAGCGATGGCCTCCTGCTCACGAGCGAGCGCCTGTTGTAAGGCTTGTTGGGATGCTTCGGACAATTGCTTTTCGGGCTGAGCAAGTTCTTGCGCTTGTTGCTGTAGTTGTTGTTGGGATTGTGCTTCTTGCATGGCGCGCTCAGCGAGCTGTTGTGCTTGTTCGGCCTGTTGTTGCAGCGCCTCGGCCATGGCTTGCGGTTGCTCAGCGAGTTCCTGGCGAATTTGCTCTTTGAGTCGATCTTGTTGCTGCTGCCACTGTTGCTGTTCTTGCTGCTGTTGCTGCTGTTGCTGTGCTTCCAGCGGCTTCTTGCTCGACGACTCGGGAGATTGTTGGGCGAGCTGCTGCGCTTGGCGTGCGACTTCTTGTTGACGCTGAGCGAGCTCCTGAAGCTCCGCGAGGTCTTGGATTTTCTCATTATCCTTTTGCATCTCCTGCTTCACTAGCTCCAGTTTTTTGATCGAGTCTTCGGCTCCATCGCGTGCTTGTTGCATTTTTTGCATGCGCTGGTCGGCATCATCTTGCAATGGTGCATTTTCCATGTTTTCGCGACTTTGCTGCATTTGTTCTGCGGCCTGCTTTAGCTCGCTCGCGAGAGGTGCGTGAACGCTTTCCTGCATATCTTTTGCAAGCTCGTTGATTTTCTCCTGAGCATTGGCAAGCTGCTCTGCGGCCTCAGTAAGATTTTTTTCGGCATTTTCAGATAGCTTCGCCTGCTTTACTTCTTCCTTGTGCCAATCCATGCGTTCGCGTGCTTGACGCACCTCTTGAATGGCTTTGTCGATTTCTTGCATCGCGCCCTCATGCTGTTGTCGCAACTCCTGACGTATCAAAGATTCGGCATGCTCGTCGATGCGAATGGTCAGCCATTCCGAATACCCAGTGCCGGGGCCCGAGCGCTCGCTCGGTTTGCCATCCTGGGCTTTTACGCGAAGGCGAAACTCACGAGCGCCGCCCATGCGGGTCATTAAATCGCCAACGGAAAGTTCAGATCCGCCACGGTAGCGCGGGGGATTGGAACCATCGACAAGTGGTGGCAAATTTTGCCCCAAGGTGAGATTTTTTCCTTTGTCGTCATTGAGCTCGATGGCATTGCGAACTAGGGAAAAGTCTTCGGTGATTTCGTAGCGGAGCTCAAGAATCTCATCCATACGGAGCTTGAGTTCCTTTTGCAAGGGGTTGAGTAAAACCACCTGTGGGGGGAGATCCTCGCGTATCTCTATGACAAAATGATGCAAATCAAATTCACGACCTAAGCGGTGTTTTCCGCGAATGATGACTTCGTGAAAGCCCGCATCCTCGATGCTCCATTGGCAATCCAACTGGTTGATACCAGAAGCTGTGGTAATGGTCACATCGGCTAAGACTTTATCTTGAGAAATGATCTGCACAGCCTCGATGGCAGTATTCGTTTGGCTGAGCAATCGGAAGCGAGATCCGCTAACAGCGCTGTGTTGCTCGGCGAGAGGTTCATTGTGGGCAATCAATCCCAAATACTCGGGCGGAGTGATCTCAAGTCGTGCATCCACTAGTGCAGGAACCGGCCAAACAGTCACGCTGTAGGCGTCACTTTCGGCACGACCAGCTCGTAGCTTGTAACGAAAACTTTTGCTGACGGGATTGAGCTCATAAAGAAACTCATGGCCTTGGCGTGTGAGGTTTTCTTGGGAGCGTTGACCATTTTCCCACTCCGTGATCAATGCCACGTATGATTCCTCGCCGCTGTAGCCAATGGTGAGTGAAAAACGATCGCCTTCGAGAAGTTCGATCGAGCCAGGTTGGATCGTAAACGAAGCTGCACCGGCATTTCCTAACGAAGAAAAGGGTGCGACGGCGCGCACAAGAAGGCGAGAGGACTGCTTAGGCCAAATGGTGATCAAGGCTAGCAATACACCAACCAAGGCGAGTGCAGGGCGCACCCATTTGCGCGTGGTGCTGACCGATCTCACTTCGGCGCGGGTGTCGACCGCCACAGCATCATTGCTCGCAGCTTGACGTAACTCATCTAACAATCCTACCGACACACCAGCCTGCTGTCCATCCAGCTCCAATGCTGTGCTGATGCGTTCCTGCATTTCTGGATGCCGATGCTCGACCCAACGCGCCAATTGCACCGCTCCAATCTTTCGCATAAACGGAGCAAACCCGCGGCGTGCTGATACGCAAACCGCAAGCAACCATGTGACAAACATCGCCCAACGCAACCACAACGGTAGCGGTGAAAAAACCCAGTCGAGCGCCATCATCACTAGTAAGCCGAGTAAAGCAGTGGTCAATACCATCGCAACTGCTCGAGTCAACTGCGTGTGGCGGATTTGTTTTTTGAGGCGGCCAAGAGTTTCGTGAACTAAAGTGAGTGAATTATGATCGTGCATCATCGTATGCGATTGTTAGGGAAGACCACCTGCGCGGCGCATCATCCATTCGATTGTCAAAACCAGTGCCAGCAAAACTAGCACGCCTAGGTGATCCCAAAGAGAAATTTCGCGCAGCTCCTGCTTCTCCGCTTTATTGCGCAGGAAAAGTTTCGCTAACTCAGCTGCTTCATCCAAACGAGAAACCTTGCCACCAGACAAACTCGCAACGGTTTCTAACAAGGGCAAGTGCAGGGTTGTCTCCGCCATTTCCACCGGTCCACGCGAGCCCACCACACGAATGCTGGTGCCGACCTCTGACAAACCATCCGCCGCGCGCGCCTCATCGACAGCCGCACCTCGTAGTCGGATCTCATATCGCCCAGCATGATCACGTGGCGTAAATGTAGATTCATACAAACCGTTCGAATTCACCACCGCTTGCAACGCGATGGTATCCACCACCGCTCCATCTTTAAGTAACTCCGCTTGAATCTCTGCATTTTCCACAGGTCCCATCTTACTGTCGCGCAGTCGAGCCGTTACTTTCACCGAATCATCCGGCGTGTATGTCAATTGATCCGTGCCCAATCGCACTTGCTGCGCACCAGCCCGCAACGTCGGTCCCGCGCCCCATCGCACCAAATTGCCCCAAAAACGATGATGAAATACATCACCAGATCCCTCGCGTAAACGCCATGTGCGATCGGTCAACAGCAATGCCACTTTGCCCTTGCCCGTTTGGCGTGTCACCAACAATGCCGACTCCGCTTGGCGTTGTTTGCGCAGCGCGAGATCAGCCAGTGCATCTGTTAGATCAGCGCCGCTTACCGCAGCACGAGCTTGTTCCTTGGGTGCCTCGGCTAACAAAACATCAGCACCTTCTTTTACCGACTTGATTGGATGACGCCACGCCAATGTCGGAAAACCTGCCCACACCTGTTCATTACTGCGCTCTCCGGTCGCTTGCTGCGTGACAGCATGAGAGGCACCTTCTGGAGTCAACATCCAACGAAATTCTCGCGCATCCGTTTGAAAATATTCGCGATTGGCCCACTCGACTTCCGCAGGCACTAGGGCACGGGCTTCCTCAGCCACCAAGGCGTGCGGCATCGAGCGTGGACCCGCAATCATCACCAGCAACGCAGCGCGCTCATTCACACAGCGCGATATGATCTGCCACGTCGCGGCATCAATCGCTTCCGCTTCCACATCGCCTAAAATGATCACATCAAACTTCTGCCACTCCGCCTCAGTTTCCGGCAATCGAGTCGCTTGTGCCTCACCAAAGGCACGGCCTGCCGAAGCCGCCACTGAGGGTATGCTCTGGCCTGTTATTTCATCAGGATGCAGCAACACGTATTGCAAATGCACCGATTTATCACGACCATAAAACAAGTTGCGCAAATAGCGAAATTCCCAACGCGGATAGCTATCGACCACTAACACATTGGTGCGGGCATCGGTGATCGATGTCTCAAACTGCCATGCATTGTTATCGGAAAATTTCTCACCTTCCAGCGCAGCAATGCGGATCTGGTAATCGCCCACTCCGTCCTCTTCGGGCAAATGCACAAAGCGCATGTCTTCGCGATGATGCTCCTGTGGAATCGTTAGCTCCCGCTGTTCCAAGATCTTCTCTCCACGCAGCAATTCAACCTTCGCTTTTTTCCCTTTGTAGCCATCAAACTTCACCTTTGCCGCAATCCGCATGCGATCCCCCAAATGCATCGCTTCCGGTGCCTCTACCGAAATCACCGCAGCATCCATCGGCGGCTTCTCACTACCCACCGCTAACACTCCCACTGGTGCATCCAGAATCCCAAATCTCCGCGCCACATCTTCGACCCGCTCAGGGCGATTGTGACGACCATCACTCACCAATACCACACCAGCCAACTCATCTGGCGGCACTTCTTCTAACACATGCGAAAGTGCCGCAGCAAGATCAGTTGCATCTGCCCAACCATCGGCCGAAGCACCCGAGCCATTACGCACACTGCGCGCTGCACGTATCGTCCGCACTTTCATGGTCTCGGATAAAGTCTCGATCACCTTGGCATCGGCCAGCGATTTTTCGGCAAGAGCCTCACGCGTCTGCTCAGTCCCGTCATCTTGCAGCTGCATCGAGGCGGACTGATCAATCACCACGATCACCTGACGATCCGGGTGATGGGTGATTTTTTGAATCCATGTTGGCTCTAACAAAATCCACAGCAAAATGGCCAATGCTAGCAAGCGCAAGCCTAACAAGAACCTTCCACGTTTCACCGTCACCGCACCACGTTCATAACGATACAACCAAACGATCGCCTCAACGACCACCGCCGTTACTAACGCGGGACACCACAAGGGCCACGACGGAGAAATACGCAGCACTTTTGCCAGCAAAAACAACAAACCCCATAGAGCCAAGAACACCAACACACTTCGCACCAATGCCTTCATCGCAGACCTCCTCTCCATATCGTATCATCGCCAAATTCCACCCGCACCTCTTCACCCGCTCGCCGCGACTTCGACACCCAACGCGCAAGCACACATTCCAACACAAAAAACGCCGCCGCCGCCAATGCCAGCCATCGCGCAATCTCACGACCAAAACCTTTGCCTTGCAACACCGCTAGTACATCGGCCTTCGATTGCGGCCACAGCAGATCGACGTGACTGGCCATCAAGGCCTTGTCGTCTTCATTCATCGACGTGAAAACACTCTCCTCGGGATCACGCAGCACAGCCACAGGCAATACTTCGCCTTTTTTCACTCCGCTCAATTCTTCTAACAATTCATCGGCATACACTTGATAAATGCCAGGCATCGCCGAGCCATCGATTTTTAGTTCACGGCCACGTCGACCCGCCAAAATCGTTGCCTCACGCGGCAGTCCACGCGGATCAACAACGCGCATTGGTTCGCGCTCTTTCACCTCGGGAATCCACGCCATGCGCGGAATCAACTCACGCTTGCCGCCCGGTGCTTTCCAATACAATCGAACATAAGCCGCGCCCCATTCCTGCTCATAGCGCAAATCCACGGGCACACTTTTTCCTGCCTCCAATGCCACGAGTCCAAGCTCATGATCTTCCGCATCCGCTTGCCACACCGGACCATCGCCCACATTCATGCGCAGCGATTCATTGACCTCCGCTTCAAATTTATAGTCTCCCGTCACCGGCGGCACCAAGGTCGCTTTCCAGGTCACGATGTATTGATCACGCGGCACATTTTTTCCGGGTGATTGATTAGTCCAGTCAAAGTCTACTGTCGCATCGGTACGCTGCAACAAGACCTTGCTATTTTTTTCATTACTACGTTCATAGTAGCCAGTCAATCCACCGCCGGCTTGATCCAGTGCGACACTAGGGCTCCATAGCGCGGCCACATTCCAATTCATGCCACCACCCGCGGCCCAACTCACCCACTCGTGAATGAAGGGCAAAAACGATTGACGCGCCGGAAAATTACCAGCCCGCGCATCAAAGGCGCAGGTGCTCAGCATCACCCGACCACTGCCATACAGTTGAGTGGCAAGAAAGGCATCACCATTGCCATAAGCCGCAGCCAGCACGCCGTGCTCGCGCGTTTGACCCACAGCACGCCAACGCTTGACCACCGCATCGGCCAGATCACTGCGCTTTTGAAACAAGGCCATCGATTCATGCACAAAGGTGGCTGGCGCAGGCGATACACCTTTGACATCGATTTTTTCCTCGCCCAATTCCATCGGCAGGAGCGGGCCATCCAAGCTACTCCATGGATTGTAAAATCCGGGTTCACTCCGCGGCCCCGCGATGACGATCAAGCCGGCGCCACTCGTCACACGCGCCGCAATTAATGCAGCCAAACGCTCGGGCAAGCGCGGCACATCGGCTAACACAATCACCCGTGCTTGTTCCAGATCTTCCGATTTCACTTGCGCCGCAGGCACCACCCGCGGATCCATCAGGTACCGTTCGCCCGCCGTTTTTCCCTGCAAAATCGCCGTACCGGGCGCCAATGCCAACGCGGTGTAGCCCGAGGCCCGCTCAAAAAACGACCCCGTGGGATTGCCATCTATCAACAACACTGGCAGCTGCTCCTGCACGTTCATCACCATCTCCCATCGATTGTCCACCGAGAGATCATCCGTCGCCTCCACGCTCGCACTCACCACATGCAGACCGACTTTCGCAAAACGATGCCGTAGCTCAACCCAGGTGCTTTGCCCCGGCATCAGGAGTCCCACCGCTGCCGTGCCGACTTTTTTCTGATCCACCAAAAACGTCACCGCTCCTGGCGTTACCACATTCACTCCGGTATTGATCACCTCCGCGCGCAAGGTCACATCGCGATCCGTTCCGACTACCGTGCGCGATGTCGCAAACGAGCGCAACGCAACATTCACCAAGGCATTCGGCTCGCCGAAATTCCGTACCAACAGCTTCGGCTGCGTCGGCAGACCATCCCAGGCCTTGTCCAAGCGATCCCACGCATCCGGTTCATCCAGCCGCCAACCACTGCGCTGCGAGTCGGTGAAAACAATCATCTCCTTGGTCGTATTCTTACCCTGCGCGAGCGCCAAAGTTGCCACACCCAGCGCTTCATGAGCGCGAAACGAGCCACCCATCGGCGTGAGTCCATCCAGCACTCCGAGCACATCCGCGCGATGCGTCAACGGCGATGCTGTCATTGCCTGCGGTGATGGACCACCCAGCACCACCAAAAATGCCGTGCCACGCGGCGCTTCACTCACTACCGCTTTCGCTTCCTCCACTGCCAACTGAAATACCGTCTTGCCACCGCGCATCAACTCCATCGACGCCGAGGCATCGATCACCAAGGCCACATCGCGACGCCCACTTGCCTCGAATCGACGCAAATTGAAAATCTTCTCCCAATAGCCTAACGAAAGCGCAACGAGACACAACAGCACAGCGAGCCCGCGAGTCAGCAAGCGAGCGCGCTTACCACTCAGTACAAAAGAGGCGCCGGCGAGGGCAACACCTAACAAAGCCGCAGGCAACACAAACATCCATGGCACCTGCGAATCAGGCGTCAAGAAGGGTCGCGCAATTGCTAAGGCCACCAAGGCGAGCAGCAAACACCGTGCCGCCATCAACAACAAATCCTCCCACTCCATGCGCCGCCTACGCACCGAAATCGTGTCCATCAAGAAGCGCATCGCACCCCAGTCCATCGGCTTCGCCGCCTGCCTACGCATCAAGTGAATGATGATCGGGATCGTAACCGCCACCAAACCCAACAACATCCATGGATGAAAAAACAACATCTACTTCCTCCCTCCCAAATAGCGCAATAGCGTATCGCGCAATGGCGTTTTCGTATTCACCGGCACATAGTCCGCCCGCATTTTTCCACAAGCCCCATCGATCCGTTTCACAAAGTTGCGGACCTTTTCCAAATACGCGGCACGCACCGCCTGCGGATCGATGCGTAGCATTTCAGCCACCCCTTCAAGATCGCGAAAACGCTGAAATTTTTTGAACGGAAATGTCAACTCTTCCTCGGCGAGTAGATGAAACAACACCAATTCATGCTGACGATAATCAAAGTGATGAAGCGCCTCGATGATCTTATCGGGGTCATCAAACAAATCACTGATCACCACCACCACGCCCCGTTTCGGGATTCGCTCTGCTACGCGATGCAACACGGCACCGCAATCCGTATCCTTACCCGCCTTCGTCTCGTGGAGCTCTTGCAAAATCCGCCGCACCTGACTCGGCCTGCTGCCCGCACGCACAAAACTCCGCACCTCTTGATCAAAAGTCGTCAAGCCCACCGCATCTCCTTGCTTGATAAACAAATACGACAGCGCGGCTGCCAAATGTTTCGCGTATGCCAACTTCGAGAGCGGCACAGCATCGACCTGCGCCGCCTCATCGCCCGTGTATTCCATCGAGCCCGAGACATCCACCACCATCATCGTCCGCAAGTTGGTCTCCTCGATGTATTGCTTGATCACATGACGATCACTTTTCGCCATCACCTTCCAGTCGAGATTCTTTGGATCATCACCCGGCGCATACTCGCGGTGCTCCGCAAATTCTGCCGAAAACCCCTTGTCCGGAGAGCTATGCCGACCGCTCAATGTGCCCTGCATCCGCTTCCGCGCATACCATTCCAGGCGCCGCATCACCCCCATCGTCTCCTCCGGCAAAAGCTTCATGCAATCCGGCAATTTCAGGGCATGTTGAGGTGAATCCATGGGAGAAAATACGCAATCAACTCAATACGTCAGCAAGAAGCCCTTCTTATCAAGTCATGTGCGAGAAAGTTTTCGGCTCTGTCAGGAATCCACACCGGACCACACTGCCCTGATGAGCAACTGTTCAAGTCTTCTATCCCAGCGGCATTGTGTCACACCGCCCAGGGTTGTGGCAGCATATTGCTACCCCAGTAATACGAGCTCCAAATATCCCGCCAAGCCCAATGCGGGTGCGGCAGTTGCATCGGCATGATATGGATTCCCCGAATTTAGCACACAACCTCTTCCTTGAAGGTCAGACTGCTTGCAACAAGAAAGTGGCGTCTGTGCTTGGTTTTAGTTCGAGGGCGAAGTGAATCGTAAATTCCAAAAGAGACCCTTTGTGGGGTATAACGTTTTGATGGTAGGACCTGATCACAACGGATATCCAACCCTCAAAGGCTATGCGATCACCCCAGCTTTTTTCGGACCATTTGATAAGTAGCTAAGTAACTATGACACTAAAGCGTCCAAAAAGGGTTGCGTCGTTGCCTCACTCAACCTCATGAAAAAAGATGGAAGCGTTTTCAAGAGGCTTGATCATCTCTGGGGCCAGATGTGGCTGCAGATAAAGATCAAAGGCAAACTCATCCGCCATCAATCTCGCGCAGAGACGCAGAGACGCAGAGACGCAGAGTTTTTTTTGACCGGAAAATTAACCACCCCGCTTTTTCCTCCGCGTCTCTGCGACTTTGCGCGAAACAATTCTTTTTCCATCTTGGCAAAAATCTGTAGCAGAAAAGCCCGCGCGCTGAAAAACCGCCATTTACCCTAACAAACCAGAAGCATTTTTCGGCGTGGAGCAGAAAAATCGCATTTTCTTCATCCAATCCTTTACAAACGCGCGAGGAACTGCCAAATCCCTGCGAGTTTACACCCGACACGCCCGATTATGCCTAAAAATACTTCGATCAAAAAAATTCTGGTGATTGGCTCCGGTCCAATCGTCATTGGACAAGGTTGCGAATTTGATTATTCCGGCGTGCAAGCCTGCAAAGCTCTTCGGGAAGAAGGGTATGATGTGATTTTGGTCAACTCGAATCCGGCCACGATCATGACAGATCCGGAGTTCGCGTTTCGCACTTACATCGAGCCAATCACGCCCGAAGTCGTGGAAAAAATCATCATTCGCGAGAAGCCCGATGCCCTTTTGCCCACTCTCGGCGGCCAGACCGCGCTCAATACCTCCATGTCGCTGTTCAAGTCGGGCGCTCTCGATAAGCATAATGTGCGCATGATCGGAGCCAACGCCGATGCCATCGATAAAGGCGAAGACCGCCAACGCTTCAAGGATGCCATGCTCAAGATTGGGCTGGATGTGCCGCAATCCGGCACCGCCCACACCATGGAGGAAGCTCGCTCCGTAGCCGAAATGATCGGCCGCTACCCACTCATCATCCGCCCAGCCTTCACCCTCGGCGGCCAAGGTGGCGGCATTGCCTACAATCGCGAAGAATTCGAGGAAATCATCACCCGCGGTCTCGATCTCTCACCCGTCAGCGAAGTGCTTGTCGAGGAATCTTTGCTCGGCTGGAAAGAATTTGAAATGGAAGTCATGCGCGACCATGCCGATAACTGCGTGGTCATTTGCTCGATCGAAAACCTTGATCCCATGGGCGTTCACACCGGTGACTCGATCACCGTCGCGCCGATTCAGACGCTCAGTGATCGCGAATACCAAATCATGCGCGATGCCTCATTCGCGGTGATTCGTGAAATCGGTGTGGAAACCGGCGGCTCGAACATCCAGTTCGCCACTGATCCACAGACCGGACGCATGATCGTCATTGAGATGAATCCTCGCGTCTCCCGTTCCTCTGCGCTCGCCTCCAAGGCCACGGGATTCCCGATTGCCAAAATCGCCGCCAAGCTCGCCGTCGGCTACTCTCTCGATGAGATCCGCAACGACATCACCCGCGAGACTCCGGCCTCCTTCGAGCCAACGATCGACTACGTGGTCACCAAGATCCCACGTTTCACCTTCGAGAAATTCCCCACCGCCAATGCCGTGCTAACCACCTCGATGAAGTCTGTCGGCGAGGCGATGTCGATCGGCCGCACCTTCAAGGAATCGATGCAAAAATGCCTGCGCTCCCTAGAAACCGGACGCTGGGGCTTTGGCTTCGACAACAAAGACCCACAAGCTCCCAGCCGCGAAGAAATCGAGCGCAAACTGCGCGTGCCAAATGCCGAACGCATTTTCTGGCTCCAGACCGCCTTCGTCGCCGGCTACACGGTGGAAGAAATTTTCGCCATCACCGCGATTGATCCTTGGTTTCTGCGCCACTTGGAAGAAATCGCCATCGAGGGCATGAACCTCGCCGAAACGCCGCTGAAAAAAGCCAAAAAACTTGGTTTTTCGGATCGTCAAATCGCCAAAGCACGCGGCATGAAAGAAGACCAAGTCCGCGCCGAACGCAAGGCTGCGGGCATCATCCCGACCTATCGCCTCGTCGACACCTGCGCCGCAGAGTTCGAGGCCTACACGCCTTATTTCTACTCCTCCTATGGCGATGAAAATGAAGCACGCGAGTCAGACAAAAAGAAAATCATCATCCTCGGCGGTGGCCCGAACCGCATCGGCCAAGGCATCGAGTTCGACTACTGCTGCGTACACGCCTCCTTTGCGCTGAAAGAGCTCGGCTACGAGACCATCATGGTCAACTCGAATCCTGAGACCGTCTCCACCGACTACGACACCTCCGACAAGCTATTCTTCGAGCCGCTCACGCTGGAAGACGTGCTCAACATCTGCGATCAGGAAAAACCCGATGGCGTCATCGTGCAGTTCGGCGGTCAGACTCCGCTCAATCTCGCCGCTGATCTGAAACGCCATGGAGTGCCGATCATTGGCACCTCCCCAGAGTCAATCGAGCTTGCCGAGGACCGCAAGCATTTCTCCGCACTTCTCGACAAAATCGGCCTCAAGCAAGCCGAAGCTGGTACCGCTGTTTCCGCAGAAGAAGCCATCGTCATTGCCAATCGCATCGGCTACCCCGTGCTTGTCCGCCCATCCTTCGTGCTTGGTGGTCGCGCCATGATGATCGTTTACAATGACGCTGAGCTAGACCGCTACATGCGCGAGGCCGTCACCGCTTCCCCCGAGCGCCCGGTGTTGGTTGATCGCTTCCTCGACAATGCCACTGAGGTGGACGTCGACTGTATCGCCGATGGTGCTACAGCCGTAGTAGGTGCGATCATGGAGCACATCGAGCAAGCAGGCATTCACTCCGGAGACAGTGCTTGCATGATTCCTGCCTTCTCGCTGAGCGCAGAAATTCAGGAAAAAATCGAAAGTGCCGCCATCAATCTCGCCAAGGAACTCAACGTCAAAGGGCTGATGAACATTCAGTTCGCGGTCAAAGACAACGAGCTCTACGTCATCGAAGTCAATCCTCGTGCCTCGCGCACCGTGCCATTCGTTTCCAAGGCCATTGGCGTGCCGCTCGCCAAGCTCGCCGCCAAAATCATGGTTGGCAAGACCCTGCAAGAACTCGGTTTCACCAAGCGCATCATCCCCGCGCACTTCAACGTGAAAGAAGCCGTATTCCCCTGGAACCGCTTCCCTGGCATCGACATTGTGTTAGGCCCTGAGATGAAATCCACGGGTGAGGTCATGGGCATCGATGCCGACGCCGGCATGGCCTACGCCAAGGCGCAAATGAGTGCCTTCAACCCACTGCCAACCAAAGGCAATGTCTTCATCTCCGTCAGTGATCGTGACAAACCACGCACCGTGGCGATTGCCCGCGACCTCGCCGAGATGGGCTTTACGATTTTCTCGACAGGTGGCACCCATCAGCTCTTCACCCAAGAAGGCATCCCCAGCGTTCGCGTTTACAAGATCCTCGAAGGTGCACGACCACACTGTGTGGACTTGATGAAAAACCACGAGATTCACTTCGTCATCAACACCCCGAGCAGCCACGAATCCCGCGCCGATGAAGTGCAGATTCGCGCTGGTGCGATCGCGAACAAAATCTCCTACGCCACCAACCTCGCCGCCGCCGAGGCCAGCGTGCGCGGCATTCGTTCGCTGCAAAAAAATGAACTCACCGTGCGTTCCATCCAAGAATTCCACAATCTGGTGTAATGGGGATAACAGGCAGTTTTTTACCACGGATAGCACGGATTTACACGGATCAAAGCAGGTGTAACGACACAACATCTTACACAAAGCAAAAGTCTAATCCGTGATGATCCGAGAAATCCGTGGTTGAAAAATCTAACATATTGCAGAAAATCATCTGAAATGCACCCCACCACGCTTGACTCGAATTTCTTGTTAGAGTCAAAACCACGAAATAAACGAAGCACACGAAATTTTTTTGAGTGACTCGGCGAGCCTACCGTTTCGAGTGCCTATCCTTTCGTGTATTTGGTGTTTTTCGTGGTGACCGTATCGTGAGCAACCGCGATTTTGCCCCATCACGCCTGACTTGCGATGGCTTCGAGGGTTTCCCAGCGGGTGTAGAGGGCGGCGCAGTCGGCTTTGGCTTTTTCTATCGATTCGAGCAGCGCAGGGATTTCTTGAAAACGGTTGATGTGGAAGTCGGGGTCGTTGAGCGTCGCTTCGAGCTCTTGCACTTTTTCTTCGGCGGCGAGGATGGTTTCTTCCATGCCGTGGAGTTCTTTGCGCTCGGCCATCGTTAGCTTGCGCGGTTTTTCGGCAGCCGTGGGGGATTTTTTCTTGGCAATCTCTTTGGCCAAATTTTGCGCGTAGAGTTTGTCTCGCTGCTCACGGGCTTTGCGTTTTTCCAGGTAGTAGGAGTAGTTGCCGGGCTGGACGAGCACGTTGCCGTCCTCGAAGGCGACGATTTGATCGCAGATCCGATCGAGGAAATAGCGATCGTGGGAGACAACGAGCACTGCGCCATCGAAGTCGGCAATTGCTTCTTCGAGCATGCGCAAGCTGGGCAAATCGAGGTCGTTGGTCGGCTCGTCGAGCACGATCAAGTTGCCGCCGTGCTTGAGGACCTTGGCGAGCATGAGTCGCGCTTTTTCTCCGCCAGAGAGGAGATCGACGCGTTCGTTGATGCGTTTGTCATCGAACAAAAACCGGCGCAGGTACGCGCGGGCGCCGAGGGTTTGGTCGCCAAACTGGACCTTTTCGTTGCCATCGGCGACTTCATCGAGCAATGAACCGGTGCCATCGAGCTGCATGCGTGCTTGGTCGATGTAGTTAACGCGGATTTTTTTGCCAATCTGGACGATGCCTTCATCGGGCTCCAAATTACCCAAACACACCTTGAGCAAGGTGGTTTTGCCGACGCCATTGCGGCCGACGATGCCGGTGCATTGACCGGGGCGGATCGACAGCGTGAGATTGCGGAACAGGAATCGGCGCTCATCTTCTGAGCCGACGGAGACCGAGACTTTTTCGAGCTCGACGGCGATATTGCCGAGCTCAGGGGCGGGCGGAATGAGCAAATCCATCTCGCGCTCTTCGGGTGGCGCTTCGAGATCGGCGACGGCGTAGAATTGATCGAGTCGATGCCGCGACTTGGTGGTCCGCGCCTTCACACCAGCACGCACCCATTGCAATTCCTCGCGCAGGAAGCGCTGGCGGCGGCGCTCGGTTTGCTCGGCGATGGATTGGCGGATCGACTTTGATTCGAGGTAAGCGGTGTAATTGCCCGGATGGGAAAAGGCGCGACCGTTGTCGATCTCGATGATCCGTGTGGCGATCTCATCGAGGAAATAGCGATCGTGAGTGACGAAAATCACGGCACCAGCGAAGCTGCGCAAAAAGCCCTCTAGCCAGGCGATGGATTCGGCATCAAGGTGGTTTGTCGGCTCATCCAGCAGCAAAAGATCTGGTTGTGAGGCCAGCGCGCGACACAGCGAGACGCGACGTTTTTCTCCGCCCGATAATGGGCCGACGGGCGAATCCATGGGCGGGCCGTTGAGCGAGGTGGCGAGAGATTTAATGCGGGCGTGCAAGTTCCAGCCATCGGCGTGCTCGATGATGTGGAGCAGATCGGCGAGCTCGCGCTCGGTGCCATCGCCGGATTCGTAGCGTTGCATCGCGGTGATCAAATCAGCAGCGCCTTGCTCGATGGTTTCCATCACCGTGAGCGCGCGGTCCATTTCGAATTCTTGGGGCAGGTAGCCGATGCGTAGATCGCGACGCACCGAGATATCCCCCGAGTCTGCCTGTTGCTGGCGGGTGAGGATTTTCAGCAAGCTGGATTTGCCGCAGCCATTGCGACCCACCAAGCCGACTTTTTCTCCCGCGGCGACGGCGAGCGTCACGCCATCGAGCAAATTTTGGTAGCCGTAGGAGAGGCGGATTTCGTTGGCGGAAAGAAGAGCGGACACAGCGCGGGACGCTAGCGATCAAGCAAGGGCAGGGCAATCGCAATCACCTCCCAGAACGAGAAAAAGACCGCGAAAACGACCACAAGTCCGCCGATGACAAAAAATTCACCGATTTCCGTGAGCTTACGACGATTCTTATGCCTTACCGCTCACCCATTTTCCTTGCGGTCAGGGATTATTCGTGCTCTGTTACTTGTGTTACAAACAGATATGAAACCACAACATCTTCTTTTCGGCGTCATCGGCTTAGCTTTGCTCGGCGGCGGTATTTACTTAGGAACTACCATGGGCAAGAGTAATGGCGCAGATCCGGCAGCGGCGACGGCTAGTGCCAACGGCGCCAATGCGGTGGCCTCATCGGGCAATGGCAATGGTCCTGCGGCAGGATCTAACACCTCTTCGACTCCACGCAGTGGCGACAATGCGTGGGCGGCGCTGAAGGAAAAATACGGTGATGGTCGCACCAAGCTCTCGAAAAAAGTTTCCGAAGACATGGCGGGGCTGCTGAAGGATGCGGTGGAACTCGCCGACATGGGCGCGAAGCTCGGCGGTGCCGAATCTGCTAAGGAGCTCGCCACGACGCAAGCGACTAACGCATTGGTCAACCAACTGGGCCTCAGCGATGAGCAGAAGGAAAAAGTCAGCGCGCTTGTCGCCAGTCGCATCAGCGAGCGCATGGATGCCGTGAATGAATTGGCTAGTGCCATTGAGGCAGAGCCGACAGGCATGATGGAAACCATTCTCGCGGGCGATGCTCTCTCGCGTGGCGAAATGACCCAAGAAGAATACGATGCGGTATCGGCCGATACGCTGGCCGTGATGCGCAACGTCAGTGGCTTTGCCCTCTCCGGCCGCGGTGGCAATGATCTCAGTGATCCAATACTCGCCGAGCAGCTCAATTCAGTGCTCAATGCGGAGCAACAAACCACCCTTGCGGGCATTGTGCAGAAAGCCGCCGAGCGGGCGCAGAACTCCAATCAACAAATGCCGTTTCAGAATGGCAACCTTCCGGTGATGGAACTGGAAAAACTCGACCAAACGATGCTTTCCGCGCAAAAACTCACCACCGGGCTGCGTGCTATGATGGAAGGCTTCCAGGGCATGAAAGAGCTCAATCCGCAGCCGGAGAAATAAGTTCCGTTTCTCCTCCCCCCGAAAAAACCACCGTTCCAAACCCATGAAATTTCGCATTCTCCTGGCCTTGTTGTGCCTCAGCCGCGCAATCGCCGCACCGATTACGATTCCCGATTTTTCGTTTGAAACGGGGGATCCTACAGGACCAGGGTATAGTTACACGATGACGCCTTGGGCACGCGCGGGATACGGGGGATTTGACACCTTTAAAGAGCAAATCGCAGGCTTTGTTTCCGATGGCGTCGACCATTTAGGTATCGAGCTTGATTCACGAAATACCCGCTATGTTTACCAAGATCTCGCAATCACCTATCAGGCCAATACAACATATACGCTCACCGTTGCTGTAGGACACAGATCAGGAAATACTTCCTCTGGAAACATTTCACGCTATCGGCTCTCTACACCTACGAATGGAGGAGTAGCAGGCAACTATGACGCTTTTGCGAACGTTACCGCTGGGACTTTTGCTGATGCTCCCCCACTGGTTCTGGATACATCTTCGAATGCTACTCTGGTAGGGCAAACCATACGCATAAGATTGGAAGCAAAAGGAAATGGTCGCAGTCACTTCGACAACATTCGTCTCGATGCTACACCGAATACCCCCGTTGGCACAGCAACTGTCGCGAACTCCGCAGCGAGCAGCATCACGCAAAACTCGGCCACGCTTAACGGCACCATCACCAGCATCGGCAGCGCCGCTCCTGCGGTGACGGTTTTTTACGGGCCTACCAATGGCGGCACCACGGCAGGAAATTGGGCGAACTCGGTCAACTTAAGCGGCACCTATAGCGGGGCGTTCTCGCAGTCGATCAGCGGACTCAGCCCTAACAGCTCGTATTTTTTCACGGCTCGTGCGACGAATGCATCAGGCACGTCTTGGGCCGCAACATCGCAGAGTTTTGACACAGCTGCCGTAGCTGCTACCATCTCGCAATCCGCGGCAACAGCGATCACCATCAATTCGGCTTCCCTGCCGATCTCCGTTGATTCCACAGGAGGTAATGCGCCGGCGGTAACGATTTTTTATGGCACCAGTGATGGCGGCATCAATGCAGGTGCGTGGTCAAATTCCCTTGCACTGGGAACGCAGACCGGTGCGGCAACGGGTGATGCCACGGGGCTGACGGCCAATACCACCTACTACTTCCGCGCAAGAGCCGTCAACAGCGCAGGCACCACGTGGTCGAGTGCTAGCTCGTCGTTTATCACTCTTGCCATTACACCGCCCGCCATCATCAACTCAACTCCTCTCGCCGTCAGTGGCACCAATGCCTTGCTGGCCGGACAAGTCACCGCTACAGGAAATCAGATTTCTACCGTGACGCTTTACTATGGCCTAACAGATGGCGGCATTACCGCTGGCGCATGGAGCAATAACATTGTGCTCGGTCCGAAGTCTGCAGGTTTCACCAAACAAATCAGCGGGCTGACTCCGACCACTGCGTATTTTTTCCGCTTCTTCGCCAGTAATAGCGCGGGCTCAGCTTGGGCCGCTGCGAGTGATACTTTCACGACCACCAACTATGTGCCACCAGCACCCGTGATCAATGAAATCCACTTTGGTCCCGCCGATGACCCGACCACTGGGCCGACGCAGCATGAGTTCATTGAAATCTTCAATCCCGGCGATGATCCGGTGGATCTCAGTGGCTGGACGCTCACTGAAGGCATCACCTATGCCTTTCCATCGGGTACCATGCTCAGTGCTGGCGCATACATTTGCGTTGCCCAGAACCCGACCGCATTCCAAGCAAGATTTGGATTTCTTCCGCTCGGTCCCTACGTCGGAAAACTAGCGAACGAGAGCGATCACATCGTGCTCAACAATGCCGCGAATGTGATTCAAGATGAAGTCGAGTATCAGTCGGGATTCCCATGGCCGACATCGGCGCGCGGATTGGGGCCATCGATGGAATTGATTCACCCGAGCCTCGACAACAACCTCGGTGGTTCATGGCGCTCCGGTGGCACCGTTGTCAGCACCGAGGTTGTTTATTTGAATGAGGCAAGCAACTTGTGGAAATACGTCCGCGGCACCGAAGAACCGAGTGAGCCCGTGAATGATTGGCGGCAATTGGTTTTCGATGACGTGGACTGGACGACTGCGACCACTCCCGTCGGCTTCGGAGGCGGCTATGTTGTCAACACGGCGCTGACAGGTATGCAGGGTCTGCACTCGACGATGTATTATCGCAATACCTTCACCATCGCAGCTGGGCAAGTACCTGAGTCGCTTTCGCTGCGCATCAAGTATGACGATGGTGCCATTGTGTGGATCAATGGGGAAGAAGTCGCGCGACTCAATGTGCCCGCGGGTGAAGTTCCCTTTAACGGAATAGCTACCAACGACCACCCCGTTGGTGATTGGGAAACCATCACGCTGAACAATGCTGATTCCTATCTCAATGGCGGCACGAACGTGATCTGTGTGCAGTCGATCAACCAGAATGCGGCCAGCGGCGATTATTTTTTCGATGCCAGATTGAGCAACTATATCAATAGTAGCAGCGCGGTAACACCGGGTGCGCAGAATTCCATTTACCAAACACTCTCCACGGCACCGCCGGTGATTCGCCAAGTCACGCATACGCCTAACGCACCAGCGGCTAACGTGCCTATACTGGTGACGGCAAAAATCACTGACATCGATGGCATTGGCTCGGTGAATCTTGCCTATCAAACGTTGGACCCAGGTGCCTACATTCGCAAAACCGATGCGGCGTATAACACATCGTGGACAACTGTGCCGATGGTTGATGATGGTACTGGCGGAGATTTGCTCGCAGGGGATGGTATTTTTTCTGTGACCTTGCCCGCAACCGTGCAAGTGCATCGTCGTCTAGTGCGCTACACGATCACCGCACTGGATGCGCTGAGCAATAGTGTGAAAGTGCCTTACGCTGATGACGAACAGCCAAACTTTGCCTACTTTGTTTACAACGGTGTGCCTGCGTACACCGGAAAATTTCGCCCAACTACGTATGCGGGATTTCCGGCAACCACTGACGTCACGTTTGACTCTGCGATGATTGGTTCACTGCCGCCGTATCATCTTGTCGCCAACGGCACTGATGTGGAAAATTGCCAATACAACGGCAGCTTCAACGGGGTGCGGTTTTACGGAACGCTGGTCTATGACGGCGTGGTGTATGATCACATCCAATTCAAAAATCGCGGCATTGGTTCGACGTATAATACGGGCAAAAACAAGTGGAACATTTTCTTCAACAAAGCGCGTGATTTGCAAGCGCGTGACAACTACGGCAAGAAATACAAGGAAAGATGGAACAACTTAGTCATAAATGCAAATGCCTGTCCCTGGGCCGCGGCAAACCGTGGCAGCGCTGGCATTGAAGAAGCCGCTTCGGCGCGCATGTATGAACTCGCGGGGAACACCAACTTCAAAACGCACAACATCCACTGGCGCGTGATTGACTCCGCAACCGAGCAATCACCCACCAATCAATACGACTCGGATCTCTGGGGGCTCTATTTAGGACTGGAACCAACGGAGGGGAACATGCTTGATGAACGCGGACTATCTGATGGCAATATCTACGCTATTGAAGGCAATGGTGGCGACCAAAAACATCGGTCTGAAGGCCAGCCTGGAGATGGTTCAGACTGGAACACTTTCCGCAGCGCAATGTTTACAGGCGGACAAACTGTTCAGTGGTATCGCGACAACATCGATCTCGATAAACTCTACACCTTCCTTGCGCTGAATCGTTTGAGCGGAAACGTCGATGTCCGGCCTGGTGACAACTACCGCTACTATCATCGTAGTAGTGATAATCGTTGGGAGATTCTCGCCTATGACCTCGACATGCAATTCATCGCCGCGCACCACTGGGGCGGCACCATCGATGGCGTGTTTGTTTCGGGTCAGCCCAATAGCATTGTGCCGATTTTACGCCATCCGCAATTGGCACTGGAGTATCGCAATCGTTGTCGAGAACTTCTCAATTTGATGGCTTCTGATGGATCTGCAAACGGTGGTCAGATTGGTCAGTTGATGGATGAATACGCGCGCCTTGTCGATCCTGCGGGAGCGAATGGGAATTCGTGGGCCTACCTCGATGCCGTGCATTGGAACATGCATACGCGGACATCGGGCAATGGTGCGAACAATGGACAAAACAACTCGAAAGGAAATTTTTTACGCACTGATTTCCTCGATGGTTCACGTGGTGCTGGTGGCTCTGTTTCCACAGGCTCATGGGTGCGCACTCTCCAAAATACCGGCGGAGTGAACCTAGGCGGCGCCGGATTTTCCGACTTCCAGGCCCGGGTGAATTGGTATGTGGATTTTGCGACAAACACCTACCCAAGCGGCGCAGCCTCATGGGTGCGTAAGGCAACCAACACTGCGGGCGGAGGAACAGACAGCGACGTCAACCGTCAAAAAGGCTATGGCTACAAGTATCTTGAATGGGAGTCTTTCTATGGGGGCTATGCGGACTCACGGAACGAACCAACGCAGGCAGCTGATACGAATTTCCCAAACAAACCTACGATCTCGTATACTGGCACCGCGAACTTTCCCGCCAACGATGTCCGCTTCACCTCTAGTGGCTTTAGCGATCCTAACGGAAACGGCACTTTCTCGGCAATACAATGGCGCATTGGTGAAATCTACGCACCGGGGATTGCTGGCTACGTAGCGGGCACACCGCGCAAGTATGAAATCGAATCCGTGTGGCACTCCGGAGATCTTACCAGCTTTACTCCCCAGAAACAGATCCCCATTGCGGACTTACGCCCCGGCAGCACCTATCGTGCACGTGTGCGTCATAAAGACGTGACTGGACGCTACTCAAATTGGTCGGAGCCGATGCAATTCACCGTCACCACACCCGATGTTACGGTATGGCAGAACAACTTGATGATTACCGAAATCATGTACAATCCCTCCGCACCGACGCCGACAGAACTTGTTGCAGGAGGATCGAATTTCAACAACGACTACGAGTTCATCGAACTGCGCAACATTTCCTCGACGCTTACGTTGGACCTCACTGAATTACGCTTCACCAAAGGTGTGGACTTTGACTTTGCAGGCTCCGCGATCACATCACTCGCGCCAGGTGCCTATGTGCTTATCGTCAAGCATTTGCCGTCTTTCCAAGCACGCTACGGCACAGGTTTGCCCGTTGCCGGCGTTTGGGATGCGCTCGCCAACCTCGCGAACTCGGGCGAGCAAATCAAGCTCTCCTATGGTGCTGGAACCGCCATCCACGACATCAATCCGCTGGGTGCGCGCTACGATCAAGCGCCTTGGCCCACTGCGGCAGATGGCACAGGCCCATCGCTCACCTTGATCAGCCCTAGCAGTGCCCCTGATCACAATGTGGCGACTAACTGGCGTGCTGCTTTTGTCAACAATGGCTCGCCCGGCACCGTCGATAATTTGGTCACCATCAGCTTGAGTGGACTGAGTCACAGCTACGATGGCACGGAAAAATCTGCCTCGTTCACGACGGTGCCTGCGGGCAAAATGGTAAGTCTTTCCTACAATGGATCGCCTACGCCACCAACCGATGGCGGCTCCTACACCGTGAGTGCCACCGTGACAGAACCTGGATTTGAGGGTACTGCGAGTGACACACTTGTCATTGCGGCAGCCTCCCAGTCGATTGATTTCACACCTACTGCGAGCTATCCGCTCGATGGCGCTGGCTTGAGCCTCAGTGCTACCGCAAGTTCCGGATTGCCGGTAAATCTGGCATTGATTTCTGGAGTAGCAAACTTCGAGACCAATCAACTCATTCCACTCGTGGTCGGACCTGTGACCATACGAGCGACACAAGCAGGCAATGGCAATTTCCTCGCGGCTGAGCCCGTCGATGTGGTGATCAACATCACTCACACCTACCTCGCATCCGCATGGCGCAATCAATATTTCAACGCAACGCAACTTGCCGATGCCAACGTTTCCGGTCACTTTGCTGACCCTGATGGCGATGGCTTAAACAATCTGCTTGAGTATGCCTTGAATCTCAACCCCTTGACCGCAGGGCCCTCGTCTGTGGTGGCGACACGCGTCACTGAAGGCGCAAGTGAATACCTCGCCTTGAGCTTCCGTCGTCGACTGAAAGAAGCTGACATCGACTATGCGCCGCAAATTTCTGATAGCCTCGATAGCTGGAACGAAGAAAGTGGCACTCTGCATTTGATCGAGTTCGGCATCGCTATCAACAACAACGATGGCACTGAGACAGTGCAGTATCGTAGTTCGGTTCCCTACGGCACCAGCGAAAAAGAATTCATTCGTCTCAAAGTCAGCGCGCCCTAATTTTTTTTGTGCGTCAAGGTTCTGTCACCTTAACGCGGAAAAATTCCCCTTTCTCAAGATCAGCCATTGGCTTGCGACGTGTGATCGTCTCGGTGATGCCATCAGGATTGTTCACGGTCTCTTCTTCACCCGTCCAAAGGCTGGCAGCATTAGTCCAAGGCTGGAGCGTGTGCGAGCGCTCAACCATGTATTCGAGTCCGTGGTTTTCCTTCAATCGGCTGTAGCGGAAGATCACCCTGCGTGTGCCATTCACGGTCTCCCAGTCGAGCTTCGGCAATCCCTCTTGTGAGGACACGAAAGGATCCATGGCGAAGGCAAATTCTAACAAATTCACCACGCCATCACCATCAGGATCTGACTGTGCGGCACCAGCAGTGCTCATCGTTTGCAAATCTGCTAGAACAAAGCGTGATGCTTGCCAATGAGCAAGGGGACTCGCTGTGGAACTCGGCACATGCAAGGCTAAGGCATTCGCGCCGCGGTTCATCAGCGTGGTGAGTGGATGACTTTGTGCAAAAACATTGGTACCCACAATCTCACCCGTCACCCCATTACGCTCTTCGATGCGGCGAATGCCCGCACTCAGATCGTTTGGCAAAATGCTGCCCCATCGTCCTGTTTGCCCGAGCACTTCATTGCGATAAAACGCGGCATGATTGGCATCGGCCAGAATGCCACTGCCCTCGACAATGCTGGCTCCCACGGGCCTCATCGCACCAGCGGCATCCTCGTAGAACACCATGACGTTGCGCGGCGCCGCACTGGATTGACCATACACCGCTGATCCTTGTGTCGATGACGAACCAAAATCCAGCACCTGAATGCTTGGCGCCGCGGTGAGGTGAAATGCCGTGACGTCGCCTGCATTGCCATCGTTGAGCAAGATCCGCAGCCAACCCGTGTTGCCAGCGGTGAAGCGAATGTTGTTCGTCGGCTCGATGAAAAACCATCCGGTGAATGTTCCGAGCGCATCGGTGACAAATTCAGCGTGTCGTGTGAGCAAGTCAGTTGCTAGAAATCTTGGAGAGCTGGTGCTCCTGACAAAGGGAACACCTCGGAAGATCATATTTCCGGCCCCTTCATTCGTCGTAGGGTCATCCCCATCAACAAACTGCGGGGCATAGCGATACGTGGCATTGGGCAGCAATCCTTCGATGCGCAGCAACGACGCAAACGGCACGCGCTGCACATTGGTGGGTGCCTCCCCTTGCATGAACTCGGGCATGATCAGTGAGGAAATTTTTGCAACGCGAGTGCTGATCAGCGAGGAGTCGCCGACAAGGCCACCCGATGAAGCCGTCCATGCATAGTTGCCAGGTTGTGTGATGCTAAGGTCATCAAAAATCGCTATGCCCTGCGTGGCTTGTCGCGTGAGAGTGCCTAGCAATCCAGTGCCGGATTCGACAAGAGCGAGCGTGATCGCGCCGGTATAATCTTGAGCGAGCGCGCCACTGGCACCGCGAACTTCGACCACTACAGGAGGACATGTCGTGCCAGCCTGCGCGTATTGCGGCACGCTATTGAATTCCAGCGAGCTAGCAAGCACAGGACCAGCATTGATTTGAATGTTATCGATGCGCAATCGCGCGCGCGACCCACTCGATCCACTACGATAGTAGTACTTCCAGCGCACTTCCACCAGTGGCTGATTTTCTGCAGCGATGGGCAAGGTCACAGGTCCGATCACTTGTGAGTGATTGGCTGAAGCATTGCGCACATATTCCACGGGCTGACCAAGAGAATCTAACACATCTTGATAAGCGCCTGTGGTGCCAACGCGGTATTGAAGTCGAATGCCGTAGTCGCGCACATTCGGAGCTATGGTGCCGCCTGTCCATGTCACGCGAATGTCCTGGGTGCCGATTGTATTGAGTGATACCACGGCAGCACCGACGAATCCGGCTCCGGGCAGTGCTTGCACATCACCCGTATTCACAAATGCCACACCTTGGGAACCCATTCCATTGATGCGACTCTGCGAAGGCAAATTGTAGGCGAGAGGCCACGGTGTATCCATCGACGATGCCAAGGGCGGATCGATCAACGATGTTTGCATAAAACGCATTGCCTCAGGGTATTGGCCAGCCGCATTGGTATCAGCCCATTCTTGGAATACATACGGGCCACTTGCCAAGGGATGTGCGATGAAAAACGGTGCATCGGCTAGAGCACTCCATGCGCTGCCATTCAACAAGCGCGCTTTGACCTGTGTATTTTGATTGATCGGAATGTATGGCGATGATGAGGTCGTTAAAGAGGCATCAAACCAAAGGTCTAAACTGACAGCATTTACTTGGTGAATTTCGACGGCGATTAGGTTGTCACCATTTACGAATAAGGAAGCAGGTATGGTGAACGGCAGGATGGTAGTTTTTTCTGCCGTAATTGTGGTACTCGCTGAGGTACTATAGGCAATCGTGCCAGTAGGCATGTTTGAGCGCACGACCTCGGTGCCATTGACATAGACGACGGCACCATCATCGCGGGCGATGCCTAGATTGACGGTAGTAATGGCGGAGACATTGGGGATGTTGATGACTTTGCGGAAATAGGTCGTGCGATGTTTGTTGTTCGTATTTGTTCCGAAGCTAACTGTTGTTGTCTGTCCGCCACCGTAACCAAGAGGCGCGTTGCCACTGAACCATGCGGTATCAATATAGGAACTGGTATTCCAGTTAGGAGCAGGCAACGAACCTTGATCAAAGTATTTCCACGAGGCACCCAAAGGAATGTGTGAAGTGCTGGTGATGGTCGCCGTTTGCGCGAGAGGAGAAATTCCACCACCTGCAAGGCGAGGATCACTGCCATCGGCAGTGTAGTAAATCGTGCCCGCGCCGGAATTCAAGGTGACGGCTGTTCCCTTGGCCACACTTCCCCCATGTTGCGAAAGAGTCGGCGGATCGATCGTCGGATAGTAGTTTTGCGCTTTCAGCATCGTGAATAAATTACTAGTTCTGTTAGGGAACAATCCCGTGCGAATCGTTTGTGCAGCGGACTCCCAATCGGTCGGTGTGCGGTAGCCCCAACGCGCACATTCCGCAATGAGACTATCCTGAATTTCCGCCATGCGTGCATTGAGTCGAGCTGTGTTGCGCTCTGGTGTCATTGCCCCATTATTGAAAAAATGTTTGTAGATGCGATCCGCCAACAACGTTTTAAAATCAGGATGCCCCTCAGCTGCCAGAGCGCCAAAAATCCCGCCAGGCCCGGTGTTTGCCGTGCGATTCAAGCTCAGCGCCGAGGTGCGCAAAAAACCATCACCATCAGCGCTCCAAAATTTGTAGCCAGATCCAGGCTCGATCGATCCCGCACAGCGATATTCGCTTTCACAGTCTCCATAATACCAGACCAACATGAAGTCGATCAATTGAGAAACATCCACCCGATCTTTGATGGCAGCATAGGAATTGCGATTCGCACGCACATACTCCCACGAGGCACGATTCGGTGGCTCAGGTGTGCCGATGATGAAATTGTCACCGGCATTGTCATTGCCGCGCACATTGACATAGTCATCGGTTTTGCCTCCGAGATAATCAGCGAGAAAGGAATCCTCAAGTCGCTCGTGCGCATTGTATTGTCCCCAATACACGCCGTTGATGTAGACGTGCACAAAGCGTCCATGCGGATTGAGACTGCCCATGTCGAGCATGGTGTCTTCTACAAATCGATTCGCCATGTAAAAGCCACGATCGACCATATCGTGATTTCCGGCTGTAATGCTGAGGGTATCAACTTGATTGGTCGCAGGAATGCTGCGGTCAAAGCCACGGAACAACGGGAGATCGAGACTTTTCTGACCATAGATCGCTCGGAAACTCAAACGGTAACTTTTTTTCGCAAAATTCGTCCACGAGCCCCCTACGCGATTGATTCCCGCATTGATCTGCACCGGTGGTGTGCCATCGGGCATGATTACTTCCAGCGAGGCCTCGCGCTCGTTGTAATCATCGGGCAAAGTCGGCACACTGATGCATAAGGTGGGCAGTTGCGTGAGGCCATTTTGCAATCGCCCAGACAAAGCACCTTGCGTGTAGGTCGTATTCATCAACGGTGAGGATATCACGCTTTGATGGAAAATGTAACTATGCGTCACTGCTTGAGGATCACGATAGCCAGTCGCGACAACACGGGCTCGCACCGTTGTACTACCACTTATGTTGATTGCTGCAGTATAAGGCAAACTCGGCTCACTACCGTCCAATGAATACAACAGTTGCCCCACAGGATTCGGATTGTTCAACACCAAGGAAAACGCTGTGGTGTGAATGCCGCGGCTGTGACTGTATGTGGGCGCTTCTAACCAACCAGAGTAGTTAGTGCCATCATTCCATGCTGCGGGTGTCGGCTCCATCATGCTCAACGTGCCATCGCGATTGCGACCATAGGTCATATCATTTTCGAGAGCCGGGAAGTTGATGATCGAGTCCACTGTCGTTGTGCCGTCAGGAGCCGTGAGCACCACGGATTCACCGGCGGCACTAAGAGCAAACGAAGCGTGCAAATTCCCCTCGGCATCTGTGCCATCGGTGCGATTCGAGGCCATCACCAACACTGTGCCATGAGCAGGGATGGTGGTGCCTACAGGAAAAACCCATTTCATCGGCAACAGCGGATTATCGCTGAGCCCGTAACCAGCGATCGAAAACGCAGTAGGATTCGGATTGCGCAACTCGATCCAGTCCGAGGGATCACCGTAGCCATCTTCGTAGGAAAATTTGTTGTTCGCACAAATTTCACTGATGTGTGGTGGCAGCGCTTGACCGTCAACCAGCACCGTCACATGGCGTATGAAATGTTGATCATGATCACGTCCAAGCAAGGTGTATTCCGTAGAAACGGCGGGACTCACTGCAAATGAACCACTGCCATTAGTCAGCGTGGCTGCCCCCATCGATCCTTGATTCGGATACATGAAAAGCTCACGCATATCCTCGACCTGCCATGTCAATTCCACAGGCGCTCCTGCAGCAACATTCGCCTGGCTCGCTTCAAACTGCGCAATGCCTTCCTCACCCGCGGGTCTCCCAAATGCCATCACCTCGCGCAGGCGCAGATACCACTCGATGCCACCATCGGGTGAGGAGCGTTCTTTGTTTTCGAAACCAATGCGCACATAACGCGCTTGAATCGGCCCGGGGAGCGCGATGTCAAACAAGGGACTAGTTCCACTCAAATGCTGCGAATAAATCGATAGGTGATTCTCATCATACAGTCGCAGCGTCGCATGGGACAAGCGCGCTTGATTGGCCTCCGCATCAAAGGGCACAGCACGCACCGAGTAAAGTGCACGGGTCTCACCAAGATCAGCTTCCCACCAGCCATCGGTCGACTGGGTCGTGGTCTCGCTGTGCGTGGCATGATTTCCATCGTTCGCCAGCGAAGCCACTGGCAAGGAATCGACCAAGCGTACCATATATGATGTGGCATTGCGCGCGTAGTTTTGCCCAGCAATCAGAGTGATGTCTGCAAAGGAAATGACATTGTTACCATTGCCATTGAGTGCTCCGTTTTCCAGAGAAATTCTTACGCTACGCGCATTCGGCAAACTACTAGGAAGATCGTAGCTCCACGTAGCATTGGCGCCCGGATTGCTCAAGGTAGTAGTGGCCAAGACATTGCTATCATTGTCCAGCACCCTCAAGGTGAGACCAGTCAACCGCGTGGGCGCGGTGGCTGAGTTGACAATTTCGATGCGATCCAAGCGACGCGCACGATCCAACTTAAGTTCCCAAAACGATGCTGCCACGTTCATGGTTTCCGCCACTGTCGCAGGATTTCCATCCAGCGCGTTGGTGCCGATATTGCTCGCATTCACCGTCGACTGCACCACCGTGCCCACATTGACCAGATCAATCGGCCCAAAGGCCGGTGTGCCATCGCCAACAATTTTCACCTCAGCCACCGCAAGACGATGATCTCCAAGCCCATTCGTAACTCCCGGTGGGAAATCCAAACGCAAGATCCGCGCATCAGTTCCATTCGGTAAAAAAACCGCCCAAGTCGCACCCGCGCCGAGTGTGCTAATCGAATACTCATCGACCAATTGATCGCGCAGATCATACAAACGCACGCGTGCCCCATTGAGAACACCTGTGAGTGCAGGATTGCTCGGTGCCGTAATCAACAATCGACTCGCTGTGATCGTACGATTCAATTCCATTTCCCAGTACGAGCCGGCTAGATTTTGCGACTCGGCATAAGTCGCCGGATTGTTATCCCAGCCCAATGCGCCATTCGCACTGCCATTCACTGAGGAAAGCACGACTGAGCCAATCGACGCGAGCGGCAAATTTTTGTGCGTGGGGACAAGCGTCGCGTCTGCGGTATCGAAACTCCAGTTGAGTGTTTGTGTGCGATCAGCTTGATCTTGCACGGTTGCCACCGCAGAATAATACTGCTGGGTAACCAAGGTGCCGGTGTAGCTCACAGTGCGTTGTGTTGCCGTGCCACCGATGCTCAAGTTGGCGGAGACATCGACGCCATTGAGCTTCAGCGTGATGTCTGAAGGATTGATTGTATTGGGCGAGACAGTGCTCGCTGTGAAACTCAGACCGCTAGCAGGAGGGTGAAAAGTCGATTGATTTGCAGGCACGGCTGAGGAAATCACAGGCGGCAACTGATCCGCGGGCACCACCAACGAAGCTGGCCCAGCTCCGCCATGCAACGCGTTGATTTGAGTTGAATTCAATGCCGTGCCGAACACCGCAAAATCATCAATCCATCCGCGCACTGTTTCCGTCGCTGAAACAAATTGTTTGCCCACCTGCATCTCTGTCCAGTCCCCCAATAGGGCCGAGGCTCCGCTTGCCTGCGACACGAGCAATTGTCCATTTACCCAGACTTGCTTGACTCCGCCATTTTTCACGATCGCAATGTGATGCCACGCTTGCCAATTGAAGCTAGGAAACAAGGTCGCAATGTTGGCGTTGATACGTTGCGCTGGATTATCGCAACAACCCGACGTATCGAAATAAACCACGTTATCACTGTACGGCACATGAGCCTGAAATCCACGATTTCCGCCAGAGGAATTCGGTGAATTGAACCACACAGTCGAGCTGCTTGCGATGGCGGTCGACCATTTTTGCCAAAACACCACAGTGAGCTGATCGCTCGCAAGATTGCTCTGATTGACCAATCCCATGAAATTGCTGTCATTCACTTGTGCATAGTTTCCTCCTGTGGTGCCGAGATACAATGCGCGATCTCCCGCAGATCCCGAGCGCCCAGCTGCATCCGCACTGAATGCCGCAGCACCTTGGAAAATCATCGGCGTGCCGGTCATCACATCGGTCGACTGCGTTGGCACCGCTGTCGAATTGAAATCCCAAATACCGAGAGCATCACTGGGATCGATGTAGCTTTGCGAAAATGCGGGCGCGCACAGCGCCAATGCACAAATCGTAGCAAATGGGGATTTTTTCATAGGGTTGAGAGATCAGTGGGGGAATCGGGTTCGGGTGTAATGCTAACCTAATTTCCTTCGCCCAGTCATAGCCGATCTACTGCTTCGTGGCGAGCAGGAAATGCGCCACATTACGGAAATTTCTCAACGCACGTGCTGACGATTGACGTTCTCCCAAAAAGGCAGGGAAGCGCTTGACCAGCTTCTTACGCGCACTATCCGTGGCGCGACTCTTGCCACTTTGCTTGACGAATTCACTCTCCAACAACGTCAGCGCAACGCCATAGCTCGTCCCGGTATCGCCCACCGCCCCATAAATGAATCCCGTCCGCGCATCAATCATCACCGCATCCAATTGCGCCTGCGTTTTATGGCTTTCGGGATTGACGATTCCTAACGAAAAATACAGAAGGGGAGATGCAACTTGCTTGGAGGTGATGCAGCATATGGTTGAATTGATAACGACGCCCACTATCGACATAGGTATTGATTGGAATAATTGATGAAATGTCAGATTGTTGCAAAAGTTCAGATCATCCGATGAGAGTGAATGCATCGGGAAACGTGCCGAGCTGAGAATTCCCATGCGAGCAGGCACATGCAAATTCGGCTTACCGCTGACGCTGCGCACGCCCTTGGTAATTGGCATGTGGTATGGTGAAAATCCGAATGATTTGGCAAGAAGTTTCCTTCAAGTTGCGCGAAATTACGCCCGTCAGACCATCGCTAGGATCAGGCCTCAAAGAGTCCTTCGTCAGGAACAACGCGATGCTTTTTCGAGAAGATTGCATAGACAGCGGGCACCACAAACAAGGTCAGGAAGCCCGCTACGATCAATCCGCCGACTACGGCAATACCTAACGATTTTCGTGAACTCCCTGCCGCCCCCAACGACAAGGCGATCGGCAAGATGCCAAAAATTGTCGACAGGCTGGTCATCAAGATGGGACGGAAACGACTGATCGATGCATCTAACACCGCTTCCAGTTTCGTCATGCCTGCCTCGCGTTGCTGGTTCGCGAACTCGACAATCAGAATGCCATTTTTGGTGACGATCCCGATCAGCATGATGATGCCGATTTGGCTAAAAACATTGAGCGTTTGTCCAGTAACATGAAGCGAATAAAGCGCGCCGGCCAGCGACAGTGGCACGGTCAAGATGATGATGAATGGATCGCGAAAACTCTCGAACTGGGCAGCAAGCACAAGGTAGATGATCAGCAGTGCGAGGAGAAAAGCGAAAAGCAACGATGACGAACTATCGACAAAATCGCGCGATTGCCCAGACAATGTCGTGCGAAAATTTTCGGGCAATACCTTGGCCGCAATGCGATCCATTTCCGTGATGCCATCGCCCAAAGTGTAGCCTGGTGCTGGTGTGCCTTGAATTGTCGCGGAGACTGATCGATTGAAACGATAGATCGCCGCGGGACTTGCCGATTCTTCATAGCTTACGACGTTGTCGAGCGAGATCATCCGACCTTCCTTGTTGCGTGCGTAGAGGTTTTTCAAATCGCTCGGCTCATTGCGATCTTCTCGCTGCATTTGCGCGATGACTTGATACTGCTTGCCATCTTTCAGAAAGTATCCGAATCGTCGGCCCGAGTAGGCATACTCAATAGTTCGCGCGATTTCTTGCATATTCAAACCAAGTGCCACGGCGCGCGCGCGATTGATCCGCACGACACCCTCGGGACGATTCACTTTGAGATCGGCATCCACTTGTCGCACGATCGTGCTCTGATTCGCTTCGGCAAGAAATTTCGGCAATACCTCAACCATCGCTTCGAAATTTGGTGCCTGCAATACATACGAAAGAGGTTGTCCCGCACGGCGGTCACCAATGGTCGGCGGCTGTGTCGGAAATGCTCGCACTCCCGTGAATTGACTGAGGTCACGCATCAGTTGCTCCGCAAGTTGCGCCTGCGTTTTGTCGCGTTCATTCGGCGGCGATAAGTATAAATTCTGAATCGCCGTGTTCGCATCTGTACGCCCCATGCCGCCACCTAAAATGCTGAACGAGCGACGCGCCTCGGGCACTTGGTCCTGCGCATAGACGGCAATTTTATCCATCCAGCTCTCGGTGTATTCCATCGTCGAACCTTCTGGCGCGGTGACGTTGATGCGAATGTTTTCCCGATCTTCCAAAGGTGCTAGCTCCCGCGGCAAGACCTTCATCATTTGATAAATCAATACCGCACTACCTAACAGAATTGGCAAAGCAATCCAGCGCCAACGCAAAAATGGCACAAGCAATTTCCGATAGACTGTCGTCATGCCGCGGAAAAAGGGCTCGGTCACACGATACAACCAATTCGGGCGTGCACCATGTTTTTTCAGCATGAACCGACACATCATTGGCGAGAGCGACAAGGCAACGAAGGCGGAAACCAACACGCATCCCGCGAGAGTGATGCCAAACTCACGGAACAATCTGCCAGTCAATCCCGATAGGAAAATCAGCGGCGCAAAAACCGCAGCCAAGGCCACGGTCGTCGAGATCACGGCAAAGTAAATTTCGCGCGATCCCTTGAGCGCGGCTTCTAACGGAGACATCCCCGCTTCGATCTTCGAGTAAATATTTTCGAGCACCACAATGGCATCATCGCAGACCAGACCAATCGAGAGCACGATCGCCACCAGAGTCAGCACGTTGATCGAAAAGCCGGCGATGTACATGATGAAAAATCCGGAGATAATGCTCACCGGAATGGCAATCACGGGAATGATCGTCGAGCGCCAATCGCGGAGGAAAACGAAAATGATCAAGGCCACCAGCACGAATGCGATCACCAAGGTTTCCTGCACCTCGGTCACGCTATTGCGCACGAAGCGGGTAAAGTCATAGCCAATCTCTAACTTGACACTGTCGGGCAGTTCTTTTTTTACCTGCACCATGCGTTTGTAAAATTCATCAGCGATGGCGATCGCATTAGTGTTCGGCTGTGGGATCAGAGCAACGCCGATTTTTGGCTGACCATTTTCTTTCAGTCCTGTGCGCAAAACTTCGGGCCCGAGTTCGGCATAACCGATGTCGCGAAAGAGAATTTGTCGTCCTTGATTTTCGCGGATGATCATTTTTTCAAACTCCTCCGGTTGATTCAATCGACCCAAGGTGCGAAGGCCCAGTTCGGTGGTTGCACCCTCGATGCGACCACTCGGCAGATCGACGTTTTGCTGCTGCAGGGCGATTTGCACATCCTCAGCCGTGACCTGATGCATCGCCATTTTTTGCGGGTCCATCCACAAGCGCATCGAGTAGCGTTTTTCACCAAAAATCCGCACCGAGGAAACTCCGGGAATCGTTTCCATGCGCTCACGCACCACGCGATCCGCAAGATTGCTGACTTCCAAAATCGAAAGCTGATCGCTCTCCATCGAGAGAAACACGATCGGAAACGAATCGGCATCGGCTTTTTCCACCACTGGAGGATTCGCATCAACGGGTAAATTTCTCGCCGCCCGCGCCACCCGATCTCGCACATCATTCGCTGCCGTATCGAGATCCGTATCTAACGTAAATTCCACCGTGATCGTGCTGCGCTCATCGCGCGAATCCGAACTCAATGTGCGAATCCCAGCAATGCCGTTGATCACTTGTTCGAGCGGTTCTGTGATCTGTGAAGCCACCACCGAGGGGTTTGCTCCGGGGTAGGTTGTTTGCACCGTGACGATCGGCGGATCGACCGCTGGATACTCGCGCACACCGAGGAAATAAAATCCCGTGATGCCAAACAACACAATCAGAATGGAGAAAACAATCGCCAAGACTGGACGGCGAATGCAAACAGCAGAAAGGCTCATGGTTTCGTTGCGATGCTGAGTTCCACGCCCGGGCGCACGCGGTTGAGATTCGTAGTAGCGACGATTTGTCCTTCGCGCAATCCTTGCACTACCTGCACTTGCTCCGGTGTTCGCGTGCCGATGCGGATTTCCTGAAATTTCGCTTTGCCCTCCTCGATCAGATACACGCCATGTCCGCGGGGCGATGGCACGATTGCTTGCGTCGGCAACATCAAGCCCAGAGAATCGGTGCTCAAGGTAAGCTTCACATCGGCAAAACCTCCGGGCGCAAGACCACTCGCAGCCTGACAGACACCACGAACTCGCAAACTGCGCGTCGCCTCATCAATCGCTGGTTCGATCACGGTGATCGAACCGCGTTGTTCTTTGCCCTGCCCCGCAATCGTAAAGCTGAATTCGAGACCTTTTTTGATCACCGAGGCATAGCGCTCGGGCAAGGAAAAATCGATCTTCATCTGCGAGAGATCTTGCAAGGTTGTCAACGGCGTCGCTGGACTCAAAAATGCGCCTTCGCTCACCAAGCGCACACCCATGCAGCCGTCGAAGGGCGCACGCACCTGAGCGCGTTCGATTTCCACCAATTTGGTCTTTTTTTGCGCATCCAAAATGCTCCACTCGGCTCGTGCAATGTCCACTTCTAGCTGACTGATCGCCTTGGTGGGCAGTAGCTGCTCATTGCGCGTTTTGTTCGCCAAGGCCAGTGCCAGTTTTGCCTCGATTTCTTGAAGCTCCGCCTGCAATTCGGCATCATCGAGCTGAAATAAGAGTTCGCCTTTTTTCACCGTGGCTCCCTCTTGTGCCAAAATTTTCACCAATCGCCGCGAGGTTTCCGCCACCAGCGTCACCGATTCGTTGGCACGCAGCGTGCCGACCGTCGATACTTGTTCGGAAAAAGGAGCTGCCTTGACCTCGTAGCTCTCCACCATCACCGGTCCGCCCGGTGCTTGAGCGTGCGCCGTCACCATCGATAACAACCACATCCCCATCACAACTTTTTTCCCAACCATCATACGCTTCAACCCAATACGGCCGGAGAGCATGGCTTCTCTCCTTGAAAAAGCAATTCCTATTCCTTGCCCAACTAGCCAATCATCTCATCTTCGGGCTAAACCAATGCTTGTAGATCGACCACGATAACCCGCCCGCCACATACAAAGATGCCACCACCAGAAGAAATGGCGCGTGCAAGCGAATCACCAACACCGCCCCCAAAGCTGAGCCAAGAAAAAAACTCAGCACCAAGAACAGCGGTATCAAAATTTTCCACCGCGCGATGTCGTGCCCACGCATGGTCATGCCAAGGTTGGTGCCCAAATCCGTGAGCAATCCCGTAATGTGGGTCGTCCGCAAAATCATGCCACGATAGTGCGTGGCTAACGCATTTTGAAAACCACACGCAAAACTCGCCACGCCGATCGCCGCGAGCGGAAAGGCCGACAACACCGCGTGGGCAATCAGCATACACACGCCAATCACCATCACCGCCCTGCCGTAAGGACGGGAAATTTCCAAACTCGGGTGATGGATTGCATACCCCGCCATCGTCGCCCCCAACAGAAAACTCAAGGTCGCGACTAACAAATTCATCGCCAATTCCACAACACGGTGCGTGCCTTGCGCAAACTCCACTGCCACCTTCGAAACATCTCCCGTCAAGTGACTCACCGAGGTGCCTAGCTCAATCAAAAACCCCGCATTCGCTGTTGCACTCAAAAATGTCAACGCACAACCACCCGCGATCACCCAATGTTCCATCTCGCGCTTCGGGCGATCTTGCAGAGAGGAAAAGGGCATGCGTGGAGCCTGCCTGAATTTACCTTGCGAAGCAAGCACCAGCTAGCGCATGGCCAAATAATGGATCAAGATTGAATTAGTCCAAATAAGAGCGTTCAACTTTGATAAATGGCTGCCCAAAAAAATGTAGCCACATTCTTTCATAGACAAAACCAGCACTATGATGTCCGCAAGCTAGCCGTATCATTTTATTCAATGACGTTCTACCTAACCGTCCTAATCGATTATTGCGAACAGCAAACATTGCTCCGAAACTAAATTGCATCAATGTTGCGTCCCAAGCCTGTTTTGCTAAATCGTCCAATCCACATTTCTCCAAAAAATAACCGCCTATACTCCAACCATCAGGCAGATTATGATGATTGCAAAAATCCATCATAAAATTTCTATTGCCATGATCAAAGTAGTGCATGGGTTCCATCGTGCGTATAGTGCAGAATTCAGTCCGGCATCGCTTACCTTTTATATATTCTGAAAGATCACTCTTTATGATGATAGAAGGCGGTATGTCTCTAGCGTCCATGTAGCAGGCAGTAAGTGACTGAACTTCTCTCCAATGTTCACGCAGCTTTATCAAATCAAGAAAGTCCGGGCTATGTGAAAATGGTTCCCCTTGACAAAATACTGTCCATTCGCAATCACCACGGTGTTTGTAGTCGCGAATGTGCCGCAAATAAGTGTCGGCTTCACGTCCTTGGTTTTTGAGTGGTATCAGCGAATTTATGCGCTTTAGCAGCGCCTTGTTCTTGATCTCAGAACCTTTATTATAGAGAACGATATTAATATCATCTTCTAACTGAAGTAGCCAATCAATATCTTCTTCATAGCGTGCCACGCATAGGGTAACGCGCTCTTTCGATTTTGCAGGAGGATAGATTTCTCGAATCGATTTTGCTTCTGTGATCAATCGAACAGCATGAATGCTCTTTGGCTTTGGTCGCGGTTTTACCTTTGGTGGGTTTACCTTAGGTGGGGATTCTAGAAATTTACTGGAACCATAATAGAAAATTTCGCTTTGTGGATTGGCCCACGTCACATACTCGATATCTAAGGCATACCAAGCATTGCAGTGATTATCATCCCACGAACGAAACGTCATTACCCCATCCGCTGCTATGCGTGGATAGAACGCTGAGAGCAAGAACCATTCCCCAAAACCTTTCTGGTTAATTTGACACCCTTCGATATCAACAGCTTCCTTACCTGCAATCGTGCATCTGCTTCGTAGAGTTCCGCGAGCAGTGTTCCAAATATGTGCCCTAATGAGATTTTCAATATTGATTCCACCTTTAGCACCGAACTGGCAACTCATTATGGGGCGATAAACTCCAGGCGAATCAATCTCTCCGTGTGACAAGACATAAGGGGCACGCCAGAGTCCATGACCAGTTTTCTGTATCAGTTCTGTGCGTTCCACATCGTAAAAAATAGACCGGGCTCGTTGCGCATCTGTAATTGTAACCCATACATCCTTTTCTGATAAAGCAAGAAATCTCCACATATCTTGAAAATTTTCAGACGTTGAAAGGTCTTCCATTAAAAAAACATCACAACCCACAGCTAACAAAGGATCAATCATGTCCTCCAAGTCGGCGGCGAGATAAATACGAAATGATATTTCTGGCCTTAATACTTGCAGTTGACCAGCGCCTTCAACAATTGGCTGTAAGTGCTGAACCGCATACAATGAAGTAGCGGCTATCATCTTACATGATATCTTTTTACTCGCGTCAATAGAAGGAATAACACGTTTTATGCGAAAAAGCTCTGCAAGATCGCATTTTGTGGCACTCGCCTCAAAATCTTCAATCATCTCATCTGTGAGAACAGGAAAAACGTCAGTCCAACTCATGCTATTGTTTTTTCGAATATTACTGCATCAATACTTTTTCTAAGATGAATGGTGCGACTTGTATTCGGCATCCTCGCGGAACCACTCTCCTTGCCAATGGTGCGCGGCGTACGCGTTGGGATAATCATCTTTGCGAAAGCCCGAATAATCTTTCTCGCTGATGTGATATGGGAATACAGCATTCCTTGACCAACCAACCATATCACCATGCTCAAATATATGGCCCGCAACAAAGCCATCCTGATCGCAAATCGCATGACCTGTAAAATTGCCAGCTAACCATTCACCAATTGCCTTACGCAATGCTCCGGGCCCTGTAAGGTTTAACACGTCCCAGGGATTTTCTGGCCGTACGCTTGGGACACTAGCTCTAATTTTCCTCAGATAAAACTCCCAAAACGGATGTTCTTGGGGGGCAGCTAGAATTGCTGTACCTGCTGAATCCACTCCTGGAAGATCAAATCCGAAATGCAAACAATCATCCAACATGATTTCATCAACTGGCCGGAAGAGCTCCATGTCATGATCAAGATATAAGCCACCATACAAGCGTAAAATTTCAAAACGTATGATATCTGGACGTATTCCCATGCCCAAGCTCTCATTCATCGCTAGATCGCGGCAGAGAAATTGATCTGATATCGCCGCGATATCCTCGTCGCGCCATAGTTTGTAATCCCAATCGGGCATGTACTTCTGAAAGCTCGCGCGCCATGGCTCGGCACATGGAGGAAATGGATTTTTGCCAAGCCATATTTGGTGAATGGTTTTAGGAAATACTTTCATGAGAATTGCGTTCTTAATGGATAACTTTGTTAAATACTAGATTAACTGACTTAATACAATATGGAAACAAATGTATGGATACAAGCGTAGTAACATTTTTTTATACTAAATTCACACGTAAACACACATGAAAACCGCTGAGATAACAGCAGCTATGGGAAGCGTGAGCACCCATGACAACACAATGCTGCGCATGGTTTTGCTATCGGCTTTGCGAGTCGTGAGACCCATGCCATACAGTGCGCCGCAGGATACATGAGTGGTTGAGACGGGCAAACCGAATTTGCTAGCGAAAATTACCAGCAAGCCTGTGGCAAAGTTAGCGGAGAATCCTTGACCGTGATTCATGTCGGTGATTTTACGCCCCATGGTTTCAGCGATTTTACGAGAATTGACTATGCCCCCAAGCGCCATTGCCACACCGATCAGGCTCATGCCCCAATGCATTTCTAATGCCTGAATCACTAAAAGTAAGGCAGCGATTTTTGGCGTATCGTTTAATCCTCGGGCGAAGCTGACCACTCCAGCACTGAGAAAATGAGCTACATCCATCAAGCGTTGGCAGTTGATCCCGAACATCGTACCTGTATAGCGTTGGGTGCAGTGAGCTTCACTATCCATTGCAATACTCCAATTGGCACATTCGGCGGCAAAGACCGATTGCGGCTGCGCCATGGCATGGACGGTTTTTTCTCCGCCGATGCAAATGCAGGTTTCTTTGCCAATGGCGAATTTTAGCCGCGCGAAACGAAAAATCAGGTAGAAAAATCCGCCGAGCACGACGGCAAGAAGCGGACTGAGCAACAAAGGGAAAACAAATTGTTTGCCTAATACAGCGAAGGCCACTTGGCCGTGATTGGCAACCATGCCAGCGCCGACTAATGCTCCTGTCAAACCATGGGTGGTGGAAATGGGAAAACCAATTTTGGTAGCGAGGATCACCGTCGTTCCAGCGCCCATGGCTACGGCTAACAGAAAAGGCTGCGAGGCAACCAAATGATCCGGCACCAAGCCCTTTCCGGAAAATGTCTTTAACAATTCCTGAGCAAGAAAGATCGAACACAGCGAACCGCACAGGGTTGCGGCTGTGGCCCAGATCAATGCGGTTCGATACGATGCGGCACCGCTCCCATAGAGTGAGGCAACACCCTTGAAGTTATCGTTCGATCCATTGGAGTAGGCGAGAAAGAGAATACCAATCAGAAGTAAGTAGCTCATACAGGTGAGGTAAAGATCTCATGGATGAGTGTGCAGCCCGCTTTTCCACCCTGCGGCATAGGCGGTGAAAACTTTGTGAATTTCGTCTCGCACCTTCCGAAATACATGCAGGATTTCCTCTTCGGTGCCTTGCGCGTGAGCAGGGTCTTCGAAGGCCCAGTGGTAGCGTTGTTTCTGACCTGGATACTCGGGACAGACTTGATCCGCATTGCCACATACCGTGATCACGGTGTGGATTTCCTGTTCGAGGAAATCATTCATGTGCTTGCTATGATGTCCTTGCATGTTGATGCCAATTTCCTCCATTACCCGTAGTGAAAGTGGATGAACATAGCCAGAGGGATTTGAGCCTGCACTCTGCACGTCGAGAATATCTCCGGCAATATGCCGTAGGATGCCTTCTGCCATGTGACTGCGGCAGGAATTCCCCGTGCAAAGGATGAGCACCGTTGGTTTGATTTGATTCATGAGATCCATTTTTGTTGTTTCAATTTTACCATGGCTTGCGCTACCGCCATCCACATATCAAGGTAGCTGTAGGTGGCTAGTCTGCCGAGAAAGAGGGTGTTTTTTTCCTGCCGTGCCAATTCTTTGTACTTTTGATATAGCTCCATGCCTGCACCAAATGGCATGGGGTAGAAAGGCTCATTGGAATCATCGTGGGCTTGAGGAAATTCTCGCGTGATGACGGTTTCATCAGGCTCTTCGCCGAGAAAGTAGGCGTGATCGTAAATCCTCGTAAAGGGTAAATCATTGCACTGGTTGATGACCGCGTGCGGCAGTCTTTGACAACTTTTCTCATGCTCGAAACGCAACGAACGATAAGGAAGCTTGCCATAAACACAGTCAAAGTATTCATCAATTTTTCCCGTGTAGATCACATGGTCATAATCGCAAGCAAGTTTCCGCCATTCATTACGCGGCACACCTAAGCGCACAGGAATGCCCTCCAGCATCCGTTGAAAGAGTGCAGTATAGCCATCCTTGGGTTGGCCTTGGAAGTGATCAGTGAAATAGCGGTCGTCAGAATTATCGCGCCGTGCTGGGATGCGATTGCGGATCGCATCGGGCAATTGCTCCCAACTTACACCCCATTGCTTTTCCGAATACTGCACGAAGATCAATTCGCGAATTTCGGCGTCAGAGAGACGAGCACCAATCTGTTCTTCCGTCAGCAGCGAATAGGGTATAGAAATGCGCCCACGCGCTGTGTCTGCCACCACCTTATGGCTGTATGGAATCCAATCTGTGAAGCGTGAGAGAAAATTCCACACGGATTTATCATTGGTGTGAAAAAGATGTGGTCCATACTTGTGAACCGTTACCTGCCCTTGCTTTTCGTCATAGCAATTTCCTCCGATATGACCACGACAGTCAACGATTTCTACTTGATGGCCAGTGTTCGTGAGTAAGTGGGCGGCTGTAACGCCAGATACGCCAGCTCCGATTACAATAAAATTCATAGACAGAAAATTACGAACAAAAAAGCTAATCTTCTTTGGCCGCTATTTCGCCAATTAAAACCTCTTTTAGCTTCTTATTATTCACAATGTTTGCCCATTCCCGAGCAATAACTGTATCTCCCATTCGGATGGCTTCACGAGCGAAAGCTAAAGCAACATGTGAGGTTTGTATGTCGTTGAGATTATTAGAATTTTCGCTGAACCAACTCTGAGCAGATTTGACATCTTTTTTAATGTATGAAGACATCGCAATTTGGAGAGATTCATCGAAAGAATTATCGGTATCACTCAAAACGGTGTTAATAACGCCAAGTGGGTCCTTTGACGCTTCCTGTTCTATTTTTTGCAGATATTTATTTTTATATTGCTCGGTGACATCTTTTGCAATTTTATCATCCTGAATAATTGATAACCACTTAGAAGCGCTTTCTAGATCGTTTTCATCGAGCGCCTGTCTTGCAAAGGCTTTGTGTATATAATTGGATTCGGCTGCAGTAAATGTATTGCTTTCCATTTCATACCATTTGGCAGCCTCCGCTATGTTTTTTTTGACTAGCTCGTAAGAGATATTTTCCCACATCGATGTCGGCAAATTACTTTGTTTTAACTTTGCGATAGATCCTAAGGAGTTGTTATGAATCATCTTAGTAATTATGGTTTTCAAAGTATCGTCATCGACACTAAGACCACTCTTTACAAGCTTGCTATATTGTTCAAAAGCCATATCGCTATCATTATTGGATAACGAAGACAAACACTGCTGAATTACTGTAGTGTTGATCAGCCCTTTGCTAAACATTTTGCTTAGCTGCTCAAATTTTTCTACTACAACACTTTCCGAAAGATGATCATGCTCTGAGAAAGGGTCTTTTTGGAACTGTGTCACAATACTCTCTAGCAACAACTTTTCCTCACCAGCATCCAACTTACGCCCTTCTATGCTGAAGATGTAGTCATACAAGTCATTATTTACACTGCCATCCCAGAAAGCCGAAGTTGCAATACCCTCGTAAGCAAGCATTTTATCATCTGGTGATTCCAAACTACTGCGCAAGCGAAGTAATTCACCAACTGAAAGGCTGGATTGGGCTGCGAAAACTTCCCTTAACAAATTATTTCTATCTGCACCGTGAGCTAAATTTTCTGAGATGAAACTAAGCAAAAACTTATGCTCTCCATTTTTGCACAAAGTGGCTATGGCAGCAGCTTTCAATTCTTGCTTTCTAATGTCTGTAACATCGAGCTTCTCTACAGCCAAAAAAAACTGTTCTAAATTTTCCCGCGAGAGATCAACAACAATTCTCTCACAAAACAACTCATCATTACCAAGATTTTCTACTGTAAGCCTGTGAATCAATTCATTTACAGATACTTTAGATTTCCCCTCATTCACAAGGGGAAATGTTTTCTTCGATTTGAAGTTTTCGTCGTTTTTAGTTTCAATACGATTTCCAGTCTTATTGCATGAAAGCAATAAGACAAATATCAAACTAGAAAACAACAAGTCAAGACGCTTGACCACTGGCGTTGCAATTAGTGTAGTAATCATTTGGATCCTGCGTTGTTGAGTTTTTAATTGGTGTTTTTTCGGGGCCGCATATACGCGTCACGCCATTGTCAGTGCAAATGTAAAAAGTTTGCGTAAATCCATTAACTTGTTTCTTGCAACATACCTTGACCGTGACACCTGTACCGCTGCATCTGCCGCCGACACCTGATGTTCCACCTGTCTGACCATGCCCCGATTCCACCAACCCCATCATAAAAGTAGCGCTGGCTGCTACGTAAACGGCTGCTCCTGTTTTTTTCAAAAATGACCTTCTTGTTTACATAATGAATTTTGTTTTGTTTTTGATGTGAACGCTGTCTAGCGAAAACTATTTTCACTAACGACGAATTTGATCTTGCCATAAAGGGGGGGGGGTACGGCAAGATTTTTTTCGCGATGAATGAAAAAAATTTCTCAGAAGCACAAAGTTCTGTCATTTCCCCTATTCTAGAAACCATAAGCGGTGAAGCTGCAAGAGTCTTTCAAAATGAACCTAAAGCTGACAAAAAAGCGTGCGTAGTAGCGCTCATTGGAGGATTCTTGGGAGCAGGGAAAAGCACCATGATCACCGCTTTAGCCACAGAAGCGACTCGCCGCAATCTCACGTATGGCATCATCACCAACGATCAAGGTGTGGGTCTCATCGATACGCAAACGGCGGAACATGCAAACCAAAGCAAAAGCGTAGAAGAAATCACTGGTGGCTGCTTTTGTTGTCGGCTTTCGGACTTAGAGCAAGCACTGGAACGCCTTAGCGAATCAGAACGTCCCGATGTGATCTTTGCCGAACCAGTAGGCTCCTGCACCGACTTGATGGCTACCGTGATTTTGCCCTTGCGGGAAAAATATGACAGCGAATTTCATCTTTCGCCTTTAGCCATTCTGTTAGACTGCAAACGCCTCGCCAAAAGACAGGGTGGCTTCCATAAAGAAATCGGCTACATCTATCAAAAGCAAATGGAAGAGGCCGAAAGCCTCGTGCTCAGCAAAACGGATACATTATCCCCTGAGGAACTGAACACTATTACGGCAGAACTAAGGCTTAAACATCCCACAAAAACACTTTGCCATGCCAGTGCCAAATCGGGGGATGGCGTGAGTGACCTTTTGGATTATGTCCTAACATCGCAAGCGAACCCAGCCATGCTGATGGAGATGGACTATGATCTTTACGGTAGCGGAGAAGCGCGCATGGGCTGGTACAATGCGCAATTAACAACAGCGCATGATTCGTTTTGGGATGCACAGAAACTGCTTGTGACGATCACCAAGCTATGGCAGGCATTAATTTCCGAAGGCGCGAGCATTGCTCACCTGAAGATGAGCCTAGCCGATGAAGATAAGGGTATCATCGCTGTCGCGAACGCCGTATGCAACGATGATACGCCGCAGCTCTCGATCCAAGATTCGCGTGCAAGTGGCAAAGCGACAATCCTCATCAATCTGCGTGCTGAAGCAGAACCCGAAACTCTAACGCGCATCGTAAGAGCTGTCATGTCTAGTCTAACTCAAGAATTCATTTGGCTGCATGAAGCTGCATTCAAACCTGGTCAACCGAATCCAACGAAACGAGTAGAAGTGTTGAGAGAACAATAAAACCTACAGACAATACAACAATTTTAACCCATTTCCCAATTAACACCTGACCCAAATACCCAATGAGCTGGACTGATACATTCCCTGTGATGGACGACGACATGATAGAGCTTTATCTGAAAGAAGCCACCTTACCTGAACGTGACGAAATGGCTTCCTATTTCCGGGTGAAAGAAAAGCACGGTGAAAGACCCGAAGCGAAACATGTCATCGCTTGTAGTTTGTATTGGAAACATGCTTGGTTAGCTCATGGAGATTTTCCAGTGCCCACGCGTGAGCTAATGAAAACAGCGGAGAAAAATGACTTGATGAAGCGTGGATTGGAACCTTGGAGCCACTACGTACTCCCCTTGCTCAGAGGAGCGGCGGCGATGAGACTATCGAGACCTGATATTGCGTTCCGCATCTACTTGGCGCAAGATTTGTCATTCCTCATTCCTGATTTGCTAGAAGTCGGCTGTGAGATCTACGTGATGGAGCACAATTCTCTATCGCATAATCCGGGGGCGATGTGGCGATTGCTCGCTCTGGAGGAAACAGAGCGGCTCGTTACCATCACCGATAGTGATCGCGCAGGCAATGTATTGAGTGATTGTGAGCGTACCGAATCGTTGAGTAATCTGGGTTTGGGCCATTGGCGTATCCCTTACTTTGCGCATGATGTGGAATCAGAATATCATTACAGTAAGTGGAACAAACGCTCCATCGGCTACCGTCCCATCATGATGTGTCAAATGGGATCACGCGTCCCGATACCAGCGCAACGATTGATGGAAGCATGCATCTGGAACACGAAGCGGGGAAACCTCAACCCCGAAGTATTACTCCCCGGATGCAACAACGTTCTTCCAGTTTATGGCTTTGTTTGGCCTGACTACGGTTACGATGAATGGTTCGCACTGACTTCGCTTTACCCTCGTATTGCAGTAAACGGACTGTTGACCTTCGTGGCTATCGGCGCTAATGCGCCGATGTTTAGCCTAGATATCGAGTACGTTACGTGGGCCAATCCTCAGAGTGAAATGGTGTATTTCGGCAAAGTGGGCGGTTGCTGCCCCAAAGTAGAGAAAAAAAATCGAAACAAACGACCGAAAAGCAGGGTGTTAGATCAAATGCTAACTGATAAAAAAAATAAACATCAGCACATTGTCCCCCTACCAGAGACAAGCTCAATTCCAGATCGCGCCACACTCGTCGTCGCCCGTTACAATGAAGATATTGAATGGTTGTGTGAGATTGATGACAGCATAGAAATTGTTCTCTACAACAAAGGGAAGCGAGATTTTAGCAAGAAAGTTAGTGCTAGAGTCAACCACATGATGAAACTCCCGAATCGTGGGCGTGAATCAGACACTTATTTATACCACCTGCAAAATTACCATCACAAAGCGAAAAATGAGTGGACCATTTTTTGTCAAGGTGATCCATTTCCGCATAATCCAGACTTTCTTCAATTTCTCAATCATCGTCAGCATTGGAGCGATATTCAACCAATGACGTGCGGTTATATCGATGAATGGCAAATACCGCCTGAGGTAATAAGAACACTGGATGACCATGACTGGATGGGAGAATTTCGTGTACGAACTGATTTTTTTAGCACCAGCAATCATGAGGTCTTAGGATGGATTGACCACGGTGGACGTCAACTCATGAATGATTTTGTGGCGTATCATCGCCTACCATCGGGGTGGAGCATTTATGGCTATTTCTTAGAGCAATGCGGCTTAATGGAGTTGGCAAAGGAGGCATGGACATCGCCGATTGGACAATTTGGCTTCGCTGCAATGTTCGCTGTGCGGAATCACTTACTTGATCAGATTCCGGCTGATTGCATCCCGCGAATGAGAAGGTTGGCAGCCGAACACAACAGCCATGGCTACATTTTTGAAAGACTTTGGTTGCACCTGTTTGGTTTGCCCTTCATTAAGTTTGAGCGGCCACGCTTCATAAAGTGACCATTCACCATTAAGTTTTTTTGCGCGCAACTGTGTGCACAGGTTGAGTTTTGCAATCATCGAGTAGGATTGTGATTGCAAAATTTCTGTACCAATCCCTGCCAACCGCCCCGAAAAAATCCCTCGCTATTTTCCACGCAATTGATAGGAAAAGTCTCTCAACCAACGTAATTGCCTCATGTTCCGAACCAAACATCCCGCTCTGCTCCGCCTCGCGGTGCTATCCATTGCCACGCTCTGTACATTTCAGGCGATGGCAGCCCGCAAAATCGTATTCCTTGCTGGTGGCCGCAGTCACGGCCCAGGTGAGCATGAATTCAACGCCGGCTGCCAATTGCTGGCCAAAGCTCTGAACGAAAGCAAGCTCGACATCGAAGCCACCGTGATCAATGGCTGGCCTCAAGACGAATCCGTGCTCGATTGCATCAAAGGTCTGGTCATTTATGCCGACGGCACCAGCGTGGTCGGCAAGGGCTGGAACAAAGTGGACCAACTCGCCAAGAGCGGCTGTGGCATCATGTTCATGCACTATGCCGTGCATCCTTCTCCAGAGGAAGGCGAAAAATACTATCGTCCTTGGATCGGTGGCGCATTTGAGACGGATTTTTCGGTTAACCCGCATTGGGTCGCTGATTTGCAAGCCCTGCCGAATCACCCCGTCTCTCACGGCGTCGGTTCCTTGGTCGAAGCCTACGATGAATTTTACTACAACATGCGCTTCATCCCGGATCGCGCCAAGGTGCTCGACCTCGTCACCGCTACGCCCGACCGCGAGCGGATGAAAAAATACATCAACCTGTGGAATCGTCACGGTGTTGATGGCATGGGCAAAAAACAAACCCTCATGTGGGGCATCGAGCGCCCCGATGGCGGACGCGGTGTCGGCTTTACCGGCGGTCACTACCATCGCAACTGGTCGATCGATAATTTCCGCAAAATCGTTCTCAATGCGATCGTCTGGACCTCTGGTCTTGAAGTTCCTAAAGACGGTGTGCCCTCGAAACCACTCACCGAGGATGACCTCAATGCCAATCTCGATCCCAAAGGTGACGCTCCTCGTTTGACCCTAGTCAAAGAAGGCGAATTCAAGAAAATTCCCGCTTCTCCCATCGATGAAAAACGCGAAGCATCGTTCCCTCCTTCGGATAAAACTGCCGTTGCTGCTGCCCGCAAGAGCGCCATGGCCGCCACTGCTGAGCAACCGAAACCACTCGCACAATCGGGCAAAATGACCGTCAAGACCAAGCGCCTTGAAGAGCTCAGCGCCGATCTCAAAGGCTCCAAGGAATTGCATTTGATCATCGATGACCTCGGTGGCTTCAGTCACGACTGGGCCAACTGGATCGAGCCCACCATCGAGCTCGCCAATGGCACTAAGGTCGATCTCACCACTCTCAAATGGCGCTCTGCCCAAGCAGGATGGAGCGATACCAAGATCAATAAAAACGTCGATGGTCACGCTTTGACGATCGACAAAAAAACCTATGAAAAAGGCTTCGGCACCCATGCCAGCTCGGTTATTGTTTACGACCTTCCTGCAAACGCTGTGAAATTTACCGCAAAAGTCGGCCTCGACGATGGCGGCGCGCTGCAAGGCGGCAAGGAGCAAGAATCCAGCGTCCAATTCAGCGTTTACAACAAAGCACCTGCTGCTGCCCAATCGAACATTGCCCTCGTGCCAGAAAACATGTTCACCGTGGCCGATTCACAACTAGAAGTCACGATCTGGGCTACCACGCCACAACTTTACAACCCCACCAACATCGACTTCGACAAAGACGGACGTCTCTACGTTGCCGAGGGCACCAACTACCGCCACGCCAAGGGCAAACGTCCAGAAGGCGACCGCATCGTGGTCATCAGCGACAGCGATGGCGATGGCGAAGCCGATACCTCGGATGTGTTCACGCAGGATACCAATCTTGAATCTCCGCTCGGTGTCGCCGTGCTCGACAACAAAGTGATCGTTTCCCAACCACCCGATCTCATCGTTTACACCGACGTCAATGGCGACCGCAAATACGATGCCGCCGTCGATAAAAAAGAAGTCCTGCTCACTGGTTTCAATGCCCGTCAGCACGACCACTCCTTGCACTCCGTCACCGCTGGTCCCGATGGCCAATGGAATTTCAACAACGGAAACTGCGGTGGCATTTTCACTGACAAATCCGGCAAAACCTTCCGCATCGGCTCCAGCTACTACCAAAGCGGCGGCGGCACCTGGTATTCGGATACCCGCACCGCAGCTGGTCAGAAAAGCGATGACGGCAACGTCTGGGTCGGAGGATTTTCCGTGCGCATGAATCCCGATGGCACGAACGCTCGCATCGTTGGCCACAACTACCGCAACTCCTACGAGCAAGCGATGAATTCGTTTGGCGACATGTTCCAGTCCGATAACGACGATCCACCAGCCTGCCGCGTTGCAGAAATCATCGAAGGTGGCAATGCCGGCTTCTCCTCGGCCGATGGCCAACGCTCCTGGAATGCTGACAAGCGCCCCGGTCAAGACACTCCTACCGCTGAATGGCGTCAAGAAGACCCCGGCACCATGCCCTCTGGTGATGTCTATGGCGGCGGCTCTCCGACTGGTGTCGCCTACTATGAAAATGGTGCCCTCGGTGACAAATGGCAAGGCCTGCTGCTCGCTTGCGAGGCTGGCAAAAACGTCATCTTCGGTTACCTCCCCGTGCCCGATGGCGCAGGCTTTAAGCTGGAGCGCATTGATTTTCTCACCACCAACACCGAGAAAAAATTCGCCGGCTCTGACTTCATCGGTGGTGCCAACAACGAACTCTACACTCGCTTCCGCCCCGCTGACGTTACCGTCGGTCCCGATGGCGCACTCTACGTAGCTGACTGGTTCGACCCACGCGTCGGCGGTCACGGCACCAGCGATGGTGGCGCTTCCGGCACGATTTATCGCATCGCGCCAAAAGGCTTCAAATCCGTGGTGCCGAAAATCGACCTCAGCACCACCGAGGGACAAATCCTCGCGCTCAAGAGCCCTGCCGCGAACGTTCGCAACAGTGGCTTCACCCGTCTCAAGGCCGAAGGCGAAAAAGCCGTGCCTGCTGTGGCCGCATTGTTGAAAGACGAAAACCCTTACATCGCGGCTCGCGCCGTGTGGTTGCTCGCGCAAATGGGTGACAAAGGGCAAGAAATCGCCATGGAATGGCTCGCTGCCAAATCACCTCGCCAACGCCTCGTTGCCGTTCGTGCTCTCCGCGCTGCTGGTGCCGATGTGGTCAAACTCGCCCAAAAGATGGTCAAAGACCCTGCCGCCATGGTCCGCCGTGAAGTGGCTCTGATGCTCCGCGAGACTCCTGCAGAACAAAGCGTGCCATTGCTCGCGCAAGTCGGAGCTCAGTTCGATGGCAAAGACCGTGCCTATCTCGAAGCCTTCGGCCTCGGTTCCACTGGCAAAGAAGCTGCTGTTTATGATGCCACCCACAAACTCATGAATCCTGGCAGCGGTGACAAATGGTCCGACACCTTCGCCTGGATCGCCTGGCGTTTGCACCCAAACCAAGCCCTCGCCGACATCAAAGCGCGTGCCCTTGCTGCATCGACCAATGCCGATCAAGCCAAGCTCATGCTCACGGCTCTTGGCTTTAACCCCAGCCCTGTGGCATCGGGAGCGATGATTCAAATCGCCAACACCGAGGGCTTTGCGCAAAAAGAACTCGCGAAATGGTGGATCAACAACCGCAAGTCGAACCTGTGGCAATCGCACAAAATCGACGACATCTTGAAGTCGATGGGCCAAGACCCGAACAACGTCAAGCTCACCGCCGTGGAATTGCCAGCCGAGCCTGCTGGTGCCGCCGCCATGCCTAGCGTGGAAGAGATTGCCAAGCTCAAAGGTGATGCCGAAAAAGGCAAAGCCGCGATCGCCAGCTGCTACATGTGCCATAAAGTTGGAGATCAAGGCATCGACTACGGTCCCGACCTCACCAGCTTCGGCAAGCAACAGCCCACCGATGTCATCATCAACGCCATTGCCCACCCCAGCGTCGAGGTTTCGCATGGCTACGAAGGCACCGAGATCAAAACCAAAGATGGCCTCACCATCCAAGGCATCGTCCTCAGTGACGGCGATCCTGTGCTCATCAAGTGCATGGGCGGACAAACTCAGAGCGTTCCCAAGTCGAAAATCGCCAGCATGAAAGCGATGGAGAAATCCCTGATGTATAGCCCTGCGATGCTCGGCCTGACTCCTCAGTCCATCGCCGACATCACCGCCTATCTCAAGAGTCTCTAACGTGGCGGCACTTTTCAAGTGCCAAGCCTCAAAATCCATCACCCACACGGACGGCCCCCAAAGGCCGTCCGTTTTTTAGCCCTCATCTAGCCGCCATAAGCCGCCATAAGCATTCAAGTCTTGAATCCAACAGAAATTATGCTACCATAACAACATGAGCACACTCCACCAAATCAATCAAAAAGCACAACAAATTCTTCGAGCCGAATTAGGCCCGATCGACTACGTACGCTACCAGCAACAATTCAGCCAAGGAAATGGTGACTACACTGCCGAACGTCAAGTATGCGCAAGTGAAGACATCAGCATCATTGCAGAACGCGTTGCATCTCTCAAATCCGCAGGACTCCTCTCCACTCCCTCCGCGGCACGAATCTTAGAGATCAACAGATGATCGAACCACGTTTTCTTGAAACTCATTTCCTCATTGCTAAATGCGACATCACGTGTAAGATTTTCCTACCATGACGACAGTACTATCTCAAAAAGGGCAAATTGTCTTACCTAGTGCGGTACGGGAGCAGATGCATTTAGAGCCGGGGCAAGATTTTGAAGTATTGATCGAAGATGAAGACACGATCTTACTCCGCCGAATCTCCCGCAAACCCAATCAGGGATTGGTCGACCATCTCTTGGCCTGTCCATTTCCCATAGATCTTGCACCGAGAGCCAAAGATTCAACGCGACCCATTGCCTTGTAATACCGTGAACTATCTGGTTGATACCAATGTTTTCAGTGAGCTAGTCAAAGCAAAGCCTGATGAGAAAGTGCTGCAATGGCTTCGCCAGCACGAAGCGGAACTCTATGTGAGTACCATATCGATTGGTGAACTCAAACGAGGCATCGAGGGTTTAACCACGGGGAAACGCAAAACTGCATTGCAATCTTGGCTCAAGGAATTATGCCATCGCATGGAGGGACGGATTCTGAGTTTCAATACGAGCACAGCCCATATTTGGGGGCAACTTGCTGCCCGCGCAGACAAGCGCGGCTCCACTCTGCCAAGCATTGATAGCCAGCTAGCAGCCACGGCTTTGCGCCACGATTTGACAATGGTGACGCGCAATGTCGCAGACTTTAAGTGCGCAGGAGTAAAGGTGCTGAACCCATTTTCTCTTTAATAAGTCCTGCTAGAAATATCACATCATCTGCGATTTACGAGCTCATCGAGTCCGTGCTCGAAGAATAGTCAATGCCTTTGCACCTCAACCCCACAATGCGGCTTGTGATTCCTTGATCGATGAAAAAGGTCACAGCTCCTAAAAATCATTTCCCATCCCAATGCGCCCACCAGCTGCGGAACAGGGCGTGTTGGTGGTGGATGTACTGACGCTGGCTCGGGCTGAGTTGATCGTAGGAATTGATGTGGTGGCGGTAATCTTCATTGCCTTCGAGCACCATCAGCTCTTTGTAGAAGAGAACGAGGTCGGTGCCTTCATCAAACTTCGAGAGCACGGTGAGAGCTTCCGAAAGTTCCAATGCGTAGCGACGATCGGTGATGTTGCCTTGCGCAGCGGATATGCAGAGTTCGATGAAACGCAGGATCTCGGTGGGCAGCGCGGTGCCGACTCCCGTGATCGCACCCGTGGCACCGCAGTTGACGAAGCCATGGTAGACTTGAGTATCAACGCCTGCCATCAGGATCACGGAAGGATCTTCGCTGGTGATGTGTTCGGCTGCATAACTGAGAGACGCCGCGCCGCCGAATTCTTTGAAGCCGACAAGCGAGGGAAATTCCGCGCGTAACGAGAAAAACAGATCGGCCTTGGTCTCGAAGCCATAATGCGGAGAATTGTAAATGACAGCAGGCAGATCACCGCCGGCTTTGAGGATTTGGCTGAAATGGTGACGTTGCGCTGTGGGCGAACTGCCGCGCGAGAGCACACGGGGGATGACCATCAAGCCGGCTGCACCGACTTCACGAGCGTGAGCTGCGTGGGCTGCTGCGAGACGACCGTTCTGGGCACCAGTTCCGACTACGGTGGGAATGCCCGCTTTGACTAATAACTCGACGCCTTTCATGCGCTGTTCTTCGGAAAGCAGCGGCCAATCGCCCATCGATCCACAATATACCACACCGCGCATGCCTTTTGCCATGAGGTGCTTTGCCGTGGCAACGAGTGCATCATAGTTGATCTCACCATTTTGAAAACACGGAGTCATGAGGGCAGGAATGCAACCTTGGAAGATCGATTGATTGTTGTCGGACATGGGGAAAGCATGCGGAAACTAAGGCAAAAAAGAAATCCCTAAATCGAAAAAATTGCTGCTCCTGATGATCCATTGGCCGGATCGTTTGGGCCTGCTTTGCTCGGAGTTTCGGCATCGAGCTCTCTCCTAAGTGACTATTTCGTAACAATCTGCCGATATACCAGAGCACGGAAAAAACACAGAGTCACCGCGCTGACGACCGTTCTACGGATGGCTCTGATCATAGCGTACGCGACTTTTTTATGAATCTGTTCTTCTCTCATCATCTTTCTGCTGTCCTGCGTGCTCTGCGATTTGCACTCGGTTGCGCCTTCGCGCTCATGTGGGGATTTGTTCCCTCTCAGGCAAGCGCACAAAGTGTCATCGGTGAGACCCTTGCCGAGGAGTGGGGCTGGATGCCGGAACGCGCAGGCCTACTTGCCGCGGAATCATGGGGCATCGTGCCGCGCTGGGAACAACAGTCGCTTGGCGAGTGGACCATGGCGGAACGCTACGCGCCGATAGTCGCCTTGCCGCAAGATGCCAATTTGCTACCTAGCCCCGTGTCAGGAGGACAGATTCCCGTCAATGCGATGCCCCTGCCGCAAGGATTTTGTGAAGTGATTGGTGAGGTGTCCGATGACAAACTCGACCCTGTATCAGGTGCATTGGTGGAGATCATTGGACTCGGGAAAACCATTGAAACTGACGCTTCGGGTGCCTTTCGCATTGCCGCAGTGCCCGCAGGAAACATCGGCATCGAGGCCTCCAAACTGGGATATTTTTCCGCGACTCAAAGTGCTACGGCCCTACCAGGCCAAACACTCACCGTACGTCTCTCGCTCAAACTCAAGCCTAGCGATGGCGAAACCGACGAGACCATGATGGAAGAGGAAACGGTAGTCGGGGAGTATCAGGAAAACAACTCAGGAGACTTCAATCTCGCGATAAATATGGAGGCCCCCAAACTCACCGCGACCATGGGACGCGAGGAATTTACAAAAAACAACGTAAGCGATGCCGGTGAAGCAATCGGCAAAGTATCAGGCGCAAACATCGTTGATGGCAAATACGCGGTCGTGCGTGGTCTAGCAGATCGTTATGTGACAACAACATTCAATGGCGCACAAATCGCCTCGGCAGACCCTTCGCGTAAGGCTGTGCAGCTCGATCTATTTCCCACCAGTGCGATCGAGTCGATCAAGGTGGATAAAACCTACGGGTCCAATTTATCCGGTGATTTCGGCGGCGGCGCGATTGATATCATCACTCGTTCACTTCCCGAGGAGAGAATTCTACAAATGTCCACCAAGGTCACATACAATGATGCGCTAAAGAGTAAAATCAACACCCGCTCCAATAGTGATCTAGGTGCATGGGGCGACATTGGCGATGACATGCCAAGTGTTCTTGAGACCCGAGATGCCGAGGGAAATATTGTATTCCGGGACACCCTTAATACGCCGCAAGATGAGTTGGGCGAACGCTGGCAGCAACTCCACGATTCTCAAAATTTAATGCCCAAGGAGACGGACTCACAGCTCGGATATTCCCAGTCTTTGACATACGGAGAAACATTCGAGCTTCCCAACAAAATGAAACTGGGGCTAATGACTGCCTTTAGCAGAAGCTCAGGCGACTCATCCAATACTACAAGCATTACCAATCAGACGAGGTCATTTGACCGTGATGAATTTACACGATCGGTAGAGTGGGCCGCCTATCTATCCGCTGCATTGGAAATCAACGAAAATCATATTTTACGAGCCACCTTTTTCAATAAGCACATCGCTCAGGATGAAACCTTGCGCAACTACAATATCATCGATGACGAAGAGAACCTGAACTATGGCGTTCACATCCGCAATTCTTTGACAAATCCTCAAAACACTTACGGGCCAGACTATATCTACTACGGGGAATCTTGGAGTGTTTCCCCATTGGCTAGAGACTTAGACATTTACCAAATCAGCGGCTCACACCTTTTTTCCGAGCGAGGACCAAGCCTCGACTGGGGAATCACGCGGAGCAGCGCCACAGAATCTCGACCCCATTCCACCAATTTCGAGTATGGCAGACTTGATTTTTCTTCAGCTGCGCTTGCTCCGCAAATTGCCCAAGCACAAGAGAATCTAGCCCTCTTTGCCGTGCAGCTCGCTACTGAACTCGGGCTTCCAAATCCCCAGTCTTACACATGGGCATCGATAGAGAATCCAATGATCGGATTTGGTTTGGGCGGGCTGTACGATGAGATCGAGCAGCAAAATACTGTAATTCCCGACGACAGCCGCCCCTCCCAGACAACTTCAGATCATGGAGCATCTGGCTCGATCCCAGGCAAACAGAGAATCATTCGCAGATCTGAGAAAACGGTGGAAGATGCGGATCATCGCCATGTGAATTTTGCAGTTCCTATTTATTTCAACGATTACAGCGACGAACGTTATTTGAAATTTGGATTAGGAGCGGCATCATTTTTTAAAGAGAGGTCGACAACCGCCCGCGTTTACAACCTCGTGCTGAGTAGCGCTTCTAGCACGGATCCCGGGTTAACGGGGGGAGTTCTCACCGGTCCAGGCGGACTTGGAGAGGATATTGCGGAAGATCCTTCCATTATCAGTCAGTACCTCAACGGTGGAACAAATGGCAATCCTTACTTTGTCAACGATCTTACCAGAAATGGTCTCGAAAACATCCAAACTCGGCTGAACCAAGTAGCCTACTACTCTAATGTATTGTTGCGTTATGACTCGACATTTTTGAATGCGGGTGCCCGTTTTGAAAAGGAGACTTACGACATCGATATCGCTTCATCACCACTTTCCTCATACTCCGATGAGGAAATCGAGGGCAATGGTTGGGAAAATCGAGACCCGCAGTCTGCCGTACTGCCAGCTGTGAGTGCAGGGACATCGATTTTCGATAAACTACTGGATGTTCAAGTTGCATGGTCGCAAACTGTTGCAAGACCCACATTCTGGGAATTCATTCCCTCGCAGACAACCGATCAATCATCAGGACTTGCGCGAAGAGGTAATAACAACCTGAGTCAGACGGAAATTGACAATTTCGATTTGTCCACGACGTGGAAGCCCTCAGATTCTACAAGCATTCGTACGAGTTTGTTCCACAAAAATCTCTTGCGTCCTCTGGTGATGTTTTATGAGAATGGTACCCTGCTCTACGCAGATTCTTTTCTCGACCAACTTTCCAATAGCAAAAGAGACTTTACAGGCAGCATCAACGGTCTTGAATTTGAAGCGGAAATCTCTGATATCGGTCCCTTCAGCATCAAGGGCAACTTCACATACATTGATGCGCAGTTGCAGTACTTCTATGCGCAGAACGGTGAAACGACATCCGTTACCAGTAAGCTCCCCTATCAGCCCACGTATCTGACAAATTTGAATTTTGGCTACGAATATGAGCCCTGGAAATTGAATGCGAATTTCGTCTATAACTACAATGGCGAATACCCCGTGATCCTCAAATTAACGCCTCAAGACTCGGAGATGTCGCGCAATGCGATTCATACATTCGATCTGGTATTATCCAAGGTGATTGATAGAGAGCACGTTGACTACACCATCAAGGCAGGCGTGAAAAACATCTTCAATGCTGTGGACACCTACATTTACAGAGATGAGATTTTTAACAGTGAGACGACGGGACGGAGTTTTTGGGCAGAGGTCCAGTTGAGTTTTTGACAATTTCGTCACAACTAGTTCAAAGACAAAGAATAGCACGCTGCTAACCTACAAACGTTGCCCATGTAATGAGACTTTACTTAAACAACACACAACTCAAACTAACAAAATGAAAAACAAAAGAAATTACTTCCTCGGACTAATGGGCCTTCTGGCGCCAGTAGTCAGCAATGCCGCTAGCATCAACGTTATTGGCGATGCGGCCTACAGCACAACCAGCTTCGCTTCCGCCAACGGCGGTCTCGATGGCGGTCTTGGTACTAATACTCGTATCATCAACGGCACCAACGTCACTTGGACGAAAGACAACGTCTACTTCGTAACTGATAGGCTCTTCATTCCTAAAGGTGCTACCCTGACTATTGAACCAGGAACGAAGA
>DBCO01000031.1 GCA_002293145.1 Akkermansiaceae bacterium UBA956 | reverse complement strand
AAATCCTGTGGGATGGCTGTGAATACACAATTGTTCGCAAAGACTGCATCTTATTGCTGTTACTCATTGCATGCCTGACCATTTTGCGTGGTGGATGGAAATCATGGATTCAGTGGAGTGTCGTTAATCTCTGTTGTTGTTGTGGCGTATTACTTCACGAAACCTTCGCCTTCATTGCATTTCCGGCCATAGTGCTCACTCAGCAATGCATGACGTTTCGGATGATGTGGCAAAGGATGTACTATCTCATTCCTGCATTTTTTTGTTTTGTTGTAGTCGTTTTTCATCATGGCGATGCCAACACGGCACAAGCCATTCACGATTCGTGGCAGGGTTTGTGGATTCACTCGAATCTCCCCCCCGAGTGGCTACATCAGCCGTTTGCCACAATCCAGTCGATCGGTTGGACGACCGAACTGGGGTTTTTACAAACGAAAGGTCTGTTGCAAAATGGGCTCTATCAACCAATGGCATGGTTTTGCGTATTGCTACTGACATTTATGGTTTCGGGCCGATTTCTTCACGCGCGCTATCAGTCAAAACTAGCAGAATGGTTGCAGATCTTGATCTTTCAGTTGATATGTGTTGCGCCATTGTTTTTGTTAGGTATTGATTACGGAAGATGGATTTTCCTGTGGATTGTCAGTTCGATGGTGCTTTTCTCATTAGGATATCGTCTTCCTGAAAGGATTGCGCAAAACGTCGTGATCAGTTCGATCACGAATCGGTTGGTGTTGTTCATTTCCTATCTGCCGCGTAAAGAGTGGTTGTTATTGTTTTTTGGGTTGCCCATTTTGTGGGGTTTGATGAATTTTGTGAACGCATCTCCTGCGGGGAGATTCTTGTGGGAAATGTATTCCCTCGCTCGTTGATTTTACGCTGGAAGAATATAAAAAATGAATGGATATCCTAACAACTGGGCGGTGGTGATGCCACTTGCCAATGAAGAAGCTGAACTGCCTGAGCTTGTTGAAGCATTGAAGCAGCAAATGGATTTTCTGGCTGGTGGAGTGATTTATTTCATTATCGACAATGTTTCGAAAGACCGAACGCTGGAGTGTTGTAGGGCGATCGAATCAGAGGACTCTCGCTTCATCACGAAGTGGATTCCCGAAAATCGTAGTGTGGTCGATGCCTACATGAATGGATTCCGTGAGGCGCTAAAGAATGGGCATGAAATCATCATCGAAATGGACGCGGGGTTGTCTCATGATCCACGGGCAATTCCGGCATTTTTGCGAGCTCTGAACGAGGGCAATGATTGTGCGTTTGGAAGTCGTTACATCAATGGTGGTTCGATGGTAGATTCGCCCTTCCGCCGCCGATTGCTCAGCAAAGGAGGAACCATTTTGGCGAAAGTTTTGTTAGGCGCTAAGTTGGCAGATATGACTTCTGGATTTCAGGGATTTCATCGGCATGTGCTCGAACGCTTGCTGGCGTATCCGTTGCTCTCGCGGGCGCACTTTTACCAAACGGAAGTTCGTCATTTGCTGCGCAAAGAAAAGTTGATCGAGGTGCCGATCCATTACCGCGCTCCATCGCCACGAGTGTCTCATGGCGCGATCAAGAATTCGATATTAGTTTTATGGCACTACACCGTCTTACGTCTCTTGGGTAGATCACCCGTAGCTTGAAAGCTCCGAACCACTGACAATACATCATTCATTATGTCCTCATTATCCTCCCCGCCAGCATTGGTCGTAACATCGATCAATGATCCGAACCCCGTGATGAAATCATTGGCCGAAGGTTGCCAAGCACACGGCTGGAGCTTTTTGATTGCTGGTGATAGCAAAAGTCCGAGTGTATACGAATTGGATGGTGCTACGTTTCTATCGTTGGATGCCCAGGTTCATGAGGGCTATTCGCTCGCCCGCGCGGCTCCGATTCGCACATATACAAGAAAAAATATTGCCTATCTGCATGCGATGCGGGCTGGGGCCGAAGTGATTGTCGAGACTGATGATGACAATTTCCCCATGGATGCTTTTTGGAATCCAAGAGTGCGTTCCGTTTTGGCGAGCGGCATTCAGGAAAATGCTTGGGTCAATGCCTATCGATATTTCACGGATGATTTCATTTATCCGCGTGGCCTGCCGCTCAATCATGCTCGAGGCTTGTTGCCCTCACGCGCTGCTGCGCAACATTTTGATTGCCCCATTCAGCAAGGCCTTGCCGATGTAGATCCCGATGTTGATGCAGTCTACCGGATGCTTTACCCATTACCCTTTCATTTTAACAAAGGCATCGATCCCGTAATTCTGTTAGAGCGTGCGTGGTGTCCCTTTAATAGCCAAAATACGACATTTTTTGCCGACGCATTTCCCCTTTTGTATTTGCCAGCAAAATGCAGTTTTCGGATGACTGATATTTGGCGTAGTTTTGTCGCACAGCGGATTCTGCATACGCTCTCCTCGGGAGTTCTTTTTCACGAAGCCACGGTATGGCAGGAACGCAATGAGCATGATTTGCACAAAGACTTCATCGATGAAATTCCTGGATACCAAAACAATGCCGCCATGCGTGTAGCCCTTATGGAGACTGAGCTTGGGGATTCTCTCAGCATTCGCATGAAGATGGAAAAGTGCTACCAAACGCTGATTCGCAATGGATGGGTGGGAGTGGAAGAGGAAGCTTTGCTGGGGCACTGGTTTCAAGATTTATCGGATTTACATGTAATTTGACTTTACGATGAATGATCGGACCCCATATTTAGTTAGCCTTTTCCTCGTTTTCGCCGGATCGGGATTTATTCAAAAGCATTTGGGCTTGTTGGGGGTAATTGGCTATTTGTTGATCATCGTCGGCGTTGTCTGGTTTACGCTCCAATTCGGCAAACATCTTCATCGGTGGATGCAAAAGTATTTTCGCTTCATCGCACCGATGTGTGCCGTAATCACGGTGTCTATGTTCGCGGTTTTGAATCCCTGGGAAGATGGAAAGGGACCTGAAAAGAGTAGTGATCGTGATGAAGGCCTGAACATGGCGGTCGAGAGAATGATACACGGCGAGACTCCTTACTATTCGCAAAATCCCGTCGCCGGCCCGCTTTCGCTATTGCCAGGTGCGATTGTGATCGCAGCCCCCTTCGTTGCACTAGGCGATAGTGGCTATCAGAATGTCTTTTGGATACTCATTTTCTTTGCTCTTGCTGACTGGCATTTTCGAGATCGAGCAGTCGCGCTCTCTTGGCTGATGCTGATTTTGTTTTTGTCGCCAGCTGTGGCCTACGAGTACATTTCGGGAGGCGATTTGATTGCGAATGGCATCTACGTGCCACTTTCGTTAGCCCTCGCTATTCATGCATGGGGTAAACCTGAATCATCGAAGTGGCAGAAAATCATTGCCTGTTTATTCGTGGGGGTATGCCTGACTTCGCGATCCAATTTGCCTTTTCTGGTTCCGTTGTATGCAGCTGCGATTTGGCGTGTGGCAGGGTTTAAATCTGCGATCGTAGCATCGGTGATGACTTCCTCAGTGATCATCTTGCTCACGGTGCCGATTTATCTTCATGATCCAGCGGGATTTACGCCATTGATCTCCAGAAAAAAATTAGCCTTAGTGGATCATGCGATTCCGCACATGAGTTGGTATTTGGTGGCGCTCACAGCAGTCGTTGGCAGTGTGTTCGCGGTTCGGTTATTGCGACGATCCGACGACGTGTTAGAAGCCGTTTTTCGCTATGGTGCCCTGGTGATGATTGCGCCGATGTTTGGGTTAGTGCTGCTTCATAGTGTTGTGAGTGGGAATCTCGAATTCGGTTTGATGCTCGATCGCTTTGGCTTGTTGTTTCTGTTTTTCGCTGTTCTCGGCTGGGGCAAAAATTTGTTTGGGAAACCTGTTTATGCTTCGTATTCAGTTGATTCCTGATTATGGATGTCTCGAGCGATTTTAGAAACTTATGCGCATTTACACTTGTACGCCTGTCGCCTTTGGTGGTGGGCCTGATTTTTTTGAGCGAGACAGTGGCTTGCTGTGTCGAGGCTTGCAGCAGCTGGGGATCGCAAGCAAGGCGGTCATGCCTGGTGATCGTCATCGTGAAGATGAAGACGATTTGATTCGCACTGATTACGCCAATCTTGAGTCGGAATCTTGGTGGAAAAGTCAGCAACTGGATGCGTTGGTTCTCTATGCTTGGGGCAGTCCGCGCTACTTGAAGGTGGCAAAGGCAATTCATGAGGCGGGAATTTTTCTGATACTCAATCAGGATAACGGTGGTTTTGTGAGTCCTCTGGCGGGGCCAATCGGTTGGCTTCGCGATCAATGGAACTTGGCCGGTAGTGCCATGGTTTTCTTGAAACAAGTGCTCAAGGGTTTGACCTACGGGTTGCTGATTACGGATCCATTGCGTGCCCAGCATTTGCGCTATGGTGATGTGATCGCCTGTGTCTCACCTGCAGCTGCTAAATGTTACTCCAAGTTATGTTACTACTATGGTAGTAGTAATTTAGTGAAAAAAATTGTTGTGATTCCTCATGCAGTTGCGGAACGTTTTCAATTCGCAGGACCAGGTAAGAGAAAGCAAGTAGCATGTGTTGGTCGCTGGGACGATCGGATCCAAAAACGCCCAGGCATTTTGATGGAAGTGGTGGAAGCTTTGCTAGATCGAGACGCGGATGTTTCGATTGTCATTGCTGGTGTTGCCATTGCTGAAATGCATGCGTGGCATCAGCGTCTTCCGCTAGGTCAGAGTGAGCGCGTGACGATCAAAGGCAAAATGTCTCGTGACGAATTGGTCGATATATTTCAGCAGTCGCAAGTTTTTTACAGCCCTTCCGCCTATGAAAGTTTTGGCATCGCAGCTGCGGAATCACTTTGTTGTGGCTGTTCCGTAGTCGCGACGAAATCGGTTTCGATGTCTGCCTTCGAGTGGTTTGTTTCGGAAAATTCAGGATGCTTAGCATGCGCTGACCGAGTGCCTGAGCATGTGGCGGCAATTCAGTCGGAATTGCAAGCATGGGACTGTGGCGAACGTGATGCAAATTTCATCGCGCAGCGCTGGAGTCCGCGGTTACTGTCATCTCACGTTGCGGAAAAAGTCGTGGCAACGATCAATGCGCACAAATGAGGCGTCCGTGGATTACGGAACTTTCAAACTAAAATCCTAGCATGTCCCCCGATTTTACTATCATCACCCCGTCGTTCAACTACGGGTGTTATTTGCATGATTGCTTGGCAAGCGTGGCGGGCCAAGTTGGTTTGAATCTGGAGCATCTCGTTTATGATGGCGGATCTACTGATGATAGTCGTGAGGTGGCCGCTCGCTTTCCGCATGCACGGTGGATCGAGGAAGCGGATCGAGGAATGTCTGATGCGATCAACAAAGGCTTCGCTCAAGCCAAGGGGAAATGGGTGATGTGGCTGAATGCCGACGATCGCTTGTTGCCTGGCGCTTTGCAGGAAGTCTTGCGTGTGCTCAATCAATCCGATGCCGATTTGGTTTACGGGGATTGGAATTTTATCAATGAGAATGGTAGCTATTTGCGCAGGGTCAAATGTCCTCGCTGGTCGATGTTTGTTCATGTGCATCATCATTGTTACATTGGATCTACAGCGGCATTTTTTCGGAATGCTACGGTCATGGCTGAAGGCTATCGCCTACATGAAGAGTTTCGTTACGTCATGGACGGTGAGCTTTTTGCTAGGTTGCATGTTGCTGGAAAAAAATTGGAACACATGCCGATCACTGTTGCTGACTTTCGCATTCATGCAAGTAATGCCTCGATGTTGTATTTAGGAAAAACTCGAGACATGAAAAAAATTTTGGCGGCAGAACGCCAGCATATTGAATCGCGGGCAATTCGCCGAGCTTATGGGGTAACTCTTTTTAACGATCCTTACTTGAATGGTTTGGTCGATGGTGTTTTATGGATTTTGGCAAGAGTATGGAAGCAAGTTCGAAAATTCGTGTAGCTGCTGTTTTTGCGACGATGAATCGTTCGCACGTGGCTCATGCCTGTGTGCGGGCATTGATCGAACAAGCTTGTGCGCCCGATCTCGTTGTGGTCGCGGACAATGATTCGAGCGATGATACGGTCCATTTGTTAAATGATCTAACAGATTTGCCGTTTGAGCTTGTGGTGTTGTCCTTGCCCGAAAATGTCGGCAATGCTGGAGGTGTTGATGCTGCTATGGAGTGTGCATTTCAACGTGGCATCGATGCGGTGTGGATTTTGGATGATGACTCATTTCCCACAGCAGGGGCACTCCGTGCTTTGCTTGTGGATGGCTATGATCCTCATGTGGTGCGGCACTCGATGCAAATCGATCCCGCGACAGAACGTTACACTTGGCCCTTGCAGATCGACTCAGGCGATGGTTTTCGATTGGTTCACGCACCTGCTGAACTTGGAGAACTTCGATTCGTCAAGACGCGCATCATGTGGACGGGTGCATTGGTTTCAAGACATGTCTATGATGCGATTGGCAGAGTTCAGGCTGATTTGTTCATTCGTGGGGAAGATGAAGAGTATCCCTTACGAATGGAGAATTGTGGCTTCAGCCAAGAAGGTGTCGTGGACTCGGTGTTAGAACATGTAGGCCCACAAAATCTTCTGAAGGTTCGATTTTTAGGAAAAAATCTTTTTTATGAAGCAGGGTTATCCGACTGGAAGCTCTACTACAAAGTTCGCAACATGGTGTGGCTGCAACAGCGTGCGCGCGGTAAATTGCGTGCGGCGATGATGGCACTGGCCTATGGTTTCATTGGAGTGAAAGTCGATGGATGGCAACGCTTGCCATTGCTGTGTGAGGCGATCTGCGATGGTTGGTCAGGCCGGTTGGGGAAATGGGAAAGGCATCCATGAGTAGATTTTGCGAGATAGACGCGTGTGGCAGTAAACTGCCATGCTGATGCCGCAAAGATCTGCGAGTAAATCTTTCACATCATCCGCTTGAAATCCATAGCCAAAGAGCCACTGCGCCATCTCAATACCAAGAGCCATGGCAATGCCTAGCAAAAATCCGCGTTTCGATCCCACGGCGTAACTGATGATCCACACCGGGGCAAATAAAAGGGCGACATGCAAGAGTGAGCGAACTTTTGCGAGAATTTTTTTGGCTTGTAACGCGGGGTTATCAGATTCGGGTAATTTTGTGTAATTTGATTGATGGGAAACGTTTTTTTGATCTCCTAGCCTCGACTCGATGATCGCTTGCGGTGCAATGGGCGGATGGAATTTAGTGCCTGATACTGTTTCCGTAGGTTTTGCTTGCTGATGATGCCATGCAAGGGCCTGCCCTAAGCCCTTCGTTTGCGGCCATGGCCCAGGGATGATAAAAAAGTAACCGACGATGCATGTGATGCTAGCTGCGAATAATCGTCGCGGTAGTGCTGGAATCTGATTTGCGGCGAGAAGGCTTGCGATGAGAAAAGCAAAAGCCGCCATAATCAACGGACTGCCAAGTTTCCATGATCGAGTTTGCTGCGCAGGTGTCAGTTCGATTTCTTTCAGTATGTAATCTCCTTGTTTGCCAAGATTTTCGATTCGCAATACGGGTCGAAGATCTCCTAGCGGTACTTTGATGGCGAAGCAACTCGTCAAGCTCGTGTCACCCTGAGCCGAGTGAATCGGTGAGGCTGTTGCCCTTTGGTTTTCAGGTGTTAGCCACTCGATAAATGTTCGGCCATCTTGCCATATTTCATTACCAGCAATCAGTTGCTTGGCTTGAGCAGACACTCGGACAAAAAGGTGGCTTGAGGTAGCTCCCAGCGGTAGGTCAAATGTGGCGTGCCTTGTCTCGCCCTGTGCAGAGAGTATCAACGAGTTACTTTCGTGTTTCAAGTGTGCTGAGTGTGGGCTCAACAACTGCAGATCGTTCATGCAAACTACATGGCCGTCTGGCATTGGTTCAAATTGATGATTCCAAGCATGAATCAAAGCGAAAAATAGACTGACCAAGCAAGCAATGAGAGCGAAGGTTCGCATCGCCGTCAGCCTGCGCCCGTAGTCAAGTCGGGTCAATGCAAATCAGTGGGCGATAAGCAGTTCTCATTAAGATACCACATTTTGTGTCAAGTGTAAAGCATTGACGAAAGAAAGAATAATCAAGGGATTCAGTTGCGTATGAAGTCGTAACAAGGTAAAACATCTCCGTCTTCAATTTCTCTTATGAGCGACAACCGTAAAGATTCCTTCACCACGCAAGTGATTCAAATCACCGATGCGGTATTGATTTGGTTGGCATTCGTGATTGCGTCTGAGCTACGCGTGCCTGTGCGCCTAGCCCTGAACATGCAGGTCGATGACCAGCAGTTCGATTCGGCGATGCGCTGGATTTTGTACATTGTCGTTCCTTTCACTCCATTGCTTTTGATACGATTTCATTTCTATAAGCGTGGTCGTGAGAAATCATGGTGGACTTCAGCAAAACAGATCTTGCTTTCGCTGATGGTCGTTGTTTTGATCGTCAGCTTGATTAGTATTTTTGCAAAGTTGAGCACCCCGCCTCGATTGATTTTCGGTATTGGTCTGTTATGCGCTTTTCTGGCCCTCATGATTCGGGATCGGATGCTTCTGTGGAGAGACAAGAAAAAGCAGTATAGTCATGCCAGCAAAGAGCGAGTGATGATCGCTGGTTCCGCCGAGGAGATTGAAATTTTCTTGGCCGAGCTTGACTCGACTGTTTCTTCACGTTGGACCGTCGAGGGGCATTATGATTTGCGTACCCAAGATGTGAATGACTTATACCTGTTGCTAAAAGAAAAGGCCATTGAGCGAGTAATCTTTCTGGCGCGTCATGCGGAATTTGAAAAAGTAGCAGCGGCAGTGGAGGCTTGTGAATTGCAGGGAGTGGAAGCTTGGATTTCTGCCTCATTCATCAGGACGCAAATTGCGCGGCCTACTTTTGATGTTTTGGGTAGCAAACCGATGTTAGTGCTGCGATCGACACCTGAGTTGTCGTGGGAATTGCTGTGCAAAGAGCTAATGGACCGCGTGGGAGCTACGCTGATTTTATTGATGAGCATACCTTTTTGGATTTTCGCCTATGTTGGGATTCGCATTACGAGTCCTCATGCTCCGGTGTTTTTCTCGCAGATGCGTGCTGGTCGTTACGGGAGTCCTTTCCGCATGTGGAAATTCCGCACGATGAACCCTGATGCGGAGAAGGAGTTGGATGCGGTGAAGCAATCTGTGGGCAATCAAATGGATGGACCTGTATTTAAATTGGACAGTGATCCGCGCATTTTCCCTTTTGGTTCATTGTTGCGGAAACTGAGCATTGATGAATTGCCGCAATTGCTGAATGTGATTAAGGGCGAGATGAGTTTGGTCGGCCCGAGGCCATTACCTTTGTATGAGATTGATGCGATTACCAACGTGGCTCACCGCCGCCGCTTGAGTGTCAAACCAGGGATTACATGCACTTGGCAAGCGGGTGGGCGAAACAAAATTACCAGTTTTGACGAGTGGGTGAAACTTGATTTGGAATACATTGATCATTGGTGTTTGCTCAAAGATATTAAAATTTTATTGAAGACCGTGCCCGCCGTATTGTTCTCAAAGGGGGCAAAATAAGGATTCGGGTCAATCGAGGGGGGACTTTTTTGCTTTATGAATGCTTTATCGATCGCTTTATTTTTGTTAGGTTTGGCGGCTGCATTTTTGTTCGCGATCGGTATGGACCCCTATTCCTGTGGGATTCCTCTCTGCCTGATTGGCGCAGCAGTGATTTTTTCCTGTTATCGTGGTGATTTTTCATGGGCGAAATCATGGATGTCTTTTATCGTTTTTTTGACTGTAGGCTATTTTGCCTATCGCATGTCGCAATCATCGGTGCAGGATTTTGGGCGCAGTGATGGGTTGCTATTGGCCGGTGTAATAGGGGCTTATTGGTGGACAATGTCGCAGAAGATCCCTTCGCTTAAGTGGGTGGTTTTTTTGCTCTGGGCTGTTCTGATCGCCAACATTGCGGTGGCAGCAGTGCAAGCCTATGTTGATGTGAATTTCTATCCGATTTATGGTGAGAGGGCTACGCTTACGTATCCGAGTGGGTTCTACCTGCATTACAATCACTTTTCCAATTTCATGCTGGGCATTGGCCTACTCTCGATGGGAATCGCTTTTGACGGCGACCGAGGACGCATGATGCGCATTGTCTCTTGGCTGATGTACTTCATCGCCCTTTATGGAGTGGTGTTGTCGAATTCTCGGGGTGCCATTTTTGGCTTAGGCGCGGGTACTGTGGTGGCATGCTTGGGCTGGTTGATGAGTTTGTGGCGGAGGAAGGTAGCATGGGCAGGGATGGCGCTTGTCACATCGATTGCCTTGGCGCCAATATTGATTGCGGCTGCATGGCAACTGGGTGAAAGCGCGATAGCTCGCCGTGGAATGGGTGATGGAGGTCGTCTTGAACTTGCGGCAATGGCTCTCGACATGATTGTGGAAAAACCGCTGTGGGGCGGAGGTAGTCGATGGTTTTTCTTTGATTCGCTGACAAAATGGGACACTCAAGAACTATATCTTGGATCTCATGAAGTGCAGTATGTTCATAATGAATATCTGCAAGCTGCAGTCGATTACGGGCTTGTGGGCGCGGGTTTGTTGCTCGTAATTTTCTGTGCAACATTTTTTCGTGGAGTGGCCTTTCTCACGATGAGTCAAAAGAATGATGGCGGCGATAACGGGTTTGTGATCGGATCGATCGCTGCATTGGTTGGCATGGGCGTTCAGGCATTTTTCAGTTTCGTGTATCACGTGCTACCAGATCTGATGTTGATGTCGATTTGTTTGGCGTTGATTATACGTCAGCCATGGATTTTTTCGAAACGGCTGGCTGTGAGAGAATATTTTTCGAGAAACTGGGTGATGTCATCTCTTGCAGTCCTGCTCGGATTAGGAATGATTGGATTTGCTGCCAGAGATGGTGCAGCTTGGTTCATTTTGCGACCTCAGCCCGAGCAAGCGAATCAATTGATCGAGGAGAAAATCTTCAATCTCAAGCAAGCGCTGCGTGTGCGACCAGACTTTCGAGTCATGAGTGACTTAACGAAGGCGATGTGCGAAATGACAGCCGATGAACAGATGAGTTTTGAGCAGCGCAAGAAGCTTGTCGAGGAAGCCATTGTCATTCAAAACGAGTTGGTGCGGCTTGTGCCACAAAGTTATCATGCTCGGTTGACCTTAGCGTTGATGTATGATTCGGCATTTCGTTACGATGAATCATCATGGTTGTATAAGGGCATCTTAGATGACAATTTGATCATTGAGGTTGTCTACGGAGTTCGATATCACTACGCGCGGCACCTATTTGCGCGAGCTCATTTGGTATGGCGCAAGCGTGACCCTGAGAGAGCGCTGGCGTATTTCCATCAAGCGCGAGGAATTGCAGCAGAGAGCAAGCATACGGAACATCGCGCAGATGCAGCTGCATTGGTTTTGGAAATCGAGAAGTGCATCAAGTTTCTCGAAGGCGCTAATATCAAGCCCGCAGAGATCAATGAGTGATCACTTCACCTGATCCCAAAGCACAATTTCATCCGTCAGCTCCGCGAGGAACTGGCGGATTTTTTTGTCCGCGAGTTGCTGCTCTTTTTGGGTTTCTTCAGGATTACTTTTGAGATTGTAAGGCAGTGATGCCATGATGAAGGACCATTGTTGATCGGTGCCGCTGAGGATGCGGTCTTTCATGTCCAGCATGGTGCGATTCAAGTGACTGTTCGTCAGTTGTTTATGCCCGACAAAAAAATAGTAGTTTACAAAGCCAATAGTGTGTGGGATTTCCTCCGCTGACTTGGTTCTGAGCGGGTAGTTGGTCTCGATGCGTTGGACTTTGATTTTTTTCCCTGATGAGGTTGTGAGTTCGTTCGGGAGGCTGAGCAGACCAATGTGTCCTTGTGCTCGCAGGCAACGCTCGGGTCTATGAATCGAGTTGTTCATGTCATGACCAGAAATCACGATCGATAGATTTACTGCTGAGGTGAAACGGTGGCCATCGCGGTCAACAAGTGGCGGGAGATCGTAATCGGTGTAGGTACCCTTGATGAAAGTCGTGTCTTTGCTGAGGATTTCGAGCTCCTGCCTGCTGGCGACTTCGCGGTTGCCGAACCAGTTGTTGAGTGTGAGTGGTGGGGTTTTGGCATCCCAATCGATGGTTTCTTGGGAGAGGGAGGTGCCAGCAACATCACCGCGCTCGGGGAGGACAAAGATCAATCCGAGAAGCGCTGCGATAGCAAACGGGGTGATGAAAAAGCGGAGTTTCATGCTGGGGTGGATTCGATGATCGTGCGCACGACTTTCTTTTTCTTGAAGGGATTCCATCCCTCTAAGATGGCATGGAAGGTCATCATAAGAACGAGGCTGATCGGGTAGAAAATAAGAAGGCCGCTGTTGTCATGCCATGTTCCAACGGCGAACTTTTCGTTGCCATATTCAGCCATGACAAAGATCGAGGCAACGCGGAATCCGTTGCCGATGATGGAGAGTGGAATGGCGGAGAGCAGCAACAGCCCGCGTTTCCACAAGCTCATGCGAGCAATGTAGGCCCAGGCGGATGAAATCATGAGCAGCGCCATTAAGGAACGAATGCCACTGCAAGATTCCGCCACTTCCACGCTTTTCCATTTGCTATTAGGTGAATAGATGTTTGAACCGACGGTGATGGTGTCGACGGAGCATAAACTACAGAGTGTTTGGGCGAGCTTTATGGAAATGTTTTGGAGTGGTACGGTAGCCTGTTGGATATCTGGCAGAGGAATGCTGAGCCATAGGTAAAAAATGGGAAAGGCTGCGAGCAGTGCGGTTTTTCTTCCGGCAAGATACCAGACAAGGCCAAAGACTACGAAGGGTAATGAGCCCACAGCGACGCGCCACTGAATGACGCGGTAGGCGATGACGTAGAGAAAGCAGCCAAGCAGGAGAAATAGCAGGCCTTGCCAATCGCCGAGTGTGGCGTTTAGGACGTATTGTTTCCATTGGTAGAGGAGCAGGCCAACAATGATGAACGGGAACATGATGCCGTGCTCGTAGCGTGTTTCCTCGTTCCAGCTGTCCTTTAAAATGTCTAGGGGTGCCTGCCCTCTCTCGGCGCCGAAGCCTGGCATGAGAACATAGAAAAAAGCGATGACGGCGATGCAACCGATAATCCCAAACCAAAGGGCGAAGGGCGAGATTCGTGGACGATGGGATGGCGTAGATGCGGTGGACATGAGATGGATGTCGTTCACTAAGACGTCGGGATTGTAGCAGGTTGAGGCGGCGGGTAAAAGGGAATTGTTTGCTGCGGGTTATGTGGCGGTTTTTTGTTAGGTAGATCAAACACTAAGGTCTGAAAGCCGCGAAGGCGCTAAGGGCTGGGTTGTTTGAATTTTTTACCCGCATAGCAATTAACCGATTGCTCTTAACAAATCACTTTCCCCTTAACGTTTCTCTTGCGGGAGCGGCTTAGTTGGGAGCTTGGCCTGCGCGCAGCTGCAATGGCTGCCGCAACTGCTTTTGCGTGAGCGTTTGACCATCCAGACGAGGTATCCGACGGCAAGGAATACGATGCTGAGGGCGAGAAAGGTCTGGTAGCCGGAGTTCATGGCAAGCTTTTTAGGAGAGGAGTTGGAATGCGAGGAATGCGGCGAACCACGCGAAGGCGCTCATGAAGGTAAATTGGCCGATGGCCCATTTCCATGAGCCAGTCTCACGGGCGACGACTGCGCTGGTGGGCAAGCATTGCAGAGCGTAGATGTAAAACAGCAGCAGGCTGATAAGCGATGCGGTGGTGAACATCGGGCGTCCGTCGGCCCAAGTGGTGGCTTGGAGTTGCGAACGGATGCTGCCTCGTGTTTCGACTTCATCATCCGCTTCTTCGACGTGATGCATGATGGCGATAGAGGAAACGAATACCTCTCGAGCAGCGAATGATGTAAGAATGGCAGCACCGGTTTTTCCGTCATGACCGATGGGCGCGAAGACTGGCTCGATGAAGGCGGAAATGCGTCCCATGGCACTGTGGGCTAGTTTCTCTGCTGGATCTTCGCTGGAGGATTTGGGGTAAGTTTGTAGTGCCCAGAGTATGATCGAGATGGCGAGAATGATGCTGCCCGCGTTTTTTACAAAGGCCCAAGCGCGATCACGCACGTGACGGAGAATGTAACACCACTGGGGCGGGTGAAATGGCGGGAGCTCCATCATGAAGTGGTTGGATTGCTCATCGGGTCCGAGTTTTTTGCGGAGGATTTTTGCCACGGCAAAAGCAGTGAAAATTCCGACAAGGTAGATGGTGGCCATGACGAGCCCTTGTTGCATGGAGTTTCCTTCCTCGCGGTGCAACAGCATGGGCACCAGTAGAAGGTAAACAGGGAGCCTTGCTGAGCAGGACATCCATGGGGCAACGAAGATGGTCACGAGGCGTTCTTTGGCGGAATCGATGGTGCGTGTGGCCATGATCGCTGGAATCGCGCAGGCGTGGGCGCTGAGCAGGGGGAGAAAGGATTTCCCTGATAGACCGACGCGCGACATGACGCCATCCATGAGAAATGCGGCACGTGACATATAGCCGGTGCTTTCAAGAAGGCCGATGAACAAAAACAGGATGATGATTTGCGGGAGGAAAACTAATACACTGCCCGCTCCTCCGATGATGCCTTGGGTGATCAGGTCGTTGAGGTCGCCGGGAGCCATGCGCTTGGCTACGAATTCTTGGAGCGCTCCCTGAGCGGATTCGAGCCAACCGACGGGAATCGAGGAAATGCTGAAGATCGACCAAAAAAGCACGAACATAATGAGCGCGAAGGCGATCCAGCCGAAAAACGGGTGCAACAAGAACTGATCCAGTCGATCGGAAAAAAGCTGCTGTGCGGCATCGGGGCGGCGGGCTGCTAGTTCGCAGGTTTGCTGAATGTGGCGAATGCGCGCTTGAGTTTTTTGCTCGGCGCTCATTCCCTCTTCAAGCCATGGTGTTTCCGCTGCGTGGGGCAGCGGATGGCGAATGGCCTGTTTGAGCTCGACGATCCCTTTGCCTTTAGTCGCCATCAGCGAAACGACGGGGATTCCCAGATGATCAGAAAGTGCCGCAGGATCGAGACGGATGCCATTGTTTTCCGCAACATCGACCATATTGAGAGCGAGGACTACGGGCAATCCAAGTTCGATGAGCTCAAGGGTGAGTTGCAGGTGCCGCTCGAGGGCTGAGGCATCGACGACATTGATGACGAGTGCGGCTGCGGGTTCCTCTGGATCTTGACCACAGAGCACCCGTGACGCGATGACTTGATCGGGCGAATCACCCTGGAGCGAGTAGCAACCAGGGAGATCGAGTAGACGGATTTTACGACCGTGGGGGGTGAAAAATTCTCCGGATTTCTTCGCGATCGTAACGCCAGCGTAGTTCCCGACTTTTTGGTGAGAACCGGTCAGGGCATTGAAAATGGTCGTTTTCCCCGCATTCGGGTTTCCAGCCAAAGCAATGGTTTCGAGATCAGAGTCCATGATTTTGGGGGTAAATTATGAAGAGGCCTCGACGAGAACTTGGTGTGCAAGTTCTCGGGAAAGTGCCATTTTTGTGCCACAAACGGTGCAGATCATATTGCGGCCATCGGTGATTTTTTTGATGCGCATGCTTTCACAAAAGCCCATTTGGCGGAGTTTTTCGCAAGCGGGCCCGTTGATGAAACGAATGTGAAATTCACAGCCCACCTTGGCTTGCTCAAGCGAGATCAAGGAGTCTTGTTCCAGTGCGCGGATAATATCGGTGGTGTGAGGCACGTGCAGAAAGTAGCTTATTGAGATTGAATTGCAATAGCAGAGGGATGGATTCGTGATTTTTTTTTCGTCATTGTGTTGAAAAGAGTCTGTCGAGGAAAAATCGGGGCTTGCCGTTTCTCGTTGAGTGGGCTACCTCGGCTGCGGCGCAATGCTCTTAGTTAAGGGAATTGCACTGTCACACACTACTCTTATGGCCATCAAACGCGCGTTATTGTCGGTATCGGATAAATCTGGATTGATTGAGTTTGCCCAAGGGCTGCATGGTTTCGGCGTCGAGCTGTTATCAACGGGGGGGACTGCTAAGTCGCTCCGTGAGGCCGGGCTGCCAGTCATCGATGTGGCTGACTACACTGGCGCGCCTGAGCTTTTTGAAGGTCGGGTCAAGACACTGCATCCGAAAGTACATGGAGGTTTGTTGCAAAAACGCGACGACGCTGAGCATCAGGCCCAAGCTGCTGAGCATGCGATCCCTTGCATTGATCTGGTGGTGGTCAATCTCTACCCCTTTGAGCAAACCATCGCGCGTGAAGGTGTGACACTTGAGGAAGCCATCGAAAACATCGACATTGGCGGCCCATCGATGCTGCGCAGTGCTTCGAAAAACTACGCGAGTGTGACCGTTGTTGCTGACCCGAAAGACTATCCTCGCGTGCTCGAACAGATGAATGAAAACGCCGGCGATACGACCTTGGCGCTACGTGAAGAATTGGCGGTGAAAGTTTTCCTTCGCACTTCTCAATATGACGCTGCTATCACCAATTATCTCGGAAAATGTAAAAACGGGACGCGTTGCAGTTTGACGATCAGCCTACCACTGGATCAAGAGCTGCGTTACGGTGATAATCCGCATCAAAAGGCTACGCTTTATGGTGATTTCAGCTCCTGCTTTACGCAAATTCAGGGAAAGGAACTGAGCTACACCAACATACTCGACATCGAGGCAGCTGCCGATCTGATCCTCGATTTCCGCCGTCCCTCTGTCGGAATTTTGAAACACACTAATCCTTGTGGCGTTGGCCAAGATGACGAGGATCTGCGCGTGGCGTGGCAAAAGGCATTTGAGACTGATCGCCAAGCTCCATTTGGTGGTGTGATCGTTGTCAATCGCCCACTCACCGAGGCTCTGGCTCGGGTGATTTCGGAAATTTTCACCGATGTGATTATCGCGCCTGACTTCGAGGCGGGAGCGCGCACCGTCTTGCAGAAAAAGAAAAACTTGCGGATCATGAAAATGAACGAGGCGTATCTGAAAGTGAAAACTGATCCGTTGATTCGTTCTTGCCCTGGTGGCATCATGGTCATGGACCGCGATCATACGGCCCTTGGCTTGGATCATTTGGAGGAAAAAGTCGTCACCAAACGTCCGCCCACGCAGGATGAACTTCGCGCGATGCGTTTTGCTTGGCGCATCGTGAAGCACGTGAAATCCAATGCTATCGTATACGCCACATCTGATCGCACCCTTGGCATTGGTGCAGGGCAAATGAGCCGCATCGATAGCTCACGCATCGCGGTGTGGAAGGCAAAAGAAGCGGGCTTGAATCTGAAAGGTTCCGTCATTGCCTCTGACGCGATGTTTCCTTTTGCCGATGGCTTGCAAACGGCGATTGATGCGGGTGTTACCGCCTGCATTCAGCCTGGCGGCTCGGTGCGTGACGAGGAGGTGATCGCCGCGGCCGACGCTGCTGGCATCGCGATGGTATTCACGGGGCATCGTCATTTCCGCCATTGATCTGCGTTACTTGGGTTGGTCTGCTGTAGCCGGAGTCATCCTAGGAGTGATTTTGGACGTTTTTCTCGTAGCCCTCACGCCCAAGCTCTATGAGACGACAATTGAGCTGTCGCCTCGCTTTGATTTGGCTAGCCATCTAGCTCTTCTGGCATCTGATCATCTGAACGTGCAGTATATCGTAAAAATCCATCGAGAGCAATTGAGAAGAGAGGCTTGTCTTGCAACTTGGCAGGCCATCCGCAGTAAATGGATGACGCAATTGGAGACTTTCGAACCTTGCCACTATGAGCAGCGGAGCGCTGCGCGGAGTGTTGTGGTGCGTGGAGATCTGCTTGCTGTGCCTCGCCGCGTTGCCATCGGTGGTCTTGCCTGCCATAACAAGTGAGACAATTTTGGGCGATGGAACAATCAAAGGTTCTTGATGGCTAGATGGCGAAGTCCTTCGAGGGTGATTTGTGGATCGACAAGGTGAATTCCCTCCACGCCTTGTGCAATCAAGGCCGCATCGCCTCCTGTGGCGATAATTGTGACGTCACCTTCGACTTCTTTGCGGAGCTTGAGCAAGATTTCTTTTACCAAACCACGGTAGCCATAGACGGCGCCCGCCATCATGGCTTCTTGCGTGGATTTCCCCACGGCATGCGCGGGCTCTGCCAATTCAATGAGCGGCAACAGTGCGGTTTTGCGATGCAGATATTCATTCATCGCGCCCAGTCCCGGTGCGATCACTCCTCCACAATAGGCTCGTTGAGCTGAAATGACATCAAAGGTCACGGCTGTTCCAAAGTCGATCACGATCGCGGGTACTTGGTACTTTTCCAATACTCCAATAGCATTCGCGAGACGGTCTGCACCGATCTGACGTGGGTTCGGGTAATCGATGGCTAGGTCCATCGCGCTATCGCAACTCACCACGTGCAGTGGATGGCTGCGCGTGAAAAATTCTTGCATAATTGCTGATTTCTCGGGCACCACCGAACAAATCAGCACGGCATCGAAGTGGATGTCCTTTGTGATTTTTCCTAACACATCAACGCTGACATCGGCAGTGGGAATCCATTTTGTCCAATCATGCAAATGCTCGGCATCAGCGAGTTGGAACTTGGTGCGGGTGTTCGAGTTGTCGATGAGAAGGTATTTCATATCAGTGCCAGCGTGGGGAAGAATAGGGCCGTTGTTGTTGATCGTTGAGGGAAATGGAACCGACATCCTTGAGGCGCAATCGCTCGTCATTTACGGAGAGCTCCCACGCGGCTTCGAGCTTTGATTGTTCCATCCAAAATCGCAGCATGATCGATCGCTGATCCTCTGTCACACGCAAATCGGAGTGCTCGATGCGCTCATCGCTTGCGCTGAGTAGGTAGGCGAAAGGTGGAGAACTGTTAGGGCGTGAGGGGCCTTCGAGTGTCACATCGACCCAGCAAAAAGAAGCATCGCGTCTGACCGTGACATCGCTGATCTGATAAGTGGCATCCTTCGCGTTGCGATCGTATGGCCGATTCCACAACGCCGTCAGCGCCAGACAGAGTGCGATCAGAAAAACCAGGCCGATGTGAAACCAAGAATGGAGCACAGGCGGATTGTGCGTGTAGCCCGAGAATAAATGCAATGATAAAAAAGCGGACCGCCCGGTGAAGGGCGGCCCGCGGAACATATGCGATACCGAGTAGAATTAATGCTCGTAGCCTTGCTCGCCGTGGTCGGAGATATCAAGACCGTCGCGCTCTTGCTCTGGTGTTGGGCGGAGACCGCACACGGCTTTGACAACGAATGTGATTACCACAGTGGCGATGATGGAGAGAGCCAAGGTGATACCAATTGCGGTCAGCTGGCCGGTTATCAAAGCACCTTTGTCGAGAGCAAATGTGCCGTCTTCCAGAGCCTTAGCGAGCCCGTTTTTGCCAGCGTAGTCGGCAAGAAGCAAGTTAGCGTTGGCGTCGCTAGTGGCAAGGAAGCCTGTGAGTAGAGCACCCAATGTGCCGCCAACCGCGTGCACGCCGAAGGTGTCCAATGCGTCGTCGTAGCCCAGTTTGGCTTTCACTACAGCTACGAAGATATAAGGAATGATGCCAGCAAGGAGGCCGATGATCATGGCTCCGTTAGCTGTAACAAATCCGCAAGCAGGTGTGATCACAACCAGACCACCGACGATACCAGAGCAGAAGCCAAGAACACTTGGTTTGCCGCGATGAAGACCCTCAATCATCGCCCATACAAAACCAGCGGTAGCAGCGGCGAGCGTCGTTGTCATGAATGCGTTACCAGCAACACCGTCAGCTGCAAGAGCGGAACCAGCGTTGAAACCATACCAGCCAACCCAGAGCATGCCGGTGCCGACCAAGCACAGCACCATGCTGTGCGGGGACATTTTCTCTTTGCCAAATCCAGCGCGTTTGCCGAGCAGGATGCAGAGAATCAAAGCAGACCAACCAGAGGTCATGTGAACCACAGTGCCACCTGCGAAGTCGATCGCAGTAACTTTAGCGTCACCATTCCATACACCGTTCATCAATCCCGTGCCGCCCCATACCATGTGAGCCATTGGGAAGTAGACAACGAGCATCCAGAGGAAAACAAACAGCATGATTGCTTTGAATTTCATGCGCTCAGCAACGGCACCAATGATGAGTGCTGGTGTGATGATGGCGAACATCAATTGATACATGGAGAAAACCGACTGGGAGATCCAACCAGCGTAAGTCGTATTGGGAGCAGCTCCCACGCCTTTCAGGAAGAAAAATTCAGTTCCGCCCAGGTAGGGAGAATTGAAGTTTGTACCGAAGACCAAGCTGTAACCTACTGCCCACCAGAGAATGGCGACAAGACCGGCGATACCGCAGCACTGCGCGCAAATTGAAAGCACGTTCTTACTGCGAACAAGTCCTCCGTAGAACAGAGCGAGACCAGGCAGCGTCATGAACAGCACCAGAGCGGCGCAAATCATGATGAAGCCATTGTGACCGGGGCCAGCAATGTCTTTCAACTGGTTGGCTGGTGCTACGTTGTTGAAGTAAGCTTCGAGATCGGCGACGCGGTCTTCAACGCTCGGTGCAGCGGGTGCAGTCGGCTCGGCTGCGGTGGTTTCAGTGACAGCAGCTGGTTCGGCTGCGGGTGGGGCTGTTTCTTCCTGTGCGGTAAGCACGGAGGCGAAGGCCAGTGAGGCCATCAGAAACAGCGATCGTATCGTAGTTGTCATGGTTCGTTTTCTCATAGATTCTGCATGTTGTTCGCCTAAGGCGGTCGTTCAATGCTCTGCATGAACCGTGCCAGAATTAAAATGAATATTGCGCGCTGCAATGATCATTCGAAAAAATCAAGCAATTTTGCTGAAATAATCCTTTAGATATGTGAATTTTTTTCTTGATACATGAATATTTTTCACGCAAAGTTCACCTATGGATCGCCCATTCGCGATGTTGAATAAAACTTACGCGGTCGGGTGAACCTTGAAAATACACTAAACTACGAAAAAAATATGCGCAATTACAACAAAACAATTGGTATCCTCGCAGCAGCTATAGCCCTCACCGCTGGTGTTGCTCAGGCAGAAATCGAAGGCGACGTTTACGCTGGCTATTCCACTGACTACATTTTCCGCGGCGTTAGCCTTGCAGAAGATATCGCAGAAGCTGGTGTGAATCTCTCCACCACATGCCCCCTGACTCAAGGCACGCTCTCCGCCGGCGTTTGGTACGGTTCTGGCAACGATCAAAGCGGCCTTTTCGAAAACCAGACGATTTCCTCCATTGGTCTCACCAAGGAAGTTGCTAACTACGATCTAAGCGTTGGCTTCATTAACTACGACTACAACGGTGGAACTCAAATTGGCACCCAAGAAATCTATGTTGGCGCAAGCACAGAAGTGATCGACGGCATCAATTTCGGCGTGACTGCTTTCTTCGACGTTGACGCAAACGAAAGCCTCTATGTTGAAGCAGCAGCTTCCAAGTCCTTCGAAGTCAACAGCAGCGTGAACCTTAACCTCTCTGCAGGTGTAGGCTTCTACGATGGTGACGACAACATCGACGACGGCTTCAACCATTGGTTCCTCGGCGCATCCTTGCCATGGGCTGCACGTGAAAACCTCACTGTGACTCCTTTCGTAAAGTATGTGCAAACCGATAGCGACTACAACTCTGGTATCTCCACAGACGGAGACGAAGTCATCGGTGGCGTGCGCCTCTCGGTTGGTTTCTAATCTTAGTTCCATAAGTACTTTTTGAAGTCATGGCAGTCGATTGCGGCTGCCATGATTTTTTTTCATGTGGCATGCTTTCTGCTTGTGAACTCACGATCCGGCACCTAATCGTTGATCGGTTTCAAAACCAACATACTACAACATGAAGATGACAACCAAAAAAATGATGGGCCTTTTGGCCGTAGCAGCGCCACTCATGGCGACACAAGCAGTTGCTGAAATCGAAGGCAGCATCACCGCTGGTTACTCCACGGATTATGAATTCCGCGGTGCAACTCTTGGCGAAGATCTTGCTGAAGCAAGCGTCGCTCTGAGCACCGAAGTCAATGGTTTTACCATTGCTGGTAACGTGTGGTATGCATCCACCAACGATAACGACGCATTCGTCGACAACGAGGCTGACTACACTCTTTCCGTGAGCAAGTCCTTCGGCGCCGTGAACGCATCGCTCGGCTACATCTACTACTCGTACCCAGAATTCGCTGAGTCCAATACTCAGGAGCTTTTCCTGACTCTCAGCACAGAAATCTATGCCGGCATCACTGGAACCGTAACTGGTTACTATGATTTCGACCTGTTCGATGGCTGGTTCATGTATGCTGACCTTGGCAAATCTTTCACCGTTAACGACCAACTTGCACTCAACTTGAATGCAGGCATCGGCGCTTACGAGTCCTACACAGGCTTCGCTAACGCCATGAATCACTACTACGTGAAGGCTGGTCTTGCTTGGACACCTAAGGAAAACCTTACCGTGACTCCTTTCCTCAAGTACACCGTTGCTGACTCCGATTTCCCATCCGAGTTCACCGCAGCTGATCCATTAGGCACTGGCGACGGCGGCGAAAACATCGTCGGTGGTGTTACCATCAGCGTTGCATTCTAATGCACTCGTGATCGCTCCTTTTTAGTGCGGTCACCAACACTTTGTAAAACCGGCGTTCCCTCGTGGATCGCCGGTTCTTTGTTTGAATCACCTAGCAGCTACCCTAACAACTCAGCCAAGAAATTCTCCAAATCTTGGTGATTGTGGTGGTCGTAGAGGTGACAATGAAACCCGATGTTTTTACCAGCATCAATGTTCGCGGTGAGATCATCGATGTAGATGGTCTCGCGCGGGTCTAACTGATAGAGTTCGCATGCTTTTGCATAAAATTCATGCAGGGGCTTCATACAGCCGATTTCGAAGGACATGACTGCACCATCGAAAAGAGAAAACACCGGATACGCCTCATAGATCCATGGGCTGTGGATCGGGTTGATGTTTGAAAAGAGAATCAAGCGATGACCGTCCGCTTTGAGTTTTTCTGCGAGATCCCAGGTTTCTTGAATGGGCGTGAAAATGGATCGCCATGCCTGCACAAATTCTTCGGGCTGTGCTGTGGAGCCGAGAGTCTGGATCGACCATGTCACGAAGTCTTCCGCTCCGATGCGGCCGCTCTCCAAATCATTGCGTTTTTCATCAAGCAGCTTCAAGCGTGCTTGTGGGTCAGGTAAATGTGACGGAATTAGAGCTAAAAGTGCGTCTTTGTAGTCGAAGCGAAGCAAAACATTGCCGATATCGAAGAGAATTGTCATACGTCGATGTTGAATGCTCAGAAAATGAATGAAAAGAACAAATAATGCCAATGTTTAGGATTGAGTTCGGGCGATTTGCTTATACGCTCAGCGCGTGGCAATCTCGAATTTGGCGAAACAACTACTCAGCCTCTGGATCATTTCTTTGATTTATTTACCTCTAGGCGCTCAAGAGTCCTTCATGGTGGTGGAAGCTCATTCGGGGAAAATTTTCGCCGCACAGAATTCCACGGTGAAACGTCCCGTCGCCAGTCTTACCAAAATTTGCACCGGGGTGATTGCGACGGATTGGGCCCTTGCCACCAAGCAGGATTTGAAAAAAGTCATGGCCACCGTGCCCGATTCAGTCACTCGTTTAGGTGGTGCCAATCCTCTCAACTTGCAGCCAGGACAGCAGATTTCTCTCTCGGATGCACTCTATGCCGCTCTTCTCGGTTCCGATAACATAGCAGCGATGACGGTGGCCGATCACATTGGTCGAGACATCAACAATCGTCGCGGCAAAAACGATGACCCGGTGTGGGCCTTCGTGAAGGAGATGCACGAGCTTTGCCGAGTGTTGGGCATGAGAAACACTCGCTTTCTCAATCCGCACGGTCTAGAATTGCCGAAGCAACAGGGCTTTTCTACGGCTGCCGATATGGCCAAGCTCGCGATCTACGCGATGCGCCGCCCAGCATTCGCGTTTTTTGTGCGTCAAAAATCCCGCACCATCAGCGTCGCAGGAAGATCCTACGTGATCAACAATACCAACCAACTCGTCGGCGAGCAGGGGATTCTCGGTATTAAGACGGGTCAAACTGCTCCAGCGGGGCCATGTCTTGCCACATCGATGGATAAAGATCCAGTCATACGCGCCAAGGTAGATGGAACAAAAGGTGCTACACCACGTCGTATGGTAGTGGTTTTGCTGAATAGTCCGGATCGCTTCGAACGTACGCGCTCCCTTTTGCAAACGGGTTGGAGTCAATATGACAACTGGCTAGACGCCGGTGCTCTTGTACAAGACCGCAACCGAGAAATTTTACCTGTGCCTAAATTTTAGTAATCCCCAAGTATAAACACAACAGACGAAGAACGAATGAAAATTGGAATATTAAATAGTGGTGGTGATTGTCCCGGATTGAACGCGGTGATTCACGGTGTCGTGGGCGCAGCTGCTGAATTGGGTTGGGAAGTGGTTGGTTTTCGCGATGGATTTGAAGGTCTGCTGCCACCGGGAGATTTTATGATGCTCAAGCCCGAGGATACGGTGGGCATTCTTAAAATGGGTGGCACGATTCTTGGCACGACGAATAAAGGGCATTTCGCAGCGAAAATCGGCGAAGGTGAGGTCAGTGGCGTGCCAAAGGAAATCGTCGCCAAAGCGAAAGCAACAATGGACCAAATGGGCATCGGCGCTCTCGTGGTTGTTGGTGGCGATGGCTCGCTGACCACCGGCATGCAGCTTTACAATGAAGGCTGGCCGATCATCGGCGTGCCGAAAACCATCGATAATGACCTGCAAGCCACGGCGATGACTTTCGGCTTCGACAGTGCCGTGAGCACGGTAGTAGATGGCCTCGATCGTCTTCATACGACGGCGGCCAGTCACAAGCGCGTTATGGTGCTGGAAGTGATGGGACGTCATGCCGGATGGATCGCCCTGTGGGGCGGTATGGCTGGCGGTGCCAACGTTGTGTTGCTTCCAGAAATTCCTTTCGATATGGAAAAAGTCGCCGCTCACATCCGTGCGCGCGAGGCTGCGGGAGCTCACAGCACTTTGGTCGTAGTGGCCGAGGGTGCACGTCTTCCTGATGGTCATGTGATGAGCATTGATGCTAACCAAGGTGGCGAAGTTCGCCTCGGCGGTATGGGCGAATACGTGGCTCGCGAAATTGAAAAACTCACAGGCAAAGAAACGCGTTCTTGCACACTCGGCCACTTACAACGTGGTGGCGCTCCGACATCGCTCGACCGCATTCTCGGCGTTCGCTTTGGCGTGATGGCCGTGAAATTGGCAGCCGAAGGACGCTTTGGCCGTATGGTTAGCTACCAATCCTATCATGTGGATTCGGTGCCGATCGAAGAAGCTGTCAATCAACTTCGCCTCGTCGATCCGAAAGGTGAGATGGTGCAGGCCGGACGTGCCATTGGCATTTGTTTCGGAGATTGATCATTTCGGTGTTTTCATTGGCGCGGGAATCTGCTTGAATTCCGCGCCATGTCAACTGATCCCTTATTGGAACTCCTCCGCAGTAAAGCCCGCCACACGCATCAAGAGCTTGCAGAAATGCTCGCGCTCAGTGAAGCCGAAGTGCGAGCGCGCATCGCGGCGTGGGAAAAAGATGGCACCATTCTCGGCTATCATGCCGTCGTCAATGCAGAGCTTGCAGGTGACGTCGATGTGCAGGCCTTCATCGAGGTAAAAGTAACACCCGAGCGCGGCGGCGGCTTTGACCGACTCGCCATGCGTATTGCCCGATTCGATCAAGTGGTGAGCTGCTATCTTGCTAGTGGCGGCTATGATTTGATGGTGGTCGTGCAAGGCACAGACCTGCGCGAAGTCGCACGATTCGTCTCCGAGCGTCTCAGCACCTTGGACGGTGTGCTTTCCACCGCGACACACTTTTTGCTCAAAACCTACAAAGAAAACGGTTTCCTTTTTGAAGGGGAAACAGGCGTGCAACGCCTCGCTGTGAGTCCTTGATACAATATCACATTTAGTTAGATTTTTTTATGGATTATTCCTCGATTATTGCGAAGCACATTGCTTCCATCCCGCGTTCCGGGATTCGTGACTTTTTTGAACTCGTGCAAGGTCGTGACGATGTGATTTCGTTAGGCGTGGGCGAGCCTGATTTCGCTACCCCATGGCACATCCGTGAGGCGGCGATTTATTCGTTAGAAAAAGGTCAAACCAGCTACACCTCGAACCTCGGCTTGCTCTCGTTGCGCAAATCGATCGCCAAGTATGTGAGCCAGTTTTTCCATGTTGACTACGTTGCGGAAAAAGAAGTGCTGGTCACCGTGGGCGTTAGTGAGGCCATCGACCTCGCCTTGCGCGCGTTGTTGAATCCCGGTGATGAAGTCATTTATCACGAGCCTTGCTACGTTTCCTACAGCCCGAGTATTGTCATGGCATATGGCAAACCTGTCACCGTGGTCACCAAGAAAGAAGATGGTTTCTCGCTCAAGCCTGAGGCTGTCGCTGCGGCGATCACGCCACGCACGCGAATGGTGATGCTGAATTTCCCAACGAATCCGACGGGTGCTTGCGCCACGCGCGAGGACTTGGAGGGCATTGCCAAGCTTTGCATCGAGCACAATCTGATCGTCATGACTGATGAGATTTACAGCGAGTTGCGCTACGATGGCGAAGAGCATTTGAGCATTGCTGCTCTGCCTGGCATGCGCGAGCGCACGATCCTTTTGCATGGCTTCTCGAAGGCCTTTGCGATGACAGGCTTCCGCCTCGGTTACGCCTGCGCGCCGCAACCGATCATTGAGGCGATGATGAAAATTCACCAATACGCCATGCTCTGCGCGCCGATCATGAGCCAGAACGCCGCGATCGAAGCTCTGGAAAACGGCACGCCATCGATGGAGAAAATGCGTGATAGTTACCACCAACGTCGCGACTACGTGGTGAAACGTCTCAACGACATGGGCATCGAGTGTCACACTCCCGGCGGAGCGTTTTATGTATTTCCTGACATCAGTAAATTTGGACTGAGCAGCAAAGAATTCGCCATGAAACTGCTAGAGCAAGAAAGTGTCGCCGCGGTGCCAGGCACTGCCTTTGGTGAATGCGGCGAAGGCTTCCTGCGCTGCTGTTATGCGACGGGCTTCGATGACCTGAAGCTAGCGATGGACAAGATCGAAAACTTCATTTCCAAACTCTAACAGAATGTCAAGCAGCGCCGATCAACTGCGCGTGCAAGAATCCAGCCTCTGGGTTCGCGCGCAGGTGATGCCCTATGTGTTGTTCATGGGGTTCTTGCTGCTTTCTCAGTTTGGTGGAGAACTCATTGAGTGGAATCATCCCGCAGCACCGTGGTGGCGCCGCTGGCCCAACCAATGGATCTATCCGTTGCAAACCTTGGTCTGCCTTGGCTATCTCATCCGCCACTGGCGATTCTATGAATTTCACTGGAACCTCAAGTGGTCCTTGATTGCCGTGGTTTTTGGTGCGGTCGGCATTGGTCTGTGGCTTTTGCCGACGACTTTGTATGATCACTGGAAGCTGGAAGGCGAAACCACAGGCTTGATGAAATGGTTTGGTGTGGCGGAGCGAAAAGACGGTTTCAATCATCATGAGCTAGAGCATCCTGCGGCGTATTTCTTTTCTCTGGTCATGCGCTTTTTGCGAGCGGCGGTTGTGGTGGCAATGGTTGAAGAAATTTTCTGGCGCAGCTTTCTTTCGCGCTTTGTGCACAAAATGGAAGGCAGCTACTGGAAGCTGGCCTTTGGCGTGCATAGCACCAAAATCATGCTGGTCACCACGCTGGCCTTCACCTTCGCCCACGCGCCTGTCGATTATGCCGGAGCGATCTGCTACGGTCTTCTGACCTATCTCCTGTATTTGCGTAGCAAAAACCTCGGTGCCTGCGTCATCATGCACGCCACCGCCAATTTCCTCATGGGTTGCTACATCATGGCTTATGGGAAGTATGGTTTGTGGTAACGGGATTTTTTCGTTAGATAGTAACGCGCGAGATTGTTTTCATATACGACGTCGCTTGATATACCACCCAAGTCCAGTCAAAAAGAGAATAACCATGCCAAATTGCCACCAAAATGAAGATGTTGATGATGATTCTTTCACAGGGGGCTGCATAGCTTTCAGATTCTGCGATTACCCTAACTTGCTAGCGTTGCAAAAACCGGATGACCGCCTCGGTGCGGTAGTTTATGGTGTATTTCGCAAATCACATATTTCTTGAGGCCTGCTCGTTTCCAAGCAACAACCGACCCCATTCTCCCACCTCCCCTGTCGCAACGCGACGACTCAACCTTGAGCCCACGATTTCAATCGTGGGATCCGTCCCCGCAAAAACCACATCACGCGTCGCAACGCGACGCTTCAAAAATAGCGCCATAGGATTGAAATATAAAATTATTCATTACTCGAAGATTCTTCCGCCATTACGATTCACTTTTAGGGTGATGCGGCAATCGAAGTCATCCATGGGGTCGCTGGATGCTCTTAAAGTTACAGTAATTTTTGCGTAATGACCAGCCTTGGTGATGAAAAAAAACTCGTTCTCAATTCCATCTTTCCACGCATCAGGGTCTTTGGATGACTCAAAGTGGTAAGACTTTTGGTAGCCATCTGTTGGGGCAATGTTGTAGGAATGTTTTTCTCTAGTGGTTGCTTCTTTGACAATTAAATCGTGCCCATCCATGGCCACATCAATAAACCAAGGAAAGTCTCTTTTGCTATCAGTTGGAGCGGGCGGTATCGGCGATGGCAAGTAGATCTTCCCATACCTCATCAAAGAGATGATTGCGCGCAGCAGTTGCGGGGCTGGCTGGTAGGCCGGGCTGGGAGTCTGATGGAATGAGTTCGGTGACGATTTCGCTGGCGCGGGCGAAGTCGGTGAGGGCTTGGCTGCCTGCGGGGAAGGCGGCAAGATGGCTGATCGCAAAGCGGTTGATGCGTCCGAGTGCTTCAATAACGGAATAATCTTTGTCTTTCATATTGTTTGGGAGGGATAGAGTGTTTTTTTGATTCTATCTCATGGCTAGGCATAGCATAGTGGGTGCATTTTGGCAATATGGGAGTTTGATCATTTTCTGCTAGGAAAGTATTATTATGCGATGTGGCAATCTGTCAGCAGTGGTTATGGATGTGACGGAAGACGGGGACGATGTGTCCAATAGCGGAGGGCAATGTGACGTAAGGCGATGGCATTGTGTCCAGTACGCAGGGCGATGTGACAAAAGTCGGCGGTGATGTAACAAGTAGCGGAGATCGATGTGGCGGAAGGCGGGGGAGATGTGTCCAGTAGCGGAGATCGACGTGGCACAGGGGGGGATGGAATGTGAAGTGCAGCGGCTTGTGATGTGTTGGTCAAAGTTTTCTCGCTAGCTAGGGTGGTTTCACCGCCGCCAAGGCACGCTTCTTACTTTGCTGGTGGGATTGATTGCAGGCATGGCCAGTATTGGATTATACTTTTTCATCTTAGCCCCTCTGCTGTTACCGCATCGCGCGACTTGAGATCGATTCGCTTCAACTATTCGTAAATCATCAGGGTATAATCACTCTGGAATCGGGGTTTTGGCTGGGATGGCTTTGCCTTCCCAGGTGGCTTGATTTTTGGCTTTGTCGTAAGTGAGGATGCGGTTGGCGCTTTGGGGGGCTGGAGGGACATCGACTTTGGGTAGCCATTGTTTGTGCTCGGCGATGATGGTGGCATGTTCGGGAAATGAGGCGACGTTTTGCCATTCGTTGGGATCTTTGATCATGTCGTAGAGCTCTTCGCTGCCATCGGCGTAGCGGATGTAGCGCCACTTTTCGCTGCGGATGCCGTGGTTGCCTTGGTTGTGGCTGGTGATGGCAGGGCGTGTGCGTTTGGTGCTGGCATCGCGCAGTTGGGGGGCGAGACTTATGCCTTCTAACAAGTCGCGTTTGGGCAAGCCTGTGAGTTCGATCAAGGTCGGATAGATGTCGAGCAATTCGGCAGGCTGCATGCAGCGTTGGCCGCCTTTCACTCCAGGGCCAGCGATGATGAGTGGCACCTTGGTGCCGCGATCCCAAAGGGTATTTTTGCCAGTGATGCCTTTTTCGCCGAGATGCCAACCGTGATCGCCCCAGAGCACGACGATGGTGTTGTCGGCGACGCCTGCTTCATCGAGCGTGGTGAGCAGTCGGCCGACTTGGGCATCGACAAAACTGGTGCATGCCAAGTAGCTGCGGACGAGGTTGCGCCACTGGTTGTTTTCTTTGATCCACTTGAGTCGTGGCTCGGGCAGGCTCCAGTGGAGATACCACGAAAAGCGCGGAGTGTCTTCGCGATCGTTTTCAAGGATCTTGGGCAAAATGCTGTCGTCATCAGGGTAGAGATCGAACCATTTTTGCGTGGCGTAGCAGGGCACGTGAGGCAGGAAAAATCCGGCAGCGATGAAAAAAGGTTGGTCTTTTGGTGCGCTCTTGATTTGCTCGATGGTCCACGAGGCAACCTTGTAGTCGCCTTTGCCGGTGTCGTCATTATCAAGCGGCCAGACGCCCCAATCCATGGCGGGATGATTGCCCATGGGGGTGGCGGGGATGATCTTTTTGAGGGGAACTGTGCCGACGCCGCCGAGCTTGGCGATGCGCTCGAATTCGCGCGGCGCATGGGGAGCGTTTGGGCCGCCGGTGCCGAGGTGATAGATTTTTCCGGTAGCTGCAGTGAGGTAGCCGTTGCTGGCAAAATATTGCGGTAGCGTGACGTGATCGCGGTAGGCAGGAAGCGTGCGAAACCACGGAGCGAGTCCGTAGATGCCGGTGGTCGTGGGGCGCAGGCCAAGCAGTAAGCTGGTGCGTGAGGGATTGCACAGTGGGGATTGGCAATGAGCATTGAGAAAGCTGGTACCGCGTTCGGCGAGCTTGTCGATGTGGGGCGTCTTGGCCATCGGGTGCCCGCCGAGGTGGCCGATCCAGTCGTTTTGGTCATCGATGGCGATGAATAAAATGTTAGGTCGCTCTGCGGAAAGTGTGGGAGTAACAAGTAAGCAGGATATGAGGAGTGCGCGGATCATTTTCATGGTGCTGGGCGCTAGGATGCCGCCGCCACGGTGTTACATATTTGCGCGGCACCATTTGAGGGCCATGAGGGCGTAGCCGGTGCCGTAGGGCTGGTGGTAGTCGTAGAGCGGATAGTCCCACCATGAGCCGTCTTTTTCTTGGCGGGTGAGGATGATGCGTGCCAGTTTTTTGGCAAGATCACGTTGTTTTTCTTTGGGCAAATTCTCGGCAGAGACGGTGAAATAATAGATGCCGTAGTAGTAGAAGTAGCCGGAAATCTTGAAGGTCGATTCGTGAGGGACTGGTTTTTTGCGGCCGTAGTCGAGCCATGGCTCGAATTCGATGAAATTGTCACCCCAAGTGGAAAGCACGGCATCAGTCATCTTTGGATCATCGAAGGCGCGCAATGCGGCGTTGCAGGCCTGGGAGCGGGCGAGGGAACCATTGCGGCGGTTGATTTCGACTTGAGGTGCGAGGTGATGTCCGTGCGAATAGGCGTAGGTGAAATCGGGGAACTGCTGGAGGCGGATCGAGGCGAGTGTGGAGGTGAGAATTTTTTGATCGAGTTCCACGCCCATGGTCTCGCGGGCCTCGTGCATGGCGAGGATCACAGTGGCGGAGGTGAACGACGTGGTGATGCCGCTGGGTTTCTGGGTGCGAATGTCGTCATAGACATCGAGGTAGCCCCAGCCGCCGTTGAGATCTTCGTAGCGATTGGCGAGATCAATTTGTTGTTGGGCGAGATTTTTCAGCGATGAGCGGCGGGCCTCATCGCCCTCGGCGCTTTTGTAGAGGCGGGTGATGGCGCGCAGGCCGTAAGCGTGACCCCAGGCATTGTAGGTGGTGGTCATGTCGGCACGGCGCAGGTTGGGCAGCGTTTGAAAGGCCCATTTTTCGGCCTTGGAGATACAGTCTTTGATGGCGGGGCGTGTGTCTTGGGCATCGACGAGGCCAGCAAGCGCGAGGCCGCTGGCACCGGCGAGGAAGGCATCGTGCGCGCCGGGCAAGGGTGCGTAGATGTTGAGTCCCTTGGTGCGAGTGGCTCCGCCAAAGGAACCATCGGGATTTTGCTTGGCGACGAGATAGTCCACGCCCTTGGTGATGGCAGCTTCGACAGCGGCACGGCTGACTTGATCCTCGGGAATGAGGATGCGGGTGTCAACGCCGGCTTTACCGGGAGCTGGCGCGGCAGGTTTTTCTTCAGGCGCGGACTTGTCTTGAGCGCTGGTAAAGGTGCCGCAGATCAGGGCGAGTGCGAGGCTGAGGGAGCGCTGCCGGTTCACAAGGTTGGCGGAAAAATGTTTCATGCGCCGGGCGTGATGATGACCTGATCTTTGGTGAGGCCGGAGAGGATTTCGACCTTGTCACCGGAGCTCTTGCCGCGGGTCACAGGAATGCGTTTGGTTTTCTTGGCATCGCCTTCGCCTTCGGAAATTTCTACTTCCCAACCGCCTTTGTTATCGCTGTGCAGTGCTTTAGCGGGAATGGTCAGAGCGTTTTCTTTTTCGTAAGCGGTGATTTGTGCGGAGGCTCCCATGCCGGCAACGACAGGCAGGTCTGCGGGGAAAGTGCCGGTCAAAGTTACGCGGTAGCGGTTGTCAATGTTCGGAGTAGCGGAAACGGCGCTGATGGTGACGGGAAAGGATGTTTCTGCGGCACCGGTGAGGGTCGCAAAGCCTTTTTGCTCGGGCTTGAGTTGACGCATGACGGACTCTTCAACGGTGGTTTCGAGAGCGAGCTGGGCATTGCTAGGAACGAGCACGGCAAAGGTGCGTTTGGGGGCGATGGCAGCATTGACTTGAATCGCTTTGGCGGGGTCGCCGGTGCTCCAGCGACCGTCTTGGATATTGCCGTAGTAGAAGTAGCCATCGGCGGGTGCTTTGAGAGCGAATAGGCCTTTTTCGGCTTCGAGCTTGGCGAGGTCGTCAGCGGTGCGCTTAGCGGTGACGCGGGCGTCTTCGAGAGCGAGGCGTTTGATTTCGAGGTTGCGTGGGAGGTTTTGCTCATTTTCCTTGAGGGCAATGGCGGCGGCCTGGGCGGCGCGTTCGAGCTCGATGGCTTCGCGAGGAATGGTGAGCTCAAGGGTGCGCTTATGGGTCAAATTGGCATGCTCCACAGCGACTTCGGCGAATTTCACGCTTTCGCGTTGCCGTTTGAGGATGATTTCCTCGGTGTTTTCGGTGAGGTCGTCGGCTTTATACATCTTTTCAAGTTGATGCAGTTCTTCGCGCTCAGAATCGAGGCGGAGTTCAGTCTGGCGCAAGTTGAGATTAGCCTCGGTAATCACGACATCACGGCGGGTTTTTTGGAAATACTCCCAAGCTTCGGCGGCTTCCTCAGCTTTCATTGTGGTGCTTTGGAGTTGCATCGGATGGTATTTCTCGGCGGAAATGAAATCGGCTTCAGCATTGGCAAAATTGAGCTTGCCAGCTTCGGCCGCGGAACGTGCGTCGCGTAGTTTTTTCTGAAAGTCTTGGTCATCGAAGCGAACGAGCTGTTGATCTTTTTTGACCAAGCTGCCGTGCGGGGCGATTTCGAGAACGGTAAATGTGGCCCATTGCTCGGCATCGATCTGCAATGGTGTGACCTCAATGGGAAGCAGTGCGGCGGAGAGAGTCGGGCGGATGGCGAAGGTCTCTTGCGTGACTTTGGCGGTGTCCGCGAAGGCGGAGCAGAGGCTGAGAAGCAGAATGGCGGATGATTTCATGATGTAGTGCAAAAAAATACAGCGGAACTGATATAACGAGTTCCGCTGCGAGGTTTGTTCAAAAATTTTTGAATGGATTAGCTTTCTTCGTGTTGACCGGCGGGCTTGCGGGCAAGAAGAAGCGGGAATCGGCGCGGGCGTTTGGAGTTGGTCTGAGCCTCGATGAGATGCTCAGAGACATCAAATCCCGCTTTGCGCAGTCGCATGTAGAGGCCCGGGATTTTGCGAATGGAGGTGATACCGAGCATGCCGCCTGCTTGGAGGGCATCGCGTGCGGCACCAAGCCAGCGACGATCTTCAAAGAGTATTTTTCCTTTTTCGAGCGGGCAGGAATCAGCTTGGAGCAGGATGGCGTGGATGCTGCCACTCTCGCGGGCGAGTGAGGAGGGTGAGAGATCGTGGACGACGTTGACGCGGCTATCGAGCAGGGCGTTGTTGTCTTTAAAAAACGTTTTTTGCCAGGTTACGAGTTCGCGGATGGGTTCGAAAACGGTGAAATTACCTTTTTTTTGTGGAAGTGCGGCGCAGACAGATTGGGTGAGGCCACCGAGGCCAAGGCCCATGATCCAGACTTTCGGCTGGCGGGCGGGGCGGAAGGGATGGGTGCCGAGCTTTGCGAGTTCATCCTCAGCGAAGCGCATGGCTGTGCCAGCGAGTTGTTGGCCGTGGCTGTGGAGGTAAAAGCGTTCGTCGTGCTCATGGAGTTCGAGGGTGCCGCCATCAGGCAGGGTGGTATGAGCGAGAATGATTCGTGGTTTCATGTATTTTCTGGTTGCCGCAGCGGGAAAAGTCTAGTAGCAAGAGCTTGCCATGTCCACTGAACAATCGCAAGAACCAGAAAACAATTCCGCAGTCACCCCTGATGACGAGCCACCACCCGTGCCAAGCGCTCCTTTTGAAGCGCACACGCCACCAACCGTGCCGACTTCTGCGCCTGCGCCTGCAGCGCCGGTTGCGTCGAACAGCAATGCAAAAGACAAGAAGTTACTCGCGGGTATTTTGGGCATTCTGTTGGGGGCCTATGGCGTGCATAAGTTCATTTTGGGTTACCAAAAAGAGGGCATCATCATGGCTGTTACTGGCGTAGCTGGCCTTTTGCTTTGTGGTATTCCTACAATCGTGACCGCCATTATTGGCCTGATCGAAGGCATCATGTACTTGACAAAGTCTGAGGAAGAGTTCGATCGCCTCTACATCCAAGGCAAAAAAGGCTGGTTCTAAGCCAATTGTCGTTGATGATTCATTCGTGGCACCTGTGAATTCACTTGGTGCTGCGAATGATGCAGTTTTTATTAATGTTGGGATTTCTCAGTTTGAGAGAATGATCTCGATTGCGTAAACCGGGTTGACAATTCACGTCTCTTAAGTAAGTTCTTTCCATGCAATCACAGGTAAAAGAGCGGAAATTTGTGAGCATCTGGCTCCGGCGTGCGCGCAAGGAGTTTGCTGTGAGTGGCCGATTGGAAGAAGTGGCACATTTGCTTTCGGCCCCCGATGTCGGCACGCCTGTCATGGCGATGCGTGATTGGCGCGGTGATTTGCAACGTCTGCGGCTGGGTGAGTGGGAGCCAAGCATGGAAGATCTGATGAAAATCGATGCCATCTTGAGCCGCCCGAAGCCGAATCGCGCTACTTCGAGATCGGCGATTGAAGAGCTGTCTCTGTTCGCGTAGTTGATGTGATTTAACCTGTGGCGCGTTGTCGGGGCAAGGGGGATACATCGAGTTCTTGCAGTATTTTTTGGATTTTGGCATAAACTTGGAAACCGAAGTCAGAAAAAGCATCGTTTGGCTACAGGGCATATGGTAGAATGGTTGTGTCAAATAACTATACACCAACTTCTATCACCAAATGATGCGTACTTTTTGCAATCCCGTTTTCCCGCACGCAAGTCAATCGTGCTGATACTCCAAAGCCTATCAATCCCCTTGGTGGACAGGTTAGTATCATTGCTTTCTTCGAGAAGATCGGATGGAGGCGTTCATCGCGGCGTGGTATTGGGTCTCGCAGTCGGACGTCGTTGCGCTATAATGCAGTAAATTGAGGCGGCCTCGATAAGTATAAACCCTTGCTTGAAAACATTTTACAATGGCTTGGAGCAACTTCGCCAAGTTGCTACCAGAGCCACACCGTAATGAACAAATAGGCGGCAAAACTAGTAAAAGCCACTGCTCTATTTCATTCAAAATCGATTCAATTTCGGATTTCGGGCTTATATTTGGCCGAGTCACTTGGTTTTCAGCTCTCCACTTCAAATCTTATCTCTGAAAGTCTTGTGTTTCGTCCCGATTACTGGGGGCCAAAAGGCTTGAGTTGCTTGCGAATCGCCATTTTGGCGGCGGGGGAGAGGCGGTCGAGAAAGAGCACGCCGTCGAGGTGGTCGATTTCGTGCTGAAAGGCGCGAGCAAGCAGTCCGTCAGTTTCGATTTCGAGCGTCTCGCCATCGAGGGTAGTACATTTGACCTTTACGATGGATGGGCGACCGACGGGTGCACGAACGCCGCGGATGCTCAAGCAGCCTTCGGTTTCGACGGCGCGAGCTCCATCGAGTTCCAGTTCGGGATTGAGGAAAACGAGGGGCATGATGTCGAGCAGATCAGTGTCCTGGCCATTGACTTTGAGGAAGTTCACGCACTCAAGATCATGCGAAACATCGATGACGGCCATGCGGATGGCGCGGGCGATTTGTGGCGCGGCGAGACCGACGCCATTGGCGTGGTACATGGTCTCGAGCATGTTCTCGGCGAGGGTGATGATATCCTCGGTGACCTCGGTGACGGCGGCGCATTTTTCCCGCAGAACGGGGTCACCGAGTTGGACGATTTCTAGCAGCATGATGGAATGGTGATGTGGGCAATGGTTAGGGATTAGGGGTAGGAAGTGGCGTGGACGGGGCCTTGAGTACGCGGGTAGGCATAGTCTTGATGCCAAGGCGCGTCAATGCTCCCATGACTTCAATGAGTTTTCCGCTCGGTGCTTTTTGATCGAGTTCGATCTCGAGATTGCGCTCGGGATTGAGCTTACGCCAAGCTTCCAGATACGAAATGAGGAGATCATCGGGCACGAGCGCGCCTTCGAGGGCGATGGTGCCACTGCCATCGATGGCGAGCACGGACATTTCAGCTATGACCTTTTGGGTGGGCAGGTCTTTGGCGGTGGGCAGGGAGATTTGGAGTTGGTGGCGCGGGCGTTTGAAGTTGGTGGAGACGATGAAAAAGATCAGCAAAATAAATAGGATGTCGATCATTGGGACGATCGGCACACCGGAACTTTTTTTAACAGGTCGGGCGAAAAGCATGATTGTGCAGGTTTATTTTTGCGGTGAGCGGGCTTTTTGGCAGACGTGGACGAGCTTGCTGAGGAGCATTTCCAGTTCGGTGGTGAAGCTTTCGATTTGACGATTAAAAAAGCTCTGGGCGATGACGCAGGGAACGGTGATGGCGAGCCCGAAGATGGTGGTATTGAGGGCGACTGCGATGCCTTGAGCGATGATTTGGGTGTTGCTCATGTCGCCTGCTTTGGCCATTTCTTGGAACAGAAAGGCGAGGCCGCTGGCGGTGCCGAGAAGGCCGAGCAGCGGAGATACAGTGATGACGACATCGAGGGCCGTCATGCCGGCATTCAGGTGTAGAACTTCATGGCGGGCGGTGGTTTGCACGGCATCGCTGATGTCGGCTTGTGACTTGCCGCGATTGCGCACAGCTACGGAAGCGAGGCGCGCGAGTGCGGTTTTTCCTTTTTCAAATTCTTCTAACAATTGCTCGGCGGAGCCGGCCTCGACGCGTTGCTCAAAGCGATCGACCTCGTAGGCGAGGGCGGGCGGGATGATGATGGAACGGCGCAGCGTTAGGAGTTTGAAAATGATCACGGTGAAGCCAATGAGCAGACACACGAGCAAAGGATACATGAAGTTTCCGCCGTTGGAAAAGTTTTCCCACACGGTGTGGAGAGCACCTTGAGAGGTTGCGAATGTGGCTGCGGCGAGGATGGACATGGGCATGTTAGAAGTAAAAGTTGTAGGTGATTTCGAGAGGTTCTCCATCGAGTTCTTTTTTCAAATCGGCGGGGATCGTGGGGAGCTTGGCTTGGCGGATGGAGTTGAGCGTGAAGCCTTTTTGCACTTCGCCGGCATTGACCATTTCGACGACCGAAACGGAGCGCACGGAGCCACTTGGGTCAACCACAAAGCGCATCGTGAGGATGCCGGGGGTGATGAAATCGCGGTATTTGGTGCAATTGCGGTGCCACTCCGCCTCGATGGAGCGGCTGAGTGCAGCGTGGTAACGGCCGAGAGAGGTATTCGCGACATTCAGCGCTGATTTTCCTTGGCGTGTGATTGACCCGCTAATTTTGGTTTTTTGTTGGTTGCCGCGGAATCCGGGCGTGGTGGGATCGGCTTCGCGCGGTTGGTTTGGCTTAGGAAGCTGGTTCGCTTTTTCGCGAGAGTCCGCGGTTGCTACCATCGGTTTTGGTTTGATTTCTTCTTGCTTGACGGCGCGCTCTACGGGGATTTCACCGAGGATGGTTTCCTTAGGGATGATTTCCTTTTGCTCAGGCTTGTCTGGCATTTCCTGCTCGGTGCGATTTTCGGCAAGGCTTGATGCTTTGGTCGGCAACTCCTGCAGGAAATTCTCGTTCGAAGTGAGAGGAGAAGGTTGCGCCATCGGCTGAGGAGTGGGCGTCGATGGGGCATTGTGTGTGATTTCGCCATCCTGCGGTTTGCTGACCGTTGTTTCGATTTCTTTGGGGCGTCGAGGCTCACGCCCTGCTTGACTGGGCATTGCGGGGGCGCCAGCGAGAGGAATGGCATCACTGGTGGCGATGGTATCGCGATCACCGATAAAATCGGCCTTTTCGGGCGATGCGGACTCTTGATCAGCAGAGGTTCGAGCGAATTGAGGCCGATCTTTTTCCGCAACGGGAATGGTGGGTGCTGCTGTTGTGACGGAGGCAACCTGAGGCAATGCGGGAGCGAGAATGACCACTACTTGTTCAGCGGGGCGAGGGAGTGGCCGTTTGGGTGAAAAACCCATCGATGTCAAAGTCAAAACGCCAAAGAGAAAAACGCCGATCAGTAAGAGGGCGAGAGAACACAAAAACGATATCAGCCAGAGCTTAGACTGGCTGGGCATCATCAAAGATGGCGCGTATGATGTCATGTGTGGTTGCAGTATGAAGAAGTTGGCTCGGTTTTTCAAGAATTTAGGCAGGGAAATCGGAAATCTTTCTTTTCAAATGCCAGATTATGCGCTTCAATGAGTTCATGCATCGGTATGCGCTAGCGTTAGGATTGTGTGTGGTGGTTTCGTCTTGTGCTAAGAAGGATCCAACTCCTGAGCCTGTTGCTGTGGTGGAGAAAAATCATCCGAAGCCACCTGCTGAGAACTTTTCCATGCCGAGCACGGATGCCGATTATGAGTTGGCGAATCAACTGCGCGATCCTGATTTACTCAATCAGCTTGATGCGCCAGAATCCGCTTCGACGGAGACGGCAAGAACGGTTAAGAGGCCATCGGCACTTGTGGTGATCAAGCCGAGCGATGAGCGGGTGGAAATGCCAAAAAGCCAAGGGCCGACTCCGGAGCCACCTGTGAAAAAGCCAGAGATCCCAGGGGTCAGCGATGCCACAGCCACACCACCCAAGGCGAACGGCCAGTAATGCCCTAATTGCCTTGACGGGAATAACAGAGAAAAAATCGTGGGTCTGAGTGGTAGCTGCTATGGAGTCGGGTAACACGAGTTGCCATAACCATGCCAGTATGCTCGCTGTTGGTCAAAATGTGTGCTCAAATGTCGGCTGTGATCTCCATCATCATCGAGCGGCGAATGCAGGAATTTCGCAAGCGCTGGCGCCGCGGCTCAGTCGCGTGGTTGGACTTGGTCACGAGATTCGGCGTTTTTTCTCGCCCGCGACTTTCCCCTGCCTGTCATACCAGACTTCACGGTCTTGCGCTGCTGCGGGTTCAGCGGCAGCAAACGACATTTGCAGGGTGAAAATGACCGTTTTTACGGGGCGGGAGGGTATTTTTCATGCTCATCATTTTAGGATTTAGCGCTGAGAATTCGAAATAAATACACAAATTCGTGATTTTTTTCTAAGCTTCATGATCGACTCGGCGTTACTCCTGCTGACGCGAGAAAAATTCCATAGATTTATGCTGGCAAATTGCCGCTGGTTCTTCTAGAATTCTCCCCGCGAGTCCCAACGTCCCAATCCTTTGGTCTAACAGCTAAAAAACTAACAAAAACTACCCTATGAGTCTCCACGCACAACTCAGCCCCGAAGCTCAAGCACGTCTTGATGCGATGAAACGGAATTCCACCATTTCCTCCATCGTGATCGCGATACTTTCGATCGTCTTGATCGGCCTGCTACTGGCTTTCATTTTGATCAATCCGCTGTTTAAGGAAACGCCTGTAATCGTTACCTATAGCGCGAACATTCCTGCGGAAGAAGTGATCGAAAGCAAAAAGGTCAGCACCAATTCCAAACAAAAGCCTTCGGCTCCCTCATCCAGCAGCGCCAAGGTGATCGCAGCACAGACCACTTCCAATGTTGCCATTCCTGTTCCTGAAGTTGATGTCCCACAACCATCCACCGACTTCGGCAACGGTGATGACTTTGGCGACGGCTGGGGCACCGGTGGTGACGGTGGCGGCGGTGGTGGTGGCTTCGGAGCTATCCCTGCGACAATGCGCAAACGTTGCTCCAAAGAAGATCGCTTGCAGCGCCTCGCGGAAACCGGCGGTGTACCACAGTGCGAGGATGCTGTAGTCAAAGCATTGCGTTGGATGAAGTCCACGCAAGCCGCTGACGGTTCATGGGGTGAGGGTGACAAAGCCGCGATGACAGGGTTGGGGTTGTTAGCTTACCTTGGCCATTGCGAAACACCGATCTCAGAAGAATTCGGCGATTCTTGCCTCAAAGCCATGACGTTCCTCATCAATCTTGGTATGAAAGACGGCAAGCTGTCTCAAAAAGTTTCTGACAAGCACTGGCCTTATGAACATTCAATTGCTACTTATGCATTGGCAGAATCCGCGACTTTCTGCAAGCAACTCAGCATCAATGTGCCAAATCTTAATGAAGTGACTCAGAAGGCTGGGCAGTTCCTGATCGACAACCAGCATAAGTCGGGCGGTTGGGACTACAGCTACGATGAGTCTGGTGACCGTGGTGGTGACGTTTCCATCGCTGGTTGGCACATTCAGGCACTGAAAGCGATGAAGCACACGGGAATCGATTTCAAAAACCTGAGTCGCTGTGCTTCGAAAGCGATCAACTATCTTGCCGACAAACAAGACTCTGAAGGCGGATTCGGCTACTCAGGCCCAGGTCTGCATGGCGGTCTTGACTATCACACTCTTACCGGTGTTGGTGTTCTCTGCTACCAAATGTGGGGCAAAGAAAATCAATCTGCTGTTCGTAAAGGTGCCAAATACATTGCGAAAAATAGCAAATTAAAGTGGGGCACGGAGTTTGCGGATCTTTATGGGCATTATTATGAAGCCCAAGCCATGATGAATCGTGGCGGCCAAGAGTGGAAAGACTACAATGCGATGATGCGTGACGAAGTTCTTAAAAATCAAGATCCTGCTGGCACATGGAAAAGCCCTGATGGAAAATTGCGCGCTGTAGGAGCCTCCTTCCAAGGTGGCAGCGCCCAGTCGGTATTCTATCGCACCGCACTCTGCACGCTCATGATGGAAGTGTATTATCGCTTCCTGCCTGGTACTGGTGGTGGACACTAAGACTAATTCCCAGCAAGTCCTTCCAAAAGCGGCCTCTACCCGAGGTCGCTTTTTTTGTGTTGCAGCGCGGGTTCAGCTAAGTAGTGCGGGGTGAGCGCAGTGGCATCCTGAAACTTAGTGGTTTGGGGATTGATTGCTTGGGGACTTGCGCGTTCGTACTCGATTCAAAGGAAAAAAACGGCATGAAAAAATGCCATTCAGTTCTTTGGAATGGCGTTGATCATATGGAGAAAAATCCTTCGAATGTCCTATGATTTATCGAGATTGGTTCAAACGGGAAACTACTGCGGCTTGGGAGGTAGGAGGCTAAACTCGGGATTGTCGAGCATGCCAGAAGGAAGCTCGGGTTCTTTGAAGTCGGCAGGATCGCCAAACCAAGTGCCAAAGTAGGAGCTGCGCGAATTTTGGTAGGCCATAGCCTTTTGTTTGCCGGTCTCGATTTCCTTGAGCTTTTGGGTATCAACCTCAACGATCGGAATGGAAGAGGGAAGGAGATCGCGGAAGGAGAAGCGGGCTACGTCGCCGTGGTTCACCTCGGGTATTTTCATCTCGGGCATTTTGATGTCCGGTGTGATTTTTGCTTTGAAATTTGCCACCGTGGATTTTATGCCGCAGGAGCTGAGACCTAGGGCGAGAGATGTGATAGCAAGTGGGACGATGGATTTCATTACCATGAGTCAATAGGAGCTTAGGGTAATGATAGCAGAAAATTTCAGCAAGCCAATCGCAAAGTTGCGAAAACCTGTGCGAAACTTGCGAAATCCTGTGTCGATTTAGACATGGATCATGCAGATGCCGTTAAATTTTTGAATTTTTTCGAATCTTGGTGCCGTGGATTACTCGCTGCGGAAAACGCAAAATTCGCAAAAGGAAGAGTGGGAGATTAGGGCTTTCGTTGGCAAGGCGGTTGCAATAACCGAAAGTCCGAAGTTCCATTCAGAGCAAACACGAAAATCTGTGGTTCAAATTGGGTTTTTAGTTTAATAGAAACGACGAATTTTACGGATTTTGGAAACTTGGAATTTTTTCACGAAACTTGATCGAGTTGTGTCTGCTTCGGTCCTGCTTTGGTGGGTTGCAATTTCTCGTCGAATGATTCAGCACGCTTGTTGCGTTCGGATTTGAGCTGTCCACAACCGGCGGCCACGTCGATGCCGCGGCGTTGGCGGAAGGTGACAGGGTAGCCAGCGTTGCGGAGGAGTTTCTGGAATTGCAGACCGGCTTGGGTCGCCGTCGCAGTGCCGGCATAGCCTTCGGTCGGGTTCAGCGGGATCAGGTTGATGTGGACATCGATGCCGCGCAAGAGTTCGGCAAGTTCCGCTGCGATTTCTGGGCTATCGTTGGTGCCTGCGATGAGTGTCCACTCGATGAAAATGCCTTTGCCGACTTCGCGATTGTAGATGCGGCAGGCTTCCATGAGTTCTTCCATCTGCCATTTTTTCCCCACGGGGATCAACGCGCTGCGTTGGGCTTGGTTGGCACCGTGCAGGCTCAGCGCGAGGTTGTAGGGGATTTTCTCTTCGGCCATGCGCCGGATGGCTGGTGCGACACCGACGGTGCTGATGGTGATGCGCTGTGCTGACAGACTTGGGCCGCGGACATCGGACATGACGGTCATGGCACGCATCACGGCATCGTAGTTGTGCAGCGGTTCGCCCATGCCCATGAGCACGAGATTGCGCAGTCGCTTTCCGCAGTCGCGGCGCAGCACGCGTTGCACGTGGAGTACCTGGGCGATGATCTCGCCGGGGCGAAGGTGGCGCGTGAAGCCCATTTGGCCCGTCGCGCAAAACACACAGCCCATGGCGCAGCCGACTTGGGTGCTGACGCATGCGGTGAAGCGCCCGTCGTAGCTCATGAGCACAGTCTCGATGGTTTGTCCATCGCGCAATTTCAGCAGGAACTTGCGGGTCATGCCATCGCTGCTGCGGATGTCAGCAACTTGCTCGGGATGATCGAGGAAAAATGTCTTATCCTCACCCACATATTCGTCGATCCAGCGGCGTAGTGGACCGAGTAGATGTTGGCAAGATTCCCTTTCGAGTAAGGAGGCATCCCAGTGCAGCAAGCGCCAAAGGCTGTGTGCATGGACGGCTTTAATTCCATCAACCTTCATGAACTGCTCGAGTTCTTCGTAACTCAGGTCATGCAGGGATTGCGCATTGTTCATGGGAAAAGGATAGCCGCAAGTTGGCTGTCGGGATACTTACTTGATGGGGCTCATCGAGAAGCCTTGCTCGCCGCCGGGTGCGGAAGATTGCGGGAAGAAGAAACCGTCACCCGTAGAAGGGTTGGTGACAATGAAATTTTGCACCTTGCTTACCACGCGACCGTGCAAGTTATTTTTGACTTTTTTATCGAAACCAAGGTGGAGGTTCATGATCTTGAAGTTTTGCATTTGAAACTGGAATATTGCGTGATGAGGTGAGGCACTGTAGTAAATGCTGCTTGCTACGATGACGCCCGTGACTTCAGGCTTAGTGGTATCGGCAGGTTTGAAAAAGTAGCCAAAGGTGCCCGATTTAGGGAATGAAAAGATGAATGATCCCTCGGCATTGACCATGGTCAGTGCGTAGCCGTCGTGAGCGTTGGGCGTGATAGCGTCAGTATTGTATTTCGCGATGATCGTGCGGAAATCATAGATGGTATCAGTACCGTAGGTGACATCGTTATAACGATAGCTGAAGGGCGAAGGTCCGAGCCAGCGAGGGCTAAGGGGAATCCACGAACTCTTATCGGCTACGATGGTCGCAAAACTGAGCATTTCACTGCGCTGACCTTGGCTAAAAAAGTAGCGATTGGTGTTGGCTGGGCTGGGTGCTGGTTGCACTTTCACCTTGGGATTCGAAAGAGTGGGGAGTTTTTGGCTGCTGGCCTTGAACTTCGCCGCCGCAGAACCGACGCGGCGGACAATGACGCTTTGAATGACTACATCATCGGTCGGGCGTTCGGGTTGGACATTTGGTGGGGGCGGAACGATTGCCCCACGAAGAGGAGTGTTGAGAATCGCATCGATGGTGCTTTGGCCACTGATCACACGACCGAATACAGTGTGTTTGCCCTCGAGGCCTGGAATCGCATTTCCGGTGATGAAGAACTGGCTGCCGTTGGTGTTAGGTCCGGAGTTCGCCATGGCGAGGTAGTAGGGCTGATCAAGGCGGTAGCTCAGCGGCACGGCTGCGTTTATTTCATCGGGAAATTCATAACCGGGTCCATCCGATCCATCGCTGCGCTTTGAGCCGCCTTGGATGATCTTAAAATCATTGGCATTGACTACGCGGTGAAATACGGTGCCAGAATAGAACGGCTGTGGAGGCTTGACGGTGGAGAGTTGGCCGTTCCGTGAATCGACCCAAGCACGAGTACCCTCGGCGAGCGAGATGAAATTCCCCACGGTGCGCGGAGTTTCTTTGTAATGCAGTTCGCAGGTGAAATTCCCGAGTGAAGTCGTAAAATCAGCGTATAGCTGTGCCATGCTTGTTGCGGCGGATGCAAGCAGAAACAGGAGAGATGGCAACATGTGGCGCATGATGATATTGTGTCATATTTCAGATGTATGCACAAATGAAATTTTCGGGAAAAGTGTAGCAAGAACTTGGCGAAAAAAGGGCGGCAAATAGCGCGTCCCGCCTGTTTCAGCAACATTACCACTTCGTGTATTCTCTAGATCCATTTTTCATAGGAGCAAACAGAGAAAACAAAAACAAAAACCAAAACCCGAGCATTTATGCGAATTTTGCGTTTTTTCGCGGCTAAAAAATCCTCTGCCCCTTCCATGGTCACCTGCAAGGCTTCACCATAGAAGTTAGCATAGGCGCAGGGGGAAATGATGACCTTTCTCAGGAAATTCATGTGCCTAGTTCCTGACACTGCTTTTTTTCCTCATGGGGAAAGTTTTTTTGTGCTGTGCGGGGGGATTGCGTATTACCCTTTGATTTCAAGCAACATTTGCGCGTTTGAGGGGAATTTTTTCAGGAAATACGTCAGTCGCTCCATCGCCTCCAGAGGCTTGTGGCCAGAGAGTCCGCGGCGGATTAAGAAAATCTTGTGCAGCATGTGCTCGGGCAGCAAAAGCTCCTCGCGGCGGGTGCCAGATTTGAAGATATCAACGGCGGGGTAGATGTAGTTTTCGGCGATCTTGCGATCGAGCACGATTTCCATGTTACCGGTGCCTTTGAATTCTTGGAAAATGGCCTCATCGGCGCGCGAATTGGTTTGGATCAGCGCGGTGGCGAGAATGGTCAAGGAGCCGGCCTCGCGGGTGTTTCGCGCGGCGGCGAACAGGCGGCGGGGGATTTCCAGTGCACCTACGGTGACACCGCCCGTACCGATGCCGCGACCTTGGGTGGAGCCAGTGTTGTTGTAGGCGCGGGCGAGTCGAGTGATCGAATCCATCAGCAAAAAGACGTGTTTGCCGGCCTCGACAAGGCGTTTGGCGCGCTCGATGGTGAGCTCGGCAATGCGGCAGTGATTGCGTGGCTGCTCGTCATTGGAGCTGGCGAAAATTTCCGCTTGAGGCAGGGCGCGGCGGAATTCCGTAACCTCCTCGGGGCGTTCATCGACGAGCAAAATGATCAAGTGCAAGCTGTCGTCCTCGCGTTGCATGACGGACTCGGCGATGTGGAGCATGAGAGTCGTCTTGCCTGAGCGGGGGGGCGAAACGATCAGCCCGCGTTGGCCACGACCGACGGGCGCGACGATGTCGAGCACGCGGGTGGTGAAGCGATTTTGGTCGTTTTCAAAAGGAATGCGTTTGCAGGGATTGACGGCGGTGAGTTCCTCGAAGTGCGGCATGCGGCGTGCGTCATCGGGGGAGGCGCCATTGACATCGACGATTTCCACGACTTGTGGTCCACGCGGCCCCATCTGGGTCATGGTTTTGAGAATGACACCGGGGCGAAGTCCGAGCTTGTTGATCAGCGTGGTGCTAACAAATGGGTCGTCTTTGCCGAGTTCGAAGCTTTTCTTGAGACTGCGCAGGAAGCCGCTGCCCTTGGGTCCGATTTCGAGAAGTCCCTGAGCCTCGGTTTTCGGTCCACTGAGCACGGCGTTGTTGCGGTCGGCATCGGGATCAAATTTCGCAGGCGGCTGATTTTTCTGGAACGGCTTGTTCTTTTGCTTGTTGTTGCGATCGAACTTATTGTTCTGAAATTTGTTTTTCTTGAAATCGTTCTGTTGCCCTTGTTGTGGGCGTTGATTGTTGTTTTGCTGGCCATTTTGCTGAGGGTGTTGTGGGCGCTGCTGTTGATTTTTGTTTTGGGAAAACTGCTGCTTTTGTGGATGCTGCTGCTTGTTCTGCTGCTGCGGTTGTTGATCGCGGACTGGCCGATCTTGAGGTGGTTGCGGGGCAGGTTGTTGATTTTGTGGCGTAGAGCTCGATGGCGCATTATTTTGCGCAACAGCTGGTGTGGTGGAGCTGGCTAGTTTTTCCGCGGCTGTTTTTTGTGGAGTCTCGGCCATGGCGGCACTGGCCTCCGTGGCAGGTGCTGGTGCTTTAGCGGTTTTACGAGCAGCTTTCTTTGCAGTGGGTGCTGCGGCAGGAACGGGAGCAGGCGCAGGGGGCTCGGCAACTGCGATTTTTTTCGCGACTTTCGAGGCTGCCTTCTTGGCTGCTTTTTTGGCGGGGACCTTGGTTGCAGGCGTGACGCTTACGCCTTCAACAGGAGATTTGGCCGCTTTGGTAGCCGCTTTTTTCGCGGTTTTTTTCGCCGCTTTATTGGCGGGTGTAGCGTCGTTGGATTGGGGTAGGGAATCGCTCATGCGTTTTATTAAGGGAAAATGGTTTTAAAAATCGAGCTCGCTAAGGATGGCGTCTGAGACGGCGAAGTTGGTAAATACATTGAGTGTGTCATCGTAGGTATCGAGGATGTCGTAGAGTTTGAGGACCTGTCGCGCGTTGTCGATATCATCGATGGTGACGGTGGTTTGAGGGAGTGAGGTGAATTTTTCGGACTGAATCGGCAGGCCTTGGGCACGGAGTTCTTGGGCGATGTTGCCGAGCAGGTTCGGTTGGGTGAGGATGGTGTGCTCGTCTTCGTCCGACTGCACGTCATCAGCGCCAGCGAGGATGGCGGCTTCGAGAATTGATTCTTCGGAGCCGGCGCTGGCGCGTAGGATAATTTCTCCCTTGCGGTCGAACTGGTAGGCAACAGCGCCGGGGGTAGCTGTAGCGCCGGAGTTTTTAGAAAAAATCGTGCGCATATCCTGAGCGGAGCGATTGAGGTTATCGGTGGCGATTTCGATGAGGAATGCGATTCCGGATGGCCCATAGCCCTCGTAGGTGACTTCGTGAATGGTGACGCCGCTGAGTTCACCAGTGCCTTTTTTGATGGCGCGATCAATGTTCTCGCGCGGCATCGAGACGGCCTTGGCGTTATCGATGGCGGTGCGCAGGCGAGCATTGAGCATGGGGTCTCCGCCGCCAGTGCGTGCGGCTATGGCGATCTCGTGGGCGCACTTCGAGAACGCACGCCCCTTGATTGCATCGACGCGTGCTTTAATGTGCTTGACCTTGGACCATTTGTTATGACCAGCCATGAAGTTTTAGTAAATGATTAAGGGGTGTTTGTGTTACGTCGGGACGGGATGCGCGTTCATTAAGATAAAGCCCAAACAGGAGAGAAGATGTGAGGATGAGCACGCTTGCGGAACAATCAAGGGGTAGCTGGATGAGCTGCCGATAATCCTATCGTGTGGGCGATCCGTGAACTCAGGGACACTTGGCGCGCTTGGATTGCGATTCCGTGATGGGAATGTGCCTTTCCGGATTCGGAATGGCGCAGAAGCGCGCTGACGGGCGAACTATGGCTTAGGATGCGCTTGCTGGCAATGATTTTTTTGTGATCGAGGAGAAAGGGCGCGCGGTGGTGAGGGAGGGACGGAAATGCGACCGGCAAATGAGTGCGATTTCTGGGTGAAAAAGACGGAAAATGGTCAAATTGGAGAGAAAAATCCAAAATAATCCCAATTCAGGAAACAAAATTTTGACAAGTGGCCTCGAATCCGCTAAATCCCGCGCCCCGCAAGAGGGGTTGGAACCTCTCATAAACTAACAACACGCTCGCGTATCATGTCCCAGAAAACGAATCTCAAAGCCGCTATCCGCAACCGTACAGGTTCCGGCCGTCTCAACCAAATGCGCAAAGAAGGCTGGCTGCCTTCCGTCATGTACGGATTGGGTAAGGAAAACAAAAACCTGAAAGTGGATCTGCGCACTTTCGTTGATGTGCTCGCACACAGCACATCGGAAAATATTCTTGTCAACTTGGACATTGAGGGCGCAGGCCAATCTTTGGCATTCTTGCAAGCTGTGCAACATCACAGCCTCACAGGAGCGCCGATCCACGCTGACTTCCGCGCCATCGATGAAAACACGGAGATCGTAGCTCACGTGCCACTTCGCCTCGAAGGTGAGCCTGTGGGTGTGAAAAACGGTGGTGGTGTTTTGGAGCACAACGTGCACTCCATGGAAATCCGCTGCTTGCCAAACGATCTTCCTAGCTTGCTGCACGCCGATGTAACGAGTCTGGAAATCGGTGATTCTCTTCACATTGGTGATCTAAAACTCCCTTCTGGTGTTGTGGCTACGCACGCTGCTTCGGTAGTAGTTGCTCACCTCGGCAAACCACGTGTTGTCGAAATCGTAGCCGTTGAAGAAAAAGCTGCTCCAGCCAAAGGTAAGAAGAAGTAATCTTCGCATCAAACACGATCATAGAAAAAGCCGGGAAGTTTATTCCCGGCTTTTTTTGCTCCATTGAATGAATGAGGAAAATCTCAATCATCGATCCACACGATGCGCGTCGGCTCTAGGGCGATTTTTTTCTGTTTGTAGAGTTGCCCTACGACTTGCTTGAAGGATTTTTTGCTCATGCCGAGATGCTTTTGGATCGCGGCAGGAGTGCTATCATCCGTCAGTGGAAGTTCACCCGTCTCCTTGAGTTTTTCGAGAAACTGCTGCGCCATCGGGGTGATTTTTTTTCGTCCCACCTGCGTGAGTCCCAGTGTGAGTTTGCCATCGCTGCGGGTTTCTAACACATACGCTGTGACGGTCTGGCCGTATTCGAGTTTTTGAAAAACCTGGTTAGCGAAAAACAAGCCGTTGTATTTGCCCTCGACCACCGCCTTGTAGCCAAGATCCGTTTTCCCCCATAGCAATGCTTGTACGCGGTCGCCGTCTTGGTAGCGGGCCGCGGCGGAGATGAGGTGACGGGCGATGCGCTGGCTGCCGACAAATCGACCGCTTTTTTCATCGATCATGACTTTGACGACATAATGTCGGCCTGGGATCATCGGCTTGGCTTGCTCGCGGTAAGGAACGAGGAGCTCCTTGGGCAGGCCCCAGTCAAAAAAGGCTCCCATGTCGTTGGCGGCGGTGCAGGTGAGCAAGGCGATTTCGCCGGGCATGGCGAGAGGTATTTTGCGTGTGGCGATCGGGCGATCCGAGGAATCAAGGTAAAGAAATACGCTGACGTCCACGCCAACATGGAGTTCGGGTGTGTATTCGGTGCCGGGCAGCAAAATTTCACCGAGATCACCGGCATCGAGATAGAAACCGGAGTTGCGGGATTTGATGATGCGTAGGGAGCAGCGTTCGCCGAGTTGAGCCATGGCCGTGATCATGCGCCCGATGTTGCGGCATCGCAATACATTTCCCGCAGCAATTTCACAAGTCTGCTAACATTTCCTTGGTCCTGCATACGGCTGCGGCGCTGTCTTTTTGTCGAAGGATGGTCGAGACGATTGCGACTCGCTGCGCGCCTGCCACTATGACTGTTGGCAATGTCTCAAAGGTAATCCCGCCAATACAAAAAACGGGGATTGCGGTGGCTATTTCTTTTTTGCACGGAGAGTAAGTTTTCCAGACTAATGCGTGGCCATCCTTGTTTGGTTGGCGTGGGAAAAAGTGGGCGGAAGCCGATGTGGTCAAAGCCCTCCTTCTCGTGCGATGTATCTGAGGTCAATGATTGCGTGGGAGTTGAGCCTGAGAAAGTTGATGGAGCATCGGCAGATCAAGCAATTTCGGGCCTGTTTCGTCAATCACGATCTAATACTTTTGCGTGTGGAGTGACGACTCATTCGGCAGCGTGCACGCGGCACCAACCTTCATGCCACGAGACACGAAGTGGCAAGGCGTAGAGTTGTTCGAGTAATGCTTTTGTGAGAATTTTCCGCTTGGATCCATCTGCGAGAATATTACCATTTTGTAGTAAGACCACCCGCTCGATTTCTGGTGGGATTTCCTCGGGGTGATGGGTGACGAGTATCACCGTGCAGCCCTCGCGCATGGTGCGACGCAAGCATCTTGTCAGTGCCTGGGAACCTCCAAAGTCAAGAGCTGTAGATGGCTCGTCCATGACTAGCACTTGTGGTTTGTGAGCGAGTGCACGGGCGATTAAAAATCTTCTGCGCTCCCCAGATGATAGTGTGCCAAAGGAGCGCGGCGCTAGCTCTGCGACACCTGCCCAATCCATCGCCTCGCGCGTTGCCTCTTGTTCACGAGTGTTGAAGCGCATTTCGCATGTGCGACCATAAGCGCCGCGCAGGCCTGATAAAACAACGTCTGCAGCGATTTCATCGGCGGCGAAACGTTCGACTTGTTCTGGCGTGACCACACCGATGCGGTGGCGTAGTTCTTCTAACGACCAGCACGATTCGCCAAACAATTCGCACGTTGAGGAATGATCAAATTCGACCGCGAGTTCACCCGCTAGCACTTGCAATAAGGTACTTTTGCCAGAGCCGTTTGGTCCTAACAGGGCGACACTTTCGCCATGTCGGAATTCTAACGAAAAATTTTGTAGCACGCAGCGATCACCCCGCCAGACGCGCACGTTTTTCAGTTTGAAAAATACTTTACTCATGGTTTGGTGGCTTGCTGTTTTTGTAAGGTAGCGAACACCGAACGGATTTGTTCCAAGCTGCCGATTGCCAGAACGGTCTCATATTCAAAAACCAATTTCGGTTTTAGCGAGAAAGTTTGTAGCGGCGAGAGATAAGAAACATCGCCGATCCCTGAATCGCGCACACGGTAGGCGGTGAGGAATTTTGCATGAGGAAAAAATACGCCAACACCTTGCTGCGAGGCATCCACCCAAGCGGCCCAAGGCTCTTTGGTGTAAAAGTATTCGTTCTTTTTGCCAGGTTGCTTTTTCACGAGCTGCTCGGAATCTTTTTCGACAAAGATCAAGGTATCAAAGCGAGGGTTGACAAAAACGGCGGGCAATTCTTGATGGCGTGGTTTGTGTTCCAAGGTGCCGCTGTATGTCATGCGATACTTCAATCGCGCGAGTCCACTGTCTAACGTAATCCACTGCTCCATCACCATGTCATCGACCCATTCACCACTGGCCCATTGGCGTGGGCGAGTTTTCGTATAGAGCGATTGCGGCTTTTCCTCTTGAGCTTTGATCTCCGATGGCACGCCCTTCCAACTTCCTCCCTGTACGGGATTGTAGCGCCATGCTTGGCCATTCCAGTCAGAGCCATCAGCATCCCCGTAGTACGATTGCTGCACATAGCGGCCGTGGTCGAAGGAGTTGAGAAGATTTTCGCCACTGCGTGATTTAGAAAACCAACCCACGCTGCCTCCTGCGTCTTTGTTGATGCCGATCCTCACGTGGCCGTTGTCGAGAAACACCCAGTGCTCCTGCGCGTGCAGCAGTGAGCAAAAAATGATGGAGCAGAGGAAAATGCGCGTCGTCCAAATCATGGTGAGATATTCTTACGTGAAAAAAAAATGCACAAGGGAGAATCGTGCACGCAAATGTGGGATGTGAATGTGTTGATGATAGACTCGCGCGGCGATCAAACAAGGAAAAGAAGCGAAAATAGTTTGGAATTTATGATATGTAGGGCCTAAGCACCACATCTCGTGGTTGCAAACTGCTCGAATGCCTCGCAATCCTAACGAGGCTAACTGGTCATGTGGCCTCGCCGCTTGCATCGACTCCTTCTGTGTCATCGAAGACCCGCGCACCGGCGGCAATAAACTTCATCACTTCGGAGAAGTGCTCTTCATGGCCGTCAGCGCCATGCTAGACCTCACTAACCGCAACTCTTTGCTCTCCCAAGCTCGATCGCCGTTTTTTCCTGCGGAACAAAGATTCCTTAAAACTTAGTTGGCTTTATTTGATGTGCAGCAATCAACGCCGCAGTTTGTTGGTGAATGCCATTTGGGGTTTCGGCTCCTGCCTCAAGAAAACGAGGATAGAGTGCTGGATGGCCTTCAACGCATTTGCAATAATGTAGCTTGGATTCCATCTGCAGCGTAAGGTGGCTCTTACTTATGATGTTGCAGGTATTTCCTATCGTGAATGCAGATACAACTGTAACGGTATAGATCGCAATTTGTTTCTTCATTTTCTATTACATGATGGTTTCGTTATAACGTTGAAATACCTGCTGGCCTTCGATGCAAAAAAAGCCAGACCTCTGAGGTGGCGCGTTTTGGGCGAGATCGCGAACTTGGCTCAGAAGTGGATCGCGTGGCCTTCGGCGGCGAGTGTGGCTTCGTGAATGACCTCGGACATGGTGGGATGCGCGTGGATCGTGGCGTGGATGTCTTCGGCGGTGAGTTCTTGATCGAGTGCCAGGCCCATTTCGGCGATGAGTTCAGTGGCGTTCTCACCGATGATGTGTGCGCCGAGTAACTCACCGTGTTCTTTGCCGTAGAGGAGTTTGGCAAATCCTTCGGGTTCGCCTGAGGCGATGGCTTTACCGATGGCAGCGAAAGGAATCTTGCCGACGGTATATTCGATGCCAGCTTCCTTGAGGGCGCGCTCGGTTTTGCCGACGGAGGCCACTTGTGGGTGGCAGTAAGTACAACCGGGAAAATTGTTTACTTTGCGTGGTGTGTGACCTTCGAGGTAGAGGCCTTCGACGGCTTGTACGGCTTCGAAAGAAGCAGTGTGAGCGAGCCATGGTGGGCCGGTGATGTCGCCCGCAGCGTAAACGCCGGGGATGGAGGTTTGGTAGCGTGCATCAACGTTGATGTAGCCGCGCTCGCTAAGGGCGGGCTGGATTCCGCCGGGCAATACGGGCTGCACGCCAATGGCGACGAGGCAGACATCGGCGATTATGGTCTCGGTGGCCTTGGGACCCTCGACGGAAATTTCGATGTGGGTGCCGCAATCTTTGGTTGCGGTGATTTTTGTGTTGGTGAGGCAACGAACTCCTTGTTTGATGAAGGATTTTTCGAGTGCATCGCCGACTTCGTCGTCTTCTACGGGAAGCATGCGCGGCAGCATTTCGACGACGGTGACTTTGGTGCCGAAGGCATTGTAGATGTAAGCAAATTCTACGCCGATGGCGCCAGCGCCGATGATCACCATCGACTTCGGTTGCTGCGGCAGTACCATGGCTTCTTTCGATCCAATGACGGTGGTGCCGTTGTAGGGAAGGGGAGGAAGGGGACGGGATTTGCAGCCAGTGGCGATGAGGATGTGCGCGGTAGCGAGCACTTGTTTGCTGCCATCGGCGGCGGTGACTTCCACTATTCCAGAAGCGGTTATCGCGCCGAAACCACGAACGTAGTCAACTTTATTTTTCTTGAGTAAATACTCGATGCCGCTCGCGAGACGATCGGATACCTTGCGTGAGCGACCAATTACGGAGCTCCAGTCATAGGAAAATCCTTCGATTTTGAAGCCGAATTCGGCTGCGCGATGTGCGAGAGTGTGGTAGAGCTCAGCATTTTTCAGCAAAGCTTTGGTCGGGATGCAGCCCCAGTTGAGGCAGGTGCCGCCAGCGCGGTCCGCTTCGACGACTGCGACTTTTTTTCCGAGTTGAGCTGCGCGGATTGCAGCAACGTAGCCCGCAGGGCCGCCGCCAATGACGATGAGATCGTATGCCATGATGAGATGATTTATATGGTTCGGCGGGTAAAATGCAGTGCTCGGCGGCGAATGTCAAAACTTCGAAGCAATAAAATGCATAAATCTGGTGATTCTCGTATTGGCAAGCGGCCCGTGGCCGATTTAGAATCGCTCATGATGCAGCAAGGCGACCAGTTTGACGCAACCCGATGCGTGAGTTTTTCTGATACTGATGCGAGTGGTCGGGTACATTTCACTGCGATTTTGCGCTATGTGGAAGATGCCGAACACTTGTTTTTTGCATCGCTAGGCATTGCGGTGATCGGAGGAAATCACGGTTGGCCACGTGTGCACATCGATTGCGATTATCGCGCGCCTCTAACCTTCGGCGATGAAGTGCAGATCCGCTTGGTGGTGCAAGTGGTCGGAAAAAGTTCGGTGAAATATACCTTCGCGGTGAAAAAGTTCGATCAACTCTGCGCCGAGGGCAGCATGGTGATCGTGCGGGTTGATGGCTAGATTTTTTAACCGAATCCTTCCTAACCAAGACTGGCCCCGGCGGGGAAGATCAGGTTGAGTAACAAGGTGAGGAAAAAATTTGCGATCAGAATTAACAGCGAGGAATAGACCATCGCGCGGGTGGTGCCGCGCCCGACTCCGGCGGCTCCTTGTGTCGCGGTGAGGCCTTGATGGCAAGCGACGATGATGATGATCATGCCAAAAACAATGCCTTTAATCAGCGCGATTGAGATATCGGTTAGATCGGTGAAATTGCCCATCTGATACTTCCAATACGCTTCACCCACGCCGAACGCATGGATGCCAACGGCATTTGAGGTGATGATCCCGAGAGCTGCCGATTCACCAATTAACAGTGGGATGGCAATCAGCATGGCTATGAAACGCGGGGTGACGAGGTAGTCGATGGGATGCACATTCATCACGCGTAAGGCATCGATTTGTTCGCTGACTTTCATTGTGCCGATTTCTGCGGCCACAGATGCGCCGACGCGTCCCGCTAACATCAACCCTGTCACGACCGGTCCAAGCTCGCGCAGCATCGATACACTCACTAAGGCACCGCCCATGGTTTCCATACCGAATTTTGAAAATTGAAATAACGACTGCGCCGTGAGCACAGCTCCGGTGAAGGCCCCCGTCACCATCACCACGGGTTGTGATCGGTAGCCAATCTCGGCGAGTTGTTGCAAAATTAAACGCGGACGCTTGTGGCCTCGAAATAGCGATTCGACCGTGTCTCCAGCCAGCACGGTCAATTCCCCGAGATAACCGACGAAGGACAAGAGCAAGCGACCCATGAATGCGAGAATGAACACAGCCGAATCCTAGATGATTCCGCGTGAAAAGAAAAGCAGGGAATTTCCTGAGAACATTTCGCTTGTGGTAATGGTCCATTTTTTCATTAACAAGCAATTTTATGCACATTCTTTTGATTTCGCATAAACTTTGAGCGGATTTATGCTCATTATATTTGGCGTGATGAAAAATATAAAATTGACAAAGTGCATAATTATGCTCATATTTAGACAGGAGGTAATGTAATGAGCATAAATCTACACAATATTGAAATCATGAGCAACCAGCAAATCGAAGTGGAAATGGGGGATCGCATCCGCCGCCGTCGATTGGATATGAACATGAGCCAGGCAGAATTAGCGCTTCGGGCTGGGGTGGCGCGGCGCACGATCACTTCGGTGGAGCATGGGCAAGGTTGCTCGTTGCAAACATTGATCTCGCTGGTGCGAGCTCTGCGGGCGTTGGCGTGGATCGATCAATTTTTGCCTGAGCCAGAAATCAGCCCGATGGCATTGTTGTTGCAGGAAGAAGAGACTCCGTATCGTGTCAAGCGGGTGCGCAAGCATGCGGGACGTCCGCTGAAAAAGGCGACGGATTGGAAATGGGGGGATGAGGTATGAAAACGGCATCCGTGCATCTTTATGGCACGCGTATCGCCGCCGTCACATGGGAGGTCAAGCGGCAGTGTGCGGTGTTTGAGTATGATGCCAATTTTTTGCGCAGCGGCATGGAAGTGGCACCGTTGATGATGCCGGCGATGTCTCAACGCTATGTGTTTCCGGATTTAAGACGTGAGACCTTCAAGGGCTTGCCGGGTTTGTTGGCGGATTGTTTGCCTGATCGTTTTGGCAATAAATTGATCGATCAGTGGTTGGCTTTGCAGGGGCGCGATGCTGCTTCGTTTCATCCGGTGGAACGCTTGTGTTATTTGGGATCGCGGGCGATGGGAGCACTGGAATTTGTGCCGTCGGAAGGAGTGGCGGAGCGCGATGAGGCGATCGAGTTGCAGCTTTTGATCGCGCTGGCGAATGAGGTGTTGGCGGACCGCGAGCGCATCAAGGTCTCGCGGCACAAGGCCGATGCCATGGCGCGGATTTTACGCGTCGGCACCTCGGCTGGCGGGGCGCGTGCGAAGGCGGTGGTCGCATGGAATTGTGAGACCGGAGAAATGCGCTCGGGTCAAATCGAATTGCCGCCTGGATTCTCTGCATGGTTGTTGAAGTTCGATGGCGTGAGCGCCAATCGTGACAAAGAACTCGCAGATCCGTTAGGCTATGGTCGTGTCGAATACGCGTATCATTTGATGGCGCTTGCGGCGGGGATCGAGATGAGCGAATGCGATTTGTTAGAGGAAAATGGCCGTGCTCATTTTCTCACCAAACGTTTTGATCGACCAGATGACGGTGGCAAGTTGCACATGCAAAGTCTCTGTGCGCTGGCGCACTATGATTTCAATCAAGCGGGCGCCTATTCGTATGAGCAAGCCTTTCAGGTGGGGCGTAGGTTGCAGTTATCGCAACAGGAATTGGAGCAAATGTATCGCCGCGCTGTCTTCAATATCATCGCGCGCAATCAGGACGATCACACGAAAAATATCGCTTTTCTGATGGATCGGAGCGGCACGTGGCGACTAGCGCCGGCCTTTGACGTGACTTATTCCTACAATCCGAATGGCATGTGGACCTCGCAACACCAGATGGCGCTTCATGGCAAGCGCGATGGGTTTACGCGCGATGATTTGCTCGCTGCTGCGACTGCAGCAGATATTAAAAAACGCCGCGCTCACGATCTTGTGGAGGAGGTCATCAGCTCTATCAAACGCTGGAAATCTTATGCCCAACAAGCGGGTGTGGACACCGCGATGACGCAGTCGATCCGCAAGGCGTTGCGGGTGGGGATTAAGTGATCGCTTGCGCTCAAGGGGATTGAATCTTCAATAATCTGCCACGGGTGAGTGGGCTTTAACTTCTGTGGCGGAGGGCACTTCGGCGCTGAGTTTTTCGATGTCAGCACAGGTTTTTTGCCAGGTCTCGGTGGACCATTTTAGCGGGGCAAAAAGTTTTTTGCGAAACGCTTCAATCCGTGCCAGGGAATCATCAACGATGCTGATGGGCAATGTTTTGAGCGCGTTCACAGCCACTTCAGCACTGACGATTTCATGGCAGATCAGGGCGATGTCGTTGCCTGCGGTGATGGCTTGCACGACATCTGGTCCGCGTCCGTAAGCCTTGCCGATGGCTGCCATGTCGAGGTCATCAGTTAGGACTAGGTGTTTGTCGAAACCGAGCTGACCACGTAGGAAACCGTTGATGATTTTTGGAGAGAGCGATGCAGGATGCACGTCATCGAGAAGGGGAAAGCGCACGTGGCTGGTCATGATGGCATCTAGTTCAGGCATCAATGCGGTGTAGGGTAAAATGTCGTTGCGCAGGAGTTCATCGATACCGAGTTGCGCGATGGGTAAATCGTGATGCGGGTCACTGGTGGCGAGACCACAGGAGGGGAAATGTTTAGCACACGAGCGCATCGAACGTTTGCGCAGCCAGCGATTCCACATCCCGGCATTATTGATGATCGATTGGGATTCCACACCCCAACAGCGCTCGCGCAGAGCGTTTTGGAGGCTGGGAAAATGATCGATGTCGAGCACCGGCGCGAAGTTTAAATTGCAGCCTAACAATCGCAATATATCCGCCGTCAGAGAACCTGCCTCAGCGATGAGATGCTGTGTGTTTTTTGCCGCGAGATCCACCGCCGATGGGCAAACGGGAGCGATGTCCTTAGTTCGGGTTACGCGACCGCCTTCTTGATCGATGGCGATGATGGGCTCGTAGGAAAACAGTCCGCGTAAGTCATCGGTAAGCTTGCGTGTTTGTGGGGCGTCAACAATGTTGCGTGAGAAAAGAATGAAGCCCGAAGGTTGAATGCGCTGGTAAAAAGAAGCTTCTTCAGCGCTTAAGGAAGGACCAGCAACACCGATGATGAGAAGATGACCGTACATGGCGAAAGCAAAAATAGTTAGGCGCAGGCAGGGCAGATGCCGAAAAATTCCAGTTCGTGGTAGAGGTTTTTGTAACCGGTTTTTTCGCGGATTTCTTCTTCCAAGTGATGGACAGGGCAGGGGGCTTTGATCGGCTCGATGCTGCCACATTCAGTGCAAATCAAGTAATCTTGATGACGTCCTGGCAACAGCAAAGTGAAATACGCAGCACGCTCATGCAGTCCGAGTCGACGGGTGATGCCGATCGTCGTAAGGCGCTGTAACAGGCGAAAAACCGTGGCTTTGTCGCATTGATCGGTGAGGCGCACGGACTGCGCTAGCTCGTTGAGCGTCATCGGGCGTGCATGTTCTAACAAGGTGATGAGTAGTTGTTCGAGAGCTTTCGTCCGGCGCAATCCAGTAGCGCGGCAGCGATCGATCAATTCGGTGATGGTTTTCTCAGGCATGGCAGATTTTTTTGTTAGAACAAGGGGATTTGTGGATCGTTGGCTGATGGTTTCGGCAAGGGTGCGCCGATTTTCTGATAGGCGGAACCCATGGCGACACGACCGCGCGGGGTGCGTTGGAGAAATCCTTGCATCACCAGGAATGGCTCGTGTACTTCTTCTAGCGTCGAGGCATCTTCACCGACGGCGACGGCGAGCGAATTCAGCCCCACGGGGCCACCATTGAATTTGTAAATGATCGCTTCCAAAATGCGCTTGTCCATTTCATCAAGACCGTCGTTGTCGATCTCGATCATCGCTAGTGCGGCATCGGCTACGGGGCCATTGATCACGGCATTGGCCTTGACTTGTGCGTAGTCGCGCACCCAACGCAGCAACGCATTGGCGACGCGTGGAGTGCCGCGTGATCGCGAGGCGATTTCGAGGGCTCCCGCTTGATCGATTTCCACATCGAGCAGTCCCGCTGAACGTTTGATGATCTCGGTGAGTTCTTCTTTGGTGTAATAATCGAGTCGATTGAGAATGCCAAACCTTGAGCGCAGCGGTGCCGTCAACATTCCCGAACGTGTGGTCGCGCCGACCAGAGTGAAACGTGGCAGATTGAGCTGGATCGAGCGAGCAGAAGGGCCGGAATCAATGATGATATCAAGGCGGAAATCCTCCATCGCAGGGTAAAGATACTCTTCGATTGCAGGATGCAGGCGGTGGATTTCATCGATAAAAAGAATGTCACCTTTTTGCAAATTCGTCAGAATACCAGCAAGATCGCCGGCCTTTTCAATCTGCGGTCCAGAGGTGGTGTGCAAGGTCGATCCCACTGCTTGAGAGACGATGTTCGCCAGGGTAGTTTTGCCTAATCCTGGCGGGCCCGAGAGTAGCACGTGGGTGAGCACATCGCCGCGAAGTTTGGCGGCATCCACCATCAAGATCAGCCGCTCTTTGACTTTTTCCTGGCCGATGAATTCCGAAAATGCGGGAGGCCGCAGCGAGACATCGAAGGTCGTTTGCGGTGCGGTTGCGTTTTGTTGGTAATAGTTTTCCGGCATGGGAACAATGGGCGGGTAGGCAGATTGCACTCTATTTTTGAGGGAAATGGCAGGCAAATTTTCCGAGGATGTGATTTTTTCGCGAAATACTTCGGCCTTTACGCTGAAAATCCGCCATCATCCTCAAAATACGTGGAGACAAGGAAAAATAGGGGTGTGTAATTACGGCTTTATTCATAGTTGTCAGGACTCATTTCAGGCTGGCTGCCGCTTCCTGATCTAGTTGTTCAATCACGCCTATGACATCTGGAAATTTACCTCCATCAGGATCATATAGATGGCATATCTTTGCCCAGTGTGTCTGGATTTCCTGCTCTATAGAGATTACAACGGCACACTCGCCTTCTCCTTTGACCATCTGCTGATTGTCGAGAATGTCCAATGTTGACTCAAATGGAACGACAAGAAGCGAAGGGGAGCGCGATGATGCATTATAGTCTCGTGCGCTCGTATGCAGTGAGCCTGGGTGATCGCAAAGCATGCGGTGGATCAATAGACCCGACTTTTGATGAAAAAATGTAACGCTGCTGTAATTCTTCGTGCCATGCTTGACCTCGCTGAATAAGCGCTCGTCTTGAAAAGCGCTCTTTGTTTTGGGTATTGGGGTTTCCCCTTGGTCAGGCAGCCGGCGAATGATGTAACGGGCTTGTTCTATCCAACTACCCTCTTGTGAGCTTTGTAGACTGGCATACAATTGATCAATGTCGCCTTCTAACAAGATTCTGAGGTTGTGATCGCATGCAATGATCTGAGGAGCTTCCGATAGGCTCTCACGATAGTTGGGGAGGGATGTTTCATGATTAGCACGATCCTCATTTTGCTTGCATCCTATGATAGCAAAGTAGCTGCATAAGTAGATTGTGGAGAGACGGAAGTTGTGGAGTTGAAAATGCATAGCGGAAAATACGCAATAAAATTTCTACTAGAATCATAGTAATTGGAGTTTTATCGGATGAATTTGAGGCGGGGAGATTGCAAATTGATGCTGGGAAAGTGGTTTTTAAATAAAATGAAAAATTATTTTTTGTGAAAAAACATTGATAATACGTGGCTTTTGTCGATTAATTTGGAATTAATCAAAAAAAGGTAACGAAAATCATTG
>DBCO01000008.1:22978-48507 GCA_002293145.1 Akkermansiaceae bacterium UBA956 | reverse complement strand
TGCTCAGGCTGTGGGATGACTGTGCCGAAGATTCCTCGGCAGTCTCCATTGAACTGGCGGCATCCAGAACCCTGATTCTCCCATCATGTTCTTCGAGAAGCGAAGCCGTGCGAAGTGACGATGTGAAAATATCCTTAAACTCGCTGAGCTTTTCTTTTGGAATCGAAAAGGTATCTTCTAAAGCATTGTCGAAAAATTGCCGATCAGGGAGATTCTCGCCTCGATAGTGTTTATAAACATCCGACAGAACCGGGGCATTAAGAACAGCTTGCTGGTAACCTTTCGCAACATCGCCACTAGATGTCGGCCTGATGACTTGGCGGCCTAGGTCTGTTACTTCGAGCTGCTTGCTTCCTGGCCGATTTAAAAAGCCGTATTTTATTCCAGAACTAATCTCGACTCCCGTTGGACCCGCCGCAGATTTAATACCAATAAATCCAGCCGCCTGATCATCCGTGCAGGATTTACCTGCGTTCTGGTCGAGAATAGCTGTAGGGATACGAAGAGCATCGGAGATGCTGTGCCGCGGGTAGTTTGTCTGTCCTGCTGGACTTGCAGGTCTAGCCTTAGCAGTCTTCTTTGTAGCTTTTGACGCGATTTTCGTGGCAGATTTTTTCGTAAGCTTCTTCTTCGGCTTTGTGGTTGGTTCTTGGTCGTTGTCCATATTTGAAATATTGTGGGAGAACTCGGAGGATTATTTTACAGAACAGTATTTATTAGCAGTATCCCACCGTGATATATCAAGTGGGGTTGACAGGATAAGAAAAAACGATTTTTGCTTATATTGCAAGCATTTTTTCACGGGATCGGGTGTATATCAGCTGTATTTTACGTGTTTTCTGTAAGCACGATGGTTCAGTTGATATACATACGTTTTCTTCTGTAATCGTAGAAGGGAAATTTAGAGAAGTTCATTTTACGGCTTTATGAACAGTGTTCTTTTGAACATTTTTTATTGACTTGCACTGCATTTTTTGTTTTTTGGTTGGTCGTCATGAGTGCATCTACCAAAACACGTTGTTGTTGGCGAAAAGATTTGTCTGAGTTTCGTGGACTCACCGATCGGGAGCGAAGCGGATTTTTGCTAGTTCTCGAATGGTTCGAGAATTTTCGGCTTCGTTATGAGATGGAGGCGAATCGTGATGCTGCGAAACTTTTCTGGAGGCAAGAAGTTTTACGCGAAGATCGGCCTCGGGAGAAATGGTCGCGTAAAAAGGCTGCGCCTCACGCGATCTTTTTCATTTTATTGTGATGGTTAGCTGTTCAATTATAGTGTTATAAGGCATGTTTTACTTCGTGTATATTCTCCAATCGGGAAAAGATTCAGGCTTGTATATTGGCATGACGGGAGATTTGAAAAAGCGCCTGATACAGCATCAATCAGGAGAGTCTCAGTCCACAAAAGCTCGATTACCTTGGGCTTTGATTTACTACGAGGCATACCTCGAAAAGAAAGATGCGGAAGGTAGAGAAAGGTATTTAAAAAGTGGGAGTGGAAGGAGATTTTTGGATAAGCAAATAAAGCATCATTTCTTGAAACACCCTCGCATTTTGAATGACTGAGGTGCGTAAGCGAAACATTTCGAAGCCACGTGAGCGAAGCTTTTACGTGGTGGTTATTTCCAGCTAAGCAAATTTCCAAAGACCCGGAAAGCGGGGAAGAGCGGAGACATCACATGCACGACAAGGTATATAACGAGTCGATCAAAAGGGCGGCGCGGGTCGCGTAAAAGGCTTGCGCCTCACGCGATTGAAGGGAGCAAAGCCACGTGACCGAAGGTTTTACGTGGCGACGCATTTGTTAGAGAATGGCACAGACTTGCGGCGGATTCAGGATTTGCTAGGCCATGAAGATATCACGACGACGGAGATATACTTGCATGTGTCGATGGGTGCGCATGGAATGGGAGTGGTGAGTCCTTTGGATTTGGTGGCGTAGGGGTGAGCAGTGTTAGATTAAACGCTAAGTTCGCTACGGCGCTAAGACGCAAAGGTTTGAAGGGGAAGGAAGGCAATGGAGGAACCACTAAGGCTCGATGGGCGCGAAGGTTGGAGGATGGTGGATTTTTTTTACAGAAGGTAACAAGGGGAACGGAGTTGGGGTTGTGCTGCTTTCTCATAACGATTTACCAAATACGAGGCACGTCATCCTGACTTTCGACTTTAAGACCTTCGTCTTTCGACTCAGGGCTCTGGCTCAGAAGTCCGCGCTGCCGCCCTTGGTCGCTTGTCGATTTTTTCAACAAAACCTGTACTGGTGTTTCGGGGAATTGGGGGCGGAATCATTGATGTGAGAATAGAAATGGCCGATGTTTCAAATCTAGCAGTTTGTGAAAAAAAAGGAAGAAAATTTTTGCCGCGAAACATGCAGGATTTTATCGATGAGCACGAGGAGAGAATAATTGACGAGAGGGAAATGTTTTATATCGACGTTTGATTTTTGATTTGGGAGCGCAGCGGCGGCCTAGGCGGGCTCATTTTGCCTGATCGCATGGGGTTTGCCCTTTACAGGTGGAAGCGGATGCTCTTGACTGCTCTGCGAACTATGACCCAAGAGAAAATGCCCACAACTACCCGTTTGTCGATGCAAGGCATCCGCAAGACGTTTGGCCCGACGATCGCGCTTGGGCATGTGGATTTGGAGGTATTGCCGGGTGAGGTGCATGCTTTGGTGGGCGAAAATGGAGCTGGTAAAAGCACGTTGATGAAGGTGCTCTCGGGGGCGCACAGTGCGGATGCGGGAGTGATGTTTTTGGATGGTGTCCCCTATCAACCGCGCAATCCATTGCATGCGCGGGCTCAAGGTGTGGGGATGATTTATCAGGAGTTATCGATTGCACCGCATCTGACGGTGGAGGAAAACATTGTGCTAGGAATGGAGCCGATGTTGGGGCCTTTTGTGAATCGCAGAGAGATGCGTAATCGTGCAATGGAGGCGCTCGCGCACTTTGATCATCCAGATCTCCAGCCGAATCGTTTGGCTGGCACCTTATCGGTATCGGCGCAGCAGTTGATCGAGATTGGTCGCTCGCTCGCGATGGGTTGTAAGTTGTTAGTGTTTGATGAGCCGACTTCGTCGCTGGCGCAAAAGGACATTGAGCGTTTGTTTTTGTTGATTGATCGGCTGAAGGCACAGGGAATTTCAATTGTTTATATCTCGCATTTTTTGGAGGAGGTGAAACGTCTGGCATCGCGATTGACGATTTTGCGTGATGGTTCGGCGATAGCGACACGGGATGTGGCAAGCACGAGTCCAGAGGAAATCGTATCTTTGATGGTGGGACGGGATGTGAATGATCTGTATCCGCGCAGTGAGCGGATGCGAGGTGAGCCGATTTTAGAAATCAATCAACTCGCTGGAAAATCCAAACCTCAAAATGCATCGCTAACGCTTCACCGTGGCGAAGTGATTGGGATTGCAGGCCTTGTCGGCTCGGGGCGCACGGAATTTTTGCGCACACTCTTCGGGCTCGACGCGGTGGCAGCGGGTGAGGTGAAAATTTCTAACGTAATCAGTAGTAACAACTCCCCTGCAGCGCGTTGGAAGCAGGGTATCGGCATGCTTAGCGAGAATCGCAAGGAAGAAGGCCTCGCCTTGGGTTTATCGATTGCCGATAACATCACGCTTTCCTCGTTAGATCGTTTGGGACGTTTGGGCTATGTCTCGCCTGCGGAGATGAAATCGCGCAGTGCCCGTTGGATCGAAAAGCTCGGCATCAAATGCCAAGGCCCTCAGCAACGCATCGGCGCTTTATCTGGAGGCAATCAACAAAAGGCCGCTTTGGCACGATTGCTGGAGCATGATGTGGATGTGTTATTGCTGGATGAGCCGACGCGCGGCATCGACATTGCGGCAAAGGCGCGGCTGTATGAAGCGATTGATGAAATCGTGGCAGACCCTGTGCGTCCGCGCTCTGTGATCGTGATCTCCAGCTATCTGCCAGAACTTTTTGGCATCTGCGATCGCATCGCCGTGATGTCGCGCGGCGTGCTCACAGAAGCCATGCCAGTTCATGAAATCACTGCGGAGGACGTGATGCGCGTCGCCACGGGCAAATCAGATACTCTCACTCATTTTTCTTCCCTATGAATCCCACAAAAGTTAAGTCCATCATTAGTCTCTTCGGTCCGTTCCTGGCGTTGATCGTCGTGTATGCAATCTTCGGCGCCCTCAACCCGCGTTTTTTCACCGCCGATGTGGCGCTGAACATTCTCACGCAAACGGTGATTGTGGCAACGGCGGCGATTGGCATGACCTTGATCATCATAGCGGGCGGGATCGATCTTTCCGTCGCCTCGATCTTGGCGCTCTGTGGCGTGATCGCGGCGTGGCTGGTGGCGCGGCACGTCGATCCGGTGCTGGTATTTTGCGGAACGATCGCATTTGGGGCATTTTGTGGCTTTTGCAATGGCTCAGTGACAGTGTGGATGAAGCTGATGCCCTTCATCGTTACGTTAGGGACGATGCAAATTTTCCGTGGGAGCGCAAAAGTATTTACCAATGGCACACCGATCAATCTCCCGCCTGAGGTCACCACATGGAAAGCATGGATGGGCGGCAGCGGCCTGCCTCACGGTGTGTGGTTGATGCTCGGCTTGGTGATTTTTTTCACATTGATCCTGCGCTACACACGCTTTGGTCGGCACATTTATGCGGTCGGCTCCAATGAACTCACGGCAACTCTGTGCGGGCTGCCGGTGGCGAGGATTAAAATTTTCGTTTACAGCATCGGCGGGGCGATGGCGGGCCTAGCCGCGCTCATGAACATGGCAAAATCCTCGCAAGGCGATCCCACGACAGCGATGGGGATGGAGCTGGATATCATCGCCGCAGTAGTCATCGGCGGGGCGAGTCTCTCAGGCGGAGAAGGCTCGGTGCTGGGTGCATTGGTAGGAGCTCTGCTGATGACAACCATCCGCAATGGTTGCGTAATGAATGGCATCCCTACCCCATGGACAGAGGTGATCACCGGCGCGATCATTGTGCTCGCAGTCATCATCGATCGCCTGCGCCACAAGAGAGCGTGAGCAAGCTCGGCGAATTCAATTTTTTTCACAATACCATGACCATTACAGCTATCGGAAATTATCGGGCACAATGGGGCGAAGGCCCTATTTGGTGGAACGGCGCGCTGTATTACGTCGACATTGAAAAACACCAAGTGATCCGCTTCACACCGAGCACAGGTGAGGAAACAATTTGGAATGTGGGACAGCGCGTGGGCACCGTAGTGCCGCGGGCGCAAGGTGGCTTGGTATGCTCTGGCGAACATGGATTTTTTTTCCTGGATGAAACTACGGGAGAAGTCACTGCCCTCGCCGATCCCGAACCAGAAAAAACGAACAATCGCTTCAACGATGGTAAGTGCTCACCAGACGGATACTTTTTCGCCGGAACCATCAGCTTGGTCAAGAAAACGGGCGATGCTGATCTCTATCGGCTCGCGCCCGATCTCAGCGTCACCAAAGCCTACGGTCCGGTGACGAACTCGAACGGCATCTGCTGGAGTCACGATGGCAAAACGGTCTATTACATCGATACACCGCGCCGAGAAATTTTGGCGTTCGACTACAAAGAGGGCACCTTTCACAACGAGCGCTCGGTAGTTTCCACCGCTCATCTCGACTCCTCACCAGATGGCATGACGATCGATGAGCATGACCAACTGTGGGTCGCGTTTTGCCATGGTGCCTGCGTCTGTCAGTTCGATCCGGTAAGTGGCAAAGAAATCATGCGCATTCCCCTGCCCAGCCTCGAAACCACCTCCTGTGCCTTTGGTGGAAAGGATCTCAGTGATCTCTATGTGACCACCGGCATTCACAAATCCGTCGAGGAAGAACACGCGGGCAGACTTTTCGTGATCACCGGCCTCGGTATCAAAGGCCAAGCCGGCCATGCATTCGGCGGGTAGGCAAATGGCCATTTGATGAACTCGATGAGCCACCTATGGTTGAAGAATAAAAAACAGCCCAGCTGGCTCGATTTTCTCCTTTTCATGACCGTGCATCTCAACTAGAATGCCCCTCAGCACAACATATGAAAATCCGCCACTTCCTCGTCATAACATCCATTGCCGCTTCTTCGGCACTTTTCTCCTGCAAACCCAAAGAAGGCAGCGCATCCACACGCATTGCAGTAATCCCTAAGGGCACCACTCACATTTACTGGAAATCCGTTGAAGCAGGGGCCAAAAAAGCTGCTGACGAACTCAAGATCGAAGTCACATTCATCGGACCACAAAAGGAAGACGACCGTTCCCAACAAATCGACCTCGTCACCAACCAATCCGCCCTTCATGATGCCATCGTGCTCGCGCCTCTCGATGCCACGGCACTGCGCGATGTAGCCAAACAAACTGCCGAAAAGGGCAAACCAGTCGTCATCATCGATTCCGGCCTCAACGACAGCGCCTCATTCATCACCAGCTTTGTGGCCACTGACAACCGTGAGGGTGGTCGCATTGCCGCTCGTCGACTTGTCGAAATCCTCAGTGGACAGGGCAGAGTCACGATGCTCCGCTACATGCAAGGTAGCGCCTCGACGATGGAGCGCGAAGAAGGATTTCTCGAAGAAATCGAAAAAACGCCCGGCATTCAGATCGTGAGCGTAAACCAATACGGCGGGGCCACCGCCAGCCAAGCGCAGGATGCCGCCACCAGCTTGCTACAGAGCCTTACGGTTGATGAAGCCCTCAGCGTGCAAGGCATCTATTGCCCGAACCAAACTACGACTTACGGTATGCTGCAAGCGCTCCAAGGGAAATCCCTCGCTGGCAAAGTCAAATTCGTCGGCTTTGATTGCGATGCATCCTTCCTCGATGCCCTGAAAAAAGGAGAAATGCACGGCACTGTTCTCCAAGACCCAGTTAACATGGGCTATCTAGGAGTGAAAACTGCATACGCCAAGCTCAAAGGCGAAGCCGTCACTCCACTGATCGATACCGGTGCCACATTGGTCACCCCCGAAAACATTGCCGATCCGACGATCCAAGCCCTCATCAAAACACAAGTCCCCTAACATTTTTCCGCGATTCTCATCATGCCGCTTATTGTTGACCTCTCCACACTGCCCGAAGACGGAGTCTCGTTGCAAGGCGATCTTCCCGCAGAGATCTTTGCCTTTCCGCCGCATGACGATGCCAAGCCAGTCAGCCCGCTGCACTATGAACTGGAGGTCCAACGCTTCGGCTCCGAACTCCTTCTGCGCGGTGACATTCAGGCAAGCTTCGAGTTCACCTGCGTGGTGACGCTCCAACGCTTTGTCCATACCGTGCGCATGGAAAACTTGGCAATCTCCCTTGAGCTCGAAACCGAAGCCCCCATCGACATTGCAGACGCCCTACGCGAGGAAATCGTCCTTGAGATCCCCGCCGATCCTCGCTGTGACGAGGGCGACGTGCCGATGGAGTGTAAATTAAATTCTCCGTATTTAGTTCTCGACAAAACTACAGATACTGATCTAAGTTCCCCGCCCCCGCCTCCGGCGGATAACCGCTGGTCGGCTCTCGATGCCCTCTCAGACCTTAAAGACAACCACTAACTACACACTACTATGGCCGTACCTAAACGCCGTCAATCCAAGAGCCGCCAAAAAATGCGTCGTGGCGCCAATCGCTGGCGTGCACCTCTGTTGAAATCCTGCCCAGAATGTGGAACGAAAATTCCATCCCACATCGCTTGTCCATCATGTGGCTACTACAAAGACCGTAAGGTTTTGATTGTAGACGCTCTGTAATTTCATCCGATCTTTCGATAGATCAACCACACCGTGCCGCCACCATGGCACGGTGTTTTTTTCTCGTACAAAAATCTATGCAATCGACGCTGCGGCAGGCCCTCGGACTTTAGCACCTCGGAGGGTATATCTTACATTTGGTGCTACTTCACAACTGCGCGCGATGACTCATTGGCGAGAGCTGTAAATCGTTACTGACCGAGCTCGTCACGGCCATCGTAATGGAAACCTCTGAAGAATGAGCCACGGGCTAAACCTATACCACTCTCACTCCCCCTGACCGCATCATCAGCGTAATGCGGGTGCGCGATTGGTCTGCAAAGTGGAATCCACTACCACAAAAAACGGCCACCCTGCGAGGGGTGACCGTTTTGTAAAGTAGGACTAGTTGTGGGATTAGCCCACTTCGGAGATCGTCTTGAGAACGCGTCCGGCGATGGCGTATGGATCGCCTTGGCTGTTCGGACGACGGTCTTCGAGGTAACCTTTGTAGCCGTTGTTGACGAAGCTGTGTGGCACGCGAACGGACGCACCGCGATCGGCGACACCGTAGGAGAACTTGTCGATGGACTGGGTCTCATGCAAACCGGTGAGGCGCATGTGGTTGTCTGGTCCGTAGACAGCGATGTGCTCGTTGACGTTTTTCTCGAAGCCTGCCATGAGTTTTTCGAAATACTCTTTGCCACCTGTTTCACGCATGTATTCGGTGGAGAAGTTGCAGTGCATGCCAGAACCGTTCCAGTCGGTAGCGCCGAGTGGTTTGCAATGGTATTCGACGTCTACTCCGTAAGTTTCGCAAACGCGATTGAGGATGTAGCGAGCCACCCAGATCTCATCAGCCGCGCGCTTGGAGCCTTTGCCGAAGATTTGGAATTCCCACTGACCTTTGGCCACCTCGGCATTGATACCTTCGTGGTTGATGCCTGCTTCCAAGCATAGGTCGAGATGTTCTTCAACGATTTGACGTGCGATGTCGCCGACGTTGCCGAAGCCTACGCCGCAATAGTAAGGGCCTTGTGGAGCGGGATAGCCGTCTTTCGGAAAACCGAGGGGACGACCATTTTGATAGAGAAAATACTCTTGCTCGAAGCCAAACCAGGTGCCTGAATCGTCGAGGATGGTGGCACGGGTGTTGGTCGGGTGAGGAGTTACACCATCGGGCATCATAACCTCGCACATCACCAACGCGCCATTGAGACGTGAGGAATCAGGATAAATGGCGACGGGCTTGAGAACGCAATCAGAGCTGCGGCCTTCAGCTTGTTGGGTGGAACTACCGTCAAATCCCCAGTTTGGGAGTTGCTCCAAGGTCGGGAACTCGTCGAACGACTTGATTTGTGTTTTACTACGCAGATTTGGAACGGGTGTGTAACCGTCCAGCCAGATATATTCCAGTTTGAATTTGGGCATGGTTGTAATTGTTGGTTAATTCGGGTCGCGCGGATGTTGTACATTTCTCAGAGACTTGCCAGACAAATCTGTGGATGCACCCCTCACATTTTTTCAGTAAGCAAAAAACGCGCCAACTTTTCGGTAACTATGAATTTTTTTCAATTTGCTAGTAGGCAAGTTTTTTTCTATGTCTGTGGCAGCGATGCTCGAAGAAAATGCCGAAAACTCATGCCCTGAAGGAACCTTGCGCTGGTCTGCGCTATCGGACCTGGGGCGTTTTCGGAAAAACAATGAGGATTCTTTTTTGGCGCTGACCTTTGATGCGCGGGAGCTGCGCTATTTGGGGAAAATTGGCGATGGTAATCTGCTGCAGGGTGATTTTGTGTTTGCTGTGAGCGATGGCATGGGCGGTGCGAAATCGGGTGAATTTGCCAGCAAGATCGCGGTGGAAAAAATCACTCGCCTGTTGCCGAAAAGCTATAGTCTTAGTGCGCAGAAATTCGATGCCGGACTTCCGGATGTGATGCGTGAGTTATTTGAGCAAATTCACCGCGCGATGACTGAAATGGGTCGCTACTATGAGGAATGCGCGGGCATGGGAGCCACACTGAGCCTGTGCTGGGTGATGCCAGAGTGGGTGTATTTTGGCCACATCGGCGATAGTCGCATTTACTATTTGCCGAAAAATGGTCCGATGGTGCAGGTATCGCACGATCATTCTTATGTCGGCTGGCTATTTCGTGAAGGAAAGATCAATGAACGCGAGGCCCGCAATCACCCACAGCGTCACGCACTGAATCAGGCATTGGGCGGTGGCCAAAAAAACATCGATCCACAGATTGGACGCATTGCATGGGAAAAAGGCGATCGTTTTCTGATCTGCTCGGATGGCGTGGTCGATGGGCTGTGGGACCGCAAAATCGAGGAAATGGCGCGCGCCAGCACGGCTGACGGTGAACTGAATGCTGTGGCTTTGGTAAAAGAGGCGGTGGCGGATTCAGGGCGCGACAATACCACTGCGTTACTTTTTGAACTCGCTTAAACGTTCTAGGGAACTCAATGCTTTTCTCGGTTCATCCGAGCTCTTTGCAAATCTGCTAGACTAACACGACGACGCATGAGCCATCTAGCTAACAAAATCCCAGCTACAGATCCGCCGAGATGACACGCATGGCCAATCTGAAAAAGATCCGGATAGAACGACTGCGCCATCGCTCCGATGCGCGCTAAAAACGGCAAGCCAAGCAAGGGATTAAGCAGGCTCAATAACAACGAACTGATCAATACACCGAGGCCAAGATTGCCCGCAGATACCGGCAGAAAAAACACCCGCGATTGCGGTGATATCGTGGTGAAAAGCAGTAGCATCGCCATGCAGGCACCTGAGGCACCAACGAGCAAGCCGCCCGGGGGCACCAGCAACAAATGCAGCACTCCCCCACCAACCGTTCCGCAGAGCAATGAAAGAAAGAGCATATTGCGCCCGAGAATGTCCTCGATGCGCGCAGCCAAGATCAACAAAATGACCGCGTTGGTGAACAAGTGTGACCAATTGCCATGCAGGAAAAAATGCGTGACCAATTGCCAAACGCGTCCTGACAAAAATTCATCTCGCGAGACACCAAAACACAAAAAAATCTCGGTCCACTCGGCGAAACCTCCGCCCGATGCAACATAGCTTTGCACCAACACCAAAACTGCGAGAGCTAACCATGTCCAGCGGGCACGTCCTAACGAATGTGCGGCAGGGACCATGGGGAGAGCGAAGAAAATCGATTACTTTTGATCACGAGCACGCGGTTCGCGGCGCACGACATCGTCTGTCCCGCAGGAGGTCACGAACGGACCACCTTCGAGCGGAGCTACGCCAGTGAAGGCAACATCAGGCATGTCAGAGGGGCGACCTGCCAACGGGAAATCCTTGCGCAGTGGGAAAAAAGGATAGCCTTCCCACATCAGAATCCGCTTCATATTTGGGTGCCCCGTGAAGTTAATACCCATCATATCATAGGCTTCGCGCTCATGCCAATCGGCAGCTAGCCAGAGATCGACGGCTGATTTCACCGATTCCTCTTCGCCCACAGGAGCTTTGACACGCAAGTGTTTTTTGTCATCCACAGTAGCGAGTTCATACACCATCTCAAAGCGTGGATCGTCACCGAAGTGATCGAGGCTGGATATATCGAGCAGGAAATTGTAGCCTAACAAATTTTTGCAATACGCCAGAACATCATACAACGCTGCCAAGGACACCGTGATGGTGTGCTCGCCACGAAATTCCTTGGTGCCGATGACTTCGGCAGCAAACTCTTTTTTCAATACGTCGAGGTCTTCAGCGGACATGATGCGGTGTTTCTAGCAGAATGAATGAAAATAAATTTTAGGCCAAGTCTTCGAGCAGTTCTTTTTTCTGCTCCATGACGGCGTCGGTGCCTTCGATCTTGCGCTGCAGTTTCAGCAATCCTTCGATCAAGGCTTCTGGGCGCGGTGGGCAACCGGAAATGTAAACGTCAACGGGAATCAAGCGGTCGATGCCTTGGAGCACAGCGTAGCTGCGATACATGCCTCCGCTCGATGCGCAAGCGCCCATGGCGATGCACCACTTGGGCTCAGGCATTTGATCCCAAACGCGTTTAACGGCGAGCGCCATTTTGTAGGTTACCGTTCCTGATACAATCATCACGTCCGCTTGACGTGGCGAAAAGCGCATTACCTCCATGCCAAAACGGCTGAGGTCGAAGCGACTGCACGCAGCAGCCATCATCTCGATCGCACAGCAAGCTAGCCCCATAGGCATCGGCCACATCGAGTTTTTGCGCATCCAGTTCATCGCGGCATCCACCTTCGTGATAATCACATTGCCCTCGATCTTCGAGTCATAGGCAGCAAAGGTCTGGTTGGTATCGGTAGTTTCCATAGAAATATTGCGCGGTGCGCGGCACAAGGTGCACTGGTTTCCCCAATATCTCAAGCAGATTGTGAAATTTTTCACAAGCTCGGAAAAACCAACCAGCCGCAGCAATCAGACACATTTATGGAATTCATCCAACCCCGTAAAAGCTCTTCAATTCTTACGTCTTATGTCTGAAAGTCTTACGTCTCACTCCGGTTGTTGCTGACTGATGCAGTGCAGGGTGCCACCTTCTTCGACGAGGTCGAGGCAGTCGATGCCGACGACTTCACGATCAGGGAAAATCTCGCGGATGATCGACAAGGCTCTCTGGTCATTGGCTTTTTGGCGGAATTGCGGCACGATGACGCCGTGATTGACTAATACGTAATTCACATACGATGCGGGCAAAACCGGCAAACGCCAACCAGGTACTTCGCAGGCCTGCGGCATCGGCATTTCGAGCAAATCAAAGTTGCCGCCGCTGATTTTGCGAAAGCCTTTCAGATCAGTGAAGTTTTCTGTCAGCACCCGATGGTTCGGGGATGTGCTGTCTTTATCCACGCAGACAAGCATGGCTTCATCGCTAACAAAACGCACCAGATCGTCAATGTGGCCATCGGTGTCATCACCTACGATGCCGCCCTTGAGCCAGAGAATTTCCTTCACGCCGAGACCTTCGCGCAGATGATGTTCGATCTCTGCACGCTCCATCTGCGGATTACGATTTGGATTCAATAGCACTGCCTCGGTGGTCAAGAGTTGGCCCGCTGCATTGATCTCAATGGCTCCCCCTTCGAGAATCATGCCGCCATCAAAACGCCGCATTTCTCGGCTCTGCGCGATTTTTTTCGGAATCGAATCATCGAGGTCCCAGGGCGGAAATTTCCCACCCCAAGCATTGAATCCCCAGTCGGTCACTGCCACCTCACCGGTCTCACCGTGCTTGACAAAAATCGGCCCGTGATCGCGACACCACACATCATTATTCGGATGATCATAGAGCTCTAAGTGCCGTTCATTCACCTTGCCGCGCAGGCACAGACTGCGGATGTGTTCGTGATTGCGCGCGGGAGCATTGATGCGCACTAGTTGAAAGTGCGACATCGCGGCGGCGATCTCGGCAAATTTTTCGCCCATCAAGTCCTGCTTTTTTCCCGCCCAATGGCGTTCATCCGCCACCGGCCAAGACAGCCAAATCGCTTCTTGTCGGCTCCACTCGGCAGGCATTGCAAATCCATTTTTCGCAGCAGTCATCGGCGTCTCTTTAGCTTAGCAATCGCACTTTGGAAATGCCTAATTCACTTGCGAAACATGAAAAACACAGCAAAGGGCACAAAAACCGAGAGATCGATCACTTGATGCATTATTTTCAACTCCGCAAGCGACGCAACTGCCCCTCACTGAACGATTTGTGTCATTTGATTTTTCACGCCTTTTTCCGCTCTGTGCTTGACTCGCTCACGGATTTTTGCCAATCTTCTGCCCGCCATGCTGAGTGACTACCTACCCGTATTGTTCCAAATGATCATCGCCATCGGATTTGCTGCGGTGGTTCTCTCTCTCAGTGTCGTCTTTGGAAAATCCGCACGCACGAGCGCGAGCAAAGACAGTGCCTACGAGTGCGGCATGCTCCCCATTGGCGATGGAGCACCACGTTTTTCTGTCAAATTCTACCTCGTGGCGATGCTTTTCGTGATTTTCGACATCGAAGTTGTCTTCATGTATCCATGGGCGGTGCAGTTCCGCGACATGGCTCAGATTTCCGCGGTGCCCCTCTTGAGTATGGCTGGATTTGCTGGCATTCTTGCTCTCGCCTATGTTTATGCGCTGAAAAAGGGTGCTCTCAACTGGAAATCGTAATTCATGATTGATCACGTTCTATTTTTTTAACTCAAGCCTCAGGTCTCACCAAGCTCGAGCAGATTGCACGCGCGAACAGACGTCTGCTGCTCAAAATCCCCAAGTTCTCTTGGTAGAATCTGCGAGTAATGTCGACCCTCACTCCCCATGGCCATTTTTCAAGAGTGTGATCAAGCTCAACACCTCCGCACAATTCAGCAGGGACTTCGAGATGGATCACTCGAAGGAACTTAAGTATACCTGAGGCATCGCCTAGCAAATAGCGATTGTTTCAACTCATTCTTTACCCCAGAAAGGGTATAGCCAGATGGCAAAATTCTGCGATCATCACGGCATGCAGAAGTTTCCTCGCCGCTCACTGATTTCCCTCCTGACCATGCTCGCAACACTGATCCCGAGTTTTTCTCTCGCCGATGATGCTATCAAAAAATTCGCCTTCACCACGCCCATCGCCGAGGGATTCCAGTTAGTCCAATGCGAAGATGCATATCAAGCCGAGCACGGTTTTGGCTTTGAGGCCAGAGCAGAGAACGTCCGCTTTTTTTCCGTCAAGGTTCCCGCAGGAAATCACCGCGTCACCATCACACTCGGCTCGGAAACGGCTACCACCAATACCACCATCAAGGCTGAGCTACGGCGATTGATGTTAGAAAACATCAGCACAGAAGTGGGTGAATTCGTGAGCCACAGCTTCATCGTCAATACCCGCACGCCGCTGATTGATGGCGTAAGCAAAGTCTCGCTGAAGCAACCACGTGAGGCTATCGATGAAGCCTGGGCCTGGGATGACCGCATCACACTAGAAATCAACGGCAGCAATCCAGTGCTGCGCAGCATCGTGATCGAACCAGCCACAGTCCCCACCTTGTATCTCTGTGGTGACTCGACTTCGTGCGATCAAGCAACAGAGCCATTCAATAGTTGGGGACAAATGATCACGCGCTTTTTTCAAGAAAGCATCGCCGTTGCAAACCATGGAGAATCCGGCGAATCCGTCGCCTCATCACTGCGTGCGCGACGTTTCGAGAAGGTCTATCATCTGCTCAAGCCAGGTGATTTTGTGATGGTCCAATTTGGTCACAACGACATGAAAAGCAGCAACAGCGAGACCTACCGTGGCCACCTTACGCAGATCGCCATGGAGGTGAAAAAGCGCGGCGCTGAGTTAATCCTCATCACCTCGATGGAGCGCATGTCAGGCATCACGAAAAACACTTTGTTCGATTTCCCCGAGCAAGTGCGCTTCGTCGCCGCACAACAACGAGTCACATTGATCGACCTCCAAACCTTGAGCCAAAAACTCTACCAAGCAGTTGGCGAAAAAAATCTCGCGAAACTTTTTGCTTTCGCCGATGGCAAGCAAGATGGCACTCATCACAACAACTACGGCAGTTATCAACTCGCTCAATGTGTGCTTCATTCGCTGCAAAAACAACAGCATCCGCTGGCAAAACACATCATCGAACACTTCACCTATGATCCCTCACAACCAACGCCCATGGAGCATTTCGAGGTGCCAATCAGCACTGCTCCGCCAAAAACTCAACGCCCTGATGGCGACGAGGATCATCCGTAACTTAGCGCTCGATTAGTGCCGATGCTCCGAAGGTCGCCAGCCGACCCATTTTGTAAATGTGTTAGAGAATGCAAAGGCGCTCTCGTAGCCCACGGCGTGAGCGATGGTTTCGACTTTATCCTGAGTCTCACGCAGGAGTTGTCGCGCTTGTTGCATGCGCAAAAACGTCAAGTGCTGCATCGGACTGCGGCCCAGATGTTTTTGGCACAAGCGGCGTAGATGCTCATCACTGACGTATGCAATTTTGGAAAAATCCCCCAGCGTCCATTGCCGTGAGAGGTCCTTTTGCACAGCGGTCCACAAGCCGACGAGACGTTCATCGTAGTGATGAGGCTGAGCGAATTGCATAACGTAGCCGTGGATCAGCTGTGACCATTGCTCAGTCATCGCGATGGTATTTCCGTGTGAACATTCGGCATGCAGACCATGAATAGCGTGCGTGAGCATGGCGTGTTCATAGTCACCGAGCACCGGTGTATTAGCAGAAATGATCGGTGCTCGCTCGCGACTTTCCAAGTAGCGCACCCAACTGAACGACCAACTTTTTCCGGCAATGCAGCGAAAAGAATTTTTCACAAACGGCGGAAGCAAGCAGGCTTGTCCAGCACCGAGTGTTTCCCATTTACCATCGACCATCACCAAGCCTCCGCCTTGCTGGCAGGCCATCATGAATGTTCCTGATTGATCAACGCGACTGATATGAAATGGAGCCTGAGCGTGCATTATACCAACATGAGAAATATGATACTTAGCTAGCAGCGCACATGTTGGCATACTTCTCAACCAATCTCTATCATCAAGATCGATGCTACGCACAGCCTGGTATACTGACTTACCTAAGATTTGGATATCATTACTAATCATAAAAAGGGTTTGCGATATGATACTGATTCACCAGACCATATCTGTCACGCATTACTTGATATTGTAAAAACCATTCAGCATGCTCAAAACACACATAATTGCTGCTTGCATTTCAGACATGTAGAAGTGGATCAAGGCTATGGCACAAAAGCACTTACAGCTTATAATGAGCACGCTACAAACGTAAAAGCTAATATTATGAAAAACAAAACACACCTGCTTACAGCATTAACTCTACTGACTCCCATGGTACATGCTACAGTAACCTCTCTGGGAGTAGACACTACAACTCAAGCAAATTGGAGAACGGCTGCGAATGCATCATATGCCCCTGACAACCAATACGGGACAAGTGGCTACGTGGTGTTCGGTCTCAACACAGCGACCTCAGTTTTTCTTTACAATTTCGACATCAGCGTCGCGAATGCGAACAACGCCTCCAGCCTTCCGAGCGGGATCTCACTGACGACCGTTGACTCGAGCATCGGGATGTGGTCGGGCAACGGCAACTTCGGGAATTTGCAAGACCCGGGCAACGGCAACGCGCTCACTCCGGCACCGCTGCTTGCCAACTCGGCCGGGCCGAAGCGATTCACCATCAGCCGCTCGCACCCGACCCCGATGCGGCTCACCCTGATGACAGCATCCGGCGACGGTGCGGCCGCGACCTATTCCCCGAGCGTGGATGACGGTTCTGGAGCCGTGAGCACCAGCCATACCCACACGGTCAACGGAGTGGTCTACCATGTCTTCGACATTTCCAGCGGGTTCAGTGACATCGTGATCAACATCACCAGTTCGCCGAACTGGAGTCTTACCGGAATGGCCTTTGACGACGTTCTTCCTCCTCCAGTGACGGTCAACTGGATCAACGACGGCAATGGCAATTGGAGCAGTTCCGCCAACTGGGACGCGGCCGTGCCGAATGCGGCGCAAGTCCGTGCCGTCTTGGCCAGCCCCCCGCTCACGGGGCCCGCCACGCTTACGCTCGATGTCCCGGTGACCCTGGGGCTTCTTGACATCAGCGGCTTAGAGACCTACACCTTGGCAGGTGCCGACTCCCTGACGCTGGACAACGGCGGGCTCGACTCCGTGATCACCGTGGCCAACGGCCTGCATGAAATCTCCGCCCCAGTGGTACTTGCCGGCAACGCCACCGTGAAACCGGCTATCGGGTCCGAACTGACATTGAGCGGCAGCTTGACCGGGAGTTCCACCTTCGGTATCGTGGGACCTGGGACGATGAAGCTGAGTGGGAATTTCACGGGCTTTACCGGTGGCTTCGCCATCAACAATTCGGGCGCTCTAGAGATCAGTCCCTCGACCCCATTGACCTTCACCAACCTGCTCTCCGGAAGCGGGTCTTTGAGGCATAGCGGCACCGGTTTGGTGACCATTTCCGGTATGAATACTTGGAGCGGCGGTCTGGTTGTCACCGGCGGTGGATCGGTCAGCGCAAGTTCCTCGGCCGCCCTCGGCACAGGGCCGATCACCCTAGCTAACGGGACCTTGACCATCACCGGCGAGTCCAACCTCGGCAACCGCAGCCTGCCGATCGGCAGCGGCGATGGAGCGCTGGTGATCCCGACCGGCATCACCGTCACCTCACGCGCTCCCGGACCGGCCGGCGGCGGCGAGCTGGTGAAAAGCGGTGGAGGTGCGTGGGTGATCCCGCTGGCAGTCGGTACGAGCACGTTCCGCCTTGATGTCAGCGAGGGCTCCGCGGATCTCCGCGCCGTCGATACCTACGGCTCGGCCGCCTCTTCAAACCTGACTCTGCGCATCGGGCCAGGAGCGCTCGTTACCAACGGGGCCGCGGCTCCAGCCTTCGAAGGCTTCAACGCAATGGCGGCTCTGGAGCTTGAGGGCGGAGAGTTGCGCGCCACGAACGGCATCTCGGTACTCAATCCGTTCCAAGGTTCAGGGATCTTCGAGGCCTACTTAATCCGTAATTCGATCGTGGTCACTGGCACCGCCCCGTCGCTCATTTCCGACGTCGGGCAGGCAGAGGGTGCGATCACTATAGGCGGCGTCGTCAATAACGGCGACGGCTTCAACTCCCCGCTGAGTATTGACGTCGCAGACGTGACCACTAGCGCGGCATCCGACCTGATCGTCTCCGCCAAGCTGCAGGACAATGCGCCCGTCAACTTCTACCTGCCCCGGCTGAAGAGCGGCATCGTCAAATCGGGAACCGGTACCCTGGAGCTATCCGGCCTCAATATCTTCACTGGCAATACCCAAGTCGACGAGGGAGCCCTCATCCTCGCTGCGAGCGGCCGGATGCTGTTCGTGCTGGGCGCGAGCAGCGGCACTTCCAACCAGCTATCGGGAGCGGGGGCGGTGACAATCGAAGGTGACTTTGCGATTGAGACCGCCGCGGCCGCAGCCTTGGCCAGCGGAACGTGGACCCTAGAGAATGTGCCTTCTCAGGCGGGTCCTTACGGTGCGGGATTCGAGGTGACCAATCCCGATGGCACTCCCTGGACGGATGCCGGCGGCAACAAGTGGACAAAAGACGGCGGAGAGGGCAAGACTTGGACTTTCAACGAAACTACCGGGGTGCTTGAGCTGACTTCTGGAGGCAACTTCGCCTCGTGGGCGCTTACCAATAGCGTGACTGGCGGAGCCGATGGCGACTCGGACAACGATGGCATCCCGAACCTGGTCGAATACGCGCTCAATCTGAATCCAGCCGGGTCGGATGGCTTCGCTGGAACCCTCACAGCTGGACTACTCAGCTTCACCAAGCGCGCCGATGCTGTGACGAATGGCGACGTCACTTATACCATCGAAGAATCTGATGACCTAGGGATTAATGATCCATGGCAGGCGGTTACACCAACTACAAATGATGCAGGCATCATCTCGTATCAACTCCCGAGCGGCGCTACGAGAAAATTTGCTCGATTTGTCACAACCCAAAACCCGTAAACAACAATTTAGCCAAAATTCTATTGGCCAAGCTAGATTATGAAACCATTTCTTCATTACCGCTATAATTAGATGCGTTCACCCTTGCTTATTTTAATAGTGTTGTTGGTATCGGAATGAATAACTAGCAATAGTTCTACTTATACTGTTATGACAATGATCATCGGAACTGTGGCAGATAGATTAAACTCCGCCGAATGGGCGGCGGAGGCAAATAATGGCTGCCAAACTGTCCAAACTATCGACGGAAGCGGTGATAGTGGTATCATTTTTTTGCTCTCAGGCGGTTCAGGCAACGGAACCCCCGAGAGATATGTTTTTGATCTCACCAATGACAACCCTAGTGAGCGTTTTAGGATCGATGCACTGAACAGTGTAAACGCTGTAGGAGTTACGCAACCTGGATATTTAGGTCCAGCATCGTTCGATCATTTCACGACACTACCTGAGCCATCTGCAACCCTATTTGGCGCGATAGGATTTACAGCCATGCTGAAGCGAAAAAGTAGCTAATATCGCAATCATCTCCTCCCTCCAAAATACGATACAATGAAAGAAAAACACAATCGTAATAACAACAAAAAATCATCTTCTAATAATGGATTTACGCTCATTATTACCATTTCGCTGATGATTCTAATTGTAATGATATCGATTGGATTTCTTTCATTGTCTTCAGTTGTAATCAGACAATCAGGTCATGCGTCAGCAATGTCTGTTGCGAGAAGCAATGCACGTCTCGCGCTAATGATGGCCATATCAGATCTGCAAAGCGAGGCTGGTCCAGATCAAAGAATCACGGCTCGCTCGTCAATATTGGACACTGATCCAAAGTCAAAAAAAGTCACAGACGTGACATCACCCTCATGGCTGGGTGTTTGGAATGCACATACAGAGTGGCTGAATCCAGAAGGTGCATCAACCCTTATCGCCAGCACATACTCCAAAGGTCGCGAATCATCATTTCGCCGCTGGCTGGTTTCCTCTGAAAACACCAAGGATTTAAGCAACATTAAGACTGCAACGGGAGAGATGTCATCCAAATCGGTCGTCATGCTTCCGGCAGACAATCAAGGAAACCCGCAGGTCCTAGCTGGGCTCCTGCGAAACCCCAGTGGTGCTCATGCATGGTGGATTCAAGGAGAAAACCAAAAATTTAACATTGGCATGCAAGCCTCAGCCGCCGCTGATGACTCAGCAAAGGTGGTAGCCAGAAACTTCCCCTTAACTGCCAACTTACCCATCGTAGGAATCGCAAAATTATCAGATGAAAAAACATTGAAACTGGCATCTATTGAAACACTAGAACTAGCATCAGAAATCACTCGGATAGCAACAACTGATGGCGAAGGATCTGCATGCATGACGGTTGACTCATTATCGGTGCTGACAAATGTGCGCAAAGGTGGATTGAAAACTGATTTTAATTTGGCAATGGAACTAAAAACATTACCGCCTCAGCTTACTAGTAAAGCTCTACGCGACGAAACAGCTTCAACATTACCGAAACCACAATACAGCACAGGTATTAATTTCCCGAGTTGGTATAAGCTTTCACAATTTTATCGTCAACAAAGTCAACAATCCGACGGCGGCGGACTGGATAAGAACCGTCATCTCACGTCTTCGCATTATTGGTCTCCGGGTAATCTGAATGTAACGGGTTATGATCGCACGCCAATTACCACACGAGCCATGATCATGATGTTTGCTCACAAAAAAGCCGGATCCGTGCCAAACACAAGCACCTATCTCTTAGGATTGAATCCTGTTTTGGTGGTATGGAATCCCTACTCGATGCAACTCAACTGTCCGCGGATTGCATTTTTCGTTTACCCATACAGCCTGGAATACCGCGTCTATAAAAACAATGCTGCTGGCAGCTGGAGTAAATTACCGACCGCGCAACATCAGGTATCGATTGCTTCGACTTTTTCACTATCTGCTGGTGAAACAAGGATTTTTTCTGCTGCTAATGGAACCACTTCACTCATCCCAGGTTTTCGCTCGCCTAATACGGGTGCCGGATTCGATGTCAGTCCTGCTGAATTGCAGGATGTTCCCAACGCAACGAGCGTCGAAATCGCTTTGCGAATGAGTGATCAAATCGGACAAGATTTCAACGGTGGTAAATTCCAACTATACTGGACAATGACCAATGCTGATGACAATGGCCAGCGCTTCAACGAAATGGCGCTCAACCCCTGTGAACCTGGCAAACCTATGCCTATCATTGAAGATAAAAATGGTGAGCGAGTGATATTAAGTACAATGGGAATTGGTTCACGTACAAACATTGCGAATTTTCAATTTATCCTAAAAACGGCGGAAGACTTACGCAACCCCGCACCATACAACATGGAAGATCTGCGCTGCAAAAATTTCCTCCATGCAGATCCTACAACCAACCGCGCCATGTATGGAACATCAGTTGCCTCAGTAAAAAAACTCGCTCAGTATATGTTCTGGGTGCAACGCGGCACTGGCAATGCCTTAAATCCTGATTGGGACCCGAAAACAAATCGGGCTTACTTCGGGTCAGGAATCAGCACCGCTAGTGGACAATCCGTCGTGCCACTCATTGAAATATCCCCTGTTGCCATTACCTCACTTGCCGCACTGAGGCATTTCAAATTGGGTGTAGGTCGCACTGCATGGAGCTCAAGTCAGCACAACTGGGAGTTGGCCGCAAATCAGGCGCAGGGATTTGCGAATTCATTTGCTCACCCAATGATACCTAGCAACGGTATTTACGCCAACGTCCCTGAAACGGCGAACCTGAATGCAGGATTGCAATTCAAACTAATAGCAGATCAGTGGGATCGCGCATTTCTGTGCAATGACGGGCTGTGGGATGATTGGTTCTGCAGTGGTATTGCCAATCAATCGTTGGGCCCGTATGCAGGAAAAGCCAGACCGAAACAGTTAGTTAGCGACTGGCTAAACTACCTCAAACCATTACCAAATGAACAATTACAACCGTATTTTTACGGAGCGCATGATGTGAATTACGTTACGTCTCGAATACTAAATGGAAACTCACCGGCCTCCAATAGTTGGCGTGAAGCAGCGCGTTACATGATGCTGAGAGGAGGCTTCAATATCAACAGCACCTCGGTTGAAGCATGGAAACTATTTCTATCTTCATCCGCTGGTGGCGAATTCATTTACCAAGGCCCTAGAGGACCAGCAACGGCAAAAATACCAGAGCAACATGTTCTGCTAAGCCGCCATGCAGTGCCCGTTGCCGCAGGTGAAGGTGCTGGACCTCAAGACCCACTTGCTTGGACAGGAGTGCGATTTCTCTCCCCACATCAAATTGGAAAATTAGCCGAGGAGTGCGTGCATCAAGTGAAACTCCGCGGACCATTTCTCAATCTTTCTGATTTCATCAATCGACGATTATCAACGGACGAATTAGCCCTTTGCGGTGCACTACAAGCGGCAATCGATTGGGATGAATACAATGGCAATTCCCCAGCCCCCTCTGACCCTCTGTCAATTAATGGAAGATTTAAGCAAACGCAAGATTATATAAATGAGCCTATGAGTGGAGCACGCTTCCCCGCTGCCGGAAAAGGTTCTCGTCATGCTGGCATACCAGGATACTTGACACAAGGTGATTTGCTGGCAAAGATCGGCAATCAAATCGTTGTGCGTGATGACACCTTTCGCATAAAAGCGTATGGTGAAGCACATGATACTAATGGCAACATAATTGCTAGAGCTTGGTGCACCGCAGTGCTGCAACGCCTAACAGAATACATGGATCAGGCTGACCGTTCTGAGTCGACTTTTCTTACGCTAAAGTCGGCAATAAACAAGCGCTTTGGCAGAAGATTCTCTTTACTTCAATTTCAATGGTTATAATCTCTTCAGTTCAATAAATGATACGATTACTCTCAACTTTTATGCTCAGTCTGATGTTCACATGCGGATATTCATCTGCGAACGCAAAAGACAAAACAGCCGAACGCCACATTCGAGTTGCCGCCATTGCAATCGTCGAGGGTTTATCAGCACCTTGCATCACCGCCACGAATGGATCACTCATCGAATGCTCTTTGAACACACGCACCCTAAGCGAAGCCCAGAAAATAAAAGCTCCTGATGGCGTGATCCACGTTTATGCAGACAAAATGGATGCTTCGAAAAATCCGCCAGCAAAACCAATGCAGATCATTAATTTGGGTTCAGCAACTAACATAATTCTAATTTTTATACCTACCGAACGGAATTACAAGATAATGCAAATTCAAGATAATACTGTCCCCTTTGGCGCCATCGGTCTCATGAATGGCACCACAAGTAAAATCATTTATAAGAAAGGAACGGAACAATCGACACTGCTAAAAAGTGGAATGCTAGGAATCATCAAATGCCAGAATAATGATGGCTTTGAAATGATGATCAGCGCTCAAAACGATGAAGGAAAAATGAAATTAATTCGCAATACGATATGGCAAATCAGCAATGAACAACGCGAATTCGTTTTTATCTATGGAGCTGCACAAGACGCTAAATTTCATCATATAGTAGATTTCAAAAAAAACATAAACTGATCTCATGATCTAGCCCTCAATCTTATCAATGCCTCATTTTCCGTGAAATATTTCTAAAAAAATTAACGTATATTAATCCTCTAAACACAAGACAATGCCCAATCCATGGACCGGAGTAGGAAATCCCTACACAAGACAGGAAGTTCTCGACCGACTTCACGACACTTTATCAAAAGGAGAATCGATCATCGCTGCTGGCGCTGGCACTGGGATCAGTGCGAAGTTTATCGAAAAAGGCGGAGCCGATCTGATCATAATCTACAATTCCGGCCGCTATCGCATGTCGGGCCATGGTTCCACAGCAGGTTTGATGTCCTATGGCGATGCCAATGCCATCGCGATGGAAATCGGCGAATTCGAAGTGCTACCCGTGGTCGTGGAAACTCCCGTGATTTGCGGCGTTCATGCCACTGATCCCCGCCGTCGCATGTGGCATTGGCTCGGCAAGGTCAAGGACATGGGTTTCAGTGGCGTAAACAATTTTCCCACACACTGCATCGTCGATGGGAAATTCCGCCAAATTCTCGAAGAAACAGGAATGAGCGTAAAGAAGGAATTTGAAATGGTCGCACTCGCGAGACGTATGGATCTATTCTCAATCGTATACGTCGATGCGCCCGAGGAAGCCATCGCGATGGCCGAGGCCGGCGCCGATGTGATCATCGCCCACGTCGGCACCACGGTGGGAGGATCGATTGGCGTGGTCGATGCCACCATGTCGCTGCCAGAGGCAGCAAAACGCACCCAAACGATCATCGACGCGGCTAGCACGGTGCGCAAGGACATCATTTTCCTCAGCCACGGCGGACCGATCAATACGCCCGCAGATGCCGCCTATATTAACGAGCACACTGATGCCGTTGGCTTCGTCGGCGCCTCCAGTCTAGAGCGCATGGCGGTGGAAAATTCACTGGTCGATCTGACCCGTCAGTTCAAAGCGATTCCCGTGAAACGCAAACACTAACAAATCTTTTCGCACGCTGCATGTCAACCATCGCCGTCATCGGAACCCTCGATTCGAAAGGTCACGAGCATGCCTTCGTGGCAAACCTGATTCGTCAGCGCGGCCACACGCCCTTGTTGATCGATCTCGGCACGGGCGAGCCACCCGTAGTGTCGCCCGACATTTCTCGCTATGAAGTGGCTGCCAGCGCAGGTCTCGATTTGCAACCTTTGCTGGATCGACATGATCGTGGCGAATGCGTGGTCGCGATGTCCCAAGCAATTCCCGTTCTGTTAGTCAATCTTGCTCATGAAGGACGCATCGATGGAGTAGTTTCATTAGGCGGTGGCGGCGGTACAGCACTTGCCACAGCAGGCATGCGCGCCCTGCCCATGGGCTTCCCTAAGCTCATGGTATCGACGCTAGCCAGCGGCAACACAGCCCATTATTTAGGCACCAAAGACATCGCCATGATGCCAGCCATCGTCGATGTCGCAGGACTCAACCGTATTTCTCGCATGGTCTTTTCTCGGGCCGCTGCTGCCATCTGTGCCATGGTGGAAACGCCATTGTCAGAAGCAGACAGCAAGCCGATCATTGCCGCGAGCATGTTTGGCAATACCACCGAATGTATCAATCATGCGAAAGAATTGTTAGAAAAAGCAGGCTATGAAGTCTTGGTATTTCACGCCACCGGATCAGGAGGACAAGCCATGGAAGACCTCATCGCCAGTGGCATGGTCAGTGGCGTGCTCGACATCACCACCACC
>DBCO01000008.1:0-22892 GCA_002293145.1 Akkermansiaceae bacterium UBA956 | reverse complement strand
CCCCGCCGTGATCGCGCCAGGATGTCTCGACATGGTCAATTTCGGTGCCAAAGAAACTATACCATCTGCCTTTGTGGGTCGAAAATTTTACATCCATAATCCGCAAGTCACCCTGATGCGTACTAATGCAGAGGAATGTGCAGAACTCGGGAAAATCATCGCGGAAAAAGCCAACAACTACACCGCGCCCGTGACGATCATGATCCCCGAAAAAGCAATCAGCATCATCGCAGCCGAAGGCCAAGCCTTCTATGATCACGCAGCCGACGAAGCCCTCTTCGCAGCTCTCAAGCAGCACGCCAAAGTCCCCGTTATTTCGCTGCCCGAAACCATCAACAGCAAAACCTTCGCCCACGCAGCTGCTTTGCAGTTGTTAGAAAACATCACTCTCTACAAAAAACGCTAACCAGCAAAAATTTATCTCGCGCAGAGACGCAAAGACGCAGAGAATTTTTATTAAACCAATTCAAACTAAACCAAATAAATACCAATCTAGCTCCTCTTCCTCTGCGCCTCTGCGCCTCTGCGCGAAATTTTCTTCATTCAATAAACCAACCAACATCACACTATGGTCAGACACTACGGCGTATTCGAGTTTAAACCCGAGATCACACAAGAACAAATCGACGAATGCTTCCGTGAAATGGTCGGCATGGTCGGACAAATTCCCGGCCTGCTCAGCATGGAGCACGGCCCCTATGAAAGCGGCGAAGGGCTCAACGATGGCTATACGCACGGCTTTCTCATGAGCTTCGATAACGCTCAGAGTCGCGATGCATATCTCCCCCACCCCGAGCACGAACGCGTGCGCCAAATTGTGGCGCCACGCCTCGAACGCCTCGTTGTTTTTGATTTCGTTTCCTAACATTTATTTTCGATCATCCCATGAAAACTCTTTTTTTACTCCTTTTCACCGCTGCATCCGTCAGCGCGCAAGCCCCTATCTTCAACGGCAAAAACCTCGATGGTTGGAACATTCGCAAGGGTGAGGAAAAATGGTGGCGAGCCGAGGATGGAATGATCGTCGGCGGATCGCTCACCGAAACAGTTCCCCAGAATACGTTTTTATCGACGACTAAAGTCTATCAGAATTTTGAACTCACGCTAAAAATCAAACTTAACCAAGGCGAAGGATTCATAAATTCGGGCGTACAAATCCGCAGCACACGTGTGCCTGACAATTCGGAAATGTGCGGCTACCAAGTCGATGCCGGCAAGGACTGGTGGGGCAAGCTTTATGATGAATCGCGGCGCAACAAAGTCATCGGCGAGCCAATCGATCCCGCAGCACTCAAAGCGAACGACTGGGACTGGAATGACTACCGCATTGTGTGCGAAGGTAGCCGCATTCGTTCGTGGATCAATGGTGTGCCTGCGCTTGATTACACCGAGGCTGATCCGAGTATTCCCATCGATGGCATGATCGGTCTGCAAACCCATGGCGGTGGAAAATTTGTTGTTCAGTTCAAAGATGTGATGATCAAGGAACTGCCTGCCTCCGCAGTCTATCAAGGTGCCGCAGAAGCAAAGATGGAAGCGATCGAGCACGCCAAAGCAAAAACGCCCGAGGAACAAAAAGCTGCCTTTCATTTGCCTCCAGGCTTTGAGATCGAACTCGTCGCTGCCGAAGATCCAGAAAAACGTGTCGGAAAATTCATCTCCGTCTATTTCGATCAACGCGGTCGCATGTGGACACAGACGGCATTGGAATACCCGGTCGATGCGAATGAAAACGCCGCGATTGCTGATGCTCTCTATGCCAGCAAAGCGAAAGATCAGATTCTCATCTACAATCGCGAAAACGTTTTTGAAAAAGCGCTGCCTGCAGGTGGGCTCAAGCCAGATCATACCTTTGCCGATGGCCTCGCGATTCCGTTAGGCATTTTACCATGGGGCGATGGTTCTTCATGCTACGCTCAACACGGTCGCGACATCGTCTTGCTCACCGATACCAACAACGACAATGTTGCCGACAAACGCGAAGTAGTTCTGGAAGGTTTTGGCGTGCAGGATTCGCACCTTTTCCCGCATCAATTCACACGGGCTCCCGGTGGTTGGATTTGGATGGCACAGGGCGCCTTCAACTACAGCAATGTCAAACGCCCCAGCGATCCTGCGGACAAAGCCATCAAGTTCGATCAAACGCGTATGTGCAAATTCCGTCCTGACGGCAGCGAATTTGAAATCACCTCGAATGGCCCCTGCAATATCTGGGGTCTCGTGATCGATCGCAATGGCGAATCCTTCATCCAAGAGGCAAACGACTTCGGTTATGGCGTAATGCCATTCCATGATTACGGCAATTACCCTGGTTGTTCTAATGGACAATGGAAAAGTTACGCACCCGAGTTTCCGGGAACTTTTGTGAAAGAGCGCTTTGGCGGAACGGGCTTAAGCGGACTTTGTCTCACTGATGCCAATGGCGCGTTCCCTGAATCCTATAACAATATCATGCTTATCGCGAACCCCATCACTAGTCGCATCAATGCCACGGAGATGCGTCGCGATCAACCATCACCCGATCATTATCTCACAGATTGGCAGTTCAACCGATTGGCCGATTTTGTCACCTGTGATGACCCATGGTTCCGCCCCGTAGCCATGACACTCGGCCCTGACGGCTGTGTTTACATCGTCGATTGGTATAATAAAATCATCAGTCATAACGAAGTGCCTCGCGCGCATCCCGATCGTGATAAAATGCGCGGCCGCATCTGGCGCATCAAACACAGTAAACAAAAAACTTTCACAGTGCCGGACTTCACCAATCTGAGCGACAAGCAACTCACGGCTACCTTGCAGTCCCCTTCTCTCGCGCAAGTTCACATGGCAGCGCAAACTCTCAATGATCGGAAAATTGCAGCATCTACCATCGATTCAGTTGCTCACCTCTGGGCTCACCAGCCGAGCGCTGACAAGCTCGCATCTCTGACCAAAAATCCCTCGGCTGACATTCGTCGCGAGGCCGCGCGTGCGATGGCCAATCTCGACACACTAAGCCCCGCCTTGCTCACCCTGCGCCATGATGCCGCGAAAAACGTGCGCCGTGAGGCCCTCAATAGCCTCGGTCATCTGCTAGGAAAAATCACTAACAAAAATCCAGTGTTTGCGGGATTGTTAGACTTCGATGCCTCATCACTCGCTGATCCGATGGCACCCAGCACGCAGGATGGTAAACTCATTCGTGTGCGCGAGGCATATGACCGTGAGTTCGAACGCTACCTCGTACGACTTTTCTGCGAACGCTATCCCGCCGAACTCACAACATTTCTCGCAACCGACGAAGCGAAAAAACTTGGCGTCGAGAGCCAATTGCTAGCCGCACTGGCCCTGCCCGCAGAACAAGGTGCAGCCACCATCGCCGCCCAACTCGGCCAACTCAAGCGCTCACCCAATGATGAAGAAGTGCTACGTTTGGTGCAAGCCATCGACCAACCTGCCATCCAAGAATCGCTGCGCGCTGGCATCGAAAACAGCGCCACCAGCCAAACCATCATCGATGCATTATTAACAAACAAGAGCCGCATTTCTCCTGCTAGCATTCAAAAATTGTTAGGCGATACCGTCACCATACTTTTTCAAGGAAATGCCGCAGATCTACGCCGTGGGATCGAACTCAGTTCTGCTTTTTCCCTGACCGGCAGCTCAGCGCGTCTCCACGAGATCGCCACGACCTCAGCTGATCAATCGACGGAATTAGCCGCACTCGATGCCATTACCAGCCAGCAAAATGGCATTCCCGCTACGCTTGCACCATTGTTAGAGAAAAAAGAAGAAACGATCAAACTTGCCGCACTGCGCGCCATCGCTTCCTCACGCCAAGCTGGTGCAGGTGAACTCGCACTGAAAGCATTGCCTGAAATCCCTAGCCATTTGAAAGCGCAGATTATCGAAGCACTGTGCACACACAAAGAAGGAGCCAAAGCACTCGTGCAGGCCAGCCTCGCGGAGAAAAGCATCAGTCACAGCGAGCTCAGTACCATGGCGATCAATCGCCTGCAAACTGTGCTCGGCACCGATCCACAGCTCGGCGAGTTGTTGACCAAACTCGGCGACACATACCGCGCGATACTGAACTTGAACGCCAGCAATGCATTCATCGCTACCACCATTTCATTAGAGGGCGCATTCACCATCGAGACTTGGGTGAAACTGGGCGCGGGCATCGACAATCGCGATAGCATTGGCGGCGCACCTGATCAACTCGACCTCAACTTTTCTGGCGAACTCTTCCGCGTATATGTTGGTTCTCATGGCAATGATGCCTTGATTGCGAAGAAAAAAATCGCTCCGGCACTATGGACCCACGTGGCTGCCACCCGCGATGCTCAAGGTAAATTCAAGATCTACATCAACGGCGAGCTCGATTGCGCCAGTGAAATGGCGGCACCACATCGCATCGAAAATTTCCGCATCGGCTGGAGCACTCCCGGCACCGGCGCCGATGGGCAATTTGCTGAATACCGGATCTGGAATCGCGAGCGCAGCAATGAAGAAATTCGCGCCAACTTTGATCGCTCTTTGCCGACTAATGATCCCGCATTGCTCTATAACGGCAGCGGCGACAAAGGTTGGGGGGCTTTGCCAAAGGAATTTACACTGCCGCGCAGCACTGATCTGCCGCCAGTGATGAGCCTAGAACAAGCCGCTGCCTTTGATCAAAAATACCAAAAATTTCTCACCCTCGCCAAGGCAGGAGGTAATGCTGCTGAAGGAAAAAATCTAGCCGCTTTGTGCATTGCTTGCCACCAATTTGGCAACGCTGGTGGTAATATAGGTCCGAATTTGAGCAGCGTCGGCGCGATGGGTCCCGAGGCGATTGTGCGCAACATTCTCACACCGAATGCCGCCATCGAACCCGGCTACCGCATTTTCCGCGTTGCCATGAAAGATGGTTCCTTACTCGATGCCTTTTTTGTCAGCGAAGACAAAGACGCCATCGTAGTGCGCCAAATGGGTGCTGGCGACAAACGGATCGAGCGTAATAACATCGCTTCCACGCAGTTCCTGCGTCAGTCACTGATGCCCGAGGGTCTGATCGATGGCCTCAGTGATCAACAGCGCAAAGATCTGTTTGCCTACCTGATGTCGTTGAAATAGCCAACACACCACTCCATTCATGCGGAAAACCCTTGCATCACCAAGGTTTTCCGCTTTATAGTGGCGCAGATGAATGAATATTTACGCCCACGACAAATGCTCTCCCCGAGGAGATCACTTGCGTTGTGCGTAAGTATGTGGGGGCTTTTACTGCCTCAAGTTCATGCGCAAGCCAGCGCTCAAAACAGGACACAAATGGAGCAGCAGGGGCTGATGGCGCTTGCGGATTTCCTACCCGATGTCGCAGCTTCGCGCTTTCAGTCAGCCCTCGCGGAAAAAGAGCTCACGGATTCAGATCGCATGCGCGTTCGCCTCTTGCTTGCTGAATCGCTCATTCGCTCGAATCAACCTGATGAGGCGACGAAAATTCTTGATGATCCATCACTCACGGACCAAGCCAGCGCGCTTTTTTGGAAAGCTCAGGCACTGCGAGCACAGGGGAAGTTTGCCGAAGCCATCGCTTTATTCGATCTGGCTATCGGCACCAAAAACTTCCCTTACTACGGTGAATCCGTCATCACCCGCAGCCGCCTGCTCTCCGCATTGGGTAGCCATCGCGATGCGATTGCAGGGCTCAATCTGCTGACCTCATCCAACTCGCCGCTGGCAATCCGCGCCAAGTTAGATCAAACGCGTTTGCTATGTCTCACGGGAAAATATCCGGAGGCGCGTAAAGCATTGCCCGCATTGAGGTCATTGCGCGGCGGCGATTTGTTAGAAGCACGTTTGCTTGACGGCAAGCTCCTGCAAGCGGAATCTCAATTCACCAAGGCCGCGGCATTGTTCACTGCCTTATTAGAGGAATTTAAGCGCGATGCCGAGAAGCTCCCACCAATCATCCACCCAGCAGTCATCGGACAAGCACAGGCCATGGCTTCGCTCAACCGTCGCGCCGATGCTGCCGATGTCATTCTCGCGTTCATCCAAGCTCATCTTACCTCACCAGAGCTCGCCGAGGCCTTTGTTTTACTTCACTACTTACAAACAAATGCTCCTACGGCCGAGGACCCGGTTCAGAATTTAATTCAGCAGCGTCTCGCTGACTGGTCGAGCAACCCTGTCGTCGCCCATTCTCCGATGATCGCCGATCCCGGAGATAGCACCATTTCCTGCTATCCGCGGATTCAGGAGCTTGATCACCCAGAACTTCACGCCCAAGCACTCTACACCCGCATTCTAGCGCTCTCAGGAGCAAAAGAACCCGAACAACGCGCTCAGTTGCGACAATTGGTAACGCAGCTCAATCTGCTGCATCCCCAGCGCACGCTTGCCCATGCAGCCACGATCGAGCTGGCGCGCAATGAATTTCAAAATCAACAAAGTGAAAAGGCTGGAAATCTTCTCGATTCGTTGCTTTCCCATGAACAAGGCAGCGATCACTTCGTTGCCGCGAATCTCCTGCTGGCGAACGAGTCTTTTGAGAAAAAAGATTTTGCACGCGCAGCATTGTATTTCGAAAAATCCGCAGCTCGCCTCAGCGCTACACCGCGCAGCTCTGCACTTTTCAATGCCGGCATAGCATCACTCTTGGTCAACGATGATGCCTCCTGGGACCGATTACTCAAAGAGGCTAGCCCCAAGCTCAGCGTGAGTCTCACACTCGAACGTGCACTTCACACCATCAAGCAATCCCCCGAAGCAGCCATGCCCTTGCTTGAGAAATTTATCATCGATCACCCTGAGCACGCCCGCATCGGCGAGGCCCGTCTTGCCATGGCATTCTGCGCGCTTAAGCTGCAATGGCCCGACCTATCGATGGCAAAAGCCCAGCTGGATTCCATCAACGCGACCGTGGTATCGGCAGAACGGCTACTCGCTACCAAAATTCTACTCGCGCAGGCCCAACAAGACCAAAGCACGGTCATCACTCTCAGCCGCTCCTTCATCGCACAATACCCAGATTCACCCGCAATGGCGGAGATGACTCTCAATCTCGGTATAGCTCTCTATCAAAATGGAGACATGAATGATGCACGCCAAGTGCTGCAAAAACTCGAAAAATCACACCCTGCGCAAGCCGGCCCCTCACTACTCATCGCCGCGCGCGCCGCTGCCCGCACCGGCACACCACAATCACTCACCGAGGCGATTGCCATCTTCGATAAAATCATCACCGCTGACTCGCAGCTTTCCGCATTTGCAATACTAGAAAAAGCCCGTACCCTGATCGATGCGAAGTCTCCCAGCTATCTCGTTCAAGCTCGTGAGGAATTGCAAAAACTGTTTTACAAAATCACCGCCGATTCCCCACTACACACGCCCACGGGACTTTTGTTGATTGAAGCTCTCTACGCGCAAGGTGGTTCAGATCCGACTCAATATGAAGCATTGCTAAAAGTGCAGGATGTTTTATTAGAAAAAAAACAAACAAGCACTAGTGTAACTCATCACATTCATTACTACCGCGGACTGACCTTGGAACAACTCAACAAACCCGATGAGGCCTTAGACGTCTACTACCAAGTCATCGAGTCTGCCAGCAAAGAAGCTCCAGCTGACTGGGATTACCTTGAGCGTTGCGGCTTCAACGCCATTGCTTTGTTAGAGAAATCAGAGCGTTGGGAACCCGCCATTGCCCTTGCCAAAAAACTTTCCAGCTACCCTACGCCGCGCGCAAGCGAAGCTGGAGAAAGAGCCGAGAACCTAGGCCTTGAGCACATGATCATGGATGAATGATTTGCCTCACGGATCTGGTAAGCACCACAAGCATCTCCCATCATTTCATTCTCAGAGATTACAGAGCTTGTAGACGAAAAAACCTTTTAGGGTGAGTAGCTTTATTGATTGTAAGCGTAACCTCAAAAGTTGCAGGATCAGTCGAAAGAGGTAATATAACGGCTTCATTAACTACAGCAAACGAGCCAGTCGCCAGAGTCGTCGAACCTTCAATTTTCCACTGTGCTGACCTTTGAATTAGAGTAGTTGTCAAAAATCTCATTTTTAATGTATTTCCGGAAAGGCTTTGGAATTTGAGCGCTGGAGTTGCACCTGCAGAAACAACTAAAGGAACATCCTTTTTCATCGATGCTACATCACTTAACCAAACATTTGTAGAATTGACCAAATCATTTCGTTCGATCGAGACGCGTAACTTGTATGTTGTTCCTGCAAGCAAAGGACTTGCTGGGGTAATTGTCAAGTTGTGCGACTTGGTAGGGCTGGGTTGAAAAGTGTCCACTGTAATTGGAAAATCCGAAGACAAAACATATGTCTTACCATTAGATAGTGAGACCAATGCATCCGCTGCACCTAATAGCTCAACTTTGATACGAAAAACATTTGAACCAACTGATGATGTAGTTTTTTTGACGTAGCTGCTGGCTACATTGAGTTTGAAAAAACCCTGATCAGTTACGCCACTCGGCACTGTAGCATCAGCTTTGTAGAAAGCTTGAGTTGTAGGAAATAGCGTATCGTTCGATCTAACTATTGCGCCGACAGTAGCCGTGACTAGCTCAGCGGCATAACTCAGGGCTGTAGCGGCATAGATTGCTGCAATGATAAAAAGCTTCATAGAAAAATAGTGAAGGGGGAAGTTATGTTTTATCGTCCTAACAAACGATTCATCGGATCAGCCGCAGAACGAATCACTTTTGCTTTCGGCGCACCCTCAACATTGATTTCTTCCGATTTCACCGAATCTGGCTTACTGATTTTCTTAGGTGCTTCTTTTTTGACTGGTGCTTCCTTTTTGGCTGGAGCTTTGATTTCGGCCGGCATCGGACCAGACTCTTTGGTCTCATCAATATCACCTACAGGAGGCAGTGGTAGCACTCCCGGCCCATCAAAAGCCCGAACATCCTCTGACATCTTGTAGCGGCTATCCATATCACGATTAGCGGCATCCAGTGAGCGCTCATCGCGAATAATCTTCGGTTGAATGAATATTATTAATTCGTTCCGACTTACCTTGTCTTTCGTTGTGGAAAATAGCTTACCAAGCCCTGGGATCGAGCTCAAAATTGGCACTCCAGTTATACTTTTCGAATTTTCTTCTGTAATTAGACCACCGAGAACCACAGTTTGATTGTTAGGAACCGTAACCGTAGTGAGCAACTCACGACTGATGATATCTGGAACTTCATAGGCATTGGCATCGGCTCCAATGGTCCGGTTTTCACCAACACCTTGGCTTACAAGTGAAATCTGCAATGTCACTTCGTCCTCGGAGTTAACCAGTGGAATCACTTCCAAGGCGAGAACGACATCTCTATACTCAATATTAGTACTTTGGCCGCCACCGTTGACGCCAGCGTAGCTGTTGGAAGGAACGGCAATCTGCTGTCCGCTCGAAATCATACCTTTCTGATTGTTGGCTGTAAAAATAGTAGGTCGAGATATCACCTTGAAATCGCTGTCAGTTTGCAAAGCTTTCATATAACCTCGCATATGATCTCCTATAGTGCCATAAACACCGAGTCCTGAATTTGCAATGTTATTCAGCTCTGGCAAATTTTTCCCAATAGCACCAGCAATCGTTCCATCACCTGTGGTATCGAGACTACGTAGCCAGTCGATACCGAATTCTGTTTCATTACCCAATGTAAGCTGACCAAATACTGTCGAGATCATCACCTGATCGGCTTTGACGTCGATTTCATCGAGTAGATTGTTGATGATTTCCACTCCTGCTGGTGGACCTTGCACAACGATCGAGTTGGTGATGTTGTCAGCAACCAGCAAGGTGCGTCCAACGAGAACCGAAACAGGCTTGGTATCGGTAGTAGGATCACCAAGACCGCCACCAGAGGAAATCCCGCCACCGCCTTGGCCACCACCAAAACCTCCTTGGCTGCCGCCAAATTGGCTCGATTGATTGCCACCGAATTGGCTAGAGGCACCAGCACGGCTGGATGTGCCACTCGAGCGTCCTGCTGTGGTACTGGTTTGCGAGCGACCACCGCCGCCTGCGGCACCTGCGCCACCACCTTCTGCGGAGCCACCAAAGGCACGGCTGAGGGCGTCACTCGCGACGTCGAGGAAATCGCTGACGGCTAAGAATTTCAGTTTGCGACGAAGGAAGTTGCGGGTGTCGGATGGCGAATCAAATTCTTTGATCAAGGTTTCGATGAACACCAAATCGAGAGGACGCGCCATGACAAAAATGCGATTGGTCCGGAGATCTGGAATGATTTGCACCGGAGGCGCTTCACCAGCCCCACTGGAACCAGAACTGCCGCCTTGTGCTCCGGCGAGGTTCGGCATGCCATTCAGTTGCGGCTGCACACGCTGCACACCAGCAGTGGCTTGTGTGGATGATTGCGCAGTGAAAATTTCATTGAGAGTCGCGGAAAGTTCTTCGACATCACCATATTGCACCTTGATGAACTTCTGATCGATGTTCGAGGAAGGCACGTCGATTTTTGCCTGAAGATCGATCAGCGTGCGGATCAGCGAGGTATTTTCCGTAATGATCAGGGCCGAGGCATTCGGCACGGCAACTACCGAGCCGTAGCTATTAAACTGAGAAACCACGGAAGTGAAAACGCGCGAAACTTCATCGGGCTTCATGTGTTTCAAGGTCATCACGTAACGGACTACTTGATCGCCATCGGGCAAACCAAGCGGGCTGGTGACGAGCGGGATGTCGCTCGTTTGTGGCTTGGTGCCGGCATTGGCGGTGGTCAGCTTGTCCCAGCCATCGCCACCTGCGGCAAAGACGAATCCGTGCATCAAGCAAGATGCTTTGAGTAGATCGATCGCTTCACCGTAAGTGATCGGTGGCGGCTGCACGAAATAGATTTCAAGATCCTTGACCTCAGCAGTCATCACCACGCGACGGCCAGTGAGCTGGCGGTAAAGCATGCCCAATCCCTCGGCATTCAGTTTGGGCATATTGAAAGTGATGTCACAAACTTCATTAGGGGCAGGAGGTTTAACGGCGCGGTTATCTTCACCTGCAGGAATGGTAGGAGCTTTCCCATCTGCTGAAAAACCATTGGCCTCTGGTGATGCAGGATTGCTTGCACCGGGATTCGCGCCTGGAGCAACAGGTGCAGGGCGCGCGCCTGGAACACCGCCGGGCACAGACGGAGTGGGCGGTACTAATACGCGAGGTTGGGCAGCAGGTGTAGGAGCTTGGTTCGGGGTTTGACCCACCACCCAGAACAAGAGCAGCGATCCGAGGCCGGAATAATAAAGAGCGCGTTTAGACATAAAGATTAGGGAAAAGAAGTTGCGATGATTTTACGAAAATGAGTTTTACTGAGGTGGCAGATTTTGTTGTTGCTGCTGTTGCAGCTGCTGGAGCTGTTGTTGTTGAAGCAATTGTTGCTGTTGCATTTGCAACTGAATCTGCTGCTGTTGGAGTTGCTGCTCCATGGCCTGTTGCTGGACTTGGGGTTGAGCGGGCGCTTGAGGTTGACCAGCAGGCGGAGTGACCAAAGTGCGGAGACGAGGTTGGCGATCATTGCCAATACCACGATTGTTGCTCACTGGCTGTCCCGGAGCTGCAGGCTGAAGACCAGGCTGGCCACCAGCTGCGGGAGCAGGATTGTTAATGGTGAGCATTTTGGAATCAAATTCAACGATTCCTTGTTTGTCACCATTTTGCAGGGTAACTGTCGTCGCAGTGTAGTCCATACCGCCATCTTTGACGCTCACGACTTTGAACTCGGAGTGCACGCCTGGCTGGATGATCTTTTTCTCATCAGGCTTTTTCTTATTGAGCAGGATCACAAAGTAGCCGTCAGGAAATTTCGTAACGCCGCCGAGCGCCCACTCATCCATCGGATTGATCTCCGGGCCCGTATTTTGCGATACTGGTGGCGCAGGCGTCGTAAAGGGAGAACTGGTATGCAGTGTCAAGTAGCGCGAGGGCAAAGGCTTTTTCGGCGCATCTGCCAAGAGCGGAGCAGTCAAAGAAATCAGCAAAAGGAATGTTTTCATAACGAGCAGATGTTATAGTTCAGGAGGAAGTGGGACGAACCACTGATCAAAGGTAACGATGCAATCAATCAGCGAATCTTCCTCTTTGTTCGGGCTCATGACGATTTCAGAAATCACTCGAAAGTCATCGGGCGAATGCATGCGGTCAAACCACGCATAGAGATTTTTTTCTTCACCGGTGACGGTGAATTTTACTTGTGCCACCCCGTAACGATTAGCCGCAGTTTCCTCTGCTGGCGGAGTGTCGAGAATGTCCATTTTTTTCACAGTCATGCTCGCACGTGTCGCCTCAGAGGATGCTAGCGACTGGAGTTTTGTGGGCACTAACTCGCTCGCCTGCGGTTCAGGCTCATGCTCTGCCAGCCACTCGATCTCATCCATGATACTATCGCGCGATGCCAGAAACATATTGCCCTCCATCAGAGCGGTTTCGGCTGCTTTGTGATCGATGTCGATTTGCACGCGTTTGTTCTGATAGGACTTGTAGCCCCACAACGACAGCAGAATGACGCCGGCGGCACCAAACAGCAATAGCAATTTTTTTTCTCGTTCAGACATGGAGTGCAATTAAATAGGTTCTTTCGTTTAGTAAAACCGCCATCATGGTTTTTTGTGTGTAAAAGCGAATCATCTTATTGTTGTTCTTGTGGCACTGCTCCCTGGATCACGAACTCCGTGCCCTTACTGGTGTTGTTTGGCGGCGGCGAGTCAAATTTGTAACGCGTCAACTCTTCGCTTTTGTTGATGGTAAAATTGAACTGACCGATAGCTTCCGGTTTGTTGGTGACTCCTTTGATCCGGATCTCGTTGGCGTTGATGGTGGCTTCAGAGAGGCGCACGACACCCTTCGGTTGAGGCATGCTGCGGGTAATGCGATAGAGTATCTCCACCGGCCATTGATCTTGATCGACCACGGGGCCTAACTCGTTCCATTTTGCCTTGTGGTCCTGAAATGCAAGCACCTCTGGTTCCACAGATTTGGCTCGGGCCATCAGCGTTTTTGTGGCGTTGATGTCCTGGTAAAACTTCCAGCCAACCCAGCCCAGCAGCCCGACGACTACCAGTGCCACGAGCGACAATGCTGCTGTTATTTGCTGCTTCTTCGCTCTTTCACGGCGCTCCGCGTGAACATCGGCAGGCAATAGCTTGCTGGGCTCCATCGATAAAGTGGGATCGGGACGACGACCGACCGACGCAGGAAAACCGTAGGCATCAGCGAGAGCACCCGCTTCTCCTAACTCCCCGTCCGGATGCCAAACTTGAATTTTGTCGGGCGTAAATTGGATGCCTTGGAAGGTCAATTGGACCTGTGCGAGTCGCATATCGCGCAACAAGGTCTCATCAGGATGCTCGCCATCGTTCGATGTCGATTGCGCATAGAGCATTTTCCCCTTTTGATAAAAAGCAAACACCCAGTGGCCCAATTCTTTCCAGGTTGCGATGCCATCGCCATCGAAGTGATACGCACGCGGTGCGTAGTCGAACTCCTTCGGGCTGCGCAAGGGCAAATCTCCGTCCACAGGGGCGCGAAGCACCACGGTCGTGAGCACCGCGCTGTCTTCTGCCTTTTCCATGACAAATTGATCGATCAACTGCCCAGCACCAGGATCGATGCGCACTCCCATGCGCTCACTGTGCATCAGGGCCAAGTCGGCAAAAAGACTTTCATCTGCCGTCGTCGTTTTGAACGGCATGACAGTGGCATCTTTCACTGGGAAGAAGAAGACGACATCCTGAGCAGGCAAGCCTTCCAAGTCACCCGCGCGCGACAACAAAGTAACTTCTTTGCGCTGCAATCCCGAGGGTGGTGGACCTTCCCAGATTTCCCATCCGGCGACTCCCGGAACCAATACAATCACATCTCCTTTGTTACTCACGGCACTACTTCTTCGGTTTTTTCTAAAATGGCGGGCTTGCCGGTGCGATTGCGCACGACAAGAATAATTTTGCGTTTGGTATCACCAGCGGTACCAGTGCTCTCAATGCGGGTCGTTTGATCATTCACGGCCAAACGCGGCGTCACCACAGCAGCATAAAATTCAGGAACGCGCAAGATATCCATCACACCATTTCCGCCTTGCCCACCGGCGAGGTTTTGAAATGGCGCGTCATCCTCCGTGCCGCGACTGCCGTCAGCACCGCGCACGATCTCGACTAAGGCATCGGCATCATCGCGATTGCACTCAGCGGCGATCGCAATTTTCTCCGCATCCGCTTCATTCACATCCAGACCACCAGCACTCCAGACCGTAAACCACTCACGCCAATCCGGCTTGACCCGCTCGACTAGCTCCATGCCCTTGACCAGGCGCATTTCCTCTAACGAATAAAAGGGCCGATTGAAGGGCTGATTGATGCGACCTAGCTCCTCATAGTATTCTTTTTCCGCACCGTTCAATTGAATTTCGTCGTTCGAATCCACCCAATCATACATCGCATCGGCAATCTCCTGAGCGATGTCTTCATCGATGCCCCAGTAAATGAAAATTTCCTTCACCAGCTTCTTATCATTCGTCGTCAAGAGCAGATGATTGATGTTAAAACGATCACCCTCTGAGCGAAGCTCCACGCGATAGCTCGCGCCGTCGTCACCGCTTGCCTGCAACATCGGATCATCGCGCTTCACTGCTGGATTTGAGCCCACCGCGATACCCATTTCAGCCGCCTGACCAGCGCGGAAACCATTGATCTGCGAGTCTGCGATGTTCAGTTCAAACGACAACAACTGCACCGCCGTCAATGCAGCGAAAGAAATCACCGCAATCAACCACAGCACCGCAATCAGCGCCATACCACGATTGTTTTTCGATTTCTGAAATGCTTTGTTGTTCATCGTAGTTTTCAGCTTATTATTGCGGGCTTCCGCCTTGGCCACCACCGCCGCCGCCACCGCCGCCTTGACCACCGTTAGGGAGTTGAATGTTGCCGCCGGGTATTTCAATATTACCACCGCCCTGCTCGCCGCCGCCTTGAACACCACCGCCCTGCTGACCCGTATTGCGAATCACCGTTTGCGGGTTGACCTTCGGCACAATCCAAAAAATCTGTTTGATTTCATCACCATAGGCTCCTTGCGCGGTGACCAGTTCGAGTTCTAACGGCAAGCGCCCCTGCAAATCCCAGTCCAGCTGCCAGTCCATCGATCGACTATCCAAAGCCCGCCATTCAAAAAATCGCAGATCCTCCATCAGTGTCACTTCCGCAAAAGGCTCCTCGCGATCTACATCGAGAGTATCCGTGTCAGTCAACACCGGATTTTCATAGTAGCGCATCACCACATCGATGAATCCATCGCGCTGCTTAACGCCGCAAATTTGCACTGCCTTGGCGACCTTTTCCACGCCGCCCCACGTAAAGGCCAACGGCACGTTTTGCAGAGTGAGTGTGTATTCATACGGCTGCCCACCTTGCGTAGTAGTCAGTTCCATCCGCGTATTGCCAGGCAATGACGTGAGCTGCATTTTCATCATCTCGAAAAAACTTTCGCGCAAGCTGTTCTCATCCTGCTGTTTGCTAATGCCGTTCGCCAGTTGGATGTTTGCTGTTGCCAAACGCGCACACAGAATGATCAGGGCAGCCATCATGCCAAGCGCAATCACTACCTCGATCAGTGTGAAACCGCGACGCAAGCCACGTTTGTTACAATAATTTTTCATGGCTGGTATAACCTCCCATATCTCCATGTTACCGCTGAACGCTTGATTTCGGCGCCGTCTTGCACATAGAAAGCTGTCACGGTGATCCGCCACATATCCTGGAGCAGTTGACCATCTTGATTTTCCATCTCCTCGATGCGCTCATACAGCGTTTGTATATCCACTTGGCGCTCTTCCAGTTCCATCACGGCCTCGCCTTCCTCCAATACCGGCACCGCGAGCGCCTCGTCCAGAGCACTGGAAAGAATCCGCGTAATCTGCATTTCCCGCGCCGCCATGTCAGAGGCATCCGCCGCTTTCTGCAACGCTAAGGTAAATCCGGTAGCAGCAAGCGAAAAAACAGCCATCGCCAGGACAACCTCCAGCAAGAGATAACCCTTGCGTGTGCGCCGACACAGTCTGCTTGGCATTCGATTCGTTGTCATCGTTTCGCCTCCATGCTACTATCACGAATTCCCGCCGATAGCGGATGAAAATCCATCTCCATCCAACCGTCTTCATAATCAATACGCACCGACATCGGCTCGCAAATCCCATTCGGATCGAAGCGCCAGACCTGCGGATCATTCCGCAGCATCGGCATAAAATTCACCGCCCCCCAGCGCCGCACCGACAGCGCAAATTGATCAATCATCAAGGTTTCACGCACAGGCGGAAACTTCGGCGCAGCCATGCCACCATCGAGCATTTCCTGCTCCATTTCCAACCGAGCTTCCAATTCCTCGTCCGTATAGCCCGCCTCCGCCAAAGGGCTCAAGCGCGCACTGTTGTCAAAAAATGTGATAGCATAAGGGCGCTGCTGCACCATCGCAATCGAGCGCGCTTTTTTCGATAACAACTCCAAATCCGCCGCGGCCGACTTGAGTTGCCTCTCGGATGAGGTGACGATAAACATCGCGATCGCCCCGCCCATTGCCATGCCAATCAGCGCCAGCACGATTACCATCTCCAACAACGTGAATCCCCGCGCGCTCGGGCGCGAGAATCGTTGCTGATCGATGGTGTCGTGTTTCATGAGCCTGTTTTGCTAGACTAGTGACAGAAAATCAATCTTGGCTGGACATATCGTCCTCTGTGCCAGTAACGGTATCTTTGCCTTTGGTTTTCAATTCAAATTCCGATGGCACTTTCGAACCTGGGAATTTGTATTCATACTCCTGACCCCATGGATCAATCGGCACTTTGTCAGCAAGAGCAGTCCACGATTTCGGTGCAGGTGTACCGCCGGGGCGTGTCACCAATGCCTTCAAGCCCTGCGCTGTCGAGGGATAGAAACCATTGTTGATTTTATACATCTTGAGCACACTGCCAAGGGAATTGAAGTCACCCTTTACTCGCTGTATCGCAGCACCCTCGCCCACTTTGCCCATCACGCTGATCGCGCCGCCGATGATCAAACCGATAATTCCCAATACGATCACCATCTCCAACAAGGTGAAGCCTTTCGCGTGACGCATTCTGCCAATGTGTGTTTTGTTCATTTTCATAGTGTTTGCTTTAGAGGTTTCAGAGCATTGCTCCGTCACAGAATGTAACACCAGAGCGCGGAACATTTGTCAGTATTATTTGAAAAAATTTACTATTTCTCTCGTAGCTCGCTCCTTGGGAGGCAAAACGCAGATTCTTGTATGATCACGAAGAGTTCGTCACTTGCTGCTTACTCGGGAATGATTCGAGAAACACAAAACGCAAAAAATCACACAATTTCAAACTTTTGCGCATTTTGCGTATTTTCGCGGCTCAAAAAATGGATGAGAAAATGAATTTTCTATCGTAATGCGTTTGCGCTAGGCACCCAAGCTGAAATTTCCCACGACTCTCCCAAGTTGTCACTTGATTTCACCCCGCCTCCGCACTAAAAAATCCGCATGTCACACGTTCTCATCATCGGGGCCGGCGGAGTCGGTAGCGTGGTCGCTCACAAGTGCGCCCAAGTTTCCTCCGTTTTCACCAAAATCACTCTCGCCTCACGCACCAAATCCAAGTGCGATGCCATCGCTCAATCAGTGCTCTCACGCACCGGCGTCAGCATCGATACCGCAGCCATCGACGCCGATGATGTCGCCGCTACCACCGCCTATCTCCAGTCGCTCAAGCCGGACTTGGTGTTGAATGTCGCCCTGCCCTACCAAGATCTTCCTCTGATGGATGCTTGCCTTGCCGCTAGCGTCGATTATCTCGATACCGCCAACTACGAACCCCCCGATGTCGCCAAGTTCGAATACTCATGGCAATGGGCATACCAAGAAAAATTCACCCAAGCCGGACTCTCCGCCCTGCTCGGCTCTGGCTTCGATCCCGGTGTGACCAATGTTTTCACCGCATGGGCGCTCAAGCATCACTTCGATGAAATCCACACGCTCGATATCATCGATGTCAACGGTGGCAATCACGGCCACGCCTTTGCCACTAACTTCAATCCTGAAATCAACATCCGCGAGGTCACCGCACCCTGCCGCCACTTTGAAAATGGCGATTTTGTCGAAACCCCCGCCATGTCGCAACACCAAGGCTTCACCTGCCCCGAAGGCGTCGGTAGTTACGAAATCTACCGCATGTATCACGAGGAGCTCGAGTCCCTCGTCAAGCACATCCCTACCATCAAGCGTGCACAATTTTGGATGTCATTCTCGCCGAACTACCTCAAGCACCTCGAAGTGCTGCAAAATGTTGGCATGACCCGCATTGATCCCGTCGTTTACCAAGGCGTCGAAATCATTCCTCTCCAATTTCTCAAAGCCGTGCTGCCGAATCCTAGCGACCTCGGCGTCACCACCAAGGGCAGAACCTGCATTGGTAACGTCATCACCGGCCTCAAGGACGGCAAGCCAAAGGCGATCTACATTTACAACATCTGCGATCACGAAGAATGCTTCGCAGAAGTCGGCTCCCAAGCCATTTCCTTCACCACTGGCGTGCCCGCAATGATTGGAGCAAAGCAAATGCTCGAAAGCAAATGGCGCAAGCCCGGCATCTGGAACATGGAGCAATACGATCCCGATTCCTTCATGGCCGACCTCAATCAGCACGGCCTGCCTTGGCAGTTCAAAGAACTCACTCAAGAGCAAGCAGCCGCCTTCACCGTGGCTTGATTTGAAATTAGATTAAACGCAGAGTTCGCAAAGACGCTAAGACGCAAAGGTTTTAAGTGATAGTAAAAAATTACCTAATCTTTGTGAACTTAGCGCCTTTTCAGTGCTTAGCCACGGAGTTTTTTTAGCCGAAAAAATACGCAAAAATCACAAAATAGAAGAAGATAATTGGTAGGGGAATCAAAATCCCATTCTGTAAATCTTGAAAATCCTACCATCCTGTCTGAAAAACTGCCACAACTAGAGCAGACAATCTTTTCCCGAACTGCTCATCCTCCTATGCTAAAGCTCCGGCGGACAAGCTGCTCTCTTAAACAAAAAAAACGCCGACTGTTTCCAGTCGGCATTTGATAATTGGATCGCGAGAAGAGCGATTACGCTTCAGCTTTGGCTTCCTCAGCCTCTACCACAGGTGCTTCTTCTTTCTTCGCAGGAACATCGCAGAACTCGATGTAGGCCATCGGCGCGGCATCGGTCATACGAGCACCCAACTTGGTGATGCGGCAATAACCACCTGGACGGTTTGCTGCGGCAACAGCCACTTCGGAGAATAGTTTCTGCACGATAGGCTTCTGGCGCAAAAATGCGATCGCCTGACGACGAGCGTGAAGATCACCACTCTTACCGAGGGTAACCATTTTTTCTGCAACCGGACGCAGAGCTTTCGCCTTGCCCAGAGTGGTTTTGATGCGTCCGTGCTCAATCAAGCTGCAAACAAGATTGGACAATAAGGAACGGCGATGCGCTGCGGTGCGCTTTAACTTGGATTTACTGCTGCGATGTCTCATCGGAAATGTTCTTTCTGTTTATAGGGTGTGGGAAATAAGGGATTAGTCGTCGAGGTTTTGTGCGATTAGGTCAGCCAGACCTACTTGCGATTCCTCTTCGCCACCAAGGCGCGGTGCGCGGAAGGCAACGGAAGGACCGGAGTAGAGCGATGGATCGATCGACATGCCCAAGGACAATCCGAGTTCGACCAATTTATCTTTGATCTCGTTAAGCGATTTTTTGCCGAAGTTGCGGTACTTGAGCATCTCCGCTTCCGATTTGGTCGCAAGTTGGCCCACGGTCGTAATGTTGGCGTTGTTGAGGCAGTTTGCGGCACGGACCGAGAGCTCGATCTCGTTGACGCTCATGCTGAGAAGTTTCTTCAGCGCTGCATTTTCTTCGGTCGACTCGGCAGGTGCTTGATCGAAGGCGATGAGCTTGTCGTCGTAGTTAACGAATACGTCGAGGTGATGACGAAGGATCGCGGAGGCTTGGAGCAAGGCATCTTGCGGAGTAATGCGACCATCGGTCCAGATGTCTAGCACCAGTTTGTCGTAGTCGGTCATTTGACCCACACGAGTGGTGTCAACTGCGTATTTCACACGAGTCACAGGCGAGAAAATCGAGTCGATCGCGATCACGCCGATAGCTTGATCCTTGCGCTTGTTTTCTTCACCAGTGGAGAAACCACGACCGACGCGCACTTCGAATTCGCAATCGAATTTCACCTTGCGGTCAAGGGTGCAGATCAATTGATCTTTGTTCACTACTTCATAAATGTTGTCATCGATGATGTCACCAGCGGTAACCATGCCATCGCGCTCCACGTGAATCTTGAGCACGCGTGGCTCTTTATCATGATGAAGGAACTTTACTTTTTTGAGGTTGAGAATGATGTCAGTCACATCTTCTACCACTCCAGGCAGGCTGGAGAATTCGTGTTGCACACCAGCGATGCGCACGGATGTGATGGAGGCTCCTTCTAGCGAGCCGAGCAATACGCGGCGCAGAGAGTTACCGAGGGTGTGACCGTAGCCACGCTCGAAGGGTTCAGCCACGAATTGTGCATACACATCAGTGGCGGTATCCTCGTTTTTCACGAGACGGTTCGGGACTTCGAATCGACCAAGCTGGGTCGGTTTTTTATCTTCTTCAATTTCAGTTGACATAATGAATCAGTGAGTAGCCGGGTTACCCTCCGTTGCGAGCGGGCCTGCATGAAAAAAAATCATGCAGATCGAGGACCGACGGCATTATAGGCTCGCGGGGCGGCGAATAAAGGGTATCGGAGCTGTTTTGGCAACTCATTTTTTCAGAATTGCCAGAAAAAGTGCGGATTTTCACAATAAATCCCTAAAGATCAGAAAAAAATGCTGGCAGAACTCGCAAAAAGTGCTAGACTCCACAGCGCTAACCCAAGTATCCCATGAGTAATTACACATCCAAAAGAAATCTGACACGCTTCACTTATGAAAACTCCGCCTTCCTCGGCTGGAGACTTAACATCACCCGCAAGGGCAAGTCATTTGTGAAGTATTTCTCAGACAAACAATACGGAGGACCAAAGGAATCCCTTGCCGCCGCTGAGGCAGCGTTGACGGAATTGAAAGATGTTCTCGTCAATGCGAAGCTCGTCAACGGCACGCACACGGATACAACGCTCAAAAAAGGCGCCAAAATCCTCAAAGCTAAGTAAATCCAACTGTGGTGCTCGTGATTCCCCCGAAATCACGAGCACCACAGTATCTCAGGTCGGTGAAACTTTTCCTTGCGTCCTAGCTAGATCGCGCTTTTGGTAGTGGCACATGAGCTACACCCACCAAACAGGCATCTACTGGTTCCGTAGGGACTTGCGCATCTCAGATCATAAGATTCTCAAAACCGCGTCGCTCCAGTGCAACGCGGTTTTGCCCTTATATGTAGTTTCTGATTGGAAGCAGCAGCACAACTGGACCGGCCCGAAACGTCAGCAATTCCTCAGCCAATCCCTCGCCTCGCTCGATGCGAACCTGCGCAGCCTCGGTAGCCGCTTGATCATTCGCCAAGGCCGCGCCGTAGACCGACTCCGCGCCTTCATCCACGAGACCAAGGCCGATGCGCTCTACTTCCAAAAAGATCCCGATCCCTTCGGCAAAGCCACCGAGCAAGCCGTGGTCGCCCTCTGCCATGAACTAGGCGTTACCGTTCACGCGATGCATGACGTCAGCCTACACGCTCCCGAGGAAGTTCTCACCGGCAGCAATCTTCCCTATCGCGTCTACACCCCCTACTCGAAAAACTGGCTAGCCTTGCCCAAAGAAGCGCCCGTTGCCAAAATCACAGCCCTTCACACCCCACCTGAGATCCCTTCTGACCCGCTGCCCACGCTCGCGATATGGAATTTGCCCGCCTGCACCGCAGAAATCCTCCCAGCAGGAGAAAAAGCCGCGCGCGCCCGATTCAAAACCGCACTCCAAGAACGCATCGCTGCCTACCAACAAAAACGCGATCTCCCCGCCATCAGCGGCACCTCGCGCATTAGTCAAGACCTACGCTACGGCCTACTCTCTCTGCGCACCATCTACCAAAGCATCCAACAAGCCAGCGCCGAGGCTCCACCCGCTGCCAAAACAGGCTTCCATACCTACCTCAAGGAACTTGCGTGGCGCGAATTCTACTTCGCCATCATCCACTATTTCCCTGATGTTTTAGAAAACGAGTTCAGCCAGCAATGGCGGGGCCTCCCCTGGGATGAACCCGACGAAAAACTCGACGCCTGGAAGCAAGGCCGCACCGGATTTCCCATCGTCGATGCCGGCATGCGCGAACTCCTCGCCACCGGCCACATGCACAACCGCGTGCGTATGATCACCGCGATGTTTCTCACCAAAGACCTGCACTACGATTGGCGCATCGGAGAATCCTGGTTCATGCAGCACCTCGTCGATGGCGAAATTGCCTCAAACAACGGCGGCTGGCAATGGTCCGCTGGCACAGGCGCCGATGCCGCCCCTTACTTCCGCATCCAAAACCCCTGGTCACAAACCGCGCGCTTTGATAACCAAGGCCTCTACATCAAGCGCTGGGTCCCCGAACTAGCCCTCACCCATCCCGAGAAATTTCTCGAAGCCCCGAAAAACGGACGCCCCATCGCCAACGATTATCCCCTGCCCATCGTCGATCATAATACCGAACGCCTCCGCACCCTCGCGATCTTCAAAAACTACAAAGCCGAGCAAAAATAACAATATCCCCCAAATAAAACTGAAAACTGAAACTAGTGGTCAAGCAGCAGGCTGGCAAAAATTTTAAGTTAGCCTAGATCCCAGAGTATGGGGAAATTAGTCGTGATGGAGGCAAATTGAAACAGAATTTCAGAATTTTCAAAATTTCAGAATTGAGAAGAAGG
>DBCO01000015.1:46508-153411 GCA_002293145.1 Akkermansiaceae bacterium UBA956 | reverse complement strand
AGTTCTATCAGTGGAATTCAGTGGCTGCAGTTGTTGATAAGCCCGTTTCTCTGGACTGAGCACATTGCGGAGAGTTTCTGACCTGAACATTACTTTCAGTTACACCCGATATAATATAGCAGATTTGAGTTAATGGGTCAATTAGGACATTCGATAAGCAATGGATTGTCTCATTTGATTCACCTATCCAGCTTTTTTTGCACAACCAACTCAAAATTTCATTTTTGCACTTCATCGCGTTGCATTAGAGTCTTTCCAAGCCTTCGGGCTAACAGGGGTCTGCTTTTGCCGGGGTATTTTCGATCTGGGCAATCACGACGGTGAGGGTCGTGCCATTCATTTTGCCCATGACATATTCCCTGGGACCTTTGTCGTGAATTTGGGCATGGAGAATCGAAGAATGAAATTCTTCGCCCTCGGCCAGCTGTGATCACAAAAAAATCAAAATAGGCCCACAATGTTGCCATCGGAATCGAGGTCGATTTGTTCGGCTGCGGGCGATGCGGGGAGGCCGGGCATGGTCATGATTTCTCCGGTGAGCACGACGACGAAGCCAGCTCCCGCGGAGACTTTGACATCGCGGATGGGCACCTCGAAGTCCAGCGGGCGGCCCATGCGGGTCGGATCGGTGGAGAAGGAATACTGAGTCTTGGCCATGCAGACGGGCAAGTGGCCAAGGCCCGCTTGTTCTAGTTCGCGGAGTTTGGTGCGAATGGCTGGGGCAGCGCTGATATCAGTGGCACCGTAGATTTTCTGCGCAACGCAGCGGATTTTTTCCCATAGGGGAAGTTCGGCAGGGTAGAGAAAATCAAATGCGCTGTGGGGCTGCGAGGTCATGGCGACGACCTCGTGCGCGAGATCGACAGCACCAGCACTGCCCTGTGCCCAATGATGGCAGCGAATGGCTTTGACGCCGAGATCGCGGCAACGACTCTCGATTTCTAACAGTTCTTCTTCGGCATCACCGAGGAAATGATTGATCGCTACGACGACGGGCAGACCGAAGGCGTGGAGGTTTTCGAGATGTTTTTCGAGGTTGACTAGGCCGCGCTGGACGGCGGCGGGATGCGGCGTGGCGAGGTCTTTTTTCTTGACTCCGCCATGCATCTTGAGTGCGCGCACGGTGGCGACGAGGACCACGGCAGCGGGCTGGAGCCCCGCTTGACGGCACTTGATATTAAGAAATTTTTCCGCGCCGAGATCCGCGCCGAAGCCAGCTTCGGTGACGGTGAATTCGCTTAAGCGCATGGCGAGCTTGGTGGCGATGACGCTATTGCAGCCATGGGCAATATTGGCAAATGGGCCACCGTGGACGAAGGCGGGATTGTTTTCGAGAGTTTGTACGAGATTGGGCTGAAGGGCCTCGCGGAGCAAAACGGTCATCGCTCCTTGTGCGTTCAGGTCACCGGCGGTGATCGGTTTTTTCCCTCGTGAGTAGGCCACGATCATTCGGCCGAGTCGATCGCGGAGCTCGCTGATCGATTCTGTGAGGCAGAAAATCGCCATCACCTCAGATGCGACTGTGATGTCGAATCCGGCCTCGCGGGTAACGCCATTGCTGGGTGCGCCGACGCCGGTGATGATCTGCCGCAGGGCGCGGTCATTCATGTCGAGCGCGCGCTTCCAGACGATGCGTGCTGGATCGATGTCGAGCGCATTGCCGTGATGAAGGTGATTGTCGATGAGGGCCGCGAGCAGATTGTGCGCAGATGTGATGGCGTGGAAATCACCCGTGAAGTGGAGATTGATGTCCTCCATGGGGACGACTTGGGAGTAACCACCGCCAGCGGCGCCGCCCTTCATACCAAAGCAGGGGCCGAGCGAGGGCTCGCGCAGACAGATAGTACTGCGTTTGCCGATGCGATTGAGCGCATCGCCGAGCCCAATAGTGGTGGTGGTTTTTCCTTCTCCAGCGGGGGTCGGTGAGATGGCGGTGACGAGGATCAATTTGCCTTTCACGGCGCTCTTGGTGCGATCGACCAAATCGAGCGAAACCTTGGATTTGTTGCGCCCGAAGGGAATGATGTCATCGTGCGGAATCTGCAAGGCATCGGCGATTTCGTGCATGGGGCGCATGTGGGCGTGACGGGCGATCTCGATGTCAGATGGAACGGGTAATGAGCTCATGGCGTTGGCGGTTTTCCTTGGCGCGCATGATGGGAAATCTGCAAGTAAGTGTCACGGGAAAATTTTCCGGATCAGAGTCGCGAACGAGGCATTAGAGAAAGCATCGGCGCGAGTAATTCTGAGAGCGTAGTCGGCAAGCCTAACTCTGGGAGGACACGCGTGAGCGTGAACGTAATTGAGACACCCGTGGGCATTTCCTGCGGACCTGCTGCGGTGCTCTAGCCGCGCGGCATCTAGGATCGCGGCATCTAGGATCGCGGCATCTAGGATCGCTGATTGAAGCGCGCCATTTCGCGTTGGGCTTCACGCAGCTCAACGCGGTTTTTCAAATCGTGGCGCTGATCACCGTGAGTTTTGCCTTTGCCGACGCCGATCTCGACCTTAACCTTGCGGTCTTTCCAATACATGCGTAAGAGCGGCAAAGAAGCACCTTTGATCGAGGTCGCTTGATCGAGCTTCAAAATTTCCCGCTTGTGCAGGAGTAAACGGCGTGGGCGTTTCGACTCATGCTGAAACCATAATGACGCAGTTTCCCAGGGCTGGATGTCACAGCCGTATAGAAACAATTGTCCCTTCTCGACACGGGCAAAGGCGTCAGAGATGTTGATCTTTCCTGCGCGGATGGATTTGACCTCAGTTCCGCGTAGCTCGATGCCAGCCTCGTATTTATCACTGATGTGAAAATCACGGCCCGCTTTGCGGTTCGTAGCAATGTCAGCACTCATGCGCGGGCCATTTCCTCGATCCGGTCAGCTTGATCTCAAGCTTGCTCAGCAGGAAGTTCGAGGATCCTAATTTTGCCTTCGATGATCTCTGTGAGCGCAATGTCAGCAGCTCCCATGCTAGGCACGGTTGGAATCAAGGGTGAACGACCACTGTTGAGTTGACGTACTCTTTTGGAGACGAGGTTGATCAACTTCTGTGGATCGTCGATAATTTCTGCTGCTTTGTAAACGAGCTCACTTTTCATAGGGAGTGCTGGGTAGCGGTTGTCGGACTTCGGTTGATCGAAGAGAATGATGTTGTCAGGTCACATATTCAGAAAAAAAGCCAGACTAACTCGCGGACGGATCAAAAACCACATTTCGGATCTCTTGGCAAGCCTTAAATGCAAAAATCGCACGAAATGCAGCATAATCTCTCGTTTTCTAAATATTTCCGCAACGATCGTGCGACTTTTTGAGAAAACTGTCTGACACCAATCGGGCCGTGATGAAAAGGGCACGAAACATTTCGCCGTAAGCCCCGCAACTAAAGCGTTTGAATTTTTGCTGCATTCGCGCCTTGGCAGATGAAAATTCTTCGGCATACTCGCGCCATGGCAAGCTCCGCACCAACAGCCGCCCCTTCACCGAAGACCGATCAAGCACAGCAGCGCTCCCCCTTTGCGGGTTGCGCGATCATGCTGATTCTGGCTTCTGTGGCGCTGTTTCTGATAAGTGTATCGGCGTATTCACTGTTGCAGCAAAACAAGGAGATCGAAAAATTTACGTCGCCGACACCGATGGCGCTGAGCCCCGTGAGCATTGAGGAGCAGGAGGCCGAACTGAATGCGCTGCATGCGCGACTGACGGCATTTCGCAGTCAAATCGTCGATCGCCCGGATGAGCCTGCCGAGATTGCGCTCAACGTGACTGATCTGAACTTCATCCTCGCTACGGCGGCCCCGTTGCGCGATTACAAACCGTATTTTTTGGTAAAGGAAATCCGCGAGGGCCAATTGATTGCTGATCACTACCGCCCGATGAATGGCATGCCCGGCTCTGATGAAAAGCGCTATCTTAATTCCATTGCGACGCTCAAGCCCATTCTAGCCGAGAAGACTCTGGTGTTCCAGGTAGAGGCGCTCGATGTCGAAAATGCCACGGTGCCGCTTGAGTTCATTGCGCAAATTCCGCCCTACCGTTTCGGCTTGGAGCAACAAAGCGATGCCTTGTATAGCCCAGTGCTATCGGCGCTGACGAGCATGGAGGCGAAGCCCAATCAACTCATTTTACGCCGCATCCCAGGACAAGTGCCATCATCGACAGTTGCAAATGAGCAAGTAGACTCGGCCATGCAGCGGATCATTCGCGTGCTCGTAGCCGGCTTGATCTTTCTAATCGGACTCGGGGTTTTTCTATCCTTCCGCGCCAAGGAAAAACGAGAAAAAGCAGGGGCTGCATAATCAAGAAAAGGGCAAGTTCATGCCAAAAACGCAATTTTTGGCGTCAAAATCGTCAAATAAACACTCTCTTGTCGAAATTATTGCAATTTTTGATTGCAGAAATCCTCAAAAAATGCTAACTTAGCCTTCGAACCGCAATTTTCCCTATTATGAGCAAAGAACAACTCGACGGCGCACAGGCGCTCATCAAAACACTCGACGAACTCGGAATCGAGTATGTCTTCGGCTATTCCGGCGGTGCCGCGCTTCCGATCTTCGATGCACTGGAAACAGTCAAGACCAACATGAAGTTTATCCTGGTACGCCACGAACAAGGCGCGGTGCACATGGCTGACGGCTACGCCCGCGCTACTGGCAAGCCTGCCTGCGTGCTGGTTACCTCCGGACCTGGTGCAGGAAATACGGTAACGGGCCTGATGACCGCGCAAATGGACTCCGTGCCGATGATCGTGCTTTGCGGGCAACAGGTCACCTGGATGCTCGGTAAAGATGCTTTCCAAGAGGCTGACATTTTCGGTATCACCATGCCCTGCGTGAAGCACAATTTCTTGGTGAAAAAAACCAACGATCTTCCCAAAGTCGCTCGCGAGGCCTATCACATCGCTACCACGGGACGGCCCGGTGTGGTCCTCATCGATGTTCCCAAGGATGTATCACAATCGCCTTTCACGGGTGACATGGAGCCTGAGATCGATCTCCCCGGCTACCATCCGGAGGAGGCATTTGACATTTGCCCGACCGCGATCGATGAAGCCCTGCAACTCATCGCGCAATCGAAGCGCCCGGTGATCCTTGCGGGTCAAGGTGCGATGATCGCCCGCGCTGCAGATGAGCTGCTGTATTTCGCCGAGACACTCAATGCTCCTGTAACGACTACCTTGCTCGGCAAAGGGATTTTTCCCGAGACGCACAAGCTCGCGCTCGGCATGATCGGCATGCACGGCACAGCCTATGCGAACAAAGCCATTTGCGAAGCGGATTTGATTTTCAACGTCGGCTCACGCTTCGATGACCGCATCATCGGCCAACCACACATGTTTGGTCGCAACGCGAAAATCATCCACGTGGACATCGATGCCGCCGAAATGAACAAAATGATCCGCCCAGACATTCAGGTGATCGGCGATGCCAAAGCTGCACTAACACAACTGAACAAGCGCATTTCTCGCCTCGATACCACTGAGTGGAATGCGACGCTTGATGGCTATCGCAAAAAGTTTCCGCTCAACTACAAAAAACAAGGCGGTCTGCGCATGCAACAGGTCATCCAAGAGCTATACAAGCAGACCAAAGGAAAAGCGATCGTCTCCACAGACGTCGGCCAGCACCAAATGTGGGCGGCACAATTTTTCCTCAACGATCGCCCTTACGAGTGGCTGTCCTCAGGTGGAGCCGGCACGATGGGCTTCGGTTTCCCGGCCGCGATTGGCGCGCAGTTTGCCTGCCCTGACAAGACTTGCATCTCGATCTCCGGCGACGGTGGATTCCAGATGACATTGTTCGAGCTCGCGACAGCAGCCATCCACAAGCTCCCTGTGAAAATCGTCGTGTTAAACAATCACTACCTCGGCATGGTGCGCCAGTGGCAAGAGCTATTCTTCGATGATCGCCTCAGCGGCGTCGATCTCATCGGCAACCCTGACTTCTGCAAACTAGCTGCCGCCTATGGCATCCCGAGCGTCAACATCAAACGCCCTGCTGACGTTACCCGCATGATCAAAAAAGCCCTCGCCTACAACGATGGCCCGATCTTGATTCATGCCGAGTGCATCAAGACCGACAACGTTTTTCCGATGATTCCCGCCGGTGCCGCGCTTGAAGACATGCTCATCGAGCCACCGAAATACAAGATGGCCAAACCAACTGGTTCCACGTGATCAGCTGCTTCCACATGATGCCATCTCACTTTAAATTCAATCTTCCAACTAAAAACTTCCATGCAAACGATCGTCACTACTGACACTCCCGTAGCTCCCTCTCCTGACCAAGCGGTGCACACCTTATCCGTGCTCGTCAACAATCGCCCCGGCGTGTTGATGCGCATCTGCCAGGTCTTCGCGCGCCGCGGATTCAACATCGACAGCCTCGTCGTATCCCAAGGCCGTGATGCCAATTTCTCACGCATGACCATCGGCATCGTCGGTGATCCCGCTGGCCTAGAGCAGATCATCAAGCAGGTGAACAAGCTGATCGACGTCATTCATTGCTTCGAGCACAATAGCAACAACGCCGTGGTGCGCGAATTGCTGATGATCAAAATCCAGTGCTCACCTGCCGAGCGCTCACAGGCTCTGCAGATCGCCGAGCACTTTAGCGGTCGCACCGTTGACCTGACGCCCACCAGCATGATCGTCATGATCACTGGCGAAACCAGCAAAGCTGACGCAGCCATCACCATGTTCTCCCAATTCACCATCATCGAGACTGTCCGCACCGGAAAAGTCGTGATGGCTCGGGGCGAGCAGCCTACTTGATACGATCTTAATTTTTCAACCCCCGAACGACCATGAACGCCTGGAGAAGCGAACTGCCATTTTATGTGATCGGACACCGCAATCCAGATACGGATGCGATTTGTTCGGCCATTGGCCATGCTGCGCTCCTGCGTCTCACGGGCGAACCGAGCGCCACAGCGGCCCGCTGTGGTGAGCTCACTCCGCGCACCGCATGGGTCCTGGAACAAGCAAAAATCGAGGCACCGATCTTGATCGATGACGTCCGCACCAGCGCTGGCATGATGTGCCGCCGTAACGTCGTTCAAGTTGCACCTGATGATACCTTTCTCACCGCCTATCAGAAAATGCTGAGCAGTGGCGTTCGCGCTGTGCCGGTCGTAGATGATGGCGGACATGTCACTGGCATTTTGCGCTATCTTGACTTGTTAGAACTTTTGCTTCCTGCGGAAACTGAAGGGCTAGCCGTGCGGACGGTACTCGTGGCATTGAAAAAAATGGCCGACACCTTGCAGGCCGAAACCGCAGGAGCCCCCTGCCCTAGCTCGGAGAATGAGGAAAATCTGATCATTTTGGTAGGAGCATCCTCGCAGAATACCGTCGAGAAACGTCTGCTTCAGGCACGGGCCGAGGGTACAGTGCATCGCTTTTTGGTGATCTGCGGCGATCGCCCCTTCGTTCATAATCTCGCCATCGAGTTCGGCGTGCGCGCGTTACTGATCACAGGAGGTTACCAAATCGATCCCGAGCTAGAAAAACGTGCTGCGGCGAAAAACATCTGCCTTCTTCTCGCTAAGCAAGATACCGCTTCCTGCACCACGCTGATCCGTTGCTCGCGCACGGTTCGCAATGTGCTCGATGAAGGATTCATCACCGTTGCTGCTTCCGAGCCCGTCACGCTGCTGAAAAAACGCATTTCTACTCTGGCGCAGGAGCTTTTCCCAGTTCTTTCAGCCGATGACCATCGCCTGCTTGGCGTGGTTTCTAAGTCGGACTTGATTGACCCACCGCGCCTGCGTCTGGCGCTCGTGGATCATAATGAATACGCCCAGGCCGTGCGCGGCGTGGAAGAGGCGGAAATCGTCGAAGTCGTCGATCACCATCGCCTTGCGGGAAATCTCGTATCGCGAGAGCCGATTCGTTACCTCAACGAGCCTGTGGGCTCCACTTCGACCTTAGTCGCGCGGAAGTTTGCGCACCGTGATCTCACGCCCGCGCCTGGAGTAGCGCTGTGCCTTTTGGCTGGAATTGTTTCCGATACTCTCAATCTCACTTCGCCCACGACCACGGATCTTGATCGCGACATGTTGGGCTGGTTGGCCGACGTTGCAGGGGTGGAAGCAGCCGATTTTACACGCCAATTTTTCGCCATTGGGTCACTTTTGGCCAATGGCACCGTAGACGAGATCGTGAATGCCGACCGCAAAGAATTCAGTGATGAAGGGCTGAAAATTTCTATCGCCCAGGTCGAGGAGCTTGGCATGGAAGCGCTCGCGGGGCGCAAAGACGAACTTCTTGCCCATTTGCATGAGCTCGTTGAAAAAGAACAGCTTGATTTAATTTTCTTGGTCATCACCGATGTAACAGAGCACTATAGCCACATTCTAGCCGTTGGCAATGAATCCTTGCTGCAAAGCCTCCCCTATGAGCGCATCGGCGATCATTCCTTCGCGGCGCCTGGCGTGGTCAGCAGGAAAAAGCAGATTTTTCCCGCCGTTTGTCAGACCATCCGTGTGGCGCGTCGTTAGGATCGCTCATTTTTGCAGGATACGCGAAAATATTGAATGGTTTTGCGTGGCAGATGAAATAAAAAAAGTCATACTAAATCTGCGAACTGGCACAAATCATTCTATTCCCCTAACTTCAATGTCTTCCTCAATACGACCTCGCATCCTCATCGTCACCCCAGAAATCACCTACCTACCTTCAGGCATGGGGAACTATGCGCAGCGGATGTCCGCTAAGGCCGGCGGCCTCGCCGATGTGTCTGCCTCGCTCGTTTCCGCACTCTTTGAACTCGGCGCGGATATCCACGTCGCCCTGCCGAACTACCGCCGCATGTTCCAAGGTGATGTTTTCAGTTTTCACGAAAAGCAACTGCGCACATACTACGAGGTTTTGCCCAATGCCCACATTCATCTCGCCGAGGACCGAATTTTTTATTACCGTGAGCAAGTTTATTCGGGTTATACTGAGGAATCGACGAAAATTGCCATGGTTTTCCAGAGGGAAGTCATCAATCATATCATCCCCAACGCCCGACCTGACCTGATTCATTGCAATGACTGGATGACAGGCTTGATTCCGGGCATGGCTCGACGCCGCGGCATCAAGAGCCTTTTCACGGTTCATAACATCCACACTCAGCGCGTGAGGCTGCCAGAAATTGAAGACAGTGGCATCGATGCCGCAGAATTCTGGCACAACCTCTACTACGATGGAGTGCCCTACAACTACGAGCACGCCCGCAATAGCATGCCCGTGGACTTGCTCACCAGTGGGATTTTTTCCGCTCACTTCATCAACACCGTCAGTCCGCGCTTCCTGTGGGAAATCGTCGAGGGCTGGCATCCGATGGTGCCTGACTCGGTCCGCACCGAACTGCGCCACAAATACAACGCGGGCTGCGCAAAAGGCATTCTCAATGCTCCCGATGTCTCCTATGACCCTGAGACCGATCCTTACATCGAGAAACAATACCATTTCATCGATGTCATCGAGGGAAAAAAGGCCAATAAACTCGCCCTACAGCGCGAGCTGAATCTTACTGAAAATCCGAACGCTCCACTGTTTTTCTGGCCCTCGCGTCTCGATCCCCAGCAAAAAGGACCGCAATTGCTCACAGATATTCTTCAGCGCTTGGTCTCCGATTATTGGGACGATGGTCTGCAAATCGCCGTCGTCGCCAACGGGCCTCATCAGAAATTTTTCCATCAGATCGTGCGCGAGTTCGGACTGCAAGGGCGTGTTGCCATCGTCGACTTCGATGAACGCTTGTCACGCCTTGGCTATGCAGGATCTGATTTCATGTTCATGCCCTCCTTGTTCGAGCCTTGTGGCCTACCGCAAATGACCGCTCCCATATACGGATCACTTCCCGTCGTTCACGCCACGGGTGGTCTTTACGACACCATCAATCATCTCGATGTGCAAAATGGCGCGGGCAATGGCTTCCGCTTCGATCATTACGATCCCTCCGCCTTGCGTTGGGCCACAGATCAGGCGATGCAGTTTTATCGCTTGCCCCTGGAAATCAAAGAAGAGCACCTGCGCCGCGTAATGCGCGAATCACAGCGACGTTTCAATCACGAGGAAGTGGCCGAGCAATACATCGCCATGTATGAGGAAATGCTCGCCCGCCCACTCGTGGACGACAATCCCATGCCGCAGTAAGTATCAGGGCTTCACAGCGTGGCGAACGCGAACTTTTTCGACATATTCTTGGTCCGCCACACCCAACTTGGACAACGCAATAACAGCGGGCTTCCGGTTCACAGATAGCCGAATTGTTCCATCACGCACCACCGTCGGATGTTTCGGTGGCTCGGGCATTGCAGCGGCAGCGCCCTTCTTGCTTTCCAAGACGAGGTCTTCAAATGCGATCAATTTCGCCTCGATGGTGCGACCATCAGCGCTCGCCCACTGACGCAGATCCCCAAGAACTATATACGTTACAGCGCGGGTAGTGATTTCATCCTTCGTGCGTGAGGGCGCGATGTTTGGCTGAATGGCTTGCGAGCCATCGATCCTTCGTGGCTCAAATGCCGTCGGGGTTTTTGGAGCCTGCGCATGCAAGATAGCGAGAAGGCTGATCCACAGAAAAAATGATTGGTAAAGCATATTGAGTGCAATTTCCTCTCACTATATCACCTTAATTAGAGATAACAAGCTGATTCGCAACTCTAGAAGCAATCGCCACCGCACCCTATCAACTTGACAAATCGATCGATCGCCCCAAGACTCTGAAATGACACGTTTGTTTGGACTTTTTTTCTGCACAGTCGGGTTGCATGCTCTGCTCCTTCCGCTCTCCGCGCAACCAGAGCGCAGACCAAATTACGAGCCCATCACCGCTCCTGCCACAGGTGGTTCCAGCAATCTTTTTCTCAATGCCAAGGTCAGAGCGAGCGGCCATTGGGACACACAGACACCCGCGCTAGCCGTCGATGGCAGCCGCGATATCACATCGCACTGGGCCTGCGAAAATTTGCCCGTATGGCATCAGCTCGATCTCGGAACAGCAACAAAACTATCCGCTATTCGCGTTTGGCCGTATTGGAGCGATGGCCGCATTTACCAATACAAAGTCGAAGGTTCCGTTGACGAAAAATCTTGGTTCATCCTCGGTGACCACAGCGCCAACTCCATCGCGGCCACTGCTGAAGGCGATCTCTTTCGCTTCGACCCACGCGATCTTCGCTACGTCCGCAGCACTTTTTTGAAAAACTCCACTGGCAATGACAGAGGTGGCCACGTCGTGGAAATCGAAGGTTATGCCGAGGCTCCACTTGCAGGTCTCACAGGTGGAGTCGGCAGCATTGATCGTCGCTATCCACCCACTGGCCCCTGTGAACTCGCACCAGCCGAAGCAGGCGTCAAACTCAGCGCATGGCGTGGCGAGCGTGTCAATGCGCAGGTGCTCGTCACTGCATCTAACTCGCAGGAAAATCTTCGCCTTGAAGCAACGCCGCTTTCACAAGTAGGCAGTAAACCGCTCACTTTCGATGCCAAGTTCATCCGCTACACCTTAGCCGATGGCAAACCACAAGGTGATATCATCGATACCGCCACCCAGTTGACTCTCGCCGCTGGAATGAATCGCCCAATCTGGATCAGCATCGATATCCCCGCCGGCAGCAAACCGGGGCTCTATCGTGGCGGCTTACGCGTGCGTAGCAACTCAGGCGTCCTAGATTTCCCCATCGAAGTCGAAGTGCTCGCCGCCACTCTTCCCGCGCCCGCCGATTGGTCCTTTCACCTCGATCTTTGGCAACACCCTGAATCAGTCGCTCGTTGGCACGATGTTCCGGCTTGGTCGCCTGAGCATTTTGCCTTGATGAAACCCATGATGAAGCGCCTTGCCGATGCAGGGCAAAAAACCATCACCACCACCTTGGTGCATGAGGCCTGGAACGGTCAGACCTATGATGCCTTCCCCTCCATGATCGACTGGACCAAACGCAAGGATGGATCGTGGCACTTCGACTACACAAACTTCGATTCCTGGGTCTCCTTCATGTCCGATGACGTCGGCATGAAAAACGCGCGCATCCATTGCTACACGATGATTCCTTGGTCGCTCAAGTTCCGCTACTATGATGAAGCCAGCGCCTCTCACATCGATGCGGCACTACGTCCCGGAACGTCAGATTACGATGAATACTGGGGCCGTTTCCTGGAGGATTTCGTTCGTCACCTACGCCAAAAAGGCTGGCTCAAGCGCACCAACATCGGCATCGACGAGCGCCCCGATGAACTCATGCGCGGAGCCATGGCCACGATCCAAAAGCACGCACCAGAAATTGGCATCGCCTCCGCGATCAATGCGCCTAGCGAATTGACACGTGAGTTTGCCGACATCTCTCCGATCATTCAACACAGCGATGGTTTGCTACCACTCATCGCAGAACGACGCGCCGCAGGGAAAAAGACCACCTTCTACACCTGCACCAGCCCACCTGTGCCAAACACCTTTACTTTTTCACCACCCGCTGAGGCGGAATGGCTAGGGCTCTTTGCCGCCGCCGCAGACATGGACGGCTACCTACGATGGGCCTACAACTCGTGGGTGAAAAACCCGCTCGAATCCACCGACTTCACATCTTGGCCATCGGGCGATTGCTTCCTCATCTACCCAGGAAATCGTTCATCTGTACGCTTCGAGCGACTGCGCGATGGCATTGAGTCATGGGAAAAAATCCACATCCTGCGCGCTAAAGCGAAAGCCAGCAATAGCGCCGAAGCTCGTAAAGCCATCGAGGCACTGAACCAAGCGTTGACCATTTTCACATGGCAGCACGGCAGCAAATCAGGTGTGCATGAAGCCGATGTCCGGACAGCCAATCAAGCCATTGAAAAAGCGACACGCGCTGTCCCCTAAGCGCATCCAAATACTTGCCTAAAAAATGCCACCCCCGCAGCCGATGCCACCTACCACCCGCCATTGACTGCGCATTTTTTGCTACAGCGCAAATCGCGCATGTCGATGCATTTTACTCTTTCCTATCGCCTCAATCCACGTCTCACTAGCGCCTGTGCGACCTCCGAAAAAATTCCGTCCCGAGCCATTTCCCTATCATCACGAGCTAACGTTGTGCATCGATTCCCTAACCAATCTCGGCATGGGCGTTGCCCGCGTCGACGGCTGGGTGGTCTTCGTCCCCTATTGCCTGCCGGGCGAAACGGTAAAAGCCAAAGTCTATCGCAATGAGAAAAATTACTCTCTAGCAGATCTCGTCGAGGTCATCGAGGCATCACCCGATCGCGTCGCCCCACAATGCCCGCTTTTCACTGAATGCGGTGGTTGCCAATACCAGCATTTTTCCTACCCTGCTCAGCTTGCATGGAAAACACGGCAAGTCGAAGAACTGATGAAACACATGGCTGGCATGAGTTTTCCGGTTAACCCCTGCCATCCCTCGCCGCAACAATGGGGCTATCGTTCCAAAATCACTCCCCACTACCAAAAGCCGCGCGATACCGAGGAATTCATGCCGATTGGATTTTTGGCACAAGGTCGACGCTCGCAAATTCTCGATGTCCCCCAGTGCCCGATCGCGATGCAGTCAATCAACCTCGCACTCCCTGCCGTGCGCGAAAAAACCCGCTGCAATCCCGGCAAAAAAGGCGGCACCTTACTCCTGCGTGCGACCGTCGATGAAGCAGGAAATCGCCAAGTCGAAACCGACAACAACGCCATTGTCACCGAAGTTTGCGGATCACTGCGATACGATTTCCTCGCCGGTGAGTTTTTCCAAAATAATCCCTTCATCCTCCAAGAATTCGTCGGCTACGTGGAACAACAAGCTTGTCTCCCAGAGACCAAATTCCTCATCGACGCCTACTGCGGCTCCGGCCTCTTTGCTCTGGCCCTCGCCAAGCATTTCGAAAAAATCGCCGCCGTCGAGGTATCTGAAGCAGCCATCAACTGGGCCCGCAAAAATGCCGCAAAAAATGGCATTACGAATGCCAGCTTCCTCGCAGCTAGCGCCGAAGCCATTTTTGCCGACATCACCTTTCCCGCCGCGCAAACAACAGTCGTGATCGATCCTCCACGCAAGGGTTGCACACAGGAATTCCTCGACCAACTCATCGCCTTCCGTCCACGCCGCGTCGTCTATGTGTCCTGTGATCCTGCCACCCAAGTGCGTGATCTCGCCATACTTCGCGATGCCGGATTTACACTCGCAGCCGTTCAACCCTTCGATCTCTTCCCTCATACCCGCCACGTCGAAAACATCATGACCTTCGACGGCCCAATCTAACAGGAAAACTACACCATGTCACCACTGCCAGCCATCACTGTCCAATATCTCAACGCCAAAATCACCGCAGGAGATGACTTCCAGCTCATCGATGTCCGCGAGCCCGATGAACACGCGCAAGCAGCCATCTCTGGCAGCACGCTCATACCTTTAGCCAGCATCCCCGCGCGCATTGCAGAAATCAATCCAGCAAAAGCCGTGATCATCCATTGCAAAGCAGGCGGCCGCTCTGCACGCGCTGCACAGTTTTTGTTAGAAAATGGCTACAACGATGTCACCAACGTAACTGGCGGCATGGATGCCTGGCTCGATGCCGCTCTCCCTACGTCACAAGAATGAAAAAAACGTCACGTTTATGCGTGACCCTACAGTCACGTTCCGAGCTTGATCTCTGACTCGTGTTCCTTCATCTTATTCCCACTGCAATGAAACTACTATCCCTGATGACCACCACATGCCTCATGGCTAGCGCCTGCTTTGCCGAGGACAAATCTGATTTCAAGCCACTCTTCGATGGAAAAACTCTCGATGGCTGGAAAAATGCCTACACCTGGGGCGAGGCCAAAGTCGTAGGTGATGAGATCCACCTCACCGGCAACCAAAAGTTCTTTCTCGTTACCGAAAAAACCTACGGTGATTTCATTTTCGAGGGCGAAATTCTCCTGCCCTCCGGACAAGCCAACAGCGGCTTCATGTTCCGTGCTCATGCATCCCAAAACAAAGTCTTCGGCTACCAGGCAGAAGTCGATGGCGACCCTAACAGGAAATGGTCCGGTGGTCTCTACGATGAAGGTCGTCGCATGTGGTTTGCCAGCCCCATTAAAGGCAATAAAGAAAGCGAAGCCGCCTTCCGCAAGCGCGCCGGCGATGCCTTCAAACGTAACGACTGGAATACCTACCGTATCAGTTGCAAAGGCAAAAAAATCCGCATCGAAGTCAACGGCGTCGTTACCACTGACATCGAAGATGCCACCGATGCCGAAGGCGTCATCGGCATCCAACACCACGGCGAAAAAGGTCAAACCTACAAATTTCGTAACCTGCGGATTAAGGAGTTGAAGTAAATCATTTTCACAACCTAACAAAAATACCGCAACCTCTTCAGGATGCGGTATTTTTTTATGTTTGAGTTGAAGAGCCCAATTCAGCGGGTAAAGTCGTAGACTTGGATCTTTTTCGTCAGCGGCAGCAATACTTCTTTCACTTCCTTCACGTGACGTGGGTCGGCTTCGTAGGCGTGCAGGGCTGCGACATCTGTGAAACGAACGAGCAATGCGACATCGAACGAATCATCGACCACAGGGCGATCACTGGATACCGCTGTGCCGTAATCCAAAAACTGCACACCCTCGATCACACGAAGTCGATCCATCGCATCAGTGATTTTTTTGCGGTCTTCCTGATTGCCAGGATTTTTCTGCCAGAACATCACCACGTGATCCACGGTGCCTGATTTGGCTGGCGGAGCGATGGTGGCGCAGGAACTCAATAAAGCAGTGAAGGCGAGAAGTAGATATTTTTTCATAAAGCAAATGAAATACGCGCGGTCACGCTGCCATGTTTCAGCAAAGCTGTGTCATTCATGACTATCAAAATCCTCGCCGTGGTTTGCGTTTGTAGGCACCATCGCCCACCGACAGCACTTCTACTTTCACACGAGCGAGACCTTGCTCCTTTATGCCAATTTGCCCAGCTGCGCGCGGGGAAAGATCGATGATCCTTGCTGCGATGAATGGTCCGCGATCGTTAACGCGCACTTTCACCGATTTGCCATTTTCGAGATTAGTCACGCGCACCAAACAAGGCAAAGGCAAGGTTTTATGCGCCGCAATCAAATGCCACGGCTGAACTTTTTCACCGAGCGAGGTATTGCCACGGATCAGGCCAAAAAATTTCGATTCATTATACCAAGATGCTTCCCCTACTTCTGAGTAGTGCAAGGCCTGCTCGACCGACAGCGGTTGATACGATTGTCCGCGCACACTGTAGCCGCGCGTCATGTATCCTTCCGCGCCGCTGGGGCGGGCGCAAGAAACCACGCAGCAAACGCTTAACAAAAGTGAACCATTTTTTACTATGTTCATAGTAGCGAAAAAATCACCGACGTGTCGAGGAATTGATGATCTGTTGCTGAGTTTCGGCAGGCAGGCCGCTCGATTGCAACCAAGCTTGCCCCGCAACGGGATCGGTCCGCAAGTATGCCTCGCCTGCACGCGTAAGAGTGGTTTGGCGCAGCGTGGGATCACTGATGTCTTGCGCCCAGGTGATGGCAGCTTGCGGGTTTTGCCAAGCATAGCCCATGGAAAATCCGCTGATCGCTGAATCGCGCTGTGGTGATTGTGGCATCGCCATCAGATGCTGGCTCGCGGCAGCAGGATCGCGGTCCTCCCAGTCGCCAAAGGCACTGCGCAAGCCACTAATTTGCCCGTTGCCCGCTGGCAGATTTTCCAGCCAGCCGACCGCAGAAACAGGATCTTGCTCCGCCCAACGCCGTCCGATTTGTTCGATCGTCCGCGCAGCATAAGGCTCTGCCGCTTGACTCTGTGCCCAGTTCGCAGCAGCGACGGGGTCTTTTCGCGAATACGCATCGGCAATGCGGTCCATCGCCGCAACTTTGAGTGTGCCGTTGGGCAATGAATCCGCCCATACCGCAGCCGCTTCAGGGCCATCCGTGCGCAATGCCTGACGCGCCACGATATCCATCAATTGATTGGCCCGACCGTAGCCCTCTGCCGCCAATTTTGCGATCATATCAGTAGCCATGGCACGATCTTTGTGCGAGATGCCGGCAATTACACTCGCCGTCAGTTCATCGCGTTGGCCATTTATTTCCTCGGGCAAGTTCTGCAATAGCGCCATCGCTTCCGTGGGATTTGCCGCAGCCCAACCCGTCATCGTGTCCGCGAGATCACGCTCGCGACTATTCATCGCCAAATCAACCGCCGCTTTGCCCGAGAGCGCACCCCAAGCATAGCAAAAGTCACGCCATTGATCACCTTCCGCTCCCAACGCAACAAGCTGCGTTCTGACGGACTCGGCATTTTCAGGAGTCAACGATTCAAGCAAGCGAGCGAAGGCCAATCGACGATTCAAAGGATTGGGATCTTTCATCGCCTGATTGACCAACGCCTCAAGACCACCCGCTGCCGTGGCAACCGAACCGAACAAATTCTCGATCTCACTCATCTGCCGATCTGCATTGGCGAGACCCGATCGACGCTTCGAACGATCCGCCGCAGAATCACTCCCGGACAACTCGCCATTTCTCAATGAAGTCAGCCCATTGACATACTCTGTAGCAGTCGCACGCCGCGCCTCCGTCGTCCCTCGGCTCATCCCCACAATGAACGCCGCAGCGACGGCAAGCAACCAGCCGATGTTGACAATCAAGGATTTATTCATAGAACCCATACGTAATCGTAGATCTAGGATCTGTCAAACTTGAGCAATTTTGCATGACACATCAGGTAACATATCACACTTACCGTGGTTATGAAATTAAGGATGAGCAAGAAATGCAGTTTTGATTCTGAAAATGAATGCCTGACACTTTTTTGATGAGACCCGGACACTGTCATGAGTGGGGATTTATGAATCGGCCGATGTGCTTATATTTTTCGTTTGATACGTCACGATCCTAGAATCAGCAATACTCTCAGCTCGCCGAAACCTGGAAGTATTTTCATGATATCGAGAGACGAACTTGGGAAATCTCGCTGGCACGGATGCGTAAAATCGACGAAAAATCAAAGTAATTCGCGCATTTTGGACGATCCGTAAAATTATTTCTTGACTGATTACCTCCTTTCGCGCAACTTCCGCGCCCCGCAACAGCATTTTACCGTCATGGCTACAGCTCAAGTAATTCTCAAAGAAAAAATCGAAGGTCTCGGTGCCGAATCGGATGTCGTCAAAGTACGCGCCGGTTACGCTCGCAATTTCCTTATTCCACAAGGCAAGGCTTTCGAAGCCACCCGCGCTAACCTTCGTTATGTTAACGCTCTGAAAGCTGTGCGCGAGAAGCGTGAAGCAGAAGAATTGGTCACCGCTCAAGAAGTGGCCGCCAAGATCGCCAAACTTCGTCCGAAGTTCACTCTCGAAATCGGTCAAGACGGCCGCGCATTCGGCTCTGTGACCTCCATCGACATTCATCGCGAATTGGAAGCTGCCGGCATAGTTATCGACCGTCACGGCATCGAACTTGAAAAACCGATCAAAAAGTCGGGCAAGATCGACGTCAATGTGCGCGTTCATCCACTAGTTACGACGATTCTCACCATCAACGTGGTGGCTCCGAAAGACGATAAAGAAGAATCTGCCGCTGAGTAATCTCGGGGGAGTTACATTCCTCAATTTTACCACAACGCGCTCCCAAATGGAGCGCGTTTTTTTATATACTGGCGCACAAAGCCATTTCACTTGTCCCATTTCTGTGCTATGTTCCGCCAACTCCGTATCACATGCACCAACTGATCGACTCCTACGCACGTAACATTTCCGATGAAAAACAAGCCTCGGTGATCGATGGCTCGGCCACTGGCACGGATAAACGCTATAAGGTCCTGCATCACGACTACGCCGATCCGGATTCGTTGCGCAAGCTAGCAGCTCAGATCAAAGATCACACGCTGCATCATCTCGATGAGTATTTGCCGAAGGCCGAAGCGGCGCTACTAAATAATGGAACCCATGTTCACTTCGCCGATTCTGATGCTGATGCCAAAAACACCATTCTCTCGATTCTCCGCTCTCACGAAGTCAGCCGCTTGACCAAATCAAAATCGATGGCCGCTGAGGAGATTCACCTCAATCCTTTTCTCATCGAAAACGGTATCGAGTGCCTCGAATCTGACCTCGGTGAATTCATCATCCAGCTCGACGATGATGAACCATCGCACATCGTCAAACCGATCATTCACAAAAACCGTCGCGATATTGCGAAGACATTTCTGCGTGAGGGAATTGCTGCCGATTACAACGACGACCCCGAGACCATCACCCACCGCGCTCGTTACCACCTGCGTGCGAAATACATGGAAGCGCAAGCCGTGATCACCGGGGCCAATTTTGTTTCTGCCGAAACTGGTCGCCTCGTGCTGGTCACCAATGAAGGCAACACCCGCTTTGGCATGGCCCCCGTGGATGTCCACATCGCTTTGGTCGGCATTGAGAAAATCGTCCCTACAGACCGTGATCTCGGCGTTTTCCTTAATCTCTTAGGTCGTTCTGCCACAGGCCAACAACTCACGGTTTACACCGAGTTCATCAACGGCCCCAAAGCCGCCGAGCAACCATCCGGACCAACTAACATGCACGTAGTGTTCATGAACAATGGCCGCACCGATGTTCTTGAATCCAATTGCCGAGAAATCCTGCGTTGTATCCGCTGTGGTGCGTGTCAGAACGTTTGTCCCGTCTATCGCCAAGCATCGGGACACGCCTACCGCTCACCCTACGGTGGCCCCGTTGGTGCAGTGCTCTCGCCACTTCTTTTCGGTAACCGCTTCCCTGAGTTGGCCGACCTACCAAAAGCGTCATCGCTATGCGGCGCCTGCAATGAAGTTTGCCCAGTCGACATCCCCATTCCCGATCTTCTTTTGCGCCTTCGCGATAAAGCCAAGCAAGAAGAAGTCTACTCGCCTGGCGCTCTGCCAATGAGTCCGTTTGCCACACTCGCTACATCACCTTCCGTCTGGCGCACCGCCATGACCATGAGCAAAGCGATGAATCATTTACCCATCCACATGACGCCACTCAAGCCGCTGCAAGAATGGCTCAACCTGCGCACTCTCCCGGACTGGAAAGGTGGCGATTTCCGCAAATGGATGAGCGCACGAAAAAAGAACTAACAGCTATTGGCAAATCAATCAGCCTCCCGTAAAAGCATTTCACAGCCCCCTTGACTTTCCTGAAAGCCGAGAACACAATCTTTGCCGAAGCTCATGGTCATCACACCAAAACAAACCTTGGTTTTCCGCATCTCCTGCTGGTTCATGGGGCTTGTTGCTTTCAGCCAACTCATCGTTTCAGGAGTCGCCTTAGCCATACGCATCGAATCCTCGCGTGAGGTGAAAGTCGTGGAAAAAATTGTCTCGCCGCCCATAGAACCAAAGCCCCCTGAGCTGACGCCAGCACCCGAACTCACGCCCAAGCCTGCTCCTCGTGTTTTCGTTCCTGATACTCAGGAATCACAGGATGTCGTTACCATTCCACTTCCTGCCGCGCGACCTTTGGATACACCACCGATTGCGGATCCCATAGCAGAGCGTCTCGTTAATGAAGCGCGCGCTGCTCGCATCGCCGAAGACATGATCATCGCGATCACTAAATTGGAAGATGTCCTCCGCACCAATCCCTCTGAACCTAACGCGTTGTTCGAGTTAGGACTCTGCCATGAGTCCATGGGCATTTACGATCGCGCCCGCGCCTACTATCACAAAGTCAAAGAACTCGGCACCTCCGGAGCTGGCACCTTGTTTCTCAAGGCATCCGATAAATTGATCGCAGGCTTCGAACAACCTCAGGACAAAATCAATCGCATCGTTCTGGGGCGAACCAATGTTTTCCGCGACCCAAACGAAGAAGCAGGGAAAAAAATCAGCATCACCATTCCCGTTCAATGTGTTCCAGGCGAGCAAATTGAAGGGCGTGACCTCGAAGTGAAAGTCACTTTTTTTGATATAATAGGAGCCAAAAAAGAAATTGCAAAAACGACAACAGCACCGGATTATAAAAAAGATATTAAGTGGATCACCGAACCTCTCGACTGGGCCAGCGGCGAAGAACGCCTTCTCGTTCACTACACCATTCCGCCCCAAGATGCTCAGCAAGAGCATTTGTTTGGTGACAAGGAATACTACGGCCAAGTTGTCGAATTGACCTACAAAGGTGAACTCATCGATGCCCAAGCTTGGCCGCGGATTCTCGCACACAAAATGAATCACAGTGATGCCACTCCTTTCATCAACGACCAAGAAATGCCCTCGGGCTACAACCCCATCAACCCACTTTTGCCCAATATCGATCCTGCAGCTGGCGACCCACTGACTCTTCCTAGCTACGATGGACCGCCACCCGGCAATGGCGATGCCTTTCCACCTCTACCGGAAGACCTGCCACCTCCACCGCAAGATCTGCCTCCCATCGACGGAAATCCCCTGCCCGTCCCATCCGAATACCAAAATCTCGGCCAATAAACGTAGAAGGGAAAATGGAATGCTAAATTCCAGCCAATTAACGACGAATTTTACTGATTTAACGGATAAGACAATTACTATCAGCAGGAATTTTCGACTCACTTCAAAAGTGCATGAGAGATATATCCATTCTTCTTACAAAATCAGTATAATCCGTTAAATTTGCGGGAGTATTTAGAAAGAATTTAGTCCCGCTATCTCCGCTGCGCTCCGGTTGTCGTTTCCATGTTCCTTTTATGAATAAATTACGGAAATCCCCATTTTTGCGGTATTTGCGATTTTTTGCGGCGGTAATTCTTCAGATGTAGGACAAGGAAACGTTCCAAATTCTCCCCCTTCGTCCTTGTGTCCCGCGCGCAACTCGCCTACTATACGCGCAACTTTTTTTCCCATGCTCGATATCCGCATCATCCGTGACAACCCGCAAACCGTTCAAGAACGTCTCAAACTCCGTGGTGGAAATCACTGGAAATTGATCGACGATGTCCTCGCCTGTGATGAAAAACGCCGCGCGGCCGAGACGGAAAAACAACAACTTCAATCGCAGCGAAAGCAAATTGCGAAATCGATTGGTATGGCCAAAGGCAAAGGCGAAGACACCTCCGCGGCAGAAGTCGAGGCTCGCACGATCAATGCAAAAATCGATGAGCTCGATGCCGAGGTGGAAGCCACCAGCTTGAAGCAAAATGAATTACTGCTGCACATCCCCAACATCACTCACGAGGCTTGTCCCGCAGGCGAAGATGAAACTGCGAATCCTGTGGTCCGCGAATGGGGAACCAAACCCGAGCTCACGGAACCCAAGGATCACGTCGTCCTTGCTCTCCAACACAAACTCATCGACTGGGATGACGCCACACGCATCGCCGGCTCCGGCTTTGCGGTGTATCGTGGACTGGGTGCCCGCCTCGAAAGAGCGCTGATCAATTTCCTGCTCGATACCCAATCGCAAAACGGCTACGAAGAAGTCAATGTGCCTCACCTCGTCAAGCGCGAGTGCATGGAAGGTACGGGCCAGTTGCCTAAGTTTGAGGACGACATGTATGGCACAGATCGCGGTGAAGATGGGCAAAATAACTTGTTTCTGGCACCTACCGCCGAGGTTCCCGTGACCAATCTTTATCGCGACACCTTGCTCGCCGAGAGCCAGTTGCCCGTGAAAATGGTCGCCTACACTCCCTGCTTCCGCCGCGAGGCTGGATCGGCAGGCCGCGACAACAAAGGCATCATTCGCATGCACCAGTTCGATAAAGTCGAACTCGTCCAAATTGTCCACCCCGATCATGGCTTCGAGATGTTAGAGCAGCTCACCGGTCACGCCGAATCCATCCTGCAAAAGCTCGGCCTGCACTATCGCACCATCGAGCTCTGCACCGGCGACATTGGCTTTAGCTCCGCAAAAACCTACGACATCGAGGTCTGGGCCCCAGGCCACGGTAAATACTTGGAGGTATCGAGCTGCTCGTGCTTCACGGAGTATCAAGCTCGCCGCATGAAACTGCGATTCAAAGATGCCGAAGGTAAAAACCGCTTCCCGCATACGCTGAACGGCTCCGGCACCGCCCTACCTCGCCTCTACGTGGCCCTTCTCGAACAATGCCAACAGCCCGACGGCAGCATCCGCATCCCTGCGGCACTGGTCCCTTATTTCGGCGCGGACCGCATTGGTTGAAGGATCTTTCATGTTGATTCGCACGACCTACCTGCTTGCTTCTTTCCTCAGCGCCAGCTCTTCATGCTTTGCGTTGGAGCCTTTGCGCTATCAAAATCCCGAGCTAGTTGTCGATCTCGGAGTGGGACTTTGGGCTTGGCCGCTGCCATGCGATGCCGATCAAGATGGCGACTATGACCTAATCGTTTCTTGCCCGGACAAGCCATCAAACGGCGTCTATGTTTTCGAAAATATCAGCGGCGATACGGCAAAAAATCCCCTGCCCATTTTTCGTGCAGCACGGCGCATCAGCGCGACGGTTCCCTACGTCATGCCGAGTTACCGCCATGACAGCATGAAAGTGCTATCGCCCGGCTGGGAGTATCAAAATTTTGCACAAACTGGTATTCAGCACAAAAAAGCCCTTCCAATCGCGAAAAACCCCTTCGCACCTCAAGGGAAATTCGCCAAGGTTTTCGGTATCCGCCACAATCAATGGCGCTATGCTGACTTCAATGGCGATGGTCGTGATGATCTCATCGTCGGCACAGAAGACTGGAGCCACTATGGTTGGGACAATGCATGGGATCAAAAGGGACGCTGGAAAAATGGTTCACTGCTCGGCACGGTACACATTTTTCACGGACGCAGCGATGACAGCTTTGGTGAACCCTATCAGCTTCTCGCCGATGGTAAACCGCTGGAAACTTTTGGTTGTCCTTCGCCGAATTTTGATCACTTCGATGCCGATGATGACCTCGATCTGATTTGCGGAAGTTTTCTGGATGGCATGACCTACTATGAAAATCGTAATACAAACTCTGAGCCTCTCTATGCGGCAGGCGTTCCGTTGTTAGATCCACAAGAAAAAAAAGTAACCATGCAGGTGCAAATGATCGTTCCGGTATCGATCGATTGGGATAAGGACGGCGACGTCGATCTCATCGTTGGCGATGAAGACGGACGCGTTGCTTTCATCGAGCACACCGGCAAGTTCCGCGATAACGTTCCAATTTTCCAACAGCCCAAGTATTTTTCGCAACAAGCAGATACTCTCAAATGCGGCGCACTGGCCACCCCCTTTGCCTACGATTGGGATGGCGATGGTGACCAAGACATTCTCAGCGGCAATACCGCAGGAACTATCGAATGGTTTGAAAACCTGAGTGGCAAGGGCGTCGAGCAACCGCGCTGGGCCGCACCGCGCAGCATCGAGTTTGAGGGCAAGCCTTTTCGCATTATGGCTGGCGAAAACTGTAGCATACAAGGTCCCGCGGAGGCGAAATGGGGCTATACCACGATCAACGTCGTCGATTGGGATCACGATGCGCTACCTGACATCCTCATCAATAGCATTCTTGGTGAAGTCGTATGGTTGAAAAACAAAGGCACACGCCAATTACCCGTGATGATGAAAGCGCAGGCCATCGAGGTTGCATGGGAAGGAGCCACGCCGACACCTGCGTGGTCGTGGAAAAAACCTAGTGGCAAGGAAATGATCACCCAATGGCGGACTACACCGGTCGCACATGACATGAATCGCGATGGTCTCATCGATCTCATCATGCTGGATCCCGAGGGCTACCTCGTCTGGTTTTGCCGCAACAAAGATCTCACACTCCAAGCACCGCGACGCGCCTTTCTCGAATCTAACGGAAAACCACTGCGTCTTAATGCCAAAATAGGTGGCGCGAGTGGCCGTCGCAAGCTTTGCCTAACCGATTGGGATCAAGACGGAGCCATCGATCTGCTTCTGAATGCCGCCAATGCCGAGTTGTGGCGGCAGACTGCATCGACGAACGAAACCTGGACCTTCGAAAAAATGGGGCCAATTGCCGCAAAGAACATCGAAGGCCACGATGTCAGCCCCTGTGCTGTCGATTTCGATAACAACGGCATTCCCGATTTTCTTGGTGGAGCAGAAGATGGTCGCTTCTACTACCTGCGCAATCCACGGGCAAAACCAACAGAATGATTCTCGACACGTTTCCGTTCTTCCCAGCACAGAACTTCTCTGCTAAAGGTCAGTCATGTTTGGCCTGCTCGGTATTGCTAGTTTTCTGTTGTTTGCGTGGCTGATGTGCGATCACAAGAAAGCCATTCGCTGGCGAACCGTGGCTGTGGCCTTAGCACTGCAAGTCGGCATCGGCGCACTGGTGTTTGGAGTGCCTCGTGGTCGAGAGGCGCTGAATTGGTTTAGCAATCGCGTCACCGATGCCATCGCGGCAGGAAAAAACGGTGTCGACTTTCTCTTTGGTCCACTCTCAGCAGACGGCACATCAATCGGCTTTGTGTTCGCCTTGCGCGTCTTACCGATGATCATTTTCTTTTCCTCGCTGATTGCCGTTCTCTATCACATCGGCATCATGCAGTGGGTCATTCGTTTGTTAGGCGGAGGATTGAGAAAACTGTTAGGAACCAGCAGTGCCGAATCTTTATCTGCTGCGGCAAACATTTTCGTCGGCCAAACCGAAGCTCCATTGGTGGTAAAACCCTACATCGCCCGGATGACCAGCTCTGAACTTTTTGCCGTGATGGTCGGCGGACTCGCCAGCGTGGCGGGTTCGGTTTTAGCAGGTTATGCCTCGATGGGCGTGCCGATGAAATATCTCATTGCCGCGTCCTTCATGGCTGCCCCCGGTGGCTTGTTATTTGCTAAATTGATGAAGCCCGAAGTCGAACAACCGCAGGAAGGAGTGCTCGCCTTTGCTGATGCCGAAGATGTGCCTTCCAACGTGCTCGATGCCGCAGCGCTTGGTGCCTCCACTGGTCTCAAGCTTGCGCTCAATGTCGGCGCGATGTTGTTAGCATTCATCGGCCTGATCGCCTTGCTCAATCTCTGCCTCAGTGGCATCGGCGGACTATTTCATCAACCCAACCTGAGTCTCCAAAGCATCCTCGGATGGTGCTTTTCTCCCGTCGCTTGGCTCACTGGAATACCCGTCGAAGAAATGAAACAAGGCGGCACTCTGATCGGCCAAAAACTCGTGCTCAATGAATTCGTCGCCTACGGTGAGTTCGGCAAAATCATGGGTAATCTATCAGAAAAAACCGTCGCCATTTGCTCTGTAGCACTCTGCGGTTTTGCCAATCTTTCTTCCATCGCCATCCTGATCGGCGGGCTCGGCGTAATGGCCCCCAATCGCCGCAGTGAAATCGCCCAACTCGGACTTCGCGCCGTGATGGCCGGCACCCTATCCAACCTCACCAGCGCCGCAATCGTCGGGATGTTTGTTTGATCGTGGCGTCGCTTTCCAAGCGACAGGCTCAATGTGTGAATTTGAATATGAGGCTTGGCGCTTGAAAAGCGCCGCCACGGTAATCAAGGCAAATTACCAAAATCAATCACCGGCTTTTTCTCAGGACTTGCCTTGCGTGTGAAAACTTGATTGATCGCCACACGGTCGGAAAAAAATCCGCCATTGCGCATGAAGAAGCCGTCTTTGACAAGGCCTCCCGCATAGTCTAGCCGATGCTCGCCGCCCGCTGTGGCGTCGCCTGTGAAGCGTGCTTGGGTGAGCTCGTGCCATTTACCATCTACATCGCAGACCCATTGATTGGCGTGCAAACTACTACGAACATAGTACCCGCGTGAGGCATCGAAGTTTTCTAAGAACGAATGAAAGCCTGTGAGATGTTTGTCGGTCTTGGGACGCTGAAATCGTGCAATGAGTTTCCACTCTTTTTTGCCAACTTCACCAAACCATGCCGCGTAGATCGTATGACCTTTACCATCGGGATGAACAGAAGTCAGAAACTTATAGGAGGTGCCAGCTTTCCACGGGAACACACAAATGCTTTGGCCACCCGAACCTTCCCCACCGAAGGCTCCGACGCGCACTCCTTCGCCCTGTGCCAATGTCAAAATTTTCTGCTCTTCGGGAATCTCGCTTGGATTATCGGTGTGGAACGGACTCCATACTGAAAACAAAATCCAGCGCTCCGTCGGGCTTTTCACCTGAATCCCAAAATACCCTTCACCGAAGCCATTGGCCATGAAATACGAACCAATCGGATCTTGGCCCTTTGGCACCGTAATTTCGCTGTAGGCATAGCGAATCGTTTTATCGGCAGGCATCTGATAGCCGAGATGCACCGATGGTCCCCGTTTGCCCCAATAAAACATATTGCCTTCGTCCGATTTCACATAGGAAAGCTTCAAGCCAGGCGTCGATGAACGAACGATCACTTCAGCCACATCAGCATACTGCGCACCGGCTTTACTCATGCCTTGCAGATCCACCCGCACATAGCCAAGCGCCTTGACAGAAACCTTGCCAAGAGCGGATTCGGCATAGTCCTTGCTCTCGATCGACACCTGCCACGATTGCGATAAAACCTTGGCTTGGATCACCGATTTCCCCTCGCTGCGCGCTTGCAGTGCGAGCGACAACTCACAGGGCCTATCCACATGAAAATAGACGCTAACCTGCGTATCCGCCTGCTGCCACTGTAGGCCATCGCGCCCCATGCCATCCTGCGAACCCTCCGCAGATTTCGTAACAAACGCATTGCCCGCCAGCGAAACCGCAGAAGTCATTTCTGTCTGCCCCTGAGCAAAGCCCATCAACCCCACCACGCACAGCAGAGAACACACCCGCGACATCACCGAAGAACCCATTTTTTCTGATACACTAAAAAACACAGACATCAATACGCAAATCCAACGCTGATGTTTCAAAGAAAAGTGGCAATTTTACTTGGGGGCAATTTTAGAAATTCCCAATCTTGCTCCTCTTGAAAATCATGAAATCCTGTAATCAATGGCGGCGAATCACTATCGGCATTGCTTCCCTCACATCACAGCGAAAACGTATCTTCCAGCGCTGTGGCACCGAGACTGCAGGTGAGTTCGCCATTGGCGCTGAGGTGATTCAGGCAGTGGTAAACATCCTCCGCTTCGGCTTGGATCGCGGTGGCGATTTCGCTGGCGGTTTTGGGTGATGCGGTGACGTTTCCGCGCACCGCATTGAGGGTATCGAGGAAGGTGGCTGCGGCTTTTTTCCCTGCTTCGACGCCGGGTTGGTGGTAAGCGTTGATGTTGACTAAGGAGGCGTAGAAGGACACTGCGCGCTCGTAGAGAGCAATCAACAGGCCCACTTGGAACGGCGATACTTCGGGGAGTGAAATCGTGATCGATTTGCGACCGGATTGATAGAGCGCGCTGCGGGTGCCACGGAGGAATCCTTGCAGGTAGTCGGCCGAGGTATTGCCGGGCTCGACTTCGATGGTGTCGCCGTCGCGACCTTTGCGCACTTCAATGAAGGTCGCGAAGAAATTCGGCACGCCATCACGAAGCTGCTGCACATACGCGTGTTGGTCAGTCGATCCCTTGTTGCCGTAAACGGCGATGCCTTGGTGCACTTGCTTGCCATCGAGATCGAACTCTTTACCAATCGATTCCATGACCAGCTGTTGCAGGTATTTTGACATCAGGCACAGCGAGTCTTTGTAAGGCAGCACGACCATGTCCTTTTCACCTTTGCCATTGCAGCCATAGTACCAAGCGAGCGCGAGGCGCATCGAGGCATTGGATTTCACTTCTTGCTTGCGCGTTTCGGCATCCATGGCAGCGGCTCCTGCGAGCATCGCATCAACGTCGATTCCTTGCAGCGCAGCAGGCACGAGTCCTACCGTCGAGAGCACACTAGTACGACCACCGACCCAGTCTTCCATCGGGAAGCGAGTGATAAATCCTTGGGCAACGGCGTATTGATCCAACTTCGAGCCCTCACCTGTGATGGCGACGGCGTGTTTGCCAAAGTCCAGACCCGCCGCCTCGTAGGCCGCCTTGGCCTCAACCATACCGTTGCGGGTTTCGGGCGTACCGCCGGATTTCGAAATCACCAAGACCAACGTGGTGGCGAGATTGTTTTGTCCGATCGAGGCCAACACGCGATCAATGCCATCGGGGTCGGTGTTATCAAAAAAATGGATCGGCATGCGCGCATTGTGGCCGATGGCTTCCGATACGAGCTGAGGTCCGAGAGCAGAGCCACCGATGCCGATAACCAAGAGGCGATGGAAATTGCCCGCAGCAGGATTTTTCACCGTGGCACTGTGCACATCAGCGGCGAATTGCTTCAATGCTTCAAGAGGCTCGGTGATTTGCGCGCGCAGGGTGTCGCTCGGTGCGAGTGCGGCATTGCGCAGCCAATAGTGGCCGACCATGCGTCCTTCATCGGGATTCGCAATCGCACCACCTTCCAGAGCGACCATATCCGCGAAGGCTTTGTCGATTTTGCCCTTCATGGACTGATAGAAATCCGCAGGGATGTCCATGCGCGAGGTGTCGAGGGAAAATCCGTGTGCGGGGTAACGGAGTAGTTCTGTTGCGAATCGATCAAATGCCATAACACAGCTAGTAATAGCCCTAGCTGCCCTGAAGTAAAACCTCAATGTGGAAAAAACGTGGCATGATGAATCGATTGCATGAACTATGCGAACATTCATTCATGCAAGGCGAACTACCCGCGCGGATGGAAGGATTTGTGGATATTTTTCATGCGCTTTTGATCGACGTGAGTGTAGATTTGAGTGGTGGAAATGTCGGCGTGGCCCAGCAGTTCTTGGATCACGCGCAAATCGGCACCACCTTCTAGCAAATGGGTCGCAAAGGAATGACGCAAAAGGTGCGGATAGATGTTTTGTTCAATGCCAGCTTGCTGCGCGCGCTCCTTGACGATCTCGCGTACGCGATCAGTCGATAGTGCTTCACCGCGCACCGAGAGAAAGATATGCGAGGAAGTACGGCGCTTGACCAATGTCGGGCGCTCCACGGCGAGGTAGTGCTCGATGCTGATCCGCGCTTCATCGCCAAGTGGCACAATGCGTGTTTTGTTGCCTTTGCCTGTGACGCGAATGAATTTTTCTCCGAGATCCAAGTTCTCCAACCGGGCACCACAAAGCTCGCTGAGCCGAAGGCCCGAAGAATAGAAAAGCTCGAGCATGGCGCGATCACGGCTACCCAAAAACTTGGCGACATCGATGCTTTCTAACAAACGAGTGCACTCACGAGCGTGCAATGTCTCGGGCAGAATTTTTTCAGGCTTGGGCGCGTGCAGAGGTTCGGCGGGATCCATCAGCAATCGGCCTTTTGCCGAGAGCCAGCGGAAAAACACCTTCAGATGAACGGCAGTGATGCGCAGCGATGAGGCATCGAGGCTCTCGCATTTGCGATCAGCAAGGAAGGCGGATAGCTCATCGGTTCCAAGATCTGCGAGCGAGTGCTGGTGTCGATTGCCCCATGCGTGCAAGGCATCGAGCGTTTGACGGACAGAGAGTTGATAGGCAGCGGAAAGACCACGCTCGGTGGCAATGAAAAAAATAAACTCATCGATCTCAAGACCAGGCCATGTCTGTGTCTCACTCACCGTCGATCAATCGTCGGCCTGCGCGCGACCGTATTTGGTTTTTACATCACCCTCATGAATCAGCGTGAAGCCTTGTTTTTCCGCCTGACGGATCAATCCGTTGGCGCTGATGGCAGAGCGCATGTTAATGGATAATCCGCAAGCCTCAAGAGTTTGTCCCGTCCAGACGTTGCAGATGCGCGGAAAATAGTAGGAGTATTTACAATCGAGAAGATAGCCATTGCCCCAAGTGGATGCTGCGATGATGCTTGGAAAACCACGCGAGTTCATGACATTGCTGTGGTTAAGAAATGATGCGAGCGCACGGCCTTTTTTCGCTGAAATTTCGGCTCGATAGATGCGTTGACGGTAGCATACGTCCTGCACGTTCCATGAAATCGGAATGATTTCCGTAACCGAGGCTGATGGTATAAAAAGTGCATTAATTATCTCCCAAGGCCGCAGCCAACCCTTCTGCAAATAAGCCACACGATCCCCCCAACTCATCACGATGTAACGCGAATTTCCTTGGGGAAAAACAAGAGCCTCGGGCGCTTTGTAACCGCGCTCCAGAAGCCAATCGTAGGGAACAGCGATCGAGGTGTGCAAGCTATCGGCGATGAGATAGACAGAAACTTTTCCGGGAGCAGCTTTGTGAACAACGGTTTTATTCACGGCCGGCTGCTGGGCCGAAGCCCGAGTCGTCTTTGGAGCGGTAGGCATGCGAACGACGCATGAATTCAGCGAACCTAACAGGACACAACACAGGAGCAGAGAGAAAAAGAACGAAATTCGTTTCATGAGTGGCGTGCGCAAAGCTTTAGCAGCCCCGTGCATCGCCGACGAGAAAATTTACGGAAAAAATTTGTCACTTCGCACGCGGCAGCATTTTCAATTTGATGCCACCTTCTGCTCCCATCTCTATGTTGAGCTTGTCGAGGCGCTCACGAACTGGAGGCGGTACAGCGGCGTGATCCTGTGGCGTGATGTATGGACCAGACCACAGTAAGTTACCGGCTTGATCAAATACCCGAGCCTCAGCAGAATCACCATCGCGTGAGATTTCGATTTTCCCTTGCTCATCTTGCGTGGTAAGCATCGACTTCATCACCATTTTCATCTTCACATCACCTGGCTGAATGTGCAACTGCTGCATGCCGTCCATCATTTTTTGCAAACGTTTCTCGATTTCAGGCATGGCATTGGCACCACCGGGCAAGACGTGAAATTCAGTATCAAGAAATGCTTCTTGACCCATAGCTTGGATGTTTTTCTCGATGGCGTCGCGCAGTTCTTGAGGCAACATGCGCAAGGCATCTTGCGGTAAAGCAGGGTCTTGAGGAGCAAGATCGTCGACGCCAAAGACCTCATCATCCGGGCGATCTGTTAGAGAAAGCGAAGTTTCCTTTTTCTCACCGCGATGAAAGTACGTGACCTTTACCTGATCACCTGGTTTGTGCTTTTCCAGAAGCTCACAGAGGCAATCATGGGATCGGATATTTTTGCCGTTAACGGCTGTGATGATGTCAAATTCTGCCAGCCCAGCAGCCTGAGCCGGACCTTGAGGATCGATCACGCGGATCATCGCAGCGGCATTTTTATCGATTCCGAGATGCCCGGCCAAGGCATCAGGCAAACGTTCCATGCCAAGCCCCATGTAAGGTTTCGCGGCAACCATCGGCATTTTCTCGACGTTTTGAGGCTCAGCTTGTTGAGGCAATATCTCGATTTCTATGGCTGGAGCTTCTTTTTCGCGGGGCAACTCCGCACGCTCAGCGGGTTTTGCTGACTCTTGCTCGTCAAGTTTTTCCAATCGCGGAGCGAGTGGCTTAATCGGCTGCGGCGGCTCCAACGCAAGAATTACAGAGCATGCCAAGCTACTGACAACAAAACAAAAAAATAATGGTTTCATAGGAAAAAAGAGTTGAAGGTTGGATGACTCATAGTCGACTCAATCGACTTTTTCGGGGACAACGTAGACCTCTTCGCGGGGAAGAAACAACATGCGCTCGACGCCATTTTGATCACGCACCAGCACTCGGTCTTGGTATTGAATGCGCAAGACACGACGCGGTTGATGATCTTCAGTCCAGATGACCCCTTCGTCTGCGGCAGTCTCGATATCAGATCCATAGTTCGTGGCAACGACTCCTGATTGATTGAAATTCGGGCGAACTCCCGTTTCCGTTGAGGAAATTTTTCGCTCGCCCACAACGGGCGTCCACAGCGCCGCAAGTCCGCCCAATGTGGCAACAGCCGCAATGGCAGTGATGCGCTTAGCAAACGATGCACGGCGCACCGGCTGTGTTTCCGCGGATTGCTTGTGAGCCACGGGAAAGAGCACGACTTTTTCGTTCATCGGGAATGCCACGTTTTCGATGAGGCAAAAAAGCTTTTCGAAAGTGTCATCCGAGAGAGATCGAGGAGCCATCGCATGGAGGGAGCGCTCTACGGCTGCATGAGAGGCATCTGCGTCGAGTCGTCCGCACATCGCCATTTCCAGGCGCGAAAGCGTGCAATCGCTGAGCCCCGTCGGTTTAAGACTAGCGATGAGTTGTTCGAGATCTTTATAATTCATTTCCATATTCGTGAGAGAAGTTTGAGGTTAGAGCGAGAGATCGCCCTTGGTTTTAGACTCCACAAGTTTGCGTTTAAGCATTTCAAGTCCATATCGATAGCGTGAGGCCGCTGTATTTTGCGAAATTTGCAGCATTACACCAATTTCAGCGAATGTTTTATCAGACCAGATTTTGAGCAGAATGACTTCAGAAAATTTGGTTGGCAGTTCTTTTAAGCCCGCCTCCAATTGTCCACGGGTTTCCTCGCCCGAGGCGTCCGACTCAAACCAAGGATCGGACTTTACCGCAGCTTCGGCTTCGATTTCATCCGAAACAAAATCTTCGCGTTTGCGACGACGATCATCCTTGCGACCCAAGTCGATCGCCTGTCGACGAATGGTAGTATAAAGATACGCCATCCACATGTCCTGACCGCCATCAAAGCTGCCGTCGTTGAGTTTTTCAACCAATTTGACCAGCGCGTCCTGCAATACGTCTTCGGCGTCCTGCGCGTTGCGAGTTTGATTTTTGGCAAACAACAGCAAGCGAGGACCGTTGGCGGTGAGCCAAGCGCGCCAAGCGGTTGCGGAAGGAGATAGTGATGTGACTGCACTCATAGGGTTGTCATCGTCCTTAAAAATAACGCTACTCCTACCGGATTTTGTTTTTCTTTTTTACACTCCTCTTTTCCATGAAGCCAGTGCTCGACCTGTTGCCGACTGCGAATTAGCAGCTACGTCCTCGGGTTTACCCTCTGCGACAATCGCGCCTCCATGCACTCCTCCACCAGGCCCTAGATCGATGACCCAGTCCGATGCGGCTACCAGATCCATTTGATGCTCCACGACTAGGACCGTGTGGCCCGCGTCACGCAAGCGATGAAATGCCAAAATCAACTGATTCACATCACCGAAGTGCAGGCCAGTGGTTGGTTCATCGAATAAATAAAACGTGTGACCAGCAGATGGTCGTGCGAGCTCCACCGCCAGCTTCAAACGTTGTGCTTCTCCGCCCGAAAGGGTATTCGCCGCCTGTCCTAGAGATAAATAGCCAAGGCCTAAATCGCCCATGATTCCTAACAGATGATTTAATTTAGGCACCACCCGAAATATCTCAAATACCTCATTCACACTACAGGCTAACAAGTCGGCAATGCTACGCCCTTTATACAAGACCTCCAATGTTTCGCGATTAAAACGTTTGCCCTGGCATGCGCTGCAAGTCACCCAGCCATCGGGTAAAAAATGCATTTCAATCTTAATCCGCCCCGCGCCTTCACAACGCTCACAACGGCCACCGCGCATGTTGAAACTGAATCGACCCGCTGTGTACCCCCTTTGGCGGGAGAGCGGAAGCTTGGAGTAAAGGTCGCGCACGATGTCAAATAAGCCCGTGTAGGTTGCGGGATTCGAGCGCGGGCTTTTGCCTATAGCACTTTGATCAAGCAACACCACTTTGGTCAACCACTCCGCACCATCCATGCCGCTATGCGCGCCCGGAGTTTCACCACTACGCGAAAATTTTCTTACCAAGGCGCGCGAGATCACGTCTTCTGCCAAGGTTGATTTTCCGCTTCCACTCGGTCCCGTCAAAGCGACCATCCGCCCTAACGGGATTTTTACATCAATGGCGCGCAAATTCCGTTCAGTGACCTCGCGTATGATCAACCACAGCCCTTCTTTCGTAACAGAGATAGTCCGCGCCCATTCACGCTTCTCTTTCAACCAAGTTCCCGTTGGCAAATGCCCCAAGTTTTTCAACTCTCCTGCACCCAGAATTTCACCACCTCCAATGCCTGCACCAGGCCCCATCTCAATCACCCAGTCCGCCGCACGGATCACCGCTTCATCATGCTCCACGACTAACACCGTATTGCCCAGATCGCGTAATTGCTCCAAAGCGACTATCAAACGTCCTGTATCACAGGGATGAAGGCCGATGCTCGGCTCGTCTAACACATAGATTACTCCCGACAGACCCGAGCCGAGCTGCGAGGCGAGACGAATCCGCTGCGCCTCGCCACCCGACAAACTGCCACTTGATCGCTGAAGCGCCAAGTAGCCCAGCCCCACATCATGCAAAAACGACAAGCGCTTTGCAACATCGTCCACCACGCGCTTCACGATGCCTGCTTTTTCAGCTGGAATCACAATCCCCACCAGCCACTCCATCGCCTCGTCGACAGGCAACGCGCAAAACTCCTGAATTCCCAGCCAGCGCTCATCCGCTCCACAAACTTTCACCATCAACAACGCTTTTTTCAATCTAGCGCCCTGGCATACCCGACAAGACCGATGTGACATCACCCGCATCAAGCGTCGTCGTACCGCTTCCGATTTCACCTCTCTCACCTTTCGCTCTGCTTCTCCACAGAGCCCCTCGATTTTTTTCGCCTGCAAGCGTTTTTCCAAACCAACTTTCCACCCAGTATCGATCTCGCCCCCGTCTAACAAAAACTTCTTGCATTCGTCACTGAGGTCTTTCCATGTAGTCTCGGAGTCAACTCCCCGCTGTGCCATCAGCGCTTTTGCTTCACGGAAAAACTGCAACTCCCGCGGCCCCTTCGGTTTCCACCAGCCACGCACCGCGCCACCCAGCACTGCTTTATTTTCATCCGCGATCATCAATCCAGGATCACAAAACATTTCGGTACCCAGCCCCTCGCATGCTTCACAAGCACCCAGATGCGAGTTATACGAAAAATGCTTCGGCGAGAGCTCCCCCATCACGAACCCCGTCTTAGCATTACGATAACTCGTCTGAAACGATAGCTCACGCCAATCACTCTCCCCCACACCTTGCATCAAGACCCGAGCCTCTGATCCACACAAGCGCAAACAAGCTTCCACACTGTCTGCCATCCGCGCTTCCACACCAGCCCGCACCACCAAGCGATCCACGACTATTTCTAACGAAAGGACATCCTCCACTGGCGAAACTTCATCCAATTCACGCAATTCGCCATTCAGCCTAACCCGCACAAATCCTTGACGTCGCAGATCCTGAAACAACGCCGCAGCATCGCTCAAACCCTTCACATCCACCGGTGCGAGCAAAACCACTTTCGTCCCCTCTTCTTGCTCAACCAATAGCGCCACGATGTCCAAAGCACTCATACGCTCCAGTCGCTCGCCCGTCTTGGGATCATGTGGCACGCCAATCGCCGCCCATAGCACCCGCAGATAATCATAAATTTCCGTTGCTGTCGCCACCGTTGAACGTGGATTCAAGCCGCCACTGCGCTGTTCAATCGCAATCGCCGGGCACAAGCCATCGATCCCATCCACCTCCGGCTTTTCCAATTGATCCAAAAACTGCCGCGCATACGCCGACAACGATTCCACATAGCGCCGCTGCCCCTCCGCATACAAAGTGTGAAATGCCAACGACGACTTACCACAGCCACTCGGACCCGTAATCACTACGAGCTTTCCTTTCGGCAGATCCACCGATACATTTCGTAAATTGTGCTGCCGCGCACCTCTAATTCGAATTACATCCACGTCCTCAAGATACCTCGTTTCCCACACGATGGACAATCAAAAACGGAAGACTGCGCGCCCCGCCTGTCTCGGCAAACAGGCATCTTCCCTGTATCCTCTTTTACAAAAATCAAAAAATTCACCCTTGCATCTTTCCCCCTCAACAGAAAAACTCCGCGCCCGCATGTCTGACACCGCCACTTCTCTCTCCTCTACCGATTCCGCCAAACACATCGCTCTCATCGCTCAGGAAACCGGCATTTCTGTCCGCAGTGTTTCCTCTACCGCCCAACTGATCGCCGAAGGCGCAACCGTTCCGTTCATCGCCCGCTATCGAAAAGAAGCTACCGGCGAGCTCGATGAAGTGCAGATCGCCACGATCCGCGATTCGATGATCCGCCTCGTCGAGCTCGATGCCCGCCGTTCTGCCATCATCAAGTCACTCGACGAACGCAAACTGCTCACACCAGAACTGCAAAAGAAAATCCTCGCCTGCACCACCATGACAACCTTGGAAGATGCCTTCGCACCCTTTCGTCCCAAGCGTCAAACCCGTGCCACCAAAGCCAAAGAACGCGGGCTGGAGCCTCTCGCCAGCTTTTTGCAGGAAAATCAGCATGCACAAGACATCGAGAGCGAGGCCGCGAAATACATCGACGCCGAAAAAGAAGTCACCACCAGCGCCGAGGCCCTTGCTGGTGCCCGCGATATCATTGCTGAGATCGTTGCAGATGACGCCACACTGCGCGGTCATGTGCGCAAACTTTACGAAGCCGAAGCGATCATTTCCTCGAAAGTCATGTATGGCAAAGAAGTGGATGCCGAGGCCGCGAAATTTCGCGATTACTTCGATTGGTCAGAGCCCCTGAAATCCATCCCCTCGCACCGCTTGCTGGCCATCCGCCGCGGCGAAAAAGACGGGTTCCTGCTCATGCGCGTCGATCTCTCCGTCGAGCGAGTTTCCGGCATCGCCGTGCCACAATTTGTCAACGGTCACGGACCCGCTGCTGATCAAATGCGCGATGCCGTCGAAGATGGTTGCAAGCGCTTGCTTATGCCATCGATGGAAACGGAAATGCGTCTCAACTCGAAAAAAGTCGCCGACGCCACCGCGATCCAAGTGTTTGCCGACAACTTGCGCGAGCTTCTGTTAGCATCACCGCTCGGTCAAAAACGCCTACTCGCCATCGACCCCGGCTTCCGCAGCGGCTGCAAAACTGTCGTACTCGATGCCACGGGAACTTTGCTCCATCACACCGTTCTCAACATCACTGCGGGCTCGAACACCCAACTCTACGAAGGCGCCAAGGATATGCTAGCGATGATCGCAAAATACAAAGTCGAAGCCATCGCCATCGGAAACGGCACCGCTTCTCGGGAGACCGAGGCATTTTGCCGGAAGCTCAATCTGCCATCTACGATACCATTAGTAGTTGTCAACGAGGCCGGAGCTTCGATTTATTCCGCGTCCGATGTTGCACGCGAAGAATTTCCCGATCTCGATCTCACCGTGCGCGGTGCCATCAGCATTGGTCGTCGATTGATGGACCCACTCGCCGAGTTGGTGAAGATCGATGCCAAAGCCATTGGCGTCGGTCAGTATCAGCACGATGTCGATCAACGCGCACTCAAAGCATCGCTCGATGACACCGTTGTCAGCGCCGTAAATGCCGTCGGTGTCGAGCTAAATACCGCATCCAAAGAACTCCTCCAATACGTCTCCGGCCTCAATCGTTCACTCGCCGAAAACATCGTCGCTCACCGCGCTGCAAATGGACCATTTCCTTCGCGTGATGCTCTGAAAAAAGTCCCACGCCTCGGTGACAAAGCTTTCGAGCAAGCAGCCGGGTTCCTTCGCGTTGCCAATGGTGCTCACCCGCTCGATTCATCCGCCGTTCACCCCGAACGCTATGCTTTGGTCGAACAAATGGCCGCCGACCTCTGCTGCACCTTGCAAGATTTGCTCACCAAGTCCGAAGTCCGCGCCAAAATCAAACCAGAAAAATATGTCACCACCGAGGTCGGCTTGCCGACCCTCAAAGACATCATCACCGAACTTTCCAAACCAGGGCGCGACCCGCGCAAACAATTCGAGATGTTTTCCTTTGCCGAAGGAGTCGATAAACCCGCCGATCTCAAAGTCGGCATGAAACTCCCAGGCATAGTCACCAACGTCACAGCCTTCGGCGCCTTCATCGATGTCGGAGTGCACCAAGACGGGCTCGTCCACGTCAGCCAACTCAGCGATCAATTTGTCAGAGACGCCAGCGAAGTGGTCAAGGTCGGACAAAAAGTGCAAGTCACCGTTACCGAAGTCGATCTCGTGCGCAATCGCATCGCCCTCAGCATGAAGAGCGTACCAGACATGGAACGCCGTGCCGGCGGTGGTAGCGGCAACAACAACGATCGCAACGGCCTTCCTCAACGCCGCGACAATCGCCAGCAACAACAAGCCCCCGGCAACGACTGGTTCTCCCAAGCACTCCAGCAAGGCAAGAAAAAGTAACCGTGGCGGCGGATTCCATCCACCAAGCCTCTGTATAATTTCCTGATCTTGGTTTTACCGATGACCAGAATTCGAATAAGATACAAGCATGATCACACTCGAAGAAATTCGAGATTCACCCATGCATGAAAAGCTGCGAATGATGGCAACACTGTGGAAAGCAATCACCTCCCAAGAAGCCGAACTTTCCGCGCCCGTTTGGCACCAAGATCTATTGGGCAAACGCGAACAACTCATTAAGGAAGGCAAAGCCACATGCATCGATTGGGAAATCGCAAAGCAGTAGATCAAGAATTCGGTTTCATGAAAATTGGAAACTGACCCCAGAGGCTAGTTAAAGGTCAGTCAAGCTCTTTCAATAACTTTTCCCATGCGTCTATTGATTTCTTGAGATTGGATTTTTTATCGCCCTTCACGGCGAAACACTGCAGGCACACGGGACCTTTGTATTGCATTTTTTTAAGAACTCCAAGCAGTCGTTGTTGCGGAAAACTTCCTTTGTCGAGAGGTTGAATCAGTGTATCCCAGTTTTTTCCGTCGCCATCAGCTCCATTAATGCTCACAGAGAACAGATGGGGCTTTGCATGCAAGAGAACACTTTCTAGATCTTCTGCTTTCTCGCTCTTGAGAAAGTGGCAGAGATTGAACATGACTCCGAGGTTCGGATGATTCACCTTCTCGATAACTTCGATCGCCTGCGACATAGTAGCAACGGCATTTCCAAAATGCGGATAGAGCACTACACGAATTTTTAATCGCGAAGCCATTTCCGTAGTTTGGCGAATCGAATCAAGCACCTCAGGAGAAATTTTCGCTACCGTCAACTCTATCATGCCGCCATCTCTCAGCGCCTTGACCATCCCAGCTTCGATTGCATTTTCCGTCGCTTCAAGATAAACGCTCATGACAGTGAGATCTTGCTTCTGGTATGCGATGACCCGCTGCTCCAATGGCTCACCAGCTCCGTAAATCTGACTGATCCCATCATAACCCAATTCCTTGAGAAATTTCGCCTCATCATCATAGGACATCTCAGGCATGCCGTTATAGAAAGCATAGAACTCTGGTTGAAAGACCTCATCAGCCCGCAACGAGTAGAGTGAATGTAGAAAAAAACAACCGCAGAGGATAATTTTTTTGCATCCGATTGAGGTCCTTCGCAATGAGTATTTCTCTTGATGATTGATAGAAAAAGTCATGATTCGGTAATAAACGTTTCTCCTACATTTTTCTCGGAGTATTATACTGATAAATTTCGGCAATCTGATAGGAGGCATTTCATTACACATAATGAAAGAAGGTGGCTCGAGCCGGGATCGAACCAGCGACACGCGGATTTTCAATCCGCTGCTCTACCAACTGAGCTATCGAGCCATGCATTGCAATGCTTTGTTGATGCATTGCTGCATCTTGGTGTCCTAACCACCGTGGCGGTCGGGGCGCTAAGTATGATCAGAATCCCGAGTTTGGCAATGGGAAAATGCATCTCTCGCAAAAAAACTTTCATCCCAGCGTTGCCAAGCGCTTTTACCGATCCTAGATTCCCGCCATGACGACATTTGATCTTGGACTCCGTTGCACACTTTCCCTCAGTGGCCCCGATGCCGTGCGATACCTCAACGGGCAAGTCACGCAAGATGTGCGCAATCTTCTCACTCATCCGCAGCAAGCTCTCGCCGCTTGTGTCACCGATGCCAAAGGAAAACTCCAGGCCTACGTCACGCTCTATCTCATTGAGCTAAGCGCGCCAGAGATCCGCATCGAGGCACCTTATGCACTGCGAGATCTACTCATGGCGCGACTCGACCGCTACCTCATCGCCGATGATGCCGTGCTCGATGACATTTCCGATCAATATCGGCTTGTCCATCACATCGGTAGCAACAATGAATCAACGGGATTTTCCTTTTCTAGGCTCGGAGTACCTGGCATCGATCAGTGGCTGCCTGCGAATCAAGAGGTAACAGGTGAAATTCTCAGCAATCAACAAGCAGAAGCAATCCGCATCGCACAAGGAGTTCCCGCATGGGGTGCAGAACTAACCGAAGGCATGTTGCCGCCCGAAGCTGGCATAGAAACCAGCGCCATCTCCTACCAAAAGGGCTGCTACATCGGACAAGAAGTGATTTCCCGTATCAAAACCGCGGGCAAATTGAACCGAAAACTCACGCATTTTACGTTGACTGAAACAATGCCCGTCGGTGCTACCCTTTTGCTAGAGGGTCAGGAGTCCGGAACACTGACTAGTGTGGCGGCTCCTTTTGCTCTCGGCTATTTGGGCAAAAAATACTTCGGGCAAGCGGTCTTTGATCTCCGTTTGCCCGATGGTAAAGTCTTTGAAGCTGCTGCGAAAGTGATCGCAGCGCCCGCTACAAATTAACGCTGATAGAGGAAAATGCGATCTTCACGGTAAGTGATCACCGCATCGAGTTCCCGCATAAAGTCAGCACCGAAGAGCCCGACGTAATCGAGATCACGACCAGCACGTCCAGTCATGTCTGTTGCTAGGGTGCGACGATTGGTGAGCTCCACCTTGCCGAGTGTGATCTTTTTCATCACGCTCTCGCCCGCTGGTGCAGAGCCACCGATGCCATAAACTTTATGCTTCATGGGGCCGACCTCACAGCCTCTGTTGGTAGCTTGCTTTAAGTCGAGCAACGAGCTGTCAGCACCCGTATCGATCATCCAAGTTACGTCTTTATCGTTGAGTGTGCCATCGACAAAAATATGGTTGCCGCGGCGCTCATACTGAAAGGAGTTATATTTGCGCAAAGTTAACACCTCTTCGATTTTAAGAGCACCGCAATGGCGCAAGAAAATATCACCAGCCTCGGTCCAAGCATCGGCATACTTTTGATCATCATCAGAGAGATTATAAATCGGCACCTGTTGCGTTTTCCCGTTGGCAAGCTTCACGGTTAGCACCGTGGATGTTTTAGAAACCACGTTGGCGCGGAAGCTCTTACCATCGCGCATTTTGAAAATGCGAAAATTCAGCACTTCATCTTGGTCCTTTACTTCGCCTTCCACACCCGCATCTTCCGATTTGGCGGCATCTCCATCAACCAGAACGCGATCCGATTTATCCGGGCGGAAGAAAATCCGGTTTTCTTTGTAGGAAATGACGGTATCAAGTTGCTTGAGCAAGTCAGCCCCAAAGAGACCCGCAGTCGATTGATCCTTCGAGCCCTCGGGCTTATCCTTGTCCATATCAGTGGCCAAAATCTTGCGATCCTTGAAAAGTGATTCTCCCATCGACAAGGTATTCACATCCACCCAGCAGGCAGGCACTGATCCGGCTACGCCGTGCACTTCCTCAGTCATCGGCCCCAGTTCCAGTCCGCAGTTTTCCACCATCTTGGTATGCAGCAAACTGCTGCCAGCACCGGTATCGACGACGAAGCGCGCATCTTTGCCATTGAGTTTCGCGGTGATGATGATCGAGTTCCCTTCCAAAGTCATTGGAAACGACTCGTAGCCGCGGAGCTCAAGCAACTGACGGACACTCAAGCCCAAGCATTTTTGCAAGAACAAGGCCTTCTCCTTATTCCATTTCTTAATATAATCTTGGTCATCAGCCGACAGACTCGCCAGCGGCACAACGGCACGGCGCTTGTTTTCCAGCAGCAAAGTCGCTGAGGTGTCATTTTTATCGATCAAAACCGCTTTGATTTCTTTGCCATTATTGCCCTTGAAGACACGTAATTCTTGACTCACATCCGTAGCTTGCGCGTGAGCCGTTGAAGAAATGAAGATGGCGCAAAGCGTGAGAATTGTTTTTTTCATAAATGAGAGAAATGTGGAGAGAGGAATTACAGATGACTGCGATTTAGCGTCACAAATTTGATCAGTTGTTTATTTAAATTCTTTACTCTTGATGTATTCGATCCAATCCGCTTCCATTTTTTCTACGCTATCAAAGTCATAGATTTTCGCCAATTCCTCGGGCTCAGGGATGGTATTATTCGACTCCACACGACGGATCATTCGCGCAAAAGCACTGACACGCTTCGGATTGCTTTGCAAGTAGTTCGCGAAAGAATAAACCAAGACCAGCTTTGCTGGATTAAGCGTCTCAGCCTCCACTGCCAGGATTTCCAAGAGGTTGGGCTTGACCTTGCCGCGCTTGACCTCGGACTTCAAAATGCGCGCCCAAGCCGATCCATCATCGAAGCCTGCTTTCGAGGAAATTTCATCGCCAGCCGTGCCGCCGACGTCGAGCAAATGCGTTTCCGTTTCACCGGCAAGTTTGATCTCTTTGTAAAACGCGTGACCTGTAACGACAGTAAAATAGCCCTTGCCACCAACGCTGCCGACTCCGCCCATTTGCTGATTGAGCAAATGACCAGCGATGACGTGCGTCGGAAAAGGAGTGAAAACTTTTTTGAACTCGCGATCCGTATTCATGTTGAAAACGGACGCTCCACTGTGGAATTTTTTCTCCTCACAAAGCTCATCGGGGAGCTGAATCGAGGTGCCACCCACGCGATCCCATGTAGAAGCGAATTCTTGAACGCGTTTTTGGCCATCCGCATTCACGGCTTCTTTCGCCAACTCGTCCTGATACCATTTACCTAGAGCAGCGTAGGTCTCACGATCTTCCACACAGAAAATCACCCGGCGCTTGTCGCCCCAATCGCGGCGGAAATTCATGTGATAGAAAGCCATGCCATGCCAGAGACGCTCTGCGATCTCTGCCACTACGTTCGGCCGTACATCACCAGCATACGCAATCAAGAAATGCTCGGTTTCCATCTGATCAAACATCCCTTCGGAGTCTTCTACAGACAACTTGAACTTCTCGTCGATTTTTTTGCAGGTTTTCGAGTCAAACTTTAAATCCTTCTCTGGCATACTCAACTCGCCAGCACTCAAAATCGCTTCAGGAGCAGAAACATTTTCCACGAGATATTGCCGATCAGCCAAAGACAGATCGGTCACCGCCAACTTAATTTCCTTACGATCTTTCGTCACAAGGATAACAGAATCGCCATCCAATCGACCCAGGGAAGCATCCACCGTTGAACCACGGATGGATGTCCAAGTGCGGCTGTCTTCTGCTTGAGCGATGCTCGACAAGAACAAACTGGTGGCTAGCGTAAGTAGGTAAAGTGTGCTTTTCATAAAAGAATCAAGACACAGTTTAAAGGCAAAGCAAGAAAAAAAACCACGGACACGAATTCATTTAGTACAGATCCCATACCAGATCAAGGCGAAGCAATTTTTGCATTTTTCTCATCCGCGTGATCGAATCATGCTATCCTCTGGCTTGTGAAACTTGACCTACTCCATGAACACGCTGATCGGACCTATCCAATTTTGGCAGCATTCACCACGGGTGCAACTTAAAGTAATGGTCAGGTCAGAAACTCTCCGCAATGTGCTCAGTCCAGAGAAACGGGCTTATCAACAACTGCAGCCACTGAATTCCACTGATAGAACTGATCATTGATAAAGAAAAGACTCGCGCAGAGACGCAGAGATTCCGTGATCAACCAATAACAAATCACCTCAACTCCTGCCTTCTTCTCAATTCTGAAATTCTGTTTCAATTTGCCTCCATCACGACTAATTTCCCCATACTCTGGGATCTAAGCTAACTTAAAATTTTTGCAAGCCTGCCGCTTGAACACTAGCTTCAGTTACACCCATTCACCACAGCTCGGCCACTCGCTTGAGTCACTGCTTTTCACGAAAACGGCAAAGTCAATGCCGCCCCATTTTCGTTTTTAACATGATCGGTGATGACCCACCGATGCTGATGTTTTGCCCCAGGAATTCGCGAGGACGGCACGCCGAAGGATACAGCGCGCAAGCTACCACAGCATTGGCCGCATGGCCGTAGCTGATTGATATTACCGCACGGATGATCAATACGAGATGAACCGCCCGAGGTAAAACAACTCAGATTGAATGATTCCTTGTGATCATCCATGTATTGCCAGAGCTATCAACATCAAAACTGGAGCAGTGGCCAAGACAACCACATGACTCAAGCCTCAGCTCCCATCAAGACGACTCCTGTAATCGAGGCTAGAGCGCTCCTATGTCACACCGCGGATTGCACCTCCCCAGCAACTCAGTTTTTTGATTACAAAATGCCCAGCACTTTGGAATGCGTGCTTTATCGCATTCACCGTGCGAAAGGACTCAGCGACGATAATTTTGGAACGGAAATGAGTAAATCGTGGCGTGAATGTAGCTGTGAAGCGAGTAGTTGTTCTTCGCCGCGTGAGCAACGATTTTGTCCACTGCAGGCTTGTCGTAGTAATCCAAACCGCGACCAAGAGCAAATGTCAGCATTTTGACGGCGAATGCTCGATGAAATTGCTCCGAGCGCGTGCCGGCGAGAAGTTTCGAGAGAGCGGCGGGAGAATCGATCACTTCACCGGTCGCTAGTGCACCTCGGGTATCGAGCGTGCCCTTGCGTCGTGATCCATCGACCTCGTAGGCCTCGAAGGCAAAGCCAATGCCATCCATCAGTTTGTGGCAGGACGCACAGGCAGGATCTTCGCGATGGCGTTCGAGCTGTACGCGCAACGAGGCAGCCGTGCTGTCGTTCGTGGGCGGCGGCAGCGAAGGAACGTTCGGTGGCGGTGGCGGCGGCGCGGCATCGAGCAAGGTTTCTAACACCCACTTGCCACGCTTAACGGGAGAAGTGCGATTGGGGTTGGAGGTTAGTGCCAAAATCGAGCCATGAGTCAGCACGCCACGACGTTGAGGATCCGACAAAGAAACTTTGCGAAAATGATCACCGCTGACATCGTTGATGCCATAATGCTTGGCTAGGTTGTCATTAACGAACGTGTAGTCGGCATCAATCAAACGCGTGACGGGCAAATTATTCTTCAGCATGTCTTCGCAGAATACCTTGGTCTCATTGACGAGATCGCGCCGCATTTCTTCGGTGACGGGAAATTTTTTCGTATCAATCGGAATAATCTGCACGTCTTGGAATTGAAGCCATTGTCCAAAAAATCGTTCGATCAATGCCTCTGTCTTGGGGCTGCGGATCATGCGATCCACTTCGTCAGTGAGCAATGGTCGCAGTTGCTTGTTTGCCGCCATCGAGAGCGTCGAATCCTCAGGTGCTGAACTCCAGAGGAAGTAGGAAATACGTGAGGCTAACGAAAGCTCGGGAACGGAGAGTATGGTGCCGGATTTAGCATCAGAGTAAACAGCATGAAGTTCGCGAAACAAAAACTGCGGAGAGATCATCGCGGCCTCGAAGGCGGGGCGCAGCGACTCATCAAGGCTCTGCTTTGGCTTGCGCTCCTGCCGAGCCAGCGCGGCATAGCGTGCGATCTCTGCATCGGTCGCGGGGCGACGGAATGCGTGTGATAGAAAATTTCTCAATACGTAACTCGCATACTGCTCATCGTCTTGTCCTTCTTTACGCGGCGGGAACAGTTTTGCATTTTTTCCACCACTTGCCAGATAGGGACCTTCGATGGTGATGCTGTGCACAGTGAGATTGCGGTCTTTTTGATTTTTTTCGTCCCAGTAGTCGTTGAGAAATTCCACGCCCATACCACGCCGATCATCACGCAGCTCGGCAGTAATCGAGAAATCTTTGGGGCTAGTATTGTCTACCGTGATGTCGTTCACCACGTCACCGAGTAGCAGCTTGGCTTTGACTTTTTCATCACCAGCTTGCGTCGCGCTAAGCCGATATGTGAGTTTGTATTTACCCTTCGGCACTTGCAGATTCAGCGCACGCCTGCCGCTTGCATACATCACAAATTCGTCCTCTTCAAAGGCGGGACTGCCTATCATCGACCGAGGATCAATGGTTTTTTTCTGCACATGGACTTTGCCATAGGCTTCATCAAGCGCAAGCGATGCGGTGTTTAAGTAGGCATCTAGGTGCGTGGGCGAGAGAGTCAGGACATCCGCCATGTTGTCGAAGCCATAGCCTGAGTCATCGGGCGGCAGTAATTCAGTATTCGGCACTACCCCAATCAAATCACGAACGGTGTTGCGATACTCGAAACGATTGAGCCGGCGCAAGGTGACGCGTCCGGGATCAGGATTGGCGGGATCGACCGGAAAAACGGCAGCGTCGATCCATTGAATAAGCTTTTGGCGCTCATCAGGCGATGGCTGGTCTTTGTCGACGGGAGGCATGAGCTCGTAGGCGAGATTTTCGCGCACGCGCTTCCAAGCATCACGCTTGGCTTGCATCTTATTGATCGAGTCGTAGGGATCGAAGGAGAAGTCACCCTTTTTCACACCGTCCGCATGACAATCGAAGCAATAGGTTTCCAAAATCGGCACAATGTCCTTGTCCCACTCTGCCGCCAAATCAGCATAGAGAGGCGTCATGAGTAATGTTGATACGATGATGGATTTCACGCTGAGGTCTGCTACGCCACTTGAGTAGGCGTTTTTTCAGAAACAAGTGCATTTGAGAAAGTATGACGAAACTGCCTCAAATCAATGCATCCAGCCTCGAGACCAATCCCTTCATTACGCAGCATGGTGAGCTTTTGATCAATGCGTGGCCCTGCACTTTCGCCGTGAAATCCGCCGATTTTTCCGCTACTAGAAATCACCCGATGACACGGCACCTCGGGCGCAAAGGGGTTGCGCCTGAGCGCTTGACCAATCGCCTGCGATGAACGCATGCCGAGCGCCGCCGCGATATCACCATAAGTGCTGACTTTTCCTGCGGGAATCGTCCGCACCAAGTCAAAGACTTTTTGCTCGAAAATTGTGGGCTTGCGTTCTCTGATCATATAGACATAGTAGCACACATCACACACAATTCTATGAAAAAAACTCTCGCTCTGCTGCTATCACTTCCTTGTTTGGCTCATGCCGATGATCTCGACTATGGCGTTGCAAAATTGCAATGGTTCCATCACTCCAATGTCGATTCTAATGATACTGGATTGGCTGATTTATCATTGCAACAATGGCGTTTGCAAACGGCATTTAGCAAACCGCTCAACCTAACCGATTCGCTTTTTCTGATTCCGATGTTCCGTTATGAACTCACGGAAATCGAAAGCTTTGGCCTTTTCATCGATCCTTACGAAAATCAACTGCACTCGCTCGAGTTGCCGATGCTTTTCGTGATGAAGGAAAATGGATCAGCTTGGTCCTACAGCCTGCGTCTGAATCCGGGCATTGCCAGTGATTTTGAAGACATTGGCGGCGATGATTTTTTCGTCGATGGCCGCGTAGGTGCAGAGTATAAGCTCAGCGATTCTCTCTCGCTCAATTTTGGCCTGGCATACACGCGCCTCACGGGTGAACCAACGATCCTGCCATTCGCGGGATTTCAATATGACATGAACGATCAATGGCAATTCGCTCTGCGTGGCCCCACGCTGCAAGCACGCTACCAGTTGAGCGAAGACTGGTTGGTGCGCTTTGTCGGCGAGCCTGGCGGCGGCATCTGGAACGTCGAAGAATTTGGCTCACAAAATCTCTCGGTGCAGAGCTATCGTGTCGGCGTAAACATTGAACATCAACTTTACGATGATCTATGGCTCACCGCAGGCGCGGGTTTCACCCTCGCCAATCAAGTGGAGTTTCTCACTACTTCGGGCAACACGATCCGCGAGGAAGAATACGAGAGTGGTCACTTTTTCACTCTAGGACTGCGTTTGCGCGATTGGTAAAACAGGGAATCGATTGATCTAACAACAAATCTCAGCGGCGTGATTTTTTCGCTACTGGGATTTTTTTTGCCGCATGTTTCGTGATAATCGCCCAAGCGTGTTTCTCGGCTTTTTTCTTTTCCAATTCTTTCCACTGCGTGCGACTCACGATGTGGCCAACGCATGATTTTTTACCACAACGGCAGAGGTGTTCCTCCCAAGTATCGACTTCAAAGCCATAATCAAAGGATAACTCTTCACCTTTTTTGATGTTGCGCAGCGCATGAATGAAGATTCGAGTTTTATCAATCCAAGCCTCACAATTCGGCTCGCAAGAATGATTAATCAAGCGCGCTGTGTTCCATGGCAAATTGCCATCGAGATCGTAATCATCATCGACGGTGAAAATGTAAACGGCGGCATCGCCATGCTGCGCAGCAAGCTCGGCCTGCACACTGGCACGGCTTACGCTCTCTTCTTTGCTGATCAACTCACCGACATACTCGATGATTTTATCGTCTTTTTTCATATCGGCCGTGGCATACACACCACGACCATGAATCACCGAGCCACGCACTTCACAAAGGTCACTTTGACTGCGCTCCCACATTTTTTTGAACTTGCGAATCAGCTTCGCTTGCTTTTCGATTTTCTTATCAGGTTCTTTTAACATCTCGTCTGGCGGCAATTATTTGTTGAGCTCGTCGCGCGGCACTTCGCGGCGTTTGATTTCTGGTAGTATCATGTCTTTCGGCAAGCTGATGAACATACTGCGCATATCTTGCACCTTCAATCCAGCGCCATCGATGAAGGTCCAGTTGATTTTATCCTTTTCCGAAATCGCAATTTGATAGCCCTTGCTCTCGATGATCAGCGGCGAGGCACCATTCATCACGCGGTAGCGAATTTCCGTAGGGATCAACAGCATCCACTTGGTGTTGATCAAGGTTTCCACGGATTTTCCATCGACCATTTCGACTTTTTTTCCGGGATAAACATCATACACTGTGGGAAAACCAAAAGTTTTGAAGGATATCATGGTCGTACCTTGCTTCATCATCTCAGCCATCATCTCATCGAAGGTTTTTTCGAGAGCTGCGTCGCCACCAGCACGCTCGCTCAAACGCTGACGCCATTGAGGATACATTCGCTCCATCGATGTTTTCATTTTTCCTAATACCACCTGCTTCCCCAGATCGTTCACGGCTGCAATGGCAGAATTTACGACTTCGATCGGAGCAGTCGTTTGCGCTTGCAAACCTGTCGCCAATCCTAACATGGTTACAACGAGAAAGATGATTCGCATGGCGGATGTATGACTTGCTTCTATAACGCCGTCAAGCGCGGGATTTGTTAATTACAAGGAAAGTCTGGGCTGCCAGCGCATGAGACTTGCCAAAAGCGCTGAGCTTTGCATAGTTCGGACATGGCACGTCTGCTCAAACAAGCTTCTTTCGTCATTCTTCTCGCCTTTTCACTGACTCATTGCGGTGTCAACTCTGGCGCGTCGGGCGGCTCGCGTGGCACGGAAGTGGTTAATGTTTCCGCCTATGATCCGAAGGAAAAGCAACGCAGCGGTCGCGCTTACTCGCCCTCGGACGTATCGGCCCTGCGTGACAACGGCGCCGCTGGATTGATCGCGCGCGCAGGCAAAGGCGGCGAACTGGATGAAAAATGCGCGACATTTCTCGCCGCATCCGACCGAGTAGGCATGCTCGTGGGAGTCTACTACCGCACGACAAAAGACGTGAGCGTGCGCAGTCAAGCCGATCAATTCGTCAATCGCGCACAAGCGCTGGCACAGAGTCGCAACTGGAATCAGCAGCGCTTGCTGCTCTCTGCCGACTTCGACGCGCTGGCGACCACCTCGGAAATGATTCAGTTTCTCGACATCGTAAAAGCCCGCACGGGGGTCGATTGCATGGTGTATTTGGAGAACAGCGAGCACCTTCGTATCACGCTTCACAACGCCAGCGATGCTGTGAAAAACCGTCTTCGTCTCTGCCCCTATTGGGTCGCTCTCTATTCACACGACAGCGGCAAATGCTCCGCCTTTCCCGCCCCCGAAACACCCACTGGCCTAACAAAACAATACAACGTTTGGAGCAATTGGTCGCTGTGGCAATACGGCGGCGTCCTCTGGGAAAACAGACGCTCCAGCCCCAAAGTCTACCGCGGATTCAGCCCATACCTCGGCAATGTCGATCGCCCCGTCGAACGCAACTTGTTCCGCGGTAATCGCGAGCAACTCACCCAGCTGTGGAATCGCCACGGCATCCCACTTCGCTAACACAATCTCTCATTCTTCCACATGAAATCATTACTTTTCCTCTTATTCGCCGCGTTGCCACTGCACGCTCAAACGGCAGCAGTAGCCCCCAGCACAGCGGACATTTATCGTTCTGTCGTGCGCATTGAGGTAGCCACCCAAACTGCCGACTACGCAGCGCCCTGGAATGCAGGACGCTTCAGTGGCGGCATCGGCACGGGATTCCTCATCGGCCCCAATCAGTTTCTCACCAACGCGCACGTCGTTTCCAACGGCGAACGTTTCCTCATCAACATCTACGGCTCTCCCGAAAAACACACTGCCAAGGTCGAGCACATCGCCCACGATTGCGATCTCGCGATCCTCTCGGTCGATGACTTCACGCCTTTCGCCAAACTGCCCGTTTTCAAAATCGGCACCGCCATTCCCCAGCTCGAATCTCAAGTCCGCGTCATCGGCTATCCCGTCGGCGGCGAACGCCTTTCCGTCACGCGGGGAGTCGTTTCGCGAATCGACTTCCAGCCTTATTCCCACTCACGCGCAGATTCTCACCTCATCGTGCAAATCGATGCCGCCATCAATCCTGGCAACTCGGGCGGCCCGGTGCTTCAGGAAAATCAAGTCATCGGCGTCGCCTTTCAAGGATTACGCCAAGCCGACAATACCGGCTACATCATCCCAACTCCCGTAGTGAATCGATTTCTCAAAGATATCAAAGACGGACGCTACGATGAATACACCGACCTCGGCATTGCTGAATTCCCGCTCATCAATCCCGCCATGCGCCAAGCACTCAAACTCCCCAATGATGGACTCGGTGTCCTGATCACCAACGTCACTCCCACTTCCACCTGCGCTGGCCACGTGAAACCTGGCGATGTTTTGTTAAGCCTCGACTCTCACCCTGTCGATTCCTCTGGCTCAGTGCTCATCGATGGAGAAAAAGTCAACATGCACGAGATCGTCGAACGCAAATTTGCTGGTGACCCCGTCGCTCTGCGCCTCCGCCGCAATGAAGATTGGATCGACCTCACCGTCAATCTCAAGACTCTCCCGCAGTCGCGCATGTATGCGATCAAATACGAAGAAAAACCACGCTACATCGTCTTCGGAGGTCTAGTATTTCAGCCGCTCGACACCAATCTTTTTGCCACCGTGCAGTTCCGCGATGTCACCGTACGGCGCTATTACTCCGATTACGTCAGCAAGGGGCTATTTCAAAAAATGGAAGACGTTGTGATCCTCACTGACATTCTCAACGATGAGCTCAATTCGCCCCTGCCCGACGCCACGGGAAAAGTCCTCGATTCCATCAATGGCACACCAGTCACCTCCCTCTCCCAAGCCTACGAGCTTTTGCATCCCGCTACGCATCCTGCAAACTTCATCATTGAGCTTAAAGGCATCGAACGACCGCTCATCCTCCCTGCCGCCGCCATTCCCCATGCCAACAAACGCATTTCGGAAAACTACAGCATTCCACGCCTCAGTAATCTCAAGGCAAAGTAACTCTCTCACACCACTCCGCCTTTCGTTATGAAATCAATACGCGCCCTCTCACTTCTCATTCTCAGCTTTCTCGTGCTCGCCTCATGTCGCCAAAGCACCGTGAGCACAGCAGCTACTACGCCCCCTGCAGATCCTGTCGCCGTGCCCCGCGATCCCAGCCAATCAGTAATTCGCGTTCACTCCACCATTCAAAGCTGGAATCCCGGACAACCCTGGGAAAAAAATCCTTCACGCAATCGCAGTGCCCTCGCTGCCCTCGTCGCCAATAACCAAGTGCTCACCACAGCAGAAATGGTAGCCGATGCCATTTACATCGAACTAGAAACTACCGATGGTAAACGCCGTGCGCCTGCTCGTGTCAAATGCGTCGATTACGAGGCAAATCTCGCCCTTCTCACACTCAGCGATGAGAAAAAGATTACCGAATTTTTCACCGACTTACTACCCTTAGAAATTGCTCCATCTCCCGATCTTCGCGACTCACTCGATATCATTCAGGTGGAAAACAACGGCCAAAGTCTCGTCACCCCAGCTCAGCTTCTTTCCGCTGAAGTGGTCTCGACCTTTTTGCCGGGGCAGTTTTTCCTCACCTACCGCCTCAAGGGCTCGCTACAATCATCCGCTTCCTCATACTCCGTTCCGGTTTTTCAAAACAACCAACTGACCGGCATTCTAAGCTCTTACGACTCCAAAGACCAAATCAGCGACGTCATTGCCACGCCGCTTCTCACCCGCTTTCTCTCCGAGGCAAAAAAAGAATCCTACCGAGGTTTCCCCAATATCGGCATCTCCTTCAGCCCCACCGAGGATGATCATTTTCGCCGCTGGCTCAAACTCCCTAACCAGCTCGGCGGCATTTACATCAGCAAAGTTCGTAAAGGCTCGGCGGCCGATGCCGCAGAGCTTCGCAAAGGTGACGTCATCCTCTTCATCGAGGATCATCCCATCGATCGCCGCGGCTATTATACCGATTCTCAATACGGCAGCCTCCACTGGGTGCAGCTCGTGCGCGGCACCAAGTCCGCTGGTGACCAAATCAAACTCAAAGTCTGGCGCGATGCAAATGAAATCGAAGTCACCGCCATCCTCACCCGACAAGAAGAAAGCACGCGCTTGGTGCCCACCTACAGCTTCGGCAAAGCCCCCAACTTCCTCATCAAAGGCGGCCTCATTTTCCAAGAACTCACCAGACCCCTACTCGAAGCCTATGGAGAAGATTGGCAGTCTGACGCTCCGCTGAATTACCTCGATGCCCTCAGCAATCCTGAAAAATACCAGGAAAATCACGACCGAATGATCTGCCTCACCGCCGTGATTCCCACTCAAGCTACAGTAGGTTACGAAAGCCTGCGTAACATGATCATCAGCAAGGTCAATGGCAAACCTGTGCGCAATATGAAGGACATGCTCCAAGCCTTTTCCAAACCTCGCCTCGGCAGCACCTCTCACAGCATAGAATTCCTAGAAGAAAATCTCATCGTCCACCTCGATGAGCAACTCTCCAATTCCATCGATCAAGCTCTGCTTACGCGTGGACTCCACAACCTCTCGCGCGCCGAGTAACGCACTATGAGCCACCCCCCCAGCACCGAGGTGCGGTTGCCAACATCATCATATTGGTAATGATGTGTGGGTGATGACGTGATTCCAAAATTGCATAAGTAGCCGAATCTCATCTAACGAAAAATAAAAATACTCATATCCAAGGACTGACCCCATTTGAAGCCTAACCGCCCGCCCCCAACGCTCCACCGAAGCAACGCCAGGAGGATGAATTTAGGACGCTTACGTACAACTCACAGGGGGGCACTACAAGGGATCGCTATCGGCTTGATGACCCGAAGTTAGAGCTAGCAATCTATTCAAGGAAGGTCATTAAAGGTTCTTGTTTCTGGATATGAGTCAGTCTCCCATGGAGCGATAAGTAATTTACTGCCCTTAGACCAACAATACACGAAATTAATCTGACCACCGGTCTTGCTAATCCAATGACCTTTGACACCTAACCACGGACCTCTAGTATCAGATGTAATTTTATGAACTCCTTCGATAAATATAGTCTCACCAACCAGAATATTGTGAGCTGGATTTGATGAAATCCCTTCGTCTACTATTAGCTGGTGAGATACGTTTCCAAATATTTTATTGTCACTTGATACATTAAAAAGCGAGCATGATCTTAATATTTTTACGTGAGTTCCGCTCATTTTTGATTTCAAAGGCAGTGTTTTGTTGCATGAACTAAATAATACAATTAAAATTAATGAATATTTATAAATTTTATACATAATTTTTTATGGCAAGAATTGATTCATTCCGTGTTTTTCTATAGTATTCCCTTGACCTCCATCATAAGAATACGATTTGCCTAATGCATTAGCAGCAAGAGGCCCCATAATTTTTTGTGCAGAAGTTAGTATTTCTCCCTTAATGTAATGTGCTCTTACATATTTAGATGAACCCCACGCATCGTTACCTAGAAATCCTTTGTTGAGATTGTGTAATCCTGCTGCATTAAAGGTAATTGTACTTACCTTTACATTTATTCCAGCGTAGCTAGCAAGGCCGCCTCCAAGCGAATGTCCACAAATCACTAATCTGTCTGATCCTATAACATCAACAACATGTCGAGCCAGTTTTAGTGCTAGTTTATATTGATCAGGTTCCATGCCTACACCTTGACTTAAATTTGCACTCCAGTCATCTATAGATGTCATATTTGTGCCGCGAAATGCCAAAAAATAATATCCATTTTTAAACGATAAACTTGCGTAAAAACCATCTTTTGAATATTCTGCGCCACTCCACCCACCTAGTAATCCTCCAGTTTTTTCATCATATACATCGCTTGCTGCCTGTGCAGCAAGCTTGTCAAGAGGTAGTAATTTATTGAATATTGCTTCACTATTTAACAAATGCTGAAATGCAGCGGTCCATGCTCCATTCGCAAATTTCCCGCCGCCTAACGCAGAAGCTGTTCCGCCAATCACAGCTGCTACGGCTGTGCGTCCTGCAACTTTATCGATGCCAGAACCTTGGAATTTACCATAAAGGCCCGTATGCGTTGCAGCTGCTCCTGCAGCTGCGGATAAGAACCCGTCCTGGAATTTGCCGCCCATGGCAACATTGGCGGCTCCGCCTGTGGCACCGTGGCCAATAACGTGTGCAGCTTTTCCTGCATAGGATGTCGCGCCTTCCATGGAGTGTAGCGGCCCAGAGCTAATTGCTCCTTGGACGGCGCCAACTAGACCTCCTCGCAATACATCTCCTAGGTCTCCGCCCGCTAAGGCGGCATTAGCTGCGCCACTTAGGAATCCTGCTGTTGCCCCAATAATTGCTTGCGTAACTAAAGGTGTGAAGACTGCTCCAGTTGCACTCAACACAGCTCCAACGAGCACAGGAGCTATGAAGAAAAACGCTACTGCTAAGACAATCGCCACCACTGTCCGCCAGTTTTCCTTCACCCATGCTCCAATTTTATGGAACGCTTTGCTCAGCCAACTGTATCCCGTGGGGTCGGTTTTGTTGAGGGGATTGTTTAAGACGTAGCTGTAGCGGTTGAAATTTTGGCTGTATTCGGGGACTTGGACGTAGGGATCGGCGCTGAGCATGCGCCCGAGCTCGGCGTCGTAGAGGCGGCCGTTCATGTGGATGATGCCGCTGTCATCGAGCATTTCGTGGCCGGTGTAGCCGCGATCATAGTCTTGCGCCGAGCGGCGGAAGGGATCGCTATCGGCTTGGCGGAAGGCCACGGCGGTGGTCGTCGTCGCGCGTTCTCCCCATGGATCGTAGGCCTGGTATTCGGTGCTTTCGTGGGTGAAGGTGTTGTTTTGCCATTTGCTGGTGATGAGGACATCGGTGGAGCCGAGGTGGTCATCGAGCTTGGTAGTGAGGCGCACAGTTTCGCCGGTGCTGGGGGTGATGGTGCGGGTGTAAACCATGTCGCCGAGGCTGTGGCGGTGCACGCGTTTGTGCTCGGTGACGCTAATGCTAGGATGGGCGGAGCTGCTGTGGATTTCCCGCTCGTAGCTGCCGAGGTAGAGGGTGCTCTCGGTCTTGTAGGAGCCAGTGCTGGTGCGGGTTTTCCATTGGCGCGCGCGGTTGCCAGTGGCATCGAAGAAGAATTGGCTACGCACTTCAGCGCCGAGCTCTAGCATGGTGCCACTGAGGTTGTGCAGGGCAGGTGCCGCCGTATAGACGAGGTCGCGCAATTGGCCGAAGGATGACCAGTAGAAGCTGCGTTTGCTGTCACTGGTGACGTAGCCTGCGGTATTGTATTGATAAGTGCGAGCAGCTCCTTTGATGGTGGCGGTGCCTACTTGGTGAGGGCCTGGTTTGTTGTAGGTGAGTGCGGCACCGGGTTTGGTGAGAAGGTTGCCTTTGACGTCGTAGGAGTAGTTTTCTACATTGCTGCCGATGGTGCGGGAGGTGAGGCGGTTTTGGATATCGTAGCCGAAGCTTTCGTGTAGGCTTGTGATGGCGGGGTCTGAGCCATTGGCATTTCTCACGTGGTTGTTGGTGCGGGAGGTGAGATTTCCTGCGCTGTCCCAGGCATAGGCTTTGTTTTGGACAAGAGAACCTGCGCGGGTGGCGCTGAGTCCTAGCAAGTTGCCAGTAGATGTCTGGTAAGCTTGGGTGATGTTGACGTTGTTGCCAAGCTTTTGGGTGAGGGCGTTACCGCGTGCATCGTAGGTGCCAGATTCCCAGAGAGTGGTGCCTACGCCAGGCAGGGCGGTCATGCCGGATGGGGGCGAGGCGAGAACGATTTTGACCGGGATGGAGTAGCGTTCATCGTAGTGGGTGCTGGTGGTAAGTCCGCCCGCATCGGTGCTAGTCTTGACTCGCCCAAGGGCATCATAACTGGTAAAGGTGTTGAAGGTTTCGCCGAATTGGGTCTTGGAGGTGGAGGTGGGGCGACCGAGGGAATCATAGACGATATCCTCAAGGTAGCCACTAGGTCCGGTGATCTTGGAGGGCTTGCCTGTGGCAGCAGTGCCACCAGCGGTGTCGTATTCATTGATGAAGGTGCCTTCACCGTCAGGGCGAATGATTTTCGTGGGGCGACCGAGGACATCGTATTCATACGATGTGGTCTGCCCCATGGCATTGGTGGAGGTGGCGACTTCTCCAAGGGCGGAGTAGGTGGATGTGGAGGTGCCCGAGTTGATCTCCCAGACTTCGGATTTGTTGCCGAAGATGTCGAATTTGTTGCTGAGGAGAAGTGTGTGATCTGCGGCAAGGACATCAGTGCTTGCACGTGTGGAGCGTGGAGTGTTCTCCATTTTCACGGAGGTTAATCTGCCTTCAAGATCGTGGATGAATGCTGTGATGAGGCCGGACTCGTCACGGGACTGAATCATTTGACCGTGTTGATCTTCCCAGCGCTCAAGTGTTTGGCCATTGGACGCGGTGACGCAAGAGTAAGTCGTGGACTGGCCATTGAGCATGGCGACTCCGTAGCAATCGACTTTATCAAAAGAGCCATTCAGGTGTATGGTTTTGTAGGTGCGGCCGAGGACATCGACGAGGCGCTGAGTGTAGATGGGAGCCTCATTGGCCGCAAAGGGCAGAGAAGTATGAGTAGTGCGACCGAATGCATCATATTGATTATGACTGTAGATGGTGGCGTAGCGTGCTTCACCTGAGGCTGTGCCGTTGACCAGTGTGGTGGATCTGCTGAGGATTTCACGACCAGCGGCATCAAAGTAGGCGAAGCCGACGGGACCGCCCGATGTTTGCTTGGCGCGGTAGTATTTGATGATGTTGGGGACATTCAGATTCGCAGGGACGACGGAGTTATTGCTCAAAACTTGGCCTGTTACTTCGCCGGTGCGGGTGCCATCGGGATGAATTGTGAGGGTCAGAGTACCGAAGCCATCGTAGCGGAAGTGGGTGACAAGCCCGTTGATGTCTGTCGTGTTCTTCAGGAGGGCTCGATTGAGATCGTAATGGTAAAGTACGCGGTGATTGAGTTGGTTTTTCTCTTCGATGACGAAGCGCCCGCGTGCATCGTAGATGGATTGGCTGGAACGAGTTTCGAGATTTCCTTGTGAATTTTTACCGATTACGTGGGAATGGGTGATGTTGCCGAAATCGTCATAGGTGTAGGATTTGGTGACGCTGAGCGCATTACCAGGCTCGATGGTTTCGGTCTTGAGCATGCCAAATGCGTCATAAGTAAAGTTGGAGGATTTAGTAATAGCCATGTGGCCTATTTTGCTTTTTACGACAGCAGAAGCCTTGAGGCGACCAAGATGCCACTTGGTATCATCGATGTTGTGATCGTAAACGCTTGAGGTAGCGATGATGGTGCCATCAAGAGATTCGACAATAGAGTTTCTCAGGAAGCCGTAATCATCGTAATCGGCGAGGGCTTGTGTGGTTCTGGTGCGGGACTTAAAGTCGCCGCAGGGTTCGGGGCTTGTGGCGGATGAGCTTCGCTTTAGATCATATTGTTCCTTGATTGCTTCAATTTGCACGGGGCGATAGATGTAGCCTCCGCCGCCTATGCCTAGTTCAGGTTGTTTTTGTGCGTAGTCAGCGGTTTCTTTGGTAAGGCACTTCCAGCCAGCAGTTGCGCCTTCAAAAATGCTTGAACCGTGTGAAGCTGCGGTATCAATGTTTTCTTGGGTGATGAGCACCTTGGTGTGAGTGACCGAGGGGCTTCCTGCAAAAGGAAAATCTTGGCGATACTCGGTGCGTGTGATTTGTTGCGTGAGCTCGTCTTTGATCTCGGCCCAGCCGAAACCAACTGATGATTCGTTGTTGCGATCATAGCGGAGATCGCCGTAGCGGTGGGAAGTGTAGCGGCGGTCATTGGTGCCGTTGAGGTAGCTTGGTGCTGAATAACGAGAAACGACGAGGCGTGAGTCAATGACGGCCATTTGTCCTGGAGGCAATGCGCCGTTGTTTTTCTGATAGACTCGTGAATTGAACCCTGGCTTGTTGGTGGGATCATTGAGGCGGGTGTATTCAATCTGGATGTCAGAGCCAAAGCCATCAACGATTTTGTTAATTGTTTCAGATTTGGAGTCGTTGAGCCACACTTCGGGCGCTCCTTTATTGAGGTTTCCGAGGATATCAGGAAAGCCGTCGCCGTTAACGTCAACAAGGCGTGCGTTTCTGCGCTTGTTGTCGAGTTGACCAGTAGTTGAACAAATTCTTACGCCTGCGGGGAAAGCGTATGCCGTTTTGTCAGCAAAATTAGTGCCCGTATTGAGATAGGATTTATTGACGTAGTTGGAGGAAAAGATCAAATCGGTGAGTCCGTCACCGTTAATGTCAGCGAGTTCGTTACCAAAGTTGTCAATACCGCTGCCGTCCCAATCCAAGGTATAAGGGGTGAGCCAGTTCTGCCCGACTGCTGAGGTTATGGAAGTAAACATGGCTCCCACGCCGGGGAGGCTGTCATCGCCATTGTTGACATGCACACTCAATTGGTTGCCGGGCAGAGTGTGAACTCCGGTAAAGGAGCTGAGCCCACGCAAAAAATCAGGAAGGCCATCGCCATTGAGGTCAACAAGTCGTGATCCTTGAGAACTGCCGCTTGCATTTACGATGGCTTTTGGCAAGCGCATGGCAGGCTTGTCATGGCATATCCAAGTGTTATCTGGTAACTTTACCCAGTCCCATCCATCTCCCATGTTTTTGAATGTTTTTGTAACAGAGTTACTAGCAGCATACAATTCAGGGAGGCCATCTCCATTGAGGTCGATCAATCCACAGCCAAGATCATCTTTGCCAATCCCCTGAGAAAGGTAGCCTTTTTGTGTCGGATCTGCGGCATTTGGGGTGGTATATCCAAGATCAGTGATGGTGCCATTTGTGGAAGCTGTCCCTGATACTGTCCAAGAGTTAAAACTTAGAGCAAATGGGTTGAAGAGCAAGGTCATGAATTCATCGTTCGCTCTGTTGTAGTTCGATTCGTAATGGAACGAAGGGTTGATATCGCCCTTGGTTGTGCCACGGTACGTATTGGCGATCAGATCAGGAAATCCATCACCATTGAGATCGGTCTCTATCCAATCACGGAAGCGATTGTTTGTCGAGGCAGCATATCCAGACTGACGATGAGTAGAAAAAGGATAGGAGTAGAGTGTTGTCGGCGTCCAACCGTTTCCATTGTTTACTTGTGATTGAAAGTTCACAATTGAGGTGTCTGTGCCATCCCAACTGTCTATGATGGACCGCTGCATAATGTCAGGTCTGCCGTCTGCATTGAAGTCGGTGAAGGTCGATGAACCTCTTACGTAACTGAAGGCGGTATCAGTGGCGTCACCGTCGTTACTGGTCAAAAAAGCGCCACTGGGGAGCTGCCAAGTTTGATCTTCCTCTGTCCAACCCATACCATGATTCAATAAAGTTTGGCGAACGCTGCTTATGACATTCAGTGTAGAAGCATCAATGATTGAATTGCGCACAATGTCAATCAGTCCATCAGAATTGATATCAACGAAGTTGTATCCTCGATCAACCCATGTAGAAGAGCTTAACTCGGGCACTTCCCATTGATTTGGCTGAAACGTGATAAGGCCTTCTGTTTGCCCTGATTCATAGATTCTGATGTTGCGGAAGTAGCATTCACCAATACCGTTTTCCTGATTGTCATCATCGTTAATCAAAGCAAGGTGTGAAGCATTTCCCTTAAAGTGCGAGCCGACGGGAATGGTAACAGTTACCCAATTTCCATCAGAACCTGCATTGTGAACAGTTCCTGGTTTATAGGCTTGGTTGTATTCCGCTTGCGATCCGTCGATTTGATAAATCCTCGTCGAATCTGGCGTAAGGTTTGTATCTAAGCCAATCGCAACAATTTCCGAACGCGGATTACTGCTGGTTTTGTAGTCAAATGTAAGCTTCGTATTGGGTGTGACAGTGTAGTTAATTGCCTTGGCTCGCCATGCATTTCCCGTCAAATGAACGACAGTATTATTTTCTTCCAGTGAAGCATAAGAAATGATGCCACTGTCATTGTTTTGGCCGCTGCCATATTCATACAATTGAGGCAAATTTCCTGAGCCAATGTGTGAAGCTTTTTTCCACATGGATGTTGGCAAGCTACCCAAATGAGCATCCCAATGAAACGTAGTAGCCAGCGGTCCAGTGCCGCCCGTGACAAATTTGCTCAACATTTGCAACATACTGCGTTCGGTCTGTCCGCTGGTCAAGTACGCAAGTAGGTAGGTATGATTGAGATAGGAATCCGTTTTGACTTCGATGGATGATAGGCGCTTGTTGCTTTCTGACTTGATGCCGTAACTGTAGGCAAAGCTTGTGTCTGCACGGTCCTCGTAGTTAAATTTAACAGTAATGTATGGCAGCTCATTAGCTGTTAGATTTCCTGTGTATTTGATCTCAGCTACGCGATGAGAATTGATAGAATTGTTCCCAAAAATGAGCGCTGCATCATTGGTAATGACTACATCGCTAGGCCCCTCTGCATAAAGAACATCGTAATAATTGCTCTTTACATCCAACACACGATTGACGGCCCATGAAAGTGGGGCTGGAGCACCCTGACATGTTACTTTGGAGCCTTTGGTATTGCCAAATTCAATCGTGAGTCCTGCTTTGGTTTGCACCTGCCAATATGAGCCTTGACCACTGTTAGCGTTTCCAAAAAGCTTGATCTGCGAGTAGGCATCCATCTCTGTTCGATAAATCGAACCGTCCATGCCATAAGTGCCCGCGACACAAACCAAGCGTTCACCATTGAGGAAGAAGCGATCCTTTTCATCAAAGTCGACGCCATCGATAACGCCATCCTTTTTCAACGATGAAGGACCACGAGAGATGCTTTGTAAGCCTGAGAGACCGAAGCCAACACCGCAGATGCTGTTGCCACCATTGCTCGAATATCCTAAGGATAATTGCGGTTCCATACCTGACGTGCCCTTGGGCAGATCGATTGGAACGGAATATGTGGCAGAGCCATCACCTCCTACGGAAAAATTCCCCTTTAGCGCACCGACAGGCGAGTGCTCAGGCAAGGTCAACGGCGGTATGGTCGTGCCAGTAGCCACATACGTGCCTGTGCCCGCTGGCGCATCATCTGGCCAGAGTTGCTGCAAATATTTTTGCAAATATGACTTACCAGTTACAGGGTCGATGGAATCACGGTCCTTAGCGTTTGGATTCGAGCCATTGGCTACCTCCACACTATCGGGAATACCATCTTTGTCCGCATCGGGGAAAAGCATATTCGTCGGTAGCGTCTGAAGCTCGTCGATAAACACATCGTCTGCTGAGGAGCCAAAAATATGGAGAGCATTGAGAATGCCTTGTTTTTCAAAACGCAGATCTGCACCGGTGAGGTTGCCATTGACGTAGATATCCCAGACTTTTCTCTCATAATCCTGACGCAACGTAATACGTATAAAATCTGTGGCAGCGGTCTTTGCTGAATTCAACTGGAATTGTCCATGGGTCAGCAACCACTGAGGAAAAGAAAGCCCTCCGTCGAGATTTGCAGGGCCCGAGATCCATTTGCGATCTGTGCCATTAAGCACCCAAATATCACCTTTGCTCGATTGATTGGGATCGGTGCTATCATCTTGTCTTTGCAGGCCAATCTGAGAGCCATTAACCATGATCGCGGCATTGCTACCCTGCACGTTCGCCGCAGGCTTCACGCGAAAATCAATGAATGCAGTCTGCTCTGCGGCGTTCCATGTGATGGCACGTGTGATACGCGCTTCCGCATTGTCACCCTTCGTAATCTTCACACCTTGCGTCCCTTGATAGCCAGAGCCCGCCACGACCTTAGCTTCGCCATTCGTTACCGTCCATGCAGTAGATACAGCGGAAAGATTGGTGCCGGAGGTGATCGGAGCCTCAAAAGTAGTAAGAAGCACATTGCCGTAAAGCGACATGTGAACCAAACCGGCATTGACAAGCAAGGCGATGCTAAAATTTTTCAGAGAAAAGCAAGGTAATGACATGCTACGCCAAGAGGGAGACTGGAGGGAGTCACGACGATTCCGAGAGGGGAGGAGATGCTTCATAACAATTATCGATGAGGGGTATCAATTGGTTGCGTGTTAGAATTACTCTGCTAGACTCAGGTTTGTCGAAAAAATTCTTGCGAATGTTTATGTAAAGTTGAGTAAATCCATGACTGCCAATGATTTGTTGTGATGATTATTTTTCATCTGAGGCTCGTTCATTACTTTACAAATGTGAACTAAGCTGACAAAAGTTGGCGATTTCGAAGGACCAAATAGTTATCACGTAGGTCAATATTGAGCTTTAGAAGATCAAAACACCCATTGCGAAGGGCCGAGTGGCTATTGCGCGAGATTAGAAACCGATTCTGAAGGTCGAAACGACCATTGCTAAGGTTTGAAGAAGATATTGCAAGCCCAACCCTAACAAAAAAGCAGCACGCCCACCCAGGGAATGCTGCTTTTGATTTGCCATGCATTCGTCTCACTACTCAGCGGAAAGCCATACTTTCAGACGATAAAATGCTTTGTTGTGAGAAATTGGCACATTCACTTGCACTCCTTGATTTTGTGCTGTGATGTCCGCGTAGTTTTCTAACAATGTCCACGAGTCGTTGCTGAGATCAGTGCTGGTCTCGATGGCAAAATGCCGCACCATGTTTTGATCGATGCTGGCTTGGGTGCTCGTTGCCTTGAAGCGCAACTGCATTTCTCCGTCCAATGCTTGAATCGTAAGCAATGACGCGTCTGCTTGTTGCGGGTTGGTGCCGAGCAATCGTTCCATGGCATTCGCCAAGCCATCAGCATCGGGGTCGGCATCGGTCGCTGTGCTGAGACCAATTGCTAATTGTTCCTCATCCCACTGTGATGCTGCCCAAATGGCGTAGGGCTGCAAAGTTGCTGATTGAATGTTTTGCAGAGTTCTTGCCGCTCTGGCTGCCGCAGGATTGACCGTGACGATCGCCGCAACTGATCTCAGACCTTTGGGCAACAACGGATTTTTCAACATCACCCAATAGCTCGTCGTCGCAGTGAGTGCTGGTGTGGTAAACGTCGCGCTATTCGTGCCGACGGGCTTGGTGATCGCCCCCGCTTTGCCTTCATACCACTGATAGGTCATCGGCTCCACGCCCGTGGCCGTGATCGAAAGAGTTGTCGTTTCTCCACTGGTAATCGCAATGGATGCAGGCTGCGCTAGAATCGCAGGAGGATTCCCCACTGTGACGCTAACGGTATCAGAAAAAGCCCCCGTAGGATTTACGCCGTTGGTGACTTTTACCCAGTAACTTGTCGTCGCCGTGAGCTTCGGTGTTGCAAAAGCAGCAGCGGGTTTACCCACAGGGAGCGAGGTATCGCCCGATTCACCTTGATACCATTGGTAGGCAAATTTGGCCGAACCCGCCGCGACCACACTAAGTTTGGCAGCCGCTCCCGTTTTTACAAAGGCATTGATGGGTTGCTTGCTTATGCTTGCCGGAATTTGCACGGTGACTGCCGCAGCTTTGGAATTAACGCCAGCGGGTGTCACCGAATTCTTCACCTTTACCCAGAACAAGGAATTCGCAGTCAAGATCGGCGTCTCTAGGGTAGCTGAGTCAGCACCGACAGGCTTAGTCGTATCCCCTGCCTTACCTTGATACCACTGATAGCTGAATGGAGCCGTTCCGCCAGCTACTACATTCATCGTGGCAACTCCGCCACTAATGAATGCGGTCGGTGCTGGTTGCTTTACAATCGTTACAGGTGTTCGCACTTGAATCACAGCAGCTTGAGAATCCAAACCTATGATGTTGAATGGATTTTTGATACGGACCCAGTAGCTCGTCCCCACCTTCAAGGCCGGTGAAACAAAGGATGACAAGCCTTTGCCCACGGGAGTGCTAGTGACGCCACTTGCTCCTTGATACCATTGATAGGTGTATGGACCTTGGCCAGATGCCACCACCTGCAAGGTCACTGGTTTACCAAAGGCAACGTCTTGGGAGAGCGGTTGCGTCTCAATTGCGAGTGATGGAATCACATTGATAAGCGCTGCGGAAGAATTTACACCAGCCGGTACTAGAGCATTGCTCACGCGCACCCAGTAGGATTTAGAAGAATTCAATGAAGGACTTGTGAATGTGCTCTCGTTTGCGCCTACAGGCTGAGTTACATCTCCCTGCACACCTTCGAACCACTGATAGCTGATCGTTCCAGTGCCTGCAGCTACAACAGTCAAGGTAGCACTTTGCCCTGGGTTAATCGTCTGTCCCACAGGCTGAGTAATGATCGAAGCAGCTTGCTCGACAGTGATTAAAGCGGCATCTGATACTACACCGCCTGTGTTCACTGGATTGCTGATCTTCACCCAATAGCTGGTATTCGTCGATAGACTTGGGGTCGTAAAACTGGACGAATTCGCACCGACAGGTGTGTCCGTATCGCCACTTGCTCCTTGATACCATTGATAGCTTAGGGGAATCCCTCCCGTAGCTGTTACGCTCAGAGCCGCAGAAGTGCCATTGGCAATTGTTTGCGATGCTGGTTGAGTAGTGATGTTTGGAGGGTCCATGACGGTTACCACTGCTGTGTTCGAATTCGTGCCCGCAGGAAAAGCCGCATTACTGGCTTTTACCCAATAACTGGTATTCGCGTTCAAATTCGGCGTCACCAAGGTATTGGAATTGATACCCACCGGCATGGTCGTAATACCTGTCGCTCCTTGATACCATTGATAGGTGATACCAGTTCCACCCGTGATAGTTACTTGCAGCGTCGTAGATGTATCTCTAGCAATCGTTTTCGAAGCGGGTTGCATCGAGAACGCCAAGCTGGGGGGAGCAGCAACATTGATCGTAAAATTCCCCGTGGCAGATCGACCAGATCCTCCCGAGTTCTCCCAAGCTTTGATCGTGATTGGATAACTTCCCTCTTGTGTGGGAATGCCACTGATCGAGTCCGTTTTTGAGTTTTTCGAATTTGCATGAGTCATCCCTGGCGGCAATGCGCCAGTAACGGTCCAGCTTGAGGGCGTGTGTCCCCCTCCTCCCGTGATCTGCATGACAAAGTTCAAGTTGGTGCCGCTCGTGGCAGCCACGGTCGAGGAGCCTGGCGAAGGTGCTGTCTGTGCAACAGCTGTAGCTCCAGAGACACTGTCATAGGCTCCAAGGCCGGCAACTGTAGCAATGGTGAGCGCCGCAGCATTGATGACATGGGCATTTCCTAAAATGCTCGCCTCAGGCAACAGAAATTGGATCAAGGGAGTTTTTTGAAATAGCAGCAACAACGAACTTACTCTGGTAAGTGTACGTCGAACAGAAGATATAAATTGTTTGCAAATATTTTTCATCGAATTTTGTGTTAGATTAGTTACAGCCACAGCCACCACCACCCACGCCGCCACCGCCGAAGCTAGCCTCGCGGGAGAAGTATGCATGTTCTGTCATAGCTTTTTGTAATGGATCACGTTCTTGTGACATGAGTGGCCCGGCGAGATTACCGCGCTCATACGGTTGAACACGAACAAGTTGTTCGGCACAGTTGCACAGCAACAATGTGCTAGCGCAGAGGAGAGTTCGAGAGAGTAGTTTCATAAATTTGAATGGGAATGATTTCATTTGGCTAACAGTTCTTCAATTTGCTTAGCATATTCAGCCTCAGTCTTGGCGCCTTTGAATCCTGTGTGGATGTAGCGAATGATGCCCTTGCGATCGACCAAGTAGCTGGATGGCATGGTGCTAGGCGCAAAAAACGCAGCGGCTTTGTGCTTCACATCGTGAGCTAACGCGAATGCCACTTTTTGCTTGGCGAGAAATGCCTGATACTTAGCGGGATCTTCGTCAACGCCGATGCCCACGATTACCAAACCTTTGCCAGCATATCTTTGATGAAGACGATTCAAACTGGGAAAAGATGCCTTACACGGTCCGCACCATGAAGCCCAGAAATCGACCAACACCACCTTGCCTGCGGTATTGGGAATTGCAGCGCCAGGTAACATTCCGGATAATTTCGGCATGGATTGACCGACAGAGGGTGCTGCGGAGGCCCAAGTCAATGAGACAAGTCCGAGCATGATTGTGCGGATGATGTTTTTCATGGATGTAATACTGTTTTAATTTTGATTGATTTGTTGTTTTTTGTTAGAAAATTTTAAGCAGCTTGCACTTGTCGTTTCACAAATCCAGACGTTCGCTCGATGCCACAGTCGTCTTGCGCACTGGCATCGAGACCGGGAGCACATGAGGCAAATGCCAGCCCATCTTTGCGCCCCATGACAAAGATCGCAGTGCTATAAATTCCTGCTTGTAGGCAACTTGGAGCGCAGACACTGGCTGCACGCATGCCATTGGCCACGGGCCATCCTGTGCGAGGATCAATGATGTGTCCGTAGCGTTTGCCTTGATGCTCGAAGCGCCGGGCATAGTCGCCAGAAGTGCATAAAGCGAAGTCAGAAACGGCGACGCCGCCCCAACAATTCCCCGGGTTAATCCCGTCCTCTAAGCCCACATGCCAAAAGGGATGCAGTCCATTTCCGCCCAAACCATAGACATCACGCCCCAGATCGATCAGTGCATCTTTGATGCCAAACTGACGAGCAATCTGCACCAATTGATCAACCGCGAATTCTTTGCCAAAACCACCGAAGTCGAGCCCCATGCCCGCGATTGGCAGCATCACCTTTCCGGTCTTGCGCTCTACTTTATCCCAGCCGACTAGTGATTTGGCATGAGAAATTTCCGCATCTGAAGGAAGTTGTGTGTGTAGCTTTTTCCAATCCCAAACTTGCAACATCGGTAACATCGTTGGGTCAAGAATGGCTTCGGTTAGTCGATACAAACGCTCTGCGGTGTCGAGCATTTCAGACATCTCCGTGTCCACACGGACCCAGTTTTTGCCTGCTTCACGATTGATTTGTGAAACTAGAGAATCGGAGCGGAAGCGTGAAAATTTAGCTTCGAATCGACTTAACCATCCGAGGGCGTCGTTCAGAAATTGTAACGATTTATTTTCATCTTCCAAGCGAAACTGTATAGCACAAGGAGTGCCTAACGCGCGAAATTCCACACGCCGCACGCCGCGAGTATCAGCTTGAATCGGAGGATGAGAAGATTGATTCATTTTTTTGTTAGAAAGACAAATTGACACCAACAGTCCAAATGTCTGCTTTGATGTAAGCTTCTGCGGGGGCAGCATCGCCACCCGAGCCACTCATTTCATAATGCTCATACGAAAACGATGCCGCCATCGCTTCGGTGATTTGATAGCGTGTGCGCAAGCCTAGGCTCAAGGCATCGAACGATGACATCCGATAATCCGCGGTGTAGTTCGGCCCCGAACCGTCAGGATAATCAGCAGGTGTTCCAGTTACAGCACCATCCAAGGTGTTCATGAAAAAGTCCGCCGCACTCTGATGATAGTAGCGCACGAAGGGTGTGACTTCAAATTTTTCGCCGACTGCCTGACGCCATTCCACCTGCAGCGTTTCCGAAAACACACCAAAGTCATCATTCGAAAAACGCAACACGCCGTCGAGCGCTCCATTGAGGTTTTCGAAGAAATGTGTTGCTTGGAATTGCAACACTTCACGCATGCGCTCATCGGGTCGATTTTCCGCATACATGTTGATAACGGGAATATCGATGAATCCACCCATGCCATCATCTACGGAAAGCAGATCCGTGCGCTGGATGGATTTATAGGGATCATTTAGGTAGCCATTGTTAAAACCTAACGTAAAGTTTAACGATACATAAGTGTTTTTATCAATCAATTGCGTCACACCAGCGAACAAATCATAACTTTTTTTGTCCTGATCAGTTAGTCCATAGACGGTGACGTCATCATTGAGAAAATTCATCCCATAGTTCAGCGTCGTATTTTTCTGATTCAACTCCCACTTATCACTCAAGGCCACTCCGTAGGACAAATAATCTTCTTCACTACTTCGCGAGAGCTCTAACTCCACACGGTGATCACCAAATTGACGTGAAAGCGCGCCCATGATACCGTAGCGCACATCTTCCAAATCGGCGAGAAATGGCTGAAGCCCACCAGGCATAGCGCCCGAGGGCGAAGATCCACTGATTGCATCGCGCAGATACTGGAAGCGGAATGAGGTCTCTGCATCCAAGTCCACATCACCACGCAAATAATACGACTCAATGCGAATCCGCTCATCAGACTCTTGATAGAGTTGATAACTAAAATCATAGCGCTGGGCTTCAGGCTTCTCCCAAGCATGCGCTTGATGCGTCAACGATAGTAGCGATGGAATGAGCAGTGTGTATGTTATGGGGCTAACATCCGCTCGTCTAGGAATGAGATTCACTCGTGTGGGATTCATATGAAATTGGATTGGTTTTTTCGCAAAATATGCTGAAACTTAAGGATCTGCCAGTCGAAAATATCGGCCCGCGCCACTCGGGGTGATGTGGATTTGGGTGAGGCCATTCCTCGACTTGAATGGTCCGCACGGAAGGCCGCCCATAAATCATGTTGCTGCTTTCCTCCAACTGCCATAGGCGATACTGGCATCGCATGGAAGAGACTTCGACAACAGGATTGAACTTGAGCAACCGATGCTCATCATGCACCAACACAATCTCCTCACTACCTGCGATTTGTTGAATCTGCACATGATGCCCGTCATTAGAAAGTGCCAGCGCGGCAGCAAAAAGCGGAACGAATGCCATTTGCGATAACATGTATACAAACAATAAGAGAATTCTTGTGGCATATAAATGGAAAAATTTGTGGAAATTTTCGCTCACACCCCATAACTTAGATCAGGCACTACTGAGAATCAAGGAAATAGAAAAAATGCAAAAGAAATAGCAGGATTTGCGGATTCAACAACAGCTGAGCCAACAGTCACAAAACCGATGCTGCCTCGGGGTCAAGATGGAACGCGGCGTTTGGATGATTGCGAAGAAAACTCGCGCTGATCAAATCAGTGATGGGCTCTTGCAGAGCTTTGCGCACGATATCGGCTTTTTTTTCACCGAAGGCCATGAGCGCGATTTTTTTCGCCGCCAAAATGGTACCGCAGCCCATGGTGATGGCGCTAGTTGGAACCTGATCGATGCCACCAAAAGCGGGCACAGCGTCTTGCCGGGTGATTTCGTCGAGATGAATCTCACGGGTAATGCAATCCGCAGGCGAGCCAGGTTCATTGAAACCAATGTGCCCCGTGCGGCCGATGCCAAGGATTTGATAATCAATTCCACCAGTAGCAACTATTTTTGCCTCGTAGGTAGCACAATGCGCCGTCATATCGTCTACTGGCACTTGGGAGCCAGGTAGGTTGATGCGGCTCGGATCAATGTCGATATGATCGAAAAAAATCTGATGCATAAAGGTCCAATACGACTCTGCGTGCTCGCGCGGAATGCCCTGGTATTCGTCCAAATTGAAACTTGTCACCTGCGCAAAAGAAAGCCCTTCCTCGCGATGCATGCGCACCAGTTCTTGGTAGAGCGGAATCGGCGTCGCTCCGGTGGCTAAGCCCAGCACGGCATTCGGCTTCGTGCGGACTAGGCTCGCGATTTCTTGCGCTACGGCTTTGATGGCAGCGCCGCGGTCGGCATGGGTATGAATCTGAACGCTCATGATAATGTCGCCACACAAGCTGGATTTTTTGTAATGAAAATCAAGTCAGATTTGTCATGAACAGAAAATTTTTCTCATCGATTCCAGAAAGTGAGTCATCGAGAGTTGCCAAACCGCTCCCCCTGCGCTATCGATCGACGTGCCCGATGCAGTTTATGTCAAAGACGCCTTTGCGCGTATCGCCGATCGTTACGTCATGGCCAACCACGTGATGAGCGGTGGGATGGACATTTGGTGGCGCAAACGCGTAGCTTGGAAAATCCGTTCTTGGAAAAGCAAACACCTGCTCGATGTGGCCAGCGGCACGGGCGATCTGGCTCTGGAAATCCAAGAAACCTGCCCCGATATGCAAATCATGGCTACGGACTTTTGTTCGGAAATGCTTGAGCACGCCTCATTGCGCGGATTACCTCAAACCATGGTCGCCGATGCTCTGAATCTCCCCTTCGCCGATGCATCCTTCGATGTTGTCACCGTAGCCTTTGGCTTGCGCAACATGGCGGACTACCCCGCAGCGCTAGAGGAAATGTCCCGCGTGCTGGCTCCAGGTGGTCGGCTGGTAGTTCTTGATTTCTCACTCCCCACAGGGATTCTCCGCGTCCCCTATCGCTGGTACTTGCACCGCATTTTACCGAAAATGGCAGGCTATCTGACAGGTCAAACGGATGCCTACGAATACCTTGGCGCCTCCATCGAGCAATTCCCGCAAGGCGATGCCATGTGCCAACTAATGCGCGAAAATGGCTACGTTTCCGCTGAATGCGAGACCATGACGCTCGGAGTGGTTAGTCTCTACACAGCAACGAAATAACGTCGCTTAGCCGCACGCAGCAAGCGTCACCACCTCCAGCACCGCCTGATCAGGCAAAACCATGCTTGGATAGTCGCGCGGAAAAATCGCCAGTCGATCCATTTCCTCGACCACCGGCTTTTCACCGATTCCTAACAAATCTAATACAGCACTGATGCTGCTCTCGGCAGGAAGATCGTGGGGCTTTCCGTTGATGTTCATACTCATGGCAGAGTGGTCTGAAAAAATCAGGGGACGACATCATGACAATGTAGTCCCCCGAAAATGTAAGTCTTAGCTGTTGCGCAAAAATTAGATACGTGGCACCGGTGGTGGCGATACCTGCGCCAAAGCCTGCGTGGCCGCATCGGTCGGAACTTTGATCGAGTCGAGCACGCGCGATAGACCAGCCACAGTGCCGCCGATGTCGCTGAGGTTGGACGGAATGATCATGGTGTTGTTGGTTTTCGCAAGTTTGCCAAATTGGATCACATACTGCTCAGCAACGCGCAGGTTCACAGCTTCTTTGCCGCCAGGCTGCATGATCGCATCAGCGATTTGGCGAATGCCCGATGCCGTAGCACCAGCTAACAATTCGATCTCGCGCGCCTTGCCCTCAGCTTCGTTGATTTGTTTCTGTTTGAGGGCTTCCGAGTTTTTGATGGTGTCCTGCTTTTGCCCTTCCGCCACGTTAATTTGCGCTTCCCGCGTACCTTCAGAAAGGGCGATCTGCGAGCGACGTTCACGTTCGGCACGCATTTGCTTCTCGAGAGCATCTTGCACCGATTGCGGAGGCTTGATGTTGGCGATCTCATAACGGGTAATTTTCAAGCCCCAAGACTCCGAAGCCTTATCCAAAGCAGCAATCACACGTGCATTCATGGTATCCCGCTCTTCAAAAGTTTTATCCAATTCCAACTTGCCAATTTCCGAGCGCAAAGTCGTTTGCGCCAACTGCGAGGCTGCGTAGTAGTAATTCTCAATGCCGTAGGATGCGAGTTTTGCATCGAGCACCTGCATGTAAAGAATACCGTCGATCTCAATCGCAATGTTGTCCTTGGTGATACACATTTGCGGCGGCACATCCATGGCCATTTCCTTCAGCGAGTGACGATACGCCACACGATCAATGAACGGGATCAGGATGTGAAAACCAGCATCCAGCGTGCGGTGATACTTGCCTAAGCGCTCGATGACGAATGCTTGACGCTGCGGCACAATTTTCGCAGTCTTGACCAATGCGACAATTGCTAGGACAATCAGTCCAATGCTAACAAAAACTCCAATACCAAGTCCCGCCTCAGCGAGAAAAAGTGAAGGAACGGTGGATAATAGTGGTATCAGTTGCATAGTATTTTGTGTGTAAAAAAATGGTTATCTTCAGCGAGGGCGAACGTGCAGCGTGAGGCCTACACGTTTTTCAATGATCACGATCGATGATGAAGGTATCGGAGACTCCGAGCGTGCACGCCACTCGGCACCTTTCATTTCCACGATGCCATTACTGTCATCAACATCGTGCAAGACGATGGCTTCCTTGCCCGTGTATTCATCTTCCACCGTGTCAACTGTGGAATTGCCTACGAAAATTCTCCGCAACCTCGCGCGCAGCACGAACAAGAGCAGAACGGAAGAAATCACAAAAACGATGTTCTGCGAAGTAGCGTTCGGAGTCAGTCCAATCCACGTCGTAAACGCGGTCACCCAAGCACCGATGCCAAAAAACATAATAATGATACCCGGCAGAGCAAACTCCGCAAGGAGCAAGACCAAACCCAAGAGAAACCAGAACAATTCTGCGGTCAACCAATCCATATGCGCCCATCTTATACAACCATAACTTCTTGGCGATGAGAAAAACTCAGCATTTTTCAACTCACTCAAAATGCCGATTCATAGCGACCAAAGGTAGCTTGGACTGCTCCAACCATGCTGGAGCTTTTCCCCAAGGCAGCCTGCTGGAACGCCAGTGGGCGTGAGGGATGATTTTTTCTGCAGAAGGCAACAAGGATAACGAAGTGCTTGATTCTTCCCTCTCCATTCTTCGTTATCTACGTTTGCTTCTGTTCCAATATTTGGATCGTGGCGAGATTTCCGAATCCAGCGCACGATGCATTCTATGCGCAGCGTATTTGAGCATCGTTTCAACGAAAAGGTTGGAAAAAGGCCGAATCGAAATTAGGTGTGTTGAGTTGTCGAACATGCACTAGGTTTGCTGAAGACGCTTGGCTGTCGACCGCTGATGGGAGCAGGGCTGTCTGCGGATCAAGCGGCAGCGGGACAGCCGCAGTCCAAGGTTCAGGCAATGCCTTTTTGCTGTCTTGCTGCCTGGAGGGTGTTTTTCATGAGCATGGCGATTGTCATGGGTCCGACGCCGCCAGGAACGGGTGTGATGGCGCGGCATTTGGGGGATACGCTGGAGAAATCGACATCGCCGGTGAGGCGGTAGCCGGATTTTTTGCTGGGGTCTTCGACGCGGTTGATGCCGACATCGATGACGACGGCACCGTCTTTGACCCAATCGGCCTTGACCATATCGGGGCGGCCTACGGCGGCGATGAGGATATCGGCACGGCGGCAGATGGCGGGGAGGTCTTTGGATCGAGAATGGGCGACGGTGACGGTGGCATTGGCATTTTTTGCCATGAGGAGCAGAGCCATGGGCTTGCCGACGATCATGCTGCGACCAAGGACTACGGCTTCGGCACCATTGGTATCGATGCCAGCGGCGGCGAGGAGGCGCATTGAGCCGGCGGGGGTGCAGGGGACAAAGCCGCTGGGGTCTTCGAGTGCGAGCTTGGCGACGTTTTCGGGATGGAAGCCATCGACGTCTTTGCGCGGATCGATGGCGCGGATGATTTCTTCTTCGTCGATGTGCTTGGGCGGTGGGCTCTGAACGAGGATGCCGTGGATCGCGGGATCGTTGTTGAGATCGCGCACGACTTGCATGAGTTCCTCTTGGCTAGTGCTGGCGGGGAGAACAATTTTTTGCGAGAAAATGCCGAGATCACCGCAAGTTTTGACTTTGGAGCCGACGTAGACTTGGGAGGCAGGATCTTCGCCGACGAGGACAACAGCGAGGCCAGGCTGGATACCTTGGGTGGTGAGGGCGAGTACTTCTTGGCGGCATTCGGCAAGAACGGTGGCGGCTACGGCTTTTCCGTCGATGAGATTCATGGTGTGGTTGGTGTGGTGTGAGATTGTGGTTGTGCAGAATCGGTCTGATCGCTCAGCGATAAGTTGCCTTCGATTTGGCAGCGCAGGGTTTCCATTTCCTCTTCGCTGCATTTGCGGGGGATGAAATGGGGGGCATCGATGGACAGATATAGCGTGGAAAAGGGTTTGGGGATCTCGAAGCTGTCCCAGGTTTTGAGTTTCCAAGAAGAAGAGCAATGGACGCGAAGGGGAAGTATGGGGACGCCAGTAAGCTGAGCGAGCTTGAGGGGGCCGAGTTGAAGGATGCGGTGTGGCCCGCGTGGTCCATCCGGGGTGATGCAAATGTCATTTCCGGCATCGAGCGTTTTTTTCAGTTCGATAAGTGCAGCGGTGCCGCGGCGCGAGGATGAGCCGCGCACGGATTGCACATCGAAGGTGCTCATGGTGTGCTCGATGATGGCTCCATCTTTGCTGGCGCTTGTGAGTGCGACGAGCGGCATGGGGCGAGGGCAGCAGTGAATCCATGCCGCGGTGGCGGGAATGATTTGGCCGTGCCAAAAAACGAGGATCACTGAGCTATCGAGCGCCTCAAACGACTCGGGGCGTTCGAAGCGGATGCGCAGGGTGCGAGAGAGGAGTTGAATGATGTAGCCAACGAGATTACCGATGATTTTTTCCTTCGTTCCACCTTTGATGGCGGATTTTTTCTGTGCAGACTTTGCGACTGCGTCAGGGGGGGGTGATGGATGTGCAGAGGTGTCAGGCATTTAGAGGACTCCAGAGGGATGAAGGGTGTCGAAGACGTATTGTTAGCGCGGGATGCGGTCGAGGTAGTGGTTGTGCCGTGATGAATTGTGCATGCGACGCGGTCACGGATAGAATTGCTGATTGATGCTTGTTTGGCAAGTTTGCGTTCGGGCAATCGAGAAAAAATTTTAGCGCTCTGCAGCGAAGTGATCCCAGCCGCCTTTGAGTTGCATGCTCTCGTCAATGCGAACGATGGTGCCCACGCGCGTGATCGGGGTATCGGGAAATTCGAGACTCCATTGTTGCTTGAGTTGGGCGATGCGATCTGGATTGACAGTAAAAAGAAGCTCATAGTCTTCGCCATCGCTGAGTGCTTGCGCGGCAGAGCAGCCATTGTGTAGCGGTAGCGATGATAGATCGAGCTGGTAGCCGAGATTCGAGGCCGCGGCGAGGCGGGGCAGGTCTCTGGCTAATCCATCGGATAGATCCATCATGGCGCTCGGGAAGCTGCGACTGGTGAGCCATTCGGCTTCGAGCAAGCGCGGTGTGACATCGAGATGTCGCCCCGCGAGCGAGCCTCCGAGATGACCTGTGACAAAGATGACGTCATCCTGCGCAGCTGTCGAGCGCAGGGTGAGTTGGGATTTTTTCACCCATCCCGTGGCGGCGATGGAGATCATCAAGGCTCCGCCCGCGGGGATGCTTGTGGTTTCTCCTCCGCAAAGCGAGCCTCCGTAGGATTGCAGGCACTCACCCATGCCGGCGTAGAGTTGTTCGAGTTTTTCGATGGAGTAGGATTGGGGGATGCCTAAGGTGACCAAAAACCATTGGGGGCGGCCACCCATGGCGGCGAAGTCGCTTACGACGCGGGCGATGGCCTTCCATCCGACGCGCTTGGCCTCATCGGTAGGAAAAAAATGTATGCTTTCGACGATGGCATCGGTCTTGAGCAATTGCCAGTGATCTTCATCGAGAGGAGCCACGGCACAATCATCACCTGGGCCGGTATGAAGTGAAGTAGGAACGATTGGTATTTTTCCCAACAAACGTTGGATTAAATCGTCTTCACCTATGTCTTGGGCTTTCAGGCTCATGCGGTTTCGGGGAGGTCAATGAGTCCGGAGCGGACTGTAAGCTGCATCAGCACGGTGGCGGAATTGAAGCAAAAATGAATGCTAATAGGGGCGAGGATTGAACCAGTTTTCTCGTAGGAGTAGGCCATGATCATGCCGAGTAGAAAGAGTGGCAGCATCAGCGGAACATTGCCATGGCCTGCGGCAAAGACGAGAGAGGAAAAAAGCATGCCGACCCAAGGGCCGCTGTATTTTTTTGCCACAGGATAGAGATAGCCGCGGAAAATAACCTCTTCGGCTATGGGGGCCACAATTGCTGCGGAAAAGGCCATTAAACCGACGGCGAGATTGTCCGTGCTCTCGCGCAGGAGTTTAACGGCATCCTGTGTGCTATTACCGCCAGTAATACTTTCCATGAACTTCACGTAGCCTGAAGCCTGAAGAATGGCGAGGACGATCCACATACTGAGGACTGCAGAAGGTCCGATCCAAAAAACGTGATACCATTGCTTCCAGCGCAAACCAAGCCACTGAATGGGTTTGATGCGCCACCAGACGATCATGACGACCATCAAAACGAGGAACGCGAAAATGAGAATATTGGAGATTAAAATGTCAGAACTGAGCGCCTGCGAAGCGCTCGAGGATTCCACCATGGAGCTTGATAGCCCAAAGCCGGCGAAAATCAAAAATACCAAGGCGAGACCTGCGAGATCAATGGGGTGACACCATTCGCCAAAAATCCCCGAGCGCGTCATTACCGGCGGTAGTTGAGGTATGGGATGAGTGAAGAAGGCTGCGGGAGCTTGATATATCGTAAAATCCGACGATCTAGGAAGGGGTGGAGTGTTTTCAGGCAATTCAATGGGCTCTGAAGCTTTTAGTAAGTGCTCCGGAGCCAGATTTGGCGGAAGCATGGATGATTGAGCGTCACGCGATGGGCGCTTCAGCGATTGCACGATACAGCCGATGAAAAAAATTCCTGCTGCCACTGCAAAAGTGGCTAGAAGTAGCAAAGTCGTGAGGCTGAACGATGAAGATGCGGTCTCGGTCACGCCGGAGCATAGCATTGGTAAAGAATTGCTGCTAGTTCATTTTATAGGGTTGCATTTTTTTCCGCTCTAAGCTTGATTTTTATCGCAATTTGGAAAGAATCTTGCTACGTAACCCGTAACCTCAACACACAGTGGAATCTACACCATTTACTCCGCCCTCCTTGGAGACTCTTAACGAGCAGCTCCCAGCATACCATTTTATCGACTTCATCGCCAAAGGCGGTATGGGAGCCGTTTACCGTGCTAAACAAATATCGCTGGATCGAGAAGTAGCGGTGAAAATTCTGCCCCGAGAGCTCAGCGCTGATCAGGAGTTCCGCGTGTCATTCCAGACTGAAGCGCGAGCGATGGCGCGGCTCAATCATCCGAATTTAATTGCAATTTTTGATTCGGGAGATGTTGATGGCATGCTTTACATTGCCATGGAATACGTGCCTGGCAAATCTTTGTATCACTCGGCGTGGAACGCACAAATTGATCGGGAAGAAGCCAGTCGCATTGTCATTGGCATCTGCAAAGGTCTGAGTCATGCTCACGAAAATGGCATCATTCACCGCGACATCAAGCCTGCGAATATTTTGCTGACCACTAAGGCTGAACCAAAAATTGGCGACTTCGGTCTTGCTCAGGCAGTTGGCGTCAAGCACGAGGGAATTGTGATGGGCACCCCAGGCTATTCCGCCCCAGAGGTGTTGTCCCATCCTGAACGCGCTGACCGCCGCTCCGATCTCTTTGCTGTGGGCGTCATGCTTCATGAATTGCTCACGGCCGTGAAGCCCAAGCCTAATGTGCTGCCTTCCTCGCTTTGCAATTGCGGCTCAGAGTTTGACCTTGTCATTCAGCGTGCTACGCATCCGAATCCGATCATGCGCTATCCGGATGCTGACTCCATGGCCAATGCGATCCGCGAGGCTTTAAAATCATCCGCAGCCAAGCCTACTCGCAATCTATCTCCTACGTCCCGACCTCTGCCTGGCAAACTGCCCAAGGCGGCACCTATGCAAAAAGCCGTCGTGGCACAAAAGCCTGAGGTTGTAACTGCAGTTGCTCCCGAAAGTTCTCCAGCGAGCCTTGCAACACCACCACGAAATCTCGAGAAGCCAGCGGGTGCTGATGAAGTTGCCGATGAAGTTGCCGATGGCTTTCTTCCTCCACTTGATCTTCCTTCTGCCAATTCCAACTGGCCATTGGTGCGCAACATGCTCATCATTGCTGCTCTGCTCGTCGTTTTAGTCTTTGTTTACCAAAAATTGGAGATTCACAAAGACACGGTCGCGAAGAAGGAGTATGCGCATAATCTCAGGATCAAAGAAGAGGAAATGCGCCGCCGCAGCGAAGCAGAACAGGCCGCGAAAATCCCAGATCAACCGAAGGTTATGGCTGAAAATAATGCCATTAGTAGCAATGTTACTCCTGAGAAAGTGGAACCCGCTCCACCGAAGGTCGAGACTCCCATGGAGTCGCTTGAACGCTTGCAGTTCGCGCTGTCGAAAGGTGAACGCGCCGAAATGCCCATCGGCGTCAAACGTCGTGGAGATCTTGATTTTTTCCTCGTCACGGAAGAAATGACGTGGGACCAAGCGCTCGAATTTACAGAAAATCACGGCGCGCATATCGCTCTTCCAGAAAGCGACGACTCACTCACTCTGCTCGGCGATATGTTGCAAAATAGCGAAACCATTTGGCTTGGCGCGGGATTGACTGGCCGTGATCAGTGGACCTTGCTCGATGGTAATCCGTGGAGTTTTGAGAAAACGCCTCCTGGTATTGGCTCTTTTGCTACACTCTCCCATTTGGGTAACGTCAAAGCAGCAGAGGGACATCGCAAGCTAGCGTTCGTCATGGCGTGGCATCGTGATGGCTCGAATCCTTCTTCGCTCGCTGCCATTCTCCAAAAAACGAAAAAATCCCTAGACACGGATCAACCAATCTATCCGCCTGGCACAATGGTGCAGGGCAGTCGATACTTTTTGCCAATTGTTCGTAAAATGACTCGCAGTGAAGCTGCTGAATTCGCCGCTCGTTCTGGCGCGCACATAGCAGCACTTAGCACCAAGGAGGAAAACTACTGGGTCAAGGATCACATGCAACAACTGGAAGCAGAGGCTGGCATTTGGTTGGCTGGCGAAAAAATTGCTGGCGTGTGGACCTGGATCACCAAGGAACCATGGACCTATGCGGATTGGTCGTCAAAGGAACTCGACGACGATGAGGATGCCTCTGCCATGGTCTATCGTCCCGGTAAAGGTTGGCACAATATGTCTCCCGATGAAAAAGCCGATGGCGTGTTACTGGAGTGGAGCAAGGATGCCAAAGCTCAGTCTGCCGAACAAGATACAATAAATGCTGGCACTCCCGATGTTGCAGGATTGATCACCAAAGCCCGAGATCTCGTCGTCGCTGCCGATAAGGAGCGCAATGCGAATTTGGCGGCAAATATGAAGGATTTGAAATGGGACCTCGAAGTCTGGCACGGTCAACTTAAACCGCTGATTCAGCTGCAATGGAAAATGCCATTGGAAATCATTATGACGACTTGTAACGGTGCGCGTGTACCAACCGCAGAAGAGATTACCGCTGCCGTAGAGGAGAATTATGATGATGGAGAAGCTCCGGAAATGCACCCAGACATTGTCAAATTCCACACCTACAACTTTACCAAACAAAAGGAAATTGATGCTGCATTCCTTCTGCGTTGCGGACGCATCCGCGATGCCTACGTCGTCAAGCTTAAGGAAATGGGATCAGCAGCACAAAACTCCGGTCAACAAGATCTCGTGCGCCAGTTGAAAGATTATCTCGAAGATGCCGAGGACGTCGAGCAATGGACTGAATCCTTGATCGAAGAAGAATAATACCAGAATTGTAATCAATCATGGACGACTCCGGTTATACATCATCAATTGAATCAGAAGCAGCCGCACCCAGCCACCAAGCCGCAGCAACAGCTGGTTCTTGGAGAGATGCGCAACCGAAGTCGAAGGCTGCGCTAGTCTTATTGCTTTTTTTTGTCCTGCTCGCCTTGAGCACTTCCTTGGTAATGCTAGAATATTCCAAGCGCCAAAAACGCATCACTACGCAACACAGCACTCCTCCCGCAGCGCTCGTGGTCGAAAACAAAGCAGCGCCGAAAAAAGATCCGCTGCTGGAGGCAGAAGAGTCGCTCAAAACTACCGGCGTCACTCCTGTACAGCCGGCACAAGATGATCCGCTCGATCTTGTCACGGCCATTGGCAAAGCTTTGGCTGATCAAGACTATGCCACTGCCGAAAAACTCATCGGCAAGCAAGCGCTCACACCAGATATGTTAGATCGCTTGAAAAAGCTCAGTGGTCAAGGGCGATTCAAACTGCGTGTGCCCAATCCCGTGCGTGAGGTCGGCGAACTCGAAGTCAACAAGCGCGCTCGTTATTCCTTGGAATTGGCCGATCGCGAGGTGGGCCTTGATCGCATTTACATAGATCTGATGAAGGCAAACAACCTGTGGAGTGTGGAAAAAATCACACTTCCCCCCGGCGATGGAGAGGCAATTGCTCGTGCCTTGATTGTAGATTCGTTAGGAATTTCTGATGCCTTTTTGCTCGCCGTGCTGAATCAGAATTTCACGCTAGCAAAAGAGTTCGTGAACCCCGAAAAAGTCTCCGATGCCACCCTCGCAGGTCTGTGCATTTTGTTTGAAGAGGGGAATTACAAACTACGCAATCAAAAACCACTGCGCTCGGTCATCCAGAAAGAAGCAGTCGCCTCGTTTCTTGCCTACGTCGAAGCCTCTGACGGCACCCAGGCTGCGCAATTTGCCATCACCTTGAAAAAATCACCTGAGCGCTCGAACTGGGTGATTGATGAACTGAATCTCGATCAATTGCTCTCCGACTACGCCAATCGTGTTGAAGGTGGCGATGTCTACTATACTCCGCTGATTAAGAATCCCGATGGTGGAGATACCCTCGTGCTCTACTTCGACTTTGATGCGGAAGAAATCACATTCCGCACCGAGCGTCAGTTGGCGATTGTTGCCATGATTCTTAAGACTGATAATAAGAAAAAAATTCACCTATCGGGTCATACGGATGCTTTAGGTTCGGCCGACTACAATAAAAGCTTGTCCGCCAAACGCGCCGAAGCCGTGAAGGTCAATCTGATCGCTGCAGGTGTCAATTCTGCGCAAATTATCACTGCCGCTAAAGGGCTTTCCGAGCCGCGTCGGCCCAACGTCAATGCAGAAGGCGAAGATGATCCCGATGGCCGTCGCGCCAATCGGCGTACCGAGATCTACCTCGATTTCTGATCCCCTCAGAATCCCTGACTTGTGCCTTGCCAGCGGTAGTTTCACGCATTACGCTCTCGCGCATGTCGCTTTCGGCTTCTGAACAACTCGCACAACTCATCGCCGGCACCGCAAAGGTGTTATCGGAAAAGGAACTTGCAGAAAAACTCGCACTGGGACGCCCTTTACGCGTGAAGTTAGGCGTCGATCCCACTGCGCCTGACATTCACTTTGGCCACACGGTTGCTCTGGAAAAGCTCCGCCAATTTCAGATTCTCGGTCACCAAGCAGTTTTAATCATCGGCGATTTCACCGCCACCGTCGGTGATCCTACAGGCCGCTCTGCCACGCGCCCACCGCTCACCCGCGAGGATGTTTTGATCAATGCCGAAACCTACACTGCACAGGCATTCAAAATTCTCGACCGCTCCAATACCGAGGTTGTCTATAATGGCGATTGGTTCCGCAAGATGACTTTTGAAGAAGTGCTCAAGCTCAATGGCCGCGTGACTTTACAGCAAATGTTGCAGCGCGAAGATTTTCGCACCCGTCTCAACGATGGTCAAGAAGTACGCCTCCATGAACTCCAATATCCGATCATGCAAGGTTGGGATTCCGTCGAAGTTCGCAGCGATGTCGAGATCGGTGGCACGGACCAGCTTTTCAATATTCTCGTCGGTCGAGATCTGCAAAAAGAGGAAGGCCAGCCACAGCAAGTGGTGATGCTTATGCCTTTGTTAGAGGGGCTTGATGGCGTCAAGAAGATGTCGAAGTCCTATGGCAACTACGTTGGAGTCAACGATGCGCCGCAGGAAATGTATGGTAAGCTGATGAGCATTTCCGACACACTGATGGAGCGCTACTATTTGCTACTGTTAGGTGAAGCGCGTGATCCAGAGGCGCATCCGATGGAGTCCAAGAAAGCCCTCGCGCAGAAGCTCACCGCCCGCTATCACGATGAACCCGCCGCTTTGGCTGCGCGTGAGGACTGGGATCTGCGATTTTCGAAAAAGAATCTCGCAGATGCGGATTTGCCGGAAATTTCCATCAGCACTCTGCCTGCTGATCTCACTGTGCTTACACTCTCGGCCTACGCCTTTGCCACAGCATTTGGTATGGAGAAATCGAACAGCGAGCTGCGTAAGCAATTCATCACAACTGGGTCGGTGCAGCTCAATGGTGAAAAACTTACGGACTCGAATGCAGTGGCGAATCTCGAGGCAGGAGATGTGCTGAAGTTGTCGAAAAAACACGCCGTGCGGCTCATTGATTGAATGCCATGTGGGATCGCTTCGTCCAAGCTCTGAAACGTTTTTTTACATCTTTTTGGAAAACTACGCCCACGGCTACACCCGTTGATTATGGCGATGGCTACAAGCCGACTCAGCGCTATCAAGATTATGATGAGGCTCGTGCGCGCGCGCAGTTACGTCTTGAAGTCGATCGCATTTTGGAAAAAATTTCTGACCAAGGTGTCGAGAGCTTGAGCAAAGCGGAACGCAAAACACTCGAAGATGCATCCAAGCAGATGCGCTAATCATTCATTCTAACAATTATGTCGAAACCCATTCTATACGTAAAAACTGGCTGCCCTTGGTGTGATGAAGTCATTGACTACCTTAACGAAAATCATATTCCATATCAGAACATCGTTGTCAGTGGCAATCGCGCAGCAATGCAGCAAATGGTCGATCTCTCAGGTCAAAGCAAAGCGCCCACACTTGACTGGCATGGTCAGGTGCTCGCAGATTTTGGCGTCGATGAATTGATTCTGTTCTTGATAAAAGTACGCCAAAGATGACGTATGTGTCGGATGAAGAAAATCTTCCTGACGCTGGCGACCCTAGTTTGCATTAGCGCACTCAACGCAGCAGAAAAAGTCGCATTTCTCGGCGATAGCATCACCTACAGCGGACGATGGGCCATGCTCGTCGAGTCCGCCTTGCGCGCGGCACCGCGCTTTGCCGATGCCGAGATCATCAACTTCGGTCTCTCAAGCGAAACCGTATCGGGTCTCTCCGAACCTGGACACGCAGGGGGAGCTTTTCCGAGACCTTGCTTGCACGAGCGACTGACGCGCATTCTTGATGCTTTTCCTGCCACTGTGATCATCGCCTGTTATGGGATGAATGATGGCATTCAGATGCCGTTTGATCGCCAGCGGCAACTAGCATACCAAAAAGGTATCGTCGAGCTTAAGCGCGTTGTCGAAGCTCGCGGCGCACATTTGATCTTAGTCACCGCTCCCTTATTCCATTTCGACCAGCGCGAAAAAGATGGGAATAACTACGACGCCGTTCTCGATGATCAGTCTGCCTATTTGCTGCAAAAACGCACACCTGCGTGGTCAGTCATCGACATCCGGCCAGATCTTCGTCGATCGATCACAGCGCAAAAACTACGCGAGCCGACGTTTGTATTTGCTGCGGACGGTGTTCATCCTAGCCATGTCGGACATAGCTTCATCGCGCAATCGATGCTGCCTCAACTTTGGCCGATCCTCAAGCTGCCTGGCAAGCCCTGGAATCCGGACGAAAAATCGCAAGCGATCCTGCAACAGCGTGCAGATTTACTCAAGCACGCGTGGCTCAGCAAAACCGGACACAAGCGCCCTGGTGTGCCTGCTGGGAAATTGTTAGAGCAAGCACAGCAAGAGGCCGATGCATTGTTGAAGCAATACAAAGCAGCCATCGCGCCGCGCACGTCACATTGGAATGGCTTTGAAAAACTGGATTTCGACGTCGCAGGAAGAGCCGCCCTTTTGGTCAAGCCGAAGCAAGCAGCAACAGGCGCTCCTTGGGTATGGCGCACCGAGTTTTTCGGGCACGAACCCCAAGCCGATCTCGCGCTTTTGGCAAAGGGCTATCACCTTGCCTACATCGATCTACAAAATCTCTACGGCGCGCCGATCGCCATGCAAGCGATGGATGATTTCCATGCGCACCTCATCGCACGCTTCGGCTTGTCTGAGCGCTGTGTGCTTTTCGGCTTCAGCCGTGGTGGTCTGTTTGCCTTCAACTGGGCTGTAAGAAATCCTCAAAATACAGCAGGCCTGTATGTGGATGCTCCGGTGTGTGATTTTAAAAGTTGGCCTGGAGGTAAAGGAAAAGGCTCAGGCTCTACAATAGATTGGGAACGTTGCCTTAAGGCCTATGCTTTCACCGAGGAGCAGGCGATGAATTATGAGCTCAATCCGGTTGATAATCTTGGCCAACTCGTTAAAGCGAAAATCCCGATTCTCGCGGTCATAGGTGATGCCGATGAAGTCGTGCCCGTTGCGGAAAATATCGACCTCGTCGAAAAACGCTATCAAGCACTGGGTGGAGCGATCAAGGTCATCCGCAAGCCCGGTTGCAAGCATCACCCTCACAGCCTTAAAGACCCTCAGCCGATCGTCGACTTCGTGCTCCATGTTTTTCGTTAGATTATTACTATGCTCCGATTCGTCCTTCTCCTCCTGCTTCCTTGTTCATTGATACTTGCATCGCGCCTGGCTGCTGCACCGCTTGATTTGAAATTTGCGAGTTACAATGTTCGCTATGAAAACTACGAGGACCAAGGCTGGCGCGCCTGGCCGACCCGGTTGCAACGTTTGATCGCCACGATCCGTATTATGGATCCCGATGTAATGGGCGTGCAAGAGGCGCTGCACTCGCAAGTGGCTGACATGTGCTTGTCCTTGCCCGACTATGATTTTTATGGCTTCGGGCGCGACGACGGAAAAACCAAGGGTGAATATGCGGGGGTTTTTTACCGCAAAGAGCGCTTCCAGTTCGACCGCGAGGACGGAGGGATTTTTTGGCTCTCCGCCACTCCCGAGATACCTGGCTCGATGACATGGGGTAATAAAATCCCACGCATCGTCACTTGGCTGCATCTGCGCGATCAGAAAACCCAGCGCGGATTCACGGTTTACAATACGCACTGGGATCACATGCATCAGGGCTCAAGGGTGGAGTCCTCTAAGCTCATCACTCAACGCATCGATGACCGCAGGCATCGTAGTCAACCCGTCGTTTTGTTAGGGGACTTCAATGCCACCGAGGGCAATAACGCCGTCGATTACCTCGCTGGTCGCAGCAAAGAATGGACCAACACCTTGCTCGATCCCTACCATAAACTTCATCCCCAAGTCTCCTCACGACGCACATTGCACTTCTGGCGTAACAACAAAGACGGCTGGGCAAAAGTCGATCACATCCTCGTCTCGCCCCCCGTGCAGGTAAAAAAAGCAGCCATCATCTACGCTCCCGATGGTAAAACACCCGCCTCTGATCACTACCCCGTCAGTGCCCACATCGTTTGGCCTTGATTACGCGGCGTATGCGCTTGTTTGAAATTTTCCTCGATGCAATCCACTGAATAACACTACATTGCATCCTAATGCATCCAGATAGATTGAGGAAGCACGAAAAACACGAAGTAGAAGAAATGTTGAATGTTTCCATTTTACTTGCGCTACGAAACCAGTGCTTTTTCTGTGTATTTTCTGTTTTTTGCGGTTCCTCGGCCTTTCTTGTAAAGCAGAGGGAGAAGGGCTAAACTACTCGTTGCAAAATTCATTGACACGAAATCGTCCCTGTGGCACAAAAAGGTGCATGAATAAATACATTTTTTGGAATTTGCTTTTGGTGCTCATGCTGTGGGGGATCGGCATCTTTTTGTTTTTGGGATCTACGCAGGATGCCATCAGCAAGGCGGTGGGCACGAGTTTGAGCGATCCGCAGCATGATGGTACTTTCGATAAGGTGCGTCATGCGGTATCCGGGCAAGTGGTGACGCTCAGCGGTCAGGTTACGAGCGATGAAGACAAATCAGCAGCTGAGACTCTGGTCCGCAATGAAGTTCGAACGCCCGATTTGCAGCCTCAGCGCAATCCTGTCACCGATGTGCGCAATGACATCGAGGTAAATGCGCCGCTGCGCCAACGTCCGTGGCTGATTGTGTCGGTTTTCGGCCACGAAAAAAGGATCGAGGGAGTGTTGAAGGAGCCTGATCAGCGCACGGCATTGATGACGGCGCTCAACCAGCAAATCCCTGCGGCAGATGAGAAAGCGAAGTCGCGGGCTAATCAGATTTTATTGGATGAAAAATCGTGGCCGGCCAGTGATTGGGAGACAACCTTTTCCACGCTGCCTGATTTTAAAAAACTGCTCGATGGTAAAGCTGATTTGGCGGCTCGGGCGATTGCCGTTTCCCGCGTGGATGGCGACTGGAAAGTATATGCCCCTGAGGCCACGGACGCTGAGATTGCTACGTATTTAGCCGATGCCAATGTTTCCGAAAAACAAGTGTCATTGGCACTGCATAATTTACGCACCATGCGCAGCGTTCGCGGAGCTGGCTCTGATGAACCGATTGCTCCGGACAACACCGATCCAGGAAAATCCCTCAACTGACGCGTTGACGATATGCTCAAATAAATTTTACTCAGTTCATACAAAATTACGACTATGCCCGGATACATCTACTTCATTATTAAGCTGCTGCCCTACGTGGCGGTCTGCGCACTCATCGGCGGCTTCATCGGCTGGTACCTGCGTTGCAAAATCGGCAAATGCAACGGCCACAGCCTGCAAGCGGTCGCAGCACCGACTCAGGCCAAACCATCAGCTGACGCAGCGGCGCGGACTAAGAAATTACAGGAAAAACTCAAGCAAGCTGAGGTGCTGAATGTGACTCTCAAGAATGATCTTGATTCCTTGAAAACCAAGTCCGTTAGCATATCAGAGAAAGAAGTATCTCAGGGGGATATTTCCGCAGCTACTGCCGAGCTGGCTCAGGAGAAAGAGCGCATAGCAGCACTCACAGCAAACTTGAAAAAAGCTCAAGAGACCATTATTAGCTTGAATGCTAAGCTGAACGTCGATGTCAAAGAGCAGAAAGATCGCACTTTTTTGTTAGAAAACGAGCTATCTCAAGTGCGCGAGCAATTGCAGCGTTTCCAAGGTTCCACCGACGACAGTGCGGATCTGCGCAGCGAATTGGATCGCGCTCGTGAGATGGCCGCTAATGCCACACGTTTTGCTGGTGAATCTCGTAAACGCGAGGCATTGCTCACGGATGAAAATGAGACCCTCAAAGCTAAGTTAGCCAAGCTAGCCCAGGTTGCAGCTTCTGCTACCGTTACCGCCGCACACGCTTTTGCTGCAAGCATCCCCGCCAAACCAGTTGGAGATTCCGAAGCAGTAATCAAGGCGAAGGCCGAAGTTGCGCGCCTGAATGCCTTGAAAGCTGCAGCGGATAAAGCTGCACATGCCAAATCGGAAGCAGAGCATCTGGTCGCGGAGAGGTCCGCGGCTCAGCGTGAGATTGCTGCCGTGGTAGATGCGGTCGATGATGCCCCAGCAACAGCTGAGAAAATTGAGCATGCCACTGATGTGTTAGACCTGCGAGTGCGTCAAGATGATTTGAAAATCATCGAGGGAATCGAGCAGGAAGTCGAAGAACTTCTTCACGGTAGTGGTATCACTACTTGGGCGCAACTCGGTGAGGCTTCGATCGAGCGAGTGCAGGAAATTCTTAATGCCGCAGGAGATGCTTACGCAGTGCACAATCCCGCCACCTGGCCACGCCAAGCGGCGATGGCTGCCGCGGGCCAGTGGTCTCAATTGCGCGAGTGGCATGATCAACTCGCTGGCAAAAAAGAAGTTTCATGAGCTCGGTCGATTGGGAAAAGCGCTACCAGCAGGCGGACACGCCGTGGGACAAAGGCCTGCCGCATCCGATGATTGAGTGCTGGCGCGGCTTAGATCTCGCGCCGGGTGTGATCGTGGTGCCTGGTTGTGGTCGTGGCTGGGATCTGCGAGCCTGGGCGATGATGTTTCCTGAACATCAAGTATTAGGCATCGATCTCGCAGAATCTGCGGTAGCGGATGCTCAGAAAAATTGCGCAGATCTTCCGAACGTCCGCGTCATTGTTGCAGATTTTTTTGATCATGCTCACTGGCATGATTTGGCAGCGATGAGGAATTCATCGATTTCCCTGATTTGGGAGCACACTTGTTTTTGTGCGATTCATCCAGCCATGCGCCAGACTTACGCTGCAACGGTGGCGGCATTGCTTAAACCGGGAGCTAGACTGGTAGGAGTGTTCTTTACCGACATACGCGAAGATAATGGCCAAGGGCCGCCGTGGAATTGTTCGATGGACGAGTTACAAAACCTTTTTGGCTCTCACTTTGTGATCGATTCTCCTGATTGGAAACATCTGACATTTTTTGGTCGAGATGGCGAAGAGCGTTCGTTGTGCCTGATGCGGATGGATTGATCGATATTCGACGGATTTATGGGTTCAGCATCACGCATTTGCGTGTTGATACTGTCTCTTTTTTTATCGACAGAAAGCTGTTCTGTCATAGGGTAGTCTCTGAAACTACAGCCCTATGAACCCATTCTTAGCCGCCCATTCGCGTAGGCATCTTCGGTTACGATTTTTTCCAGTCCATTGTCACCGCGGCTTTACGCTAATCATTACGATTAGTTTGCTCGCGTTGTTGACGCTTGTCGCTGTGGGTGTGCTTTCACTCTCGACTGTCAATATGCGGACTTCCGCGCAAAGCCAAGCTCGGGACTTAGCGCGATCCAATGCACGCATGGCATTGATTCTGGCGGTCGGAGATTTGCAAAAAATGTTAGGACCAGATGGGCGGGTCACAAGTCCATCAGCTCAGTCGCAATCGGCTGCATCTGCACATGCGGCCTGGGTGGGCGTGTATGATGCGTGGGATGCCAGCAGGGGCTTGATCACACGTCCGCAGTCGGTTTTTCAGCAGTGGCTGAGCAGTGCCCCGCAGCGCGAGGATTTGCGCAATAAAAACTTTGCAGAGAGAGTCGGCGTCAGTGAGGTGCCTCTCGTTGATGCAGGTTCGTTAGGTGAGGCTGCGAAGCTACCAGGTGAGAAAGTAACTGCCCCTACGATGCCTGTAGGAGTGGGGACGCGCACGGGAAATGTCGCATGGTGGGTAGGCGATGAATCGATGAAAGCAGATGTCACCTCGGGTGAGACGCGTGCACCATTTACCAAGTCAGGGGAACATTTGCTTGCTGCGCACGCCAGTCCAGTAGCAAATGCGGAGGTTCTTGAAGCCCTCGGTGCCATACCAATCGATGATGCAGATCGTGATCGCTACATTTCCTCTGGTCTGTTGACTTTGAAAAATAATAAGGCCCAGCAGCTATTCCATGATGTGACCACGCAGAGCTTGGGCATTCCGGTCGATGTCACACGTCGACAATTGAAGTATGATTTTTCTATTTTCGCCCAACAACCACGAACTTCGGTGGTGAACTTGCCGATCTACAAAGCAAATGGTGCGGTGAATGATTTTACCGTGGCGCGCGGCAAGCTTACCAATGCTCGAGATTTCCGTACAGCGGGTGGTAATCCGCTTGCGAGTTTTGGCAATCTCACAGAGCAAGCGGGTATCAACATGGAGGAACTCTGGGTTCATTCGAATTTGTATCGCAACGTCCGTTGGACAAGCAACATACCGAAACTTGTGGCGCAGAGTGGTGCGGAAAACAAATCGACGAATGATTTCCGTCATCGCGCTCTTTCCGATCCCTGGTTTTCATACAGCAAACCGGTTTTTGCATCGGTGCAGTTTGTTTTTTCGTTTGTTTCGAAGCCTGATCCGCTGCTTGCAGGAAAATTCCGCATGCAGATGCAGATGGATGCCTTGGTGAAAGTATGGAACCCGAACAACGTAAGAGTCGAGATCCCCGCAGGTGCGAGTTATGCTGTGCAGTTGCTCTCGGTGCCGTTCAAGGTGCAGTGGTATATCACCAATGCAAGTGGCGCAGGAGTGGCTCTGCCACAGTCAGGAGTAGGAGGCAATACCTATTCGCTCAATCGGGGAACGTGGCCATCATCATCGGACAAATTTGGCCATCAAACCTTTCAATGGTTGCGCGGTAACATTGGTGGGTTGGCGCAAAAAGGAGTATCGACCGGCTATACTCTCGAACCAGGAGAATCGAAAATTTTTGGTCACGACAAAGAGATCAGTACCGCAAGCTTTGCCGGTGATCCGAACGTCAATCTCTCACCAGGTTGGGGCCCGGGTCGACAGGCTGACATTGTTGCGGACTTCGGCGCCTCAGGCCTCAATGCCAATGATATGATTGAATTCGTGATCTCTCCTGATCCACTCGTGGTCCCTACGGGTGGTAATCGCACATATTGCAACAAATGGATCGGTCATCGCGCCCCGGGAAGCATTGCTTCTGGTGGCAATGGTGGTCTCGCTTTGGGCGGCAGTTCGGTGCCGACATCGATCAATTTTGATAGTCCTGATACGCGCTATTTTCCTGCGATTCGATCAAGTCAACGATTAACGGTCTCACAATACGCTACGCCGAAGCCATTCATGATTTTTGGCCATTACATGAATGTGGAGCAGTCATCACCGAATACCAATGATGCTTTCCCCAGTGCTACGCGCATTTTGTCAAATTCCGTGGTCACCTCACGCACCTTTCGCACTCTAGCGGCGGATCAGTTTACCACATCCCAAGAAATCTGGCGCTGTGACCCGCTACCCTTGGCCTACATTTCTCCCTTGCTCGATATTAGCTCGAAAGATCAAGGCCGTTTCGGTGGCAGTCACTCCATCAATCTGGGAGTCACACGTTGTGCCACACGTCAACTTGATCTGGCGCCGCCACTCTCGATGATGTCTCTTAGCCATGCGATTGCCAATGGTTTCTCGGATCGTTTTGCTCAGGCCACTGAGAGGGGCAGTCAAGGGCTTGATGTTCTACAATCAGACGGCCTAACAGGCAATTATAAATTTGAGGCTGGCGACATTGCGTTTTCTACTGTTTCCTACGCGGCGCCTCAGGTGGAGCGGGCAATTGGGAATTCCTTTGCCTCGCCATTTGTTCGACCAAACCAAGCTGTAGGCTCGGGGGCTTATCATTTGAGAACGGCTGCCACCGTTCCACTTTTCGATCACTCCTATCTCGCAAACAGTGCTTTGTTTGATCGCTGGTTTTGCTCCAGTCTGCACGATGGTTCACTGATTCCCAATGGTGCCCCATACGCTGACTCGCGGAGCGTTACGACAGTGCTCACTGACTTTTTTGAGAAAAGCGCGCGCGATGCAAAATCACGATTACTCAATACGCGGGTCGTCCCTGCTGCAGAATGGACTGTGGCGCGCGAGCGATTGCTGAATGGAACACGTTTGCAGGAAGATGCGCTGGCTCGTCTCGCTGTATTTGTCTTTTTGGATGGTACCTTCAATATCAACTCAACGCGCAAAGAAGCATGGAAAGCGGTTCTAGCAACAGCACGTAGCACCGCTCGCAGTGGCGGAAATGGTTCTACCATCGATAACGAAGCGTTGACTCCTGTTGGTAGCAGTGGGCATCTCGCGGCGGGTATGGCAAAGCTGATGGGGCAAGCAAGTGAGCTTGAACAATGGTCGGGATTTCGAGCTCTTGATGACGATCAAATCGACGCCCTCGCCACTGCCATGGTGCAAGAGGTCAAAACACGCGGACCGTTTCTCTCGATGGCAGATTTTCTGAATCGTAGACTAACGGGTAGCGGCGATCAACAGTTGATGGGCGCCGTGCAGTCGGCAATTGAGACGGCGGGGCTGAACGAGCCGCTAAAGTCAGGATCACGTGCATTGCGTGCAGCAGATTTCGGTTCGTTGCCGGGTGCTGCAGTAGCGGGTGCCGCGAAGGGGATGTCGAAGTCAACGGGCATCCCCGGCTATGTGATGCAATCAGATGTGTTAGCTCCACTGATCAATCAAATGTCGGTGCGTGGCGATACCTTCCGTATCCGCGCTTACGGTTCTGCCACAGATCAAAATGGCAAGGTTTTGGCCGAAGCTTGGTGCGAGGCCGTGGTGCAGCGTGGCCACGATTACATTGACAAGCAAGATCGTCCTGAGCTAGCATTTTCCACGTTGACGATACCCCTTAATCGCGCATTCGGTCGTCGCTTCCACATTCAATCGTTCCGCTGGCTCACACGTGCGGAAGTCTGATCATGTCACTCACAGAACTTCTTTATGAAACGCATTTTTTTATATTTTTCCGCTGCATTTTTGTTGATCATAGGTCTGTGTGCTCAGGCCGATGCTGCTGCTACCGCGAAAAAACTTCCGCACAGCGTTCGCTTGCTCTGCGTCGATGAGGTCGCCCAAGCCACGCAGTTGGTGCTTGCTGAAGAAACTGAGCAGGGATGGGTCGGGCGTTGGCGAGTGGGTGTGAGTGGACAAACTTTATCCAATCGTCTCGGCTTTCAAACTCGGACTATCGGTGTAGCGATCGATCCCACTCCTCCGCTCAAAAATGGACCGTTTCATGCAGCTCCTACGATGATCAAAGAAAATCTGATTGTGAAACCATTTGCCGAAATGGTATTGTCAGCCTCCGATTCTGTAACCGCGATTTTGATCGCTGGGCCCAAGCCTGAAGTGGCTCCCTACCGTGTGATTGTGCTCGATGCCGCAGAGCAACAATTCGGCAAAGGCAAAGTGCTTATTCAGAACTTTACGCAGCACACCGTTGCCGGAGTATTTGGGGGGAAAGCGGCGAAGATTTTGTCAGGAAAAAGTGAACTCATCGAGCCCGGCATCGACCAAGCTGCTGACATGGCACAAGTCACCCTCGCCAAGCAAAACGGCCAAGCCTGGGAACCCTTCTACGATACCCGCTGGCCTGGAAAAGCTGACTACCGCAGCTACCTCCTGCTACTGCCGCGCGAAGACGGCTCAATCAACGCCTTCGTCATGCCCGAGTATCCACCGTTTCGTTAGCATCGTGTGCAACGTGAAGAAGGGATTTACAATCCCTTGTTTCATCGACCAGAGAGCAATGGGTGAGTTCTGATTTCGTAATGCGATCCTCGTTTGCAGCTGATTTGTAACGGCTCATGTTTTTCCGGGTGACAAAAAATCTCACGCACCTCATACACTGTAACCTATGTCCTCGGTTAATTTGTTACCTATATCCTCGGTTCATACCACTAACGTATTCTAAAAATACTCATTTCCAAGGACTGACCCCATTCACGAATCAACCATCGAATACAGTCTGGGAATCGACATCTCAAAAAAAGACTTCCATGCCGCTATCCTGCGCCACGAAGACCGTAAAATCATCGCAGAAAAGTCATTCGAAAACACCGCCACAGGACTGAAAGAACACACCAACTGGCTAGCCAAGCACTGCGGCAAAGCAATGTCCATCCAAGCCTGTCTCGAAGCCACCGGTACCTACGGAGACAGCGTCGCCATTCACCTTCACAAGCATCTCTCCAAAGTCAGCCTCGTCAATCCACGAGCCATTAAAAACTTCGGAGCCATGCAGCTACGTCGCGATAAATCAGACAAAGCAGACGCCCGCCTCATCGCCCAATACTGCCACAACCAGGAGCCCAGCGCCTGGCAACCACCCAGCGAAGCACAAGCCCAAACCCAAACCAAAGCCCTAGCGCGGCGTCTGAGCCAGCTAAAAGGCGATCTCACAAGAGAAAACAACCGCCTAGAAGCAGCCAGCGACAAAGCCACCAGAACCGACATCAAAGACCACGTAAAAAGCCTAACAAAACGCATCAGCAAGCTCGAAGCCCAGCTCGAAGAACTCATCAAAAACAACCCAGAAAACAAACAAACGTTAGAACTCCTAACCAGCATCAATGGCATAGGAAAGAAAAGCGGAAGTCAGATCATCTCCGAGCTACCCGATCTGAAAAACTTCCCCACAGGGCGCGGATTGGCGGCCTACGCTGGCGTCACGCCTCGACATTTCCAATCTGGAACAAGCGGGAAAACTCGAACACCCATGAGCAAAGCCGGCAACAGCCAATTGCGCAAACACTTGTTTTTCCCAGCAATGTCCGCCATGCGCTTCAACCCGATCTGCAAAGAATTTGCCGCCCGCCTCAAAGCACAAGGAAAGCCACAAATCGTCATCATCGGAGCCATCATGAACAAGCTCCTCCACATCATTTACGGGGTGCTCAAACACCAAAAACCATTCGATCCTGAATACCTAAAAAAACATGAAAAAACCGCTTGATTTCATCACCGCATCTGACTCCATTTATGATTTACATAGATTCGCCCTCATCAAAGTGGATATGTCGTTATGGATAAATTGATATTTTTTTGACCTAATTTCTGGATAATTTCTGATGGCAAATTTATAGAAATTGTTGCACTATTTGATATAACTCCAATTTCTAAAATCAACTCTATTGATTTATTTTCATTTGATATTTTTTGTATTTTTTCAGATAAATCTTCATGTATTTTACAAACTTGCATTACAGCAGACAAATAATTATTGTCTACAAATTCGCCTAATTCGACTTTCCAAGCACTGTAGCCCCATTTTTTGTTTAAAAATCTTATATTACCTATAGAATGCGATGTTGAGGATGGCTCAATTTCAAAATAGCCATTCAATTCTTCTAATGATAAAGAAGCACTGTGGACCTCAAAAGATATGAGATATTTTTTTGTGATAAGCATCTATTATTATGTAATTTATTTATATTTAAAATTCATATCGCATCGTCACCAAACTATAATCCTCCACCGAGGTAAAGGATTCGGGGATAGTGTTGGATATGAAGGCACGGGTGGAGTAAAGATAGGCCATTCAATTTCGCTAACTTTATCCGCCGCTTTTTGAGTGCTATTACCTATCCAAACAATAGCCAACATCATGTAGGGTGTGGTAGTATGAGGAACGCTTGAATCAGTGACTTCGGGTTCAGGCTCCGCATCGGGATCATCATCTGTAACCTCTTTAGGTGGAACCGTCCTGGAACCTTCTGGGTTAGGTTTGCCTTCTTCCAACCATTCATCGTAAAGCTCCTTAGCTCCATCTTTGTCAATGTCCGAATCACCCTTGCACTTATACTGCCTATGATACCAATTCCAAAATGCCTCGGGCAAACCATATCTGTTACCATAGCCGGCTAGACCTAAGACATCCCATTTGCCGACTCCGTCACTCCCCACAAACCCATACAAATTCAGTCCACCACGTTCCTCAATCGGGTCACGATTGATCCATCTACCGAGCGAGGGACTATACCAGCGGTAGCCGTAGTAGAGGAGGCCCGTGCCGCCGAAGGTGGGTTTGCTGCTGAAGCCGTGGATGTTGTGGCTGACCCAGCCGCTGCCATCGACATCGGTGGCTTGGATGGTTTTACCAAAGGCATCGTAGCGGTAGCGGGCACTGACAGCACCGCTGCTATTGGTGAGCGCGATGATATTACCATTCGCATCGGCATGGGTGTAGCGAATGTCCCAGATGTTGCTGCCAGCTACATTGCGCTCGATTGCTAGTAATCCACCAACCCCGCCTGCGCCTTCCATCGTGCCCGAAAGATCCGTGCCCCAGGTATAGCGGTGGGTTTCAGAGACGGCATTTCCGCTGAAAATTTCCCGTGTCATCAAAGTCCAGCCTGCCCAAGTAAGGATTTCGGTCTTCGTCACCGAATTCACGGTATAGCTGAACTGCACCAAGCGTCCCATGGCATCATAGACGAAATTCGTCGCCTGTGTCCCCGATGCAGCAAGCAAGTTGTTGTTTTCCTTGCCATACGTGAGTGCCGAAGTCGCAGCCCCAACCACGCCAAGCGGACCACTGTTCATGTTGCCATTGGCATCATGAACGGGAGCCGCAAAGCCGCTGATGGAGGTGTAAGCATTCACGTTGTTGGCACCGTAGCTTTTCGTCACCCCAAGGTCAAGCACCGAAGTGCGGTTGCCAACATCATCATATTGGTAATGATGCGTGGGCAATGTGGTAGCCGCGGCTGTATGCGGGTTCGCGATATTGACTTTGGCATGAGTGACTTGCCCTGCATCGTCGTATGCATAGGCTTGCCCAAGATTGTCCTCATACTTGGCCCACTTACGCCGACCATTGTTGTCATAGCCATGCTCGACACCTGCACGGTTAAGACCCGCACTGGTCTTCGTCTGGTAGGCCGTTGTTTGGTAGGCTGCATCACGTGTCCAGTGGGTCGTTAGGTTGTTCTCCAGAGCAATACTCTGGACAAGTCCGGATGAATCATACTGGTAGGTGGCGAGCGGTGGCGGACCGTCATTATTGATCGCGGCAAGTAGCCCAGGCCGAGGCTGCCCGAGCGCCTGATAGGAATAGTTTAGCTTATGCAGAATCGCATTCGTGTATGCTTGCTGCACAGTCAAGCCTGTAAGACGCATGTAGGGATCATAATCTCGGTCCACGAGACGAGTGAGACCACCATTGAAATTTTTGTGTCGCGTGATTTCTTTTTCTACTAAGGTGCTGGACAGACCTGAATAACTTCCACTGCCATACGCGTTGTAAGCGTCGTAGGAATAATACATGAATGACGTCTTAATCTGCTGATTTTCCACAAAATCAAGACGGCCTGAAGCGTCATAGTTCCAGTCGATGAACTCACTCGAATTGCTCCACGACTTATAATCAGGCTGATTGCGATTGTTGTATGTGATGGTGGCGATGGATCCATCGGCTTTGCGATGCTGATTCATGTTCCCCGCGAGGTCATATTCATAGGATTGCCAAGTGCCATCATGTTCGGTCCGCTTCTTGCGCTGACCCGCAGCGTCAAATTCAAACGTCACGCTGTGAGCGCGCGCATCGGTATATTTCTCTAAATTGTCATGGCAATCATAGAAATAGGCAGTGAGGTCATTGTTTTCGTCACGGCTGGTGATGACACGACCGAGACCATCTGTCACAGTTGCAGTCGTTTTGTTCAGAGGGTTGGTCACGGTGGTCGTGAGGGTTTGATTGGCCGTGAACGCATAGGCATAGTTCGTGGCGCGCCCGAGTCCGTCCTTAGTTTGCTTGATGCGTCCAGCTAGATCAATCGTTGACACCGTGCTACGAGAACCATTGAGCACCGTCGTAGAACGACTGTCTGGGGTAAAATGCTGCCAAATTGTCAGAACTTCATGCTGGACGGTGATGGTTTTTCGGCCAGCAGCATCGTATGCGTGGTACGTCACGTGAGCTGCACCAGGACTGCCATCTCCAAGTTTCGTGACAGTTTGCGTGAGCAAGAGACCATCTGGGCCGGGCTCATAGGTGGAAAGTGTCGTCACACCTTCATGCGTATGAGAAACCACCCGCCCGAACAGATCATGTCCGTAGGTGGTAGTGATCGGTGTATTCGTTTCAGAGGCAAGTCGGGAGGATGCATCATAAACAAAAGCTTGAGTGATGCCGCCAGGTTTCCTGACTACGTGTGGCAAACCAACACTATTGTAGCTATAACTTGTGACATTGTTGTTACCATCTGTAGTGCTTCCAATCTGTGCATTCGCATTATAAGAGCGTTTGGATTTACGAACAATCGTCTGATTAGCAGCGCAAATCTGTGTCTCCGTCAATCGACCGATATGATCATAAAAATTGCGCGTGTATGAACCATCGTCTTTGATTATTTTGAGAGGATTCCCGAATCCATCATATTCGTATGAGGTGGTGTCATTGAGATTTCCGCCAACGTGCTCAGTCCACAGCAAGCCGCTGAAGGGTTCATAGACATAAGTTGTTTCCAAGCCCGTGGGATCAATACGCTTCGCCACTCGACCAAGGACATCATACTCCGTGCTTGTTACCATTTCATCAGCAGTATTGGGGCCACGTTTCGTATGCAAAACTCGCCCTGCTAGGTCATAATGATAAGAAACGGTATTACCATCAGGTGTCACAACTGCTGCTGGCCCACCAAAACCACTGCCGCAGCCGCAACCATTCGAGCCTCCGCCATCATTGAAGATGTAATTTGTGAATCGCCCTGATGGGTCGGTCTCTTGGATGGTTCGACCATAGAAATCAGGATAATAGTTCCATACTTGAGCACGTGAATCTCTACGCGACGTCAAAATGCCACGCGCATTATAATTCTGGAGAGTGTATGCAATCACGGTGTTAGGAGTCGCAGTGCTATAATAATTGAGACGTTTGATACGATGGCCAAAATCATATTCAGGAACCACTCGCAACTGCTGGCCACTCACACCAGGAAGGATCACAGATGCAAGTTTTCCGCTCTGAGCTATTATGGAAAAGATATGTTGATTCTGTCCACCTTTCGTGTAGGAAGTGAGCATACCTTGACTCGTATACCCGTAAACTAGCGTAACCCCATCACGTTGACGATGGCTCGTAACCTGGCCTCGTGTGTTGTAAGCAAATGTTTCATAAGTCAAGTCTGGATGATTAATCCTAGTCACGCGGTTCTGCGCATTGCGGATGTAAACTGTGTCAAGATCTACCAACGTACCCTCCTTATCATAGGTGACTTTGCGCGAAGAGATAAAAAATGGCTTCAGAGGATTCGTATAGGTGTAAGTTACGAGTTTTCCATCCGGATACCGTATGGTAAGAGGACGCCCAAATTCGTTGGTTCGCGTAATCTCAGTAACTCTGCCTGTGGCATCAATTGATTTCTGGATCATGCCTGCGCCACCATGAAAACGCACCGTTTGCTCAACGGGAGCCCCTGTGATGTTCGACTTACGATGAGAAGGAAGCATTGATCCATTGAGTTTTACATATTCTTCCTTGCCGTTTGAGTAGGTGATTTTCATTTCCTCCACGAGACCGCTCGCAGATTCGGCATGATCAATTTCCGCAAAAATTTCACCCGTATCCAAGTGATAGACATTTTTGATAAATCCTTCTAACGGAGCACCCGTATTGAACGTATCATGGTATTCAAAGCCAATCCGGTCATGCTTCTTGTCATGATGCCGAGGATCATGCAAGGTGCTCAGGCGTGGACGTCCTGCCCAAAATTGCGGCTGCGCGTAGGTAAAGGATGCCGTCGCATCGGGGCGGTTTGGATAGGTCACTCCCGTGAGTGTGGCAAAATACACGGGGCCAGCATTAAAGACCTCGTATTGGTAGTTTACCGTCTCCTGCGCCGTTGCACTACCTGAATAAAATGCTTGTACCTTAGTGAGTTTTTTCACGACATTGCCCACGCTCAATACCGAATTGGTATTGTTTTGAGGGTCTTTCTGAGTAAAAGGATTAGTCGGATCAACGATCCATGAAGTGCCGTTGACCAAGAACTTGTAATAATATTCACCGGGGTTCAAAGTAACATTGACGCGCCAGGCTTGCGCAGCGGCATTCCAAGTCATCACCTGACCTTGCCAATTGTTAAAACTACTCATCAACACACAAGAACTAGCGCTGCCCTTATACTCGAAAGTCACTTCACGGGCATAATCCGACAGCACAGGATTTGGCGCGGTGACATTGATGTTGGTAGAGCTCGTAGGGCCTGAGCCATCGATCACCCCAATCCATGTATCGCCATTAATGCTAAATGTATATCCATAGCTGCCAGCCTGTAACGGAATATCGAGCTTCCACGATTGTGTATCCTCGTCATATACCATGGGATTGGCATTAAAATCCCAGCCATTGAACTCTCCGGCAACGGCCACGCTTTGCGGTGGGTACGACCAGCCAGAATAATTCGCCAACGCCTGCAACTGGCTATCTGTGATCGAGAAAGATGCTTGTGCGATATCACCATCATTAACACCCACATTCGTATAGGTCATCTGCAACAGCCGACCTGCCGGGTCTGTGACGCGGACCAATTGTTGCTGCGCATTGTAGCTGAGAGTGTAGCCTAAACCATGCCGATCGAGCACCTGCGTCACTAACAGAAACTCGGTATTCGCTTCATAACTGCCGTAGCGTTGAATCATCAGAGATGTGCCATCTTCCAAATAGAGTCGGTATTTTTTGACGTCATTTGGATCGATTTCCACCCGATCACTGCGATGTAATCCCAATTCATACATGTAAGGAGCATTGGGATTCGATTGAGGTTTGACGTAATTCCCCCAAGCGCCATCGGGAAAATGAACTTCGAGTTGCTCACGTCCATCGCTCGTGAAGTTACGATACGCTAAAAATTGCCAATTATGACGCCACGACCCGCCGCCACCGAGATCAGATCTCACCGCTGTTGTGTAACGCGAAGAAGCCATTCGACCGAAGGACAACCCCAAGAAACCGACACTTGCTTTGTATTCGAGATCGCGGGTACCATGGTTATAATTGCCATTTTGTGCATTGATGGGCACGTTGTTTGATGCAGTATTGGTTGCGCCGCCTTTTGATTGATTTCCAGGCGAAGGAAATTTCGTGATTGGTTCTGGTCCAAAGCCACCATTCGGCATGGGTGGCAGAGGAACATCGCCGCCCAAATCAAACAATTCGCCTGTTCTTGGCGCAAACAACCAAGGACAATCTTCGCAGGGACAATCATATGGGTCTGTCGGCCAAAAGTTTGAGCAATACGGCGGAGTTGACGGATTATAGTCCGTCGATGGTATATAATGAGGAGGAGTCGGTCCAGGATTCAAAACTGAGGTCTGTGCAAACAGCGACTGTGTTCCTAGTAACGTGAGTGTGGCAGCAGCCAAAAAGGTTGAGGATAGATAGTGCATAGGGGGAAGTATGATTTTGAATTTTTTATTGGATGCTATTGATAGAGGCAGGTGAAGAAACGAGCTTCGAGTTAACCCAAATCGGCAAAATAAATGTCACATTGGCGGCAGAGCAAACCACTTCGTCATGACCAGCACTCCGCGAGGGTTTGAAACGAAAAGTAAAAGTGCCATTCTTGCCAACTTTCAAGACCTGTCCAATTTCACCGTTAACCGTTCCACCATGAACGCCCTGCACAGCAACTTGCTGAATTTTATGCTCCGAAGGCCAAGCGACTGTTACCGTGATTTCTTGCTCGGGCAGCAATGCTAAGCTCTCGAACTTACCGTTGCGGGAGGCAAGGTCAAAGTCTTTGCCTTGGACTGTTGTTTGCGCGAACGCAGGAGATAGCTTGAAGCCCGCAGGGACAATGGGAGCTTCGGCAATAGTTTCACCAATGCGCCAGTGTGCCGGCGCTTTCGTCCGATCAACATTATTTTGCAACACAGACGCGGGAGCTTCGATAGTTTCGGAGATCAAAGCTTCTTTCAAAGCGGCTCGCCTTGCATCTGAATTGGATAGGGAAGAAAGTTCATGGAGGCCTTTCTTTTCTGCGTTACTAGGTGCTGAGTGAGCTTGATCTTGACGTGCTGGATTCTGCAAGAACAACAAAACTGCGACTAACAAAAATGCGACTAACATAAGCAACGCGGCGATGCCCAGAATGCGCCAAGAGGATATTGAGGAGAGGTTCATAAACTATCAGGAGCGGCAACACAAAAAACCGTTAGGCCAACGCGGGACTAACGGGTAAAGTGTTGAACAGAAAGTGTTGAACGGAAAGTGTTGGCATCGTCAGAGATGACGATGCTGCAGGCACGCAGGATGCTAAGTTGGGGAGGATCATGAAGGGGGATGTCACGGTTGACGTCCGGAAACTAACAAATCATTGATACGCGTCAATGAAATCTTGTTAATACTTTCAGAAATTTCATCACCTACAAAAAAATCGTTGATCATGAATGAGATTTATCAAAGAAAAAATGTGAGGACACTTGTTTTTGTGGTTAAGATTGGTTTATTAAGTTGCAAGTGACCGCAAAATGTTCGGCTAGATGGGGGCTGTGTAAGCCGGCTGACTCGTTTTTCTCTCATGAAATCAGTACAATCTAATAAGTCGTTTTTGTTTTCCAATTAAGATAAAAGCCCCAACAAAGAATATTTTCCATACCTCAAGTTGGCTGAAATCCACTGCGCAAGAATCTTTCTTGCTTTGTCAAGCATTTCCGTGATAAAGTCATCCCCCGATGGGCAATGCTCTGTGCTTGCACCTACCCCATTTCCAGAGAAATCACGTAGGAACATCGACTAAGATTGATTATGAATACTACGCCGTTTACTGAATTAGGGCTTCCTGCCCCCTTGCTCCAAGCCATCGAAGAATTAGGCTACGAGCGCCCCTCCGCCATCCAAGCGATGGCCATTCCCATCGCCCTCGAAGGTCATGACATCATCGGACTTTCCCAAACAGGTTCGGGAAAAACCGCAGCCTTTGTCTTGCCTGCACTCGCAAAAATCGACCCCAAGCTGCGCAAACCACAGATCCTCATCCTCTGCCCCACACGCGAGCTTGCCATCCAGGTCTGTGAAGATGTCCATCGCCTCGGCTCGAAAATGCCGAAACTTCAAGCCGTCCCCGTTTACGGAGGCGCACCCATCGGTCGCCAGTTCCGCGCCCTCGAAGATGGAGCCCAGCTCATCGTCGGCACCCCGGGACGTCTGCTCGATCACCTTCGCCGCGGTTCCTTCGATCCATCTCATGTAAAAATGACCATTCTCGATGAGGCCGACCGCATGCTCGACATGGGCTTCCGCGAGGAAATGGAAGAACTTCTCGCGACCCTCCCCGACACACGCCAGACAATGTTTTTCTCCGCTACCATGAACCGTGGTGTTGAGGGTCTGATCAAGCGTTTCGGCAAAAACCCCCAAATGCTACAAATCGAGCGCAAAGCTCTCACCGTCGAGTCCATCGAGCAACGCCACTACGAAGTGCGCGAGCGCTCGAAGGTCGAGGTACTCTCCCGCCTGCTCGATCTCGAGGATCCCCGCCTCGCCATTGTTTTCTGCAATACGAAAAAAGCCGTCGATGAATGCACCGAGGCCCTGCTATCTCGTGGCTATGCTGCCGACCGCCTGCACGGCGATGTCACCCAGCAAATGCGCGAGCGCGTCCTCAATCGTTTCCGCGAAGGTAAAGTTGAAGTCCTAGTAGCAACAGACGTCGCCGCCCGCGGCATCGACATCGAGGAAATTGACATCGTTTTCAACTACGATGTCCCCCAAGATCCCGAGGACTACGTGCACCGCATCGGACGCACTGGCCGCGCGGGTCGCTCCGGTCGCGCCATCACCTTCGTTTTTGGCCGTGATCTCTATCGCCTGCAAAACATCGAGCGCACCATCCGCCAAAAAATCACTCGTCACCGCGTACCTTCGCAAGAGGAAGTCGAGGATCGTCGTGCCGATGCGCTCTACGATAGCGTGCGCGATCGTTTGGAGGCGGGCAGTTTCGTCGGTCACGAGACACACATCGAACGTTTGCTTGACCAAGGGCACACCGCGACCGATATTACCGGCGCATTGTTTACCCTACTCCGCGAGGCCACTACGACCAAAGGCCAAAGCATTGCTGAGGACAACGCGCAAAACCCTAGTACTGGTGGCGGCACCGGCAACCGCTTCGATCGCGCCGATAGCCAACCACACCGCCCCGATCGCAATCAAGAGCGCTCAAGCTCTTACACTGGCGAAATGACTAAGCTTTTTGTCAACCTCGGCAAAACCCACGGTATCAATGCCAAGGATCTCGTCGGCATGTTCTACCGCGAGGGCGAAGTGCCTGATGGCTCACTTGGCCACATTAAGCTCTTCCCGCGCCACACCATCGTTGAGGTTCCCGAAGAATGCGTCGAGAAAACCCTGCGCGCGCTCGGCAAGTCCAAGCTGCGCGGCAAGCCATTCCGCGTTCATCGCGACAAACAAGCCTAACCCGCTTTCATCATCACCGCGCATCTATCCCAGATCGCGGTGATTTTTTTTGCCTTTTTTTTGAATAGTTCCACAGCCCACGCGTCATACTCGTAACCCGCCTCGTGCCATGATCTCGAAATTTCCACAACTCCTTTCCTTCCGCCTTTCCCTTGCACTGGCAATCCCCGCTTTACTGCCCTCTTGCCAGAAAAAACCTGCCGACCCCGCGAGCAATACAGCCTCTGCTGAAGAAGCCAATGCCATCGCTAGGGAACTGCGCTCTCTCGAAATGGAAGAGGAAAAACTCCGCCGCGAGATCGAGATCGAGCGCCTTGCCATGGAGCGCGAAGAACTACGCCGCCAGCGCGAAGAATTGGCATCGCAAAGCTCACGTCTTACCGCTGAAGAGCTGGAACTTCAGCGCAAAAAGACGGCCCTCGCTGAAGAACGAGCAGATGATCTTGCCAACAAAGCCCGCGCCGCAGCGCAAAACACCACACGCCCTTCAACCGTCCCCGCTCTGCGCGCAGAACCCGTATCACCCGGCGGCTCCACCTACCAACGCCCCGTTTCCGTGAGCACCAATGACTACGATTACAGCGTTTTTTACAATCGACTCTCTTCCCATGGCCACTGGTTTGAATCGCCCCAATACGGTTACATTTGGCAGCCTAGTCTCGCCCGCAGCGCAAACGACTGGCGCCCTTATACCCATGGCTCTTGGGCTTACAGCGACCTCGGCTGGACTTGGCTCTCCACCGAACCTTTCGGCTGGGCCACCTACCACTACGGTCGCTGGGTTTTGCTGCGCAACGTAGGCTGGTGCTGGGTTCCCGGCAATGAATGGGCACCTGCTTGGGTTTGCTGGAAGTCCGGCGGCAACTACGTCGGCTGGGCTCCCCTGCCTCCAGAATCCCTCTACTGGCGCGGCAATGACTGGAACCGATTCTACGGCAGCTCCAGCGGCATTAGCCCTCGATGCTTCACTTTCGTACAAAGCAACACCTTCGGCAACAGTATTTACCAATCCGTGTTCTCCACCAACGAATGCGTCCGTATTTATCAAAAAACCCAATACATCGGCGGATACGAATGGAGCAACAATCGCTTCCACTGCCGCGGCGTTGATTTCACCCGCATCTGCCTAGAAATCGGTCGCACCTTGCCACGCTACGAATGCAATCTGGATACCCGCCTCCCCTCCAGCTTCGATCCAATCTCCTATATCAACAAACGCGGAAATGCTCTCAATGTCCACGCTCCCAGCATGAAAGCCCCTTGGAACGGTGCTCTGCGTCCACGCGCCATCGAACGTCGACTCAACGACGAAAATGTCATTCGTGAGAAAACCATCGCCCCAGAAGTCCTCACCCAATTCGTCTCGTCACGCCAGCTCGACCGCCAACAATCTGAAACCTCATTCCGCTCAGGCCTCGCCCAAAAAATGCACCAACGCATCGAGCTCCAAGAAAAAATACAAGCCCAACGGATCGAACTCGCAGAAGCCGTAGCCACTACCACTCCTGTAGCCACTACCACTCCTGTAGCCACTACCACTCCCGTAGCCACTACCACTCCTGCAGCTAATAGCAGCAGCAAGGGCAACATTGAGCCCCAAGATCAAATCACACCTAGCTTTGATGGTGATTACAGCGCCCCTCGCACCGGCTTGGCAGGTCGACAGCAGGAACAAAACCCCTCACCCAGCCATGGAATCGTACCTCCACTCAACGAGGACGAAACCCCGCATACTCCCGCAAATCCACCCGCCTCGCAAGAAACGGCAGCTGCACCTGAGCTCCCACGTGGAGACTCTGTGGCCCCAGAAGAATTGACTCCGCCCAATCGAGAGGACGAACAACAACCAAGCAATTCCCCTGGCATGCGCGGCTCTCTGCGCGATCGCCAGCAAGCGCAGCAGCAAGCACGCGCCGATGCAGAAAACACGCGCTCGGGCCTCAGAGAAGCCAGCCAAAACCGACAACAACAAGATCAAGCTGAACAGCAAGCTCAAGAACAAACAGCGATGAACGAAGCCGCACAACACGCAGCAACCGCCAAGGCTGAGGCCGAAGCCGCAGAGAATGCTGTCGAGCGCGCTGCCGAAATGGCCGCCGCTGAACAAATCGCCGCACAACGCGAGGCCGCAGAGCAAGCTCAGATGCAACAGCAACAAGAGGCCGAGGCTCAAGCCCTCGCCATTATTGATCAACAAAAACGCGAGGAGCAAATGCAAGCAGCACAGCAAGAAGCCGAGCGCGAGGCTCAGACCCGCGCCGCCGAAGAGCAAGCTGCCGCCGAGGCACAAGCCCTCCAAGAAGCCCAAATGCGCGAGCAACAGGAAGAAGCCGCTCGCCAACAGCAAGAGCAAATGCGCGAGCAGCAGCAGCAAGAGCAAATGCGCGAGCAACAGCAGCAGGAGCAAATGC
>DBCO01000015.1:0-46426 GCA_002293145.1 Akkermansiaceae bacterium UBA956 | reverse complement strand
GCAGGAGCAAATGCGCCAGCAACAAGAAGAAGCCGCTCGCCAGCAACAAGGACAATGAGACTCCAAACATCCTGTAACTCATCAAACTACCTGTTTTCCTCATAGTTGACCAGTTGACCAGTTGCCAAAAAAAGCTTTGCTAATTGCCCTGCATGCGCTTGATTGCTCCAGCAACAGCTTTTTATGTCATCCACCTCACTGCAATTCAGCCCCGTTCACGAAATCATTGCCGAGATTGCCGCAGGCCGACTTGTGATCGTGGCCGATGACCCAGATCGCGAAAACGAGGCCGATCTCATCGGCGCGGCCTCCCTTTGCACCACCGAACACATCACCTTCATGGCCGTCCACGGTCGCGGCCTGATCTGCGCCCCCATCAGTCGCGAGCGCGCTGAAGCACTTGATCTCCCTCCCATGACCCGTCGCAATCGCGAGGTCCAGCGCACCGCTTTCACCGTCACCGTTGATGCCGCCACAGGCATCAGCACGGGCATTTCCTCTGCTGACCGCGCCCGCACCATTCAACTTCTCGCCGATCCTAACATCAGCGCAGACTCCTTCGTGCAGCCTGGCCACGTTTTCCCGCTCCAAGCGATGCCCGGCGGCACCTTGCGTCGCGCTGGGCACACTGAGGCAGCCATCGATCTCGCCACCCTCGCTGGGCTTCCAGCCGCAGGTGTCATTTGTGAAATCATGAACGATGACGGCACCATGGCCCGCGTCGGTGAACTCGGTCCTTACCAAGAAAGGCACAGACTCAAAGCCTGCACCATCGCTCAGCTCATCGAGCACCGCCGCCACTCCGAGAAACTCGTGCGCGCCGATGAAGTCGTCAACATGCCCACCGACTACGGTGATTTCCGCTGCCACCTCTATCAGATCGATACCGAGGGCACCCACCACATCGCCATGGTCATGGGCGATATCGACCCAGAAAAACCCACCCTCGTCCGCGTGCATTCAGAATGTCTCACTGGCGATGTATTCCTCTCCAAACGCTGCGATTGCGGCGAGCAACTTGCTGCCGCCATGGGGCGCATCGGCAAGGAAGGCGGCGTGCTCCTTTACCTGCGCCAAGAAGGTCGCGGCATCGGCCTGCCCGCGAAAATCCATGCCTACAAGCTCCAAGAAGCCGGGCTCGACACCATCCAAGCCAACGAAAAACTCGGCTTCGCCGCAGACCTGCGCGACTACGGAATGGGCGCTCAAATTCTCGCCGACCTCGGTCTGAAAAAAATTCGTTTGCTCACCAACAATCCCAAAAAGGTCATCGGGCTCGAAGGTTACGGGCTCAGCATCGTCGAACAAATCCCCATCCGCGTCGATAGTAACCCGCACAACGAAAAATACATGGAAACCAAACGCAATCAAATGGGCCACACCATCTGACGTGGCCTACGCATCGATTCCATCGAACAATTACACGCTATCCACTTGATCAATGGGGGAATTTCTTTAGATTGGATCTATGAAAATTTTCGCCGTTCTTGCGTGGCTCTGCCTCACTGCACTTGGCCAAGTTGCCCCTGCTGGGAATTGGCATACGATCACACCTCCCAGCCCGCTGCGTTTGCCCCTCTCGACGGTTTTCAAGGGTGAGGCCAAGTTTGCGGCTATGGTCAAACAGGCCGAACGCGAAAACTGGCGCGCTCGCCCCATCGGCCAACGCACCGCTCTCGCGGCCCGCGCATTACTCGGCGTGCGCTATGTGAACTACAGCCTCGAAGTGCACAATCACATCGAGAATCCCGTGGTCAATCTGGAGGCCATGGACTGCTGGACCTTTTACGAAAATGCCCTCGGCTTCGCCCGTATGCTCACCTACAAGCCCGGCCCCTACCGCCCCGAGGAGCTCATTCACATGATCGAGGTCGAGCGCTACCGCAATGGCCAATGCACGGGCAGTTACCTAAGCCGCATGCATCACCTCGAAGAAGTTTTTTACGACAACCAGCGCCGTGGCTTTGCCGAGAACATCTCACGCCGCATCCCCGGCTCCACGCGCATGCAACGGTCGATCCAAGAAATGACGGTGCAGTGGAAAAGCTATCGTTACTTAAAAAATAACACCTCACTCATCGCCCCCATGGCCGAGATCGAAAAACGCGTATCCAAGCTCCCCGTCTATCACATCCCCAAATCGAACGTACTCAAAGCCGAGCGCTATCTTGCCGATGGCGACATCTGTGCCATCACCACCACCTCGCCGCACCAATACACCTCACACGTCGGCCTCATCATGCGCTACCAAGGGCGAGCCTATTTCATGCACGCCACCTCCAGCAATAGCAAAGGCCGCAAGACTGTATTTGACAAGCCAATCAACGATTACGTGCACGAGCTCGACACCCACTCCGGCATCATCGTCTGCCGTCCCAAGGATTTCCCGCCATCGCGCTTGTGGAAAAAAGCCAAAGGATAATCGATGTGATGACATAGGTTTTCATTACGATGTCCTAGTTCAAACCTTCACCCGCACCATCTTGCGGATGCCGCGCATCATCGCACCGAGAATGGGAAATTCACCGTAAAGCACAAACGAGGCATCCCAAAAATCCTCTTGCTGCGTCACCAAGCCCGCCTGATTGAAGCGAAAGTGACTCACCCCCGGAATGCTGCGCTTTTTTCCACGAAATTCATAGTGCATGTTCCATTGCAGAAACCCTGAGCGATCATCACCATGCATATCCTTGACGGCGATGGTGACATGCTTGAGTTGCTTGAACAAATCCGCCATCACTTTTTCGATGGCCTCCGCCCCCACAACTTCATTGATCGGGTCATTAAAAGCAGCATCCACCGCATAAATCGTCTTCACCTGCCCCACTTGCTCGCTAGTCATTTCATGAAAAAATCCCGCCATCCGAGCAAGGTGGCGTTTGTCATCGGCATGGATCATTTGCTAATATGGCCCATTTTAGCACAGGAGCAAATGAAGAATAACGGAGCGCGAACTTTAGCCCGCTTCTAACTAAAAACAAAACTCTCCCCTCTAGCCCACAAAGAACCAGCACAATCACGGAAATTTCTCACAAAAAATCTTCATCTAAATTCAAAAAATACAAATTGACTCGCAGCGATTGATTGCTAGAGTAACTGGAATTCGTGTTATTCTTACGCATTGTAGCTGTAATTTGTCTATCGCTCCTCGTAGCGATGCCGCTTTGTTGTTGCAGCGCAACGATCGGTGGAGATCAAGCGTCAGCGAGCTGCTGCCACACAACTCCCGATGACACGCAAGACGATTCAGATTCATGCGCTTGCGACGCATACGTCGCCAAAGACAAAGTAGAGCCCATAAAAATTTGTGGTAGCACTGCATCAAGCATTGATCCAGAGATGGTGGGGCTAACCTATGCACCATTTCCCGACGTAACGTCCAGCGTTCAGATCACTTCACCGATTGCTTCATCCGATCCGCCCCGATCATTCATGGTGCGTTATTCTCGCTGGCTCATTTGATCGCCAGCTCATCTAATCTACCGTGCGCCTTATCACGGCGCAGATTAGTATTGTCCCGCTATTTTATCGGGACGGGATTTTGAGGTTTTTACTTCACCCAGATTTATCAGCAATCACGCATCATGAAATCATTTTTCTTTTTCCTTATCTCTCTCACTTGCCTCAACGCCGCAACCGTGGAATACGAGCTCAACATCGCCGAGGAACCCTGGGCACCCCAAGGGATTAAACCTGTCAGCGCACTCACGGTCAACGCCGGCATCCCAGGGCCAACGCTACGATTCCGCGTTGGCGACATCGCACGCATCACAGTGAAGAACCATCTGCGCCGTCAGGAAACATCCATCCACTGGCACGGCCTGCTCCTACCGAACGCTCAGGATGGCGTTCCCTATGTCACCACTCCGCCGATCAAGGCTGGTGCCAGCCACACCTTCGAGTTCCCCCTGAAACATCCTGGCACCTATTGGTATCACAGCCATACCGGACTACAAAAGCAGCGCGGTGTCTATGGCTCCATCATCGTCGAGCCGCGTGGTGGAGAACCCATTCGCACAGATGCGGATCATGTGCTATTGCTATCAGATTGGACACGGGAAAACCCCAATAACATAATGAGAGCTCTGATGGGCAGCAGCGACTGGTATGCCATCCGCAAGGGCAACGCCCAATCCATCTCCGGCGCAATCAAGGCCAATGCACTAGCGGATTACTTTCATCGCGAGCGCAGCCGAATGGCCCCCATGGACATCTCAGATATTGCCTACGACGCATTCCTAATCAACGGCCAGAAAATGGTCAAACTCGGCGGAAAGCCCGGCCAAAAAATCCGACTGCGTGTCATCAACGCAGCTGCTTCCAGTTACTTTTACCTCCAGTCCTCTGCGGGCTCGATGACCATCGTCGCAGCGGATGGCCCGCCCGTTTCTCCAATCAAAACCAAACGCCTACTGATCGGTATGGCGGAGACCTACGACCTTATCGTCACGGTTCCTAAAAATGGGAAATGGGAATTCCGTGCCACCGCGCAGGACGGCAGCGGTCACACCTCTGCCTTTTTCGGCCACGGTGAAATTCACCCCGCCCAAGATCCACCGAAGCCAGATTTCTACCGCATGGACGACATGCTCACGGGAGCCCTTGAGGCGATGGGGCTGGCCGCTGATACGGAAATGGAGCGCCCATCCGCGCCCTACGCCAAGCTCCAATCCCTTACACCCACAATCCTTCCTCGAAATGCTCCCCGCCGCGCCATCGAAATGCGCCTGAGTGGAAACATGGAACGCTATGTTTGGTCCATCAACGACAAGACCGCTCACGAGGACGGCGTCATCAAAATCAAGCGGGGCGAAGTCCTGCGTGTGGAGATGATCAACGACACGATGATGCATCACCCCATGCATCTCCACGGCCATTTCTTCCGCGTGATCGATGGCGAGAACGACGATTGCGCTCCACTGAAACACACCATCGATGTCCCGCCCATGGGACGCCGCACCATCGAGTTCCTTGCCGACGAGCACGGCGACTGGCTTTTCCACTGTCACCTGCTCTACCACATGCACGCCGGCATGACACGCGTCTTTAGCTACGATGATCAAGACCCCAACCACACGCCAGATCTCGGAGAGATGGCAGAAGACCCGCTCTACCTCATGGCCTCCGGAAACATCCAAAATCACATGAGCATGGGCATGCTCTCGCTGATGAACGCACGAAACGACTTCATGGTTATGTGGGACCTAGGATTCCACCCTCAAGCTTCTTCTCAGTTTCACCACGAGCATGAACATTATCATGAGGAACACGCCAGCGAAGTAGAATACGAGATCGACATCGCGTGGAAACGCTATATCGACACCAACCTCAGCACCATATTTGGCTACCGCTTCACCAACGAAATGGACGCAGAAGATCGCTACATAGCCGGCATCGAATACCGCCTGCCCTATATCATCTGGACGAGCATCACACTCGATAGCCAGGGCGACGCGCGCTTCACGGTAGTGAAAGACTTCCAACTCACTCCCCGTCTCTCGCTCCTAACAAATGCAGAATACGACACCGGCACGGGGTTCGAGTGGAGCACGGGCCTCAACTACACGCTCACAAAAAATTTCTCATTCATCACGGGATACGATTCCGAACACGGCTTCGGCGGAGGCATCGGCTTCCGCTTCTAGAAAAACAAAATACAACCAACCACAAATGAAAACATACATCACATCCGCAATCATCACCGCTACATTTCTCCTCAGCTCCTGTGCCACCACTGGTGGAGCGGGCATCAAACGCTACACCAGCGACACCTGTGTCGTCACTGATAACAAGCTCGGCTCCATGGGGAGTCCCATCAGCAAAGTCTATGGCAACCAAGAAGTGAAATTCTGCTGCAAGCCCTGCATCGAGAAATACGAGAAAAACCCGCAGAAGTTCGCTGCCAACATCCGCTGATATGAAAACACTCCACGGATGCCTCGCCGCCTGTATACTGCTAGCCTCCTGCGCGCAGGACGCAGAGCAACCCACCGCCCACGCAGTCAGCAGAATAGCGCCACCAAAACCCAAGCCCGCTCCAATGCCCTACCCATTAGAAACTTGCTTAGTTACAGACGATGACCTAGATGAAATGGACGAGCGCGTCAGCACGGTGCACCGTGGACAAACATTCGAATTTTGCTGCAAACCTTGCCTTGCCAAATTCAAGAAGCATCCAGAAAAATATGCAGCGATTTTTTCATCTAAACAATAAATCATCCAAATCAACACCATTCAAGGCCATTCAAGGCCGCAGGGAGAGTCGCCGGCCCAGCGGCTTCAACATCCTCATCATTCAAGCGTTTGGAATTTAACACAAACACATCAATTATCCGGATTTAAGAGTATTATTGTGGAAGCGTGAGCAATCGTGCCTCGAATATTTGAAGCTTGCTAGTCACCCATATTCCTGTATTGTGAGCTTGTTATGAAAACCACCTTGGATTTGCCAGATGAACTATTGATTGAGGCAAAGGCCGTGGCGGCGCGACGGAGGACGACGCTGAGGGCGATGGTCGAACACGCGCTTCGACGGGAAATTGCTCCCGCGCAGCAACTTGCGGTGGAGAGTCCAGTAGAAATGAACGAGCTAGGGATGTTGGTGTTAAAGAAGCGAGACGGCGGAGGAATTACCATGGAGCACATCAATGCGTTGCAGGAAGAAATGGATCGTGAGGATCTAGAACGAGCCATCAACCCTCTCTGCCAATGATTTTTCTCGCAGACGTCAACTTCTTGCTTTTTCTCGCCGATTCTAACAGTCCCTATCACGCGGCGGCGAAATCGTTTTTTCAACGGGCCTCGGGCCACGGATGGGCGACTTGTCCACTAACCGAGAACGGATTTATTCGGATTCTGGGCAATCCTCAGTTTCCCCGCAGCCCTGGCAACACTGGTGCTGCGCGCATGATCCTCCAACAATGGAAATCAACACCTGGCTATCAGTTTTGGGCTGATGATTTGAGTCTATGCGATTCCTCTCATTTTCCTGATCTCCCCTCCGCTAAGAATCTCACAGACTGTTACCTCCTCGCGCTAGCAGTGAAGCATGGTGGCAAGCTGGCCACTTTCGACAATCGAATTGACCCAACATGGATTCGTGGTGGAAAAAAAGCACTGTTGGTTCTGGACGCTGGTCTGTAATGTCGCAAGGCGTTGCTCATTTGATCTTCGTGAAGGCTGGCGGGCGCACTTTCTCCTAGTCGGGCGGAGGAAATTCTGTAGTCTTCGCTTCATTGATGAAAGCATTAACCCTGATTGCGCCCTCGACCTTTGCGTTCGAGACGATGGACACTCCGCGGCCCGGCGTGGGCGAGGTTCTGATCCAGATCAAAGCTTGTGGCATTTGTGGCAGTGACATTCATGGAATGAATGGCAGCAGTGGCCGGCGCATCCCGCCGATTGTGATGGGGCATGAGGCAGCGGGCGTGATTGCCGCTCTCGGCGATAGTGTTTCTGATTGGAAAATCGGAGAGCGCGTGACTTTTGATTCGACGGAATATTGCGGCAACTGTGATGCCTGCGTCGATGGAAAATTCAACATCTGCCAAAATCGAAAAGTGTTAGGCGTAGCGTGCAAAGACTATCGTCGTCACGGTTGTTTTGCAGAGTATGTAGCCTTGCCCACACGCATTTTGCATCGCATTCCTGAGTCTCTTTCCTTTGAAAAAGCTGCGTTTGCTGAGCCAGTGGCGATTGCCTTGCACGCTGTAGATTTAGCACCGCGACCACGCTCGGAAACATCCTGTGCGGTGGTGGTTGGCTCGGGCTTGATTGGCTTGTTGGTGATTCAATCGCTGCGCACACGCGGTTGGCAACACATCATCGCGGTCGATCTCGATGCGGGACGTTTGGCAATCGCTTGTGAACTCGGTGCGAGCAAAGGCATTTCTGCGCGCGATGAAAATGCGCTGCAACAAATCCGCGATTACGCCGGAGCCGATGGAGCGGAGGCGGCATGGGAAGTGGTCGGCGCGGCAGCACCATTCGATCTCGCGGTGCGTGCGGTCCAGAAAAACGGCACAGTTGTTCTGGTGGGCAATCTGCATGCCTCGGTGGCCTTTCCTTTGCAAGAAGTGGTGACGCGGCAAATCACCTTGCGCGGCTCATGCGCCTGTGCGGGAGAGTATCCCGAGGCGGTAGCACGCATCAGCGATGGCAGCATACGTGTGGAACCCTTGCTCAGCATTTGCGCGCCTTTAGCCGATGGTGCCGAACTTTTTGCCCGACTCGAAGCAGGCCAAGAACCATTGATGAAAGTCATCCTCAAACCCTAACAGAATTCATGTTTTCACTCCAAAACCAAACAGCCTTCATCAGCGGCGCGAGTCGCGGATTGGGCGAGCAATTTGCCCTCACTCTCGCCAAAGCCGGCGCGGATTTGATTCTCACCAGCCGCAATGTTTCTGCTCTAACCAAAATCAAAAAGCAAGTGGAAGATCTGGGGCGCCGCTGTGAAACGATCGCGCTTGATGTGCGATCGCACGAGAGCATCGTCGCGGCGGTAGCCGAGGCAAAAAAGCGGGTAGCAAAAATCGACATCCTCGTCAACAATGCGGGCTGCAATGTGCGCAAGCCTGCGCTGGATGTGACATGGGACGATTGGAATTTGGTGCTCGATACCAACTTGCGCGGAACGTTTTTTCTGGCGCAAGAAATTGCTCGTCACTTCATGATCCCTGCGGGTTACGGTCGAATCATCAACATTGGCTCGGTGACATCGGTGAGTGGCTATGCGGGGCTCGGTCCTTATGGCGCGAGCCGTGGCGGCACCAAGCAACTGACAATGAGTCTCGCCGATGACTGGGGCAAGCATGGCATCACGGTGAATTGTCTCGCTCCTGGCTGGTTCAAGACCGCGCAAAATGCAGTGATGTATGAAGACGCCGAGTGGGTCGAATACCTCAGCGATCGCATTCCTCTGAAACGTCCGGGCAATGTCACCGGCGGCGATCTCGATGGTCCGCTGCTTTTCCTCGCCACGGAAGAAAGCCGTTACATGACCGGACAAATTATGCTGATTGATGGAGGCATTTCCACCGGATCCACACGCGCCACACCTAACAAAAAATAACCATGATTGCTACGCTCACAAGTCCCCTCGCCTGGCCCTTTGTGGTGCTGGCACTCAGTGTATTGTTCATAATCATAGCGATCAGTAAGCTCAAGTTGCATCCGTTTCTCGCCTTGATGATGGCCGGATTGTTCGCGGGCTTACTCTCGGCGATCGTGCCTGATTCCACGCTGCTGCCCGATGGCACACTCGCCGTGAACTCGGTGATGGATGTAACAAAATTGCTGATGACGGGCTTCGGTACTACCGCAGGAAATGTGGCGATGTCGATCGGTCTGGCATCGATCATCGCGTGCTGCTTGATGCTCAGCGGAGCCGCAGACCGTGTAGTCACGCGCTTCTTGCAAGCCTTCGGCGATGAGCGTGCAGGACTGGCTTTGCTGGTGAGCACTTACATTTTATCGATCCCGATTTTTTTTGACACCATGTTCATGTTGATGGTGCCTTTAGCGATCGCATTGCACAAGCGCACGGGTAAAGATTTTCTACTCTACATCTTGTGCATTTGCTCGGGCGGAGTGATTCCACATTGCCTCACCGTGCCGCATCCAGGGCCGATTGCGATGGTCGACACGTTAAAGATCGATGCCGGTTTTTCCATTCTAGTGAGCATGCTCGTCGGCATCATTCCATCGGGCGCGGGATATTTTGTGGCCAAATGGATGAATGCCCGCGTCACGATCCCGCTGCGTGTTTCGTTAGAAAATTCCAGCGACACACAGAAAGGCAACGCGCCCTCGTTTTTCGCCTCGTTGCTGCCGATTTTGATTCCGATTGGACTGATCGGCATTTCATCAATGTGGAAAATTTTCGGCGGCATGCCTGCAGTGGGTGAGACATCAGTACTGCGCAATTTGATCGATTTCATCGGTGACAAAAACATCGCCTTGTTGATCGGCGCCATTATGTCGATGTGGCTGCTCAAGCAAAGCAAAGGCATGCGTTTGGCGGAACTCGGTGAAACACTCGCAAAACCGTTAGAGACGGCGGGACTGGTGATTCTCATCACCTCAGCAGGCGGGGCATTTGGTTCGATGATCAAAAATGCTGGTGTTGGCTCGGCAGTTAAACATGTTTCCGAAGGTGCGGGGATCAGCATGATTTTGTTAGCCTATGTGATTTCGTTAGTGATGCGCGTCGCACAAGGGTCGTCCACCGTGGCGATGATCACAGCCTCGGCAATCATGTATCCGCTGCTCGGCTCGGACCTGCCGTATCATCCGATTTACATCTATCTCAGCATCGGCTTTGCGTCATTTGCTTTAGGCTGGATGAATGATAGCGGCTTCTGGGTGGTATCGCGCCTGAGCGGCATGACCGAAAAAGAAACGCTGAAGTATTTCTCGATGATGCTAAGCATGCTTTCGCTGTTGGGCTTAGCAGTTACCTGGCTTGGCTCGGTGGTGCTGCCGATGGTGAGTAAATGATGCGGACGCCAAGCAGACATCTTTACCGCTTGCATTTTTCCGCAGAGTGGCTACCTTTTCATTCATGATGTTGCCAAAACCTATTAGTCTATTGTTGCTGTCGTTATCTCTGGCTCACGCTCAGGAGTCGATCGAACGCCTTGATCCCGCGCTCGATCAGATTCTCGCACCTGATGCTAAAATCGAAACGTTGTGCAAAGGCTTTCAATGGTCGGAGGGCCCAGTGTGGGATGCCAAAGGCGAGCGAGTCTTATTCTCAGACGTGCCACGCAACATCATTTATCAATGGAAAGAAGGCGATACAGAGGCGAGCATTTTCATGAAACCATCGGGCTTCACGGGTGTATCCGAGTATGGTCGCGAGGCGGGATCAAATGGATTGGCCTTCGATGCGAAAGGGCAACTCGTTTGCTGCGAGCACGGAGACCGTAGATTATCCTACCTCACACCAGAAGGTGGCAAGCGCACCTTGACCGACAACTTTGAGGGCAAGCGCTACAATTCGCCCAACGACCTCGCCATCGCTAAAGATGGGTCGGTATTTTTCACTGACCCTCCGTATGGCTTGCCGCAGAAAGGGAATTTCCGCGAGATGGATCATCACGGTGTCTATCGCGTGGACCCGCAAGGCAAAGTGAGCTTGTTGGTGAAAGACCTCGACCGCCCGAATGGTGTCGCCTTGTCCCCTGATGAAAAAATTCTCTACGTGGCACAATCGCACCAACCCGCTCCTATCATCATGGCCTATCCACTCAAGGCCGATGGCACAGTGGAAGAAGGAAAAATTTTCTTCAATACCAAAGACCTCAAGGGCCCTGGTTTACCCGATGGCATCAAGATTCATAGCAACGGCACCGTGTTTTCCACTGGTCCAGGAGGCGTGTTGATTCTCGACAAAAGCGGAAAATTGTTAGGTCGAATTATCTGCGGTCGCCCCACGGCCAACATCGCCTTTGGACCTAACGAAAAATCACTATACATCACCTCACAAGATCGTCTGCTACGCGTAGCGCTACCATAATATTTCGCTGCAAAGTTTCCCTTTTCACTGCATTCGGCTTACTAGTGCCTCATCGATTACGTTAGTTTTGCTCCGCTATGGAATTTACCATCACCAGTCCAGCAGTCCTTTTTCCAGCGATATCGCTGCTATTCTTGGCATTCACCAATCGCTTCCTCCATCTCTCGGCCTTGGTGCGCAAACTCCACTCCGATTGGCTCATGGGCAGCGATCCCGGCGTACGCGCCCAGGTGCGCAATCTCAAACTGCGTATTGATCTGATACGCTGGTGTCAGGCCTTTGGGGTATTCAGCTTGCTAGGCTGCGTGGCATCGATGCTATTTCTCGTCGCGAATCTCCCCTTTTACGGCTCATCGATGTTCGTCGCCAGCCTAATCTTGATGGCGATCTCACTGTTGCTATCGCTCTGGGAAATCCTGATTTCTGGCGGCGCGCTCAATGTTTATTTGGCAGAAATGACTCCCTCGCTGGAAAAACCCTGCGATCCTGCCGAATAACGCAAAAAAATGGCCTTATCGCATTTTGCAAGCAAGATTATGCGGAGCCGAGTCGTAATAAAACAATACAGATTACCATCCTATGAAGTCCTTCCCTTTTTCACTTTTGCTGGCAACCACGCTGTTCTTTGTTTCCTGTCAAAAGACCAAGGAAACTACTGCCACGGCTCCATCTGGCAGCGCCGCTATAGAAGCCAGCAGCAAGCCTGCTTACGTTCTCCCTGAAGTCGTTTCCTTCAACGAACACATCCAGCCGATTTTTGCCGATACCTGCTACCACTGTCACGGTCCCGATTCCGGCACGCGCGAGCCAAAGAAAGAACCGCTGCGTCTCGACGGGGAAAAATATGCATTCGCCCCGCGCGAAGATGGCAAACCGGTGATCAAGCCCGGTGACCCTGCTAGCTCATCGATGATCCAGCTCATCAAAGAAAAAGACCCCGACATACGCATGCCGCCACCTGAGGCCCACAAGGAAATCAGACCCGAGCAGCTCGCACTCCTGGAACGCTGGATCGAACAAGGTGCTAAATACGAGGAACACTGGGCCTTCATCGCACCGAAAAAATCCACTCCCCCAGCAGTAAAACAAGCCGACTGGGCGAAAAACCCCATCGACTCGTTTGTTCTCGCAAAAATCGAGGAAAATAAATTCACACCGAATGAAGTGGAAAATCCACGCCGTCTTTATCGTCGATTGAGTTTCGACCTCACCGGTCTTCCTCCCTCAAAAGAAGCCGTCGATGCTTTCGAAAAAGCATTCACTGTCAATGCCGACGAGGCAATGAACAAAGCCGCCGATGATCTTTTAGCCTCTGTTCAAAGCGCAGAGCACTTTGGCCGTCAGTGGCTCGACGCCGCGCGCTACGCCGACACCCACGGCATCCACATCGATAACTATCGCTCGATCTGGCCGTATCGCGATTGGGTGATTGATGCCTTTTACAAAAACATGCCGTGGGACCAGTTCACCATTGAGCAATTCGGTGGCGACCTCATGCCTAATGCCTCGCTCGATCAAATTGTCGCCACCGGCTTCCATCGATGCCTGCCTACCACGGGTGAAGGTGGAGCGATCGCCGAGGAATACGATGCCATCTACGCGACCGACCGAGTTTCCACCACCACTGCTGTCTGGCTCGGCATCACGGCACAGTGCGCGGCCTGTCACGATCATAAATTTGACCCCGTCAGTATGAAGGAGTTTTACCAACTCAGCGCCTTCTTCCGCAACACCCCGATGTCCGCCCTCGATGGCAACAACGGCGAGCATCCGCCCAACATTTTTGTACCACGCAAGGAAGACCGCCCACGCATGGCAGCGATCGAGCAAGAACTCAAAGTCGTCGAAAAAAATCTCACAGATCGTGCAGCCAATGCCAAATCCGACTTCGATCAATGGCTCGCCGCCCAAGTTCCCACTTCGGGCGATGTCGCAGATCCCTCGCTCGTTCTGCACCTTCCACTCGATGAGACGGATGGCCCACTGCGCGGCAACGTCAATGGCCAACCCTACGAGTATGCGCAAGCCATTCAACGTCGTGATACCCCTACTGGCAAGGCTCTGCAAGCCGACGCGCAGGTCATCAACGTCGGCGATGTCGCCAACTTCAAGCGCACCGATTCATTCACCTACTCGACATTTGTTTTCATCGAAGGTGCCCCCAGTGGAGCCGTCTTCGCCCGCATGAATCATGCTGAAAACTATCGCGGCTGGGATTTCTGGTTGGAGGCCGGAAAACCCGCCATCCATGTCATTGACACATGGCAAGACAAGGCCAGCAAAATTGTCGCAGACGAGACGCTCAAGCCGGGCACCTGGCATCATGTCGCCATCAGCTTCGATGGCAGCAAGCCTTCGGATCAGACTCTGGCCATTTACATCAATGGCAAACTCGCCAAACATAGCGTCACTGCCGGCACTGTTGGCGACATGATTCAGACCAACGTGCCTTTCACCATCGGCTCACGCACCGGCGGCAGCAACATCATTGGCAACACGGCCATCCAAGATCTTCGCATCTACCAGCGCTTGCTCAATGCCGAGGAGATCGCCGCATTGTCTCAACGCATGCCTTTGCAAAACATCCTCGCCATTCCGGCTGATCAACGCACACCCGCGCAAAATGATGCCTTGCTGAAAAATTTCCTCACCGTCCACGATCCCGTGAGCAAAAAACTCCGCGATTCACTCGTCGCGCTCAAAGCCGAGCACGAGCAACTCAAAGCCCGCGGCGCTGTCTCTCTGGTGATGCAAGAGAAAGCAGAAGAACCTTTTGCTCACGTGCTCGAGCGTGGAAGTTACGCCTCCAAATCCGAAAAAGTTGGCGTCGGCGTGCCTGCCGTCCTGCCACCGATGGCCGCTGATCTTCCGAAAAACCGACTCGGCCTCGCCAAGTGGTTGATGGACCCGAAAAATCCCCTCCCTGCCCGCGTAACCATCAATCGACTTTGGGGATATATCTTTGGAACCGGCATCGTCGAAACCGTCGAAGACTTCGGCATCATGGGCGCACGCCCCAGCCATCCCCAATTACTCGACTGGCTCGCCATCGAGTTCATCGAATCAAAATGGAACTACCGCCACATGGCCAAGCTGATGGTCACCTCTGCCACCTATCGCCAATCAGCTCATATTTCACCGGAAAAAATCGAAGCCGATCCGATGAATCGACTCCTTGCCCGCGCCCCACGTTTCCGCCTCGAGGCCGAACCTCTGCGCGATAGCGTATTGCATAACTCACAACTGCTCGCACCCCAAGTCGGTGGTCCATCCGTTCGCCCCTACCAGCCCGAAGGTATTTGGGAAACTGTTGCTATGGATGCATCCAATACTCGCGACTACAAGCAAGACAGCGGTGAAAGTCTGCACCGCCGCTCGATGTACACCATCTGGAAACGCTCAGCACATCATCCCGCGATGGAAATCCTCAACGCTCCTAGCCGCGAAGTGTTCTGTGTCCGCCGCGAGCGCACCAACACTCCACTCCAAGCCTTCGTGACCATGAACGATCCCCAGTTTGTCGAAGGCTATCGACAGCTCGCCGCCCGCACCATGCAGAGCGCCGCACAACCCGAGGAGCGCTTGCAATTCCTTGCCGGATTGATCCTTTCCCGCTCACTCAGCAAAGAGGAAATCACCACGCTCCAAGACACTGTCACGCTGGCTCTCAATCACTACAGCAAGGTCCCATCCGAGGCGACCAAGCTCATCACCATTGGCGAAAGCCGAGCCGATGCCAATCTGCCCGCCCACGAACTCGCCGCATGGACCATCGTCACCAGCCAACTTTACAACCTCGACGAAGCCCTAACCAAATAACTTCAAACTCCCCATTTGTTATGAACGACATCGACATTTTCAACAACGCCCTCACACGCCGCCATTTCTTTCGCAAAAATGCCACCGGCCTCGGCTACGCGGCACTCGCCTCGCTCTTAGGCCAAGACGCCATGGGCGCATCAGGAGAAATCCCAGCCGCCCTAGCCCAATATGCACCCAAGGCGAAGCGCGCGATTTATCTTTCGATGATTGGCGCCCCCTCACAGTTCGAGACCTTCGAATACAAGCCCAAGGTCGAGTATAACAAAGATCTCAAAGATTTCCTCGTCGCTTCCGGCCAACGCCTTACAGGCATGACCGCAGGACAATCAAGTTTCCCTTCTGCGCCCGCGATCTTCAAATTCGCCCAGCACGGCAAAGGCGGCACTTGGGTGTCCGAGCTCCTGCCATGGACTGCGAAAATGGCCGATGACATCTGCGTCATCCGCTCAATGCATACCGATGCCATCAACCACGAGCCGGCAAACCAGCTGATGTACACCGGCAACATGGTCGGCGGCAAAGCCTCCATCGGCTCTTGGCTATCGTATGGCCTCGGCTCGATGAATCAAGACCTACCTTCCTTCGTCGTTCTCCATGCCAAACACTCCTTCAACGGCTCTAATGTCCAAGCCATTTCCTCGCGTCTCTGGGGCTCCGCATTTCTCCCCGGAAAATACGCTGGCGTCTCGCTACGCTCCGGCGGTGATCCCGTACTCTACCTCCAAGACTCCCCCGGTGTGCCTCGCGAGCTGCGCCGTGCGATGTTAGATGGCCTCGCCTCGATGAATCAAAAATCCTACGAAGCAGTGGGCGATCCAGAAATCCAAACGCGCATCCAGCAATACGAAATGGCCTTCCGCATGCAAACCAGCGTGCCCGAGCTGGCAGATACATCAAAGGAAAGCGAAGCCACCTACCAACTCTACGGCGATGAATCGAAAAAGCCCGGCACCTTCGCGGCATCGACACTCATGGCCCGACGCTTGCTCGAACGCGGCGTCCGTTTCGTGCAAATTTTCCACCGCGGCTGGGACACACACTCCAACCTCCCGCGCGACATATCCCACCAATGCCGCGACATCGACCAAGCATCCTACGGCCTGATCCAAGACCTCAAGCAACGCGGCATGCTCGATGACACGCTCGTCATCTGGGGCGGAGAATTTGGTCGCACTACCTACTCTCAAGGCCAACTCAGCCAAACCAACTACGGCCGCGACCACCACCCCCGCGCCTTCTCGATCTGGATGGCCGGCGGCGGCGTCAAAGGCGGCTTCAACTACGGTGAAACTGATGATATGTCCTTCAACATCACCGATGGAGCCATGCACGTGCGCGATCTGCACGCCACCATTCTCAATCAGTTAGGCATCGATCACCTGCGCCTCTCCTACAAATACCAAGGCCTCGACAACCGCCTCACTGGCGTCCTCCCCGCCCGCATCGTCAAAGAAATCCTCACCTAACCTGTTGCAACGGCATCCTGCCGCCCACTGGGTCAATGAGGTGACTTAAAACAATATGATTTCATAAGTGAAATTCATTTATTTATGTTCGTTTAGTTTCTTATCCACAGCTGCTTTTATATTTAAATCACCAAGGTAAACTCTGGAAACCTCAACCGCCACGCATTGCTAAAAACAGCCCAAGCCTGAGAAAAAAAAGAAACTCCGAGCAGAAAAGCCTCAAAACAAGCACCAGGAACAGAAACAAGCGCAAAACCACTAGAAAATAGGTCCCGAACTGCGCATCGTAAAAAACATCCTCCTTTACCCAATCGTAAAAATCACCCCAACCAAGTTACTGTCTCCAAAAAATCACTTTCCAGAGCCTCCCTTTTGGTATGATTGTGAATTTTTTTCCATCAAGGAAAGTCCCTACTGGTTCGATCAAATCCGCGCTGAACTCGCTGTTCTCTGCGTTGAACGCTGCACAGCCCGAGAGCCAACAGAGGCCCCCAAAAAACTGCGCTTATTAGCGAGTTTTTAAGTGAATGGTCGAGCGCGAGATACCGCTTTCCTCGCGACTATGCAGTGTGAGCTCATCCATTTCAACAAAGGCCTTGAGGCCGTCGGTGATCATTTTTTTGTTCTCGGTGAAATCTTCTCCCGCACTTGGATTGTTTTCAAAGATCGCGTCTTTGTTTTCATCAACGGCCTTCACCCAATGCTCTGCGCAAGCGCGTAGGGCATCAAAGTCAACGCGCATAAACGCCCCTGTTTTGCCCGATGCGGAGCTACCAGCTTGCTTGGCAAGATCTACGGCGAGATTCTTAGAGGTAGAGGCGACAAACCACTTGTCATCGAGAGTGACTGACGGCGCAAAGTCATCGGTGAAAAGCGGGCCCGCGAAGAACCAGGTAATCAAGCCATTGTCCTTGGAGCTCATCGGCTTCGGCATGGCTTGATCTCGCTCCATCATCTTGCTGACTTCACCCATGATACCCTCACCACTCTGGTTCATTTTTTCCCAAGTGCTAACCAATTTGCGGCGATCTTTGACCGGCTTCAGATAGGAAATACGCGGAAATTTTCCGGATTTCACAAGCTCTTGCGGCACGTTCGGCAGCGGTGGCATTTCCCCATTGAGGTCAATCACAAATACCGTCTCGTTGCCCAGGCCAGCAGGCAAATCTGAGCTCATGGAATCCCATGCGGTAACGACATGCTCGCTAAAGCTTTCATCAAATAATGTCACATATTGCTTGAAGGCGGCAAAGCTTTGATTCTCTTCACCAAGCTCCCAAGTGCTGACGTTTTTGGTCATCGCATAAACGGTTTCTGCTAGAGACTCAAGATACTCATTAGTCTTGATGGTATAGGCGGGATTGGAAGTCCAATTGGCAAAAATAGCAACATCTTTGCTATCACCGATGGCTCCCAGTTGATTGTTCGCAGATGCAATGATCGAAGGTATATTACTGCCACCGAAGGCCTCCAGCTTGAACCCTTCTTCGAAGTAACCAACCATGCCCAGATCGCTGATCTTCAGAGAGCTACTCATTTCGCGCTCGCGCTCTTTGACCACGTCAAGTAAGGCCTCGATCTCGCGGGTGTCCACCTCACCGCTCGATGCGAGAGCATCGCGGAAGGCATCAGTGAGATAAGAAATGCCGCTATTGTTGGTGATCGCCGACAACACCGAACCCTTCGCATAGCTGACGAACACAGGATTTTTGTCAATGAAGGCATCCACAAATTTGAGCGAGTCGGAGGTAGCGAAAGAATCAGCTGGGGTAGCTGCCAGTTTCATATCTTCCTCACGACTGCCGACAAATCCTACCACGTAGTCATTGACGGTGCCGGTAACGGCGATCACGTTTTTCTCGCCAAGAAGAGTGAACAAATCATCCAAAGTGGCTTGATCCAATTTCTCTTCCAGCATGCCCATCAGTCCCTCATTGCTGCGCCATTCGGCTACCAATTTTTTCCCAACCAACTTGCTACCTTTGAAACTGCGACCGTCTTTTTCAAGCGTAATTTCCTCCAACGCATCGCCAAGTTCATTTTGCGCGGCAAGATTTCCGATCATGCTCGAAAATGCCTGCTGGATTTTTTCCTGATTTTCTTTGGTGCATTTAACACCGATATAGGAGGGTGGCATTTCCGAGGCCTTGAGCAAGGCCAACCCCGTTTCCGCATCCTGCGCTAACGCAATCTGTGAATAGATGGGATCAATCGTCTCAAGGTCTGGCTCCTCACCTTTTGCCGAAGAAATGATCATTTCCAACAGACTCCGAAATTGATAGTAACTGCTGCGGTTCGAGGTTTTCATCAAGTGCCCCGTCTGCACATCGGTGGACTTCCCAGTAGCGAGAAACAACTCGTCACCGAGAAAATCCAGCGCTGTCAGCCCACCAGTGCCGTCGCCAGACATCGATTCATCGAGCGAAGGGTTTTGCGATTTGGCAAAGCCGAAAATTTTCGAAGTCTTGATGCGTTTCACGACTTCCTGACCATTTTGCACGAGCACGAGAGTCTCCGTATCCTTGGGAAGCATCTGCGCAAAGCCTAACTTACTAGCGCGGTCCGCAGGTGCCACGGGCGGAGTGACAGGCTGCACGGGCACGACAGCTTCGGCATCACTCGCGGCATTATTAACGGGTGCTGTCGTTGGTGCCGTTGGCGTTTTTCTGCAGGAGGAAACGACCAGAGCTGCGGCAATAGGATAGGCGATGAGGGATATTTTGTTTTTCATGATAGCGGAGGCGGTTGATGATACCAATTTCGGGAATGTTGGCGATTACAATGAGTCGGTGATTTTCTTATTACTTCTCGCTGTCGTATTCACCCAAAGGGCGGACCCAGAAATTGCGAAACTCCATCGGATCGCCGTGGAATTGCAGACGAATGGGACCAGTTTCCGGATGATTTTTTGGATAGCTAGCGAGTGTCTTGTGGGACGATGGGCCAAGATATGGGCGATGATTTTGCACCACTACACCGTTGTGAATGATCGTTACGTATGCGGGCTCCTTGACCGTTTCGCCTTCGTATACCGGCGGAGTAAAGATCACATCGTAGCTTTGCCACTCGCCTTGGGCTGTTGTGGCATTCACCAGCGGCGGGCACTGACCGTAGAGCGAGCCAGCCTGACCATCGGGGTAGGTTTTGTTGTTGTGACTTTGTAAGACTTGCACTTCATACCTGCCCATCAGGAAAATACCGCTATTACCGCCAGATTGTCCATTCACAGGACGCCCTGCTGGGGCGCGCCACTCAGCATGGAGCTGAATCGCACCGAATGATTGCTTGGTAACAACATCAGCTTTGGCCGCAACCATGGCTCCATTTTTTACTTCCCATGCTGCTGGGCCATTATTCGAAGTCCACGCATCGAGGTTTTCTCCACCAAACAAGACGATCGCATCCGCTGGTGGTTTCACCGATACCGAGCCGGCATTCTCCACAATACGCGGCTGGGGACGTGTGCCATCATGTACCTCGTAAGGAGTGCCCGTAATCAGCGGGTTGCCGGATTTCACACCGAATCCATCAGCAAACACATATCCGGCAACGGGAAACAAAGCGCACAGCGCGAAATAATGGAACTTACTCATAACAGCTCGAGTAAATCAGAATTAGGGAAAAACTCAATGGCATAATTGCATTTTAGTTCATAAATGTTGCCGTTTCAAGATTCTCACAAAGCCCATGATTTGCGTCTTGAAATCACGCGATTCCTCAACCATGCTCTGCCCGTCCGCCACTACGGATGCACTCTCATGAAACACCGTCTGCTCCGTCCGCTTTTCGCCCTGGCATTCTGCACACAAGCTCTCGCCCAAGAGGTCCCTGCACTATTCAAAGACGTATTGAAGCCCAATGAGCCGACGAAAGCAGAACTTGTCGTAGTAGTGCCTCCGCCCGAAATCGAGAAGTACATCAGTAAGGTCGAAGAGAGCACGAAAAAAGATCCTGCTTGGTTTGCTGAACACGCCAAGACCTCTAAGCCTGGTGTGCCGCTGCCATTTCATGAAAAGCTCGGCCTTACCCAATCTGAGTATGATGAATACATCGCACTTTGGAACAAACGCGAGTTCAAGGTTGCCCATGAGATCGGCATGATGCTGCGTCTCACGAGCGATGGCCGCTGGAACCTGCTCGGCGCGGGGCCAGCTGCGTCCATCTCGTCGCTGCGATTTTCGGAAAAAGAAGACAACTGGAAGTCATCCAATGGCGTTCTCAAGCGCTTGCCTGACATCGATGCCGACCCTATGAGCATCCTCGGTGGATGGAAAGGCAAGGAATGGAAGTTCGAGGAAGAAACCACTCTCTCCAAGCTTAAAGAAAACGTTGCTGTTGGATCCACCAATGACGGAAAATACCACCTCATCGTTTATCGAGCCCAAGAGAACACCAGCGCTGGCACACGGCTACTCGATAAGAGTTTGGTCATCCGCATTGCAAAATCCAGCGCCGCCACGAAGGCGAAATCCAAGTAATCTACCGCCTCATTCATGGAGGAACCACCCTTGATTGACGCCCCCGCCGAGCCTGGGCTTCAGCGGAACCGTCTGCACCGCTTCTTACTTCGCAGTACGATCACGCTTTTTCTCTTGCTGCTCCTCCTCGTTTTACTGAGCAACCTCTGGATGCACAGCCCTTGGGGGCGTGGCTGGCTTGAGAGAATGATCGAGACCCGCATCGGGCTAGCCACCAGCATCGAATCCGCGGGATGGATACCCGGCGGAAAATTCTGGATCAAAAATCTTCTCCTCGCCCAGCCAGTTGACCTACCAAAAGCCAGCGCAACAAGCTCCCCATCAACCCACGACTTTGCTTTCATCGAGGAAATCGCCATCCAGACCGATTGGCGCGAGTTGATGCATGGCAGACGCGAGATCACAGCTGTCAAGATCACGCGCCCTACTCTGCACATTCCCATCGAGCTCATCGCTTCACTCGCCACCAGCCAAAGAAGCAACTCAGGTCTATCCACCGCAGCACCTGTGGTCGTAGCTCGGCAAGCACCGCCCAATTCACCCACGAAAGATGCCATCGCACAAGCGCCAAAAAACCTCAACCCAGCCGCCACGCCGCCCCCTGCTCCGCAGCCAAGCCTACAAACTGCTCCACGAGTCACAAAAAAACCAACTGGTATGTTTTGCGCAAGTAAAGTGCAGATCACACTTTTCCATGCTGCCTCGGATCGATCTTTGATTCAATCTGAAAACCTCGAATGCTCCATTCCCTTAGAAGGAGATCAAGCCGAAGGTTCAATCACCCTAGGAAATCTTTTCATTTTAAACCAACCAGTTGGTAAAAATATAAAGATCCCCTTGCAATGGAAGTCGCCCGTTCTGGCAACACCGATTCTACCGCTGGAAATCGCGGGCTTTTCTCTCGAAATCCAAGCGCAATTGGCAAAACTCCCTGGTCTACCGTTCTCGATCGGTATGCAGCAAAAACAGCAGCCTTGGGAATCCCCATTACTGCAGTCCTCGCTTCCTTACTTTGCAAGCGCCGAGGAAATGGAATCCTTGCACTGTGCTACAGGCCTACTGCTCGCGCCCGACACATGGAGCGACGAGTCGATCGCGCAAGCGCGCAAAGTCCGCTTGCGCACGCTGCGCGGACAAGGACAAGATTTTTTTCTCATACGCCATCGCCTCATCCTCGCACAGTCCGCGCTACACTTTGTGGAATTTCGCGCCCTTGGCGATGATACAGCCCTCCTCGCTCATGGCACCATATTAGGGAATGGAAACTTTTCACTCAACAGCCGCCTTCTGGCATCACGCCGAAATGCCACAGCCCTAGAGGAAAAGATCCATGCGACGTCCGCCGAGCTCAGCGTCAAGCTCGCGCCCCTCTACAACGAAGATCGCCGCGTGATTGATCTTTTGCTAGGCGGCAGCATCACGCAGCCTTGGATCTCTGCCGACCAAGGAAAACACTTGCTCGATCTGAAAAAAATGATTTCCCTCTGGAACACACGCAACTCCCACAGCCCATGAGAATCATCGCAGGAAGCGCAGGCCGCATGGCCATCAAAGTCCCACACGCCGTCGCCCGTCCCACCACCGACTTCGTGCGCCAAGCCATGTTCTCGATTCTCGGCGAGCGCATCATCGGTGCCCGCGTCGCTGATCTTTTCGCCGGCTCTGGCGCTCTCGGTTTGGAAGCGCTCAGCCGTGGTGCCAGCTCTTGCACCTTCGTCGACGAAAGCCATCAATCCGTCAAGGTCATCCGCCAAAATTGTATTACTACACGGCTCCAAGGTCACCGCATTATCCATGCCGAAGTCCTTTCCTTTCTGAAAAAAGATACCCAGCGCTATGATCTCATTTTTGCCGATCCTCCATACGCCAAGCATCCTCTTGACACCGAGAACATCGGCAAAATACTGAATTCTGAATTGCTGCTGCCCCGGCTCGCGGACGATGGCATTTTCTATGCCGAGGTCGCAAAATCCACCAATTCTCCCGAGCATTCCCAGTGGAATCTGATTGATCGTCGTCACTACGGCAGCTCCGCGATTCTACTCTATCAGCCGAAAACGCGCGATGAAGCTGAATAACCCCACCGACGCTAGTGAGCAATAGCTCAGCGAAATTCACTTCTGATCACCCTACGTGCAGTCTCTCGGCAGGCATTCATGAAGATCTACACTCTTGATTGCATGGGACACATTTTATGCGCAGCGTGATAACCCAGACGACTGAATCTCTCTCTGCGTCAATTACTGCAATGCCTGGGTTACTCGGTTGTATAGCGACAGGAACCTGATAGAAATTCTTATCGTCGCGCAACCCAGCGGAAGCACTGACTTTTTCGTCGGTGTAATTGGGCGCGATGCGTGAAGCCATCGCTCATGCGCCGATCAACCGACTTCGAAATGCACACCAACGAAGAACAAGCATATAAGCTGCTGACCGAGGAATGTTGCACAATGCGCTGGATTCCACAGTTTGGACATTGCATCTGATTTTGCATCGTGCCTTTTAATAAATGGAGTTGTGATAAATTGAAAAAAAAGGCTCGTCTAGCGATCAACGCCAGAGGTATGATTGCTTGCTGTCTAGTGTTTGCCCATTGTTGCGCACGCTTATGCGCCAGGCAAGGACTCTGCCATTTTTGGCGTAATCATTGCCGGCTATGGTAAAATAGGCATCCACTTGAGCGGGGCTTTGAGCTCGCTGCACGATGCGCTTGATCTGGCTGCCGCTAGCTGCTTGCATATATTCGAATACGACTTCCGTCTTGTCCACAAGATCCGTTGGCTGCTGATCTGACTGTTTCCAGGTGACGTGATAGTATTGTCCAATTTTTTGTAGACGCTCCTCTAGCGTCACGGTCCCGTGTAAATATCGCTGCACCTCTCCGCGCACCATCGGGTCGTCATTTTCCTGAAACATCGACTCGCGGAGGTGGTAGGTCGATACCGTCAGGCCCTCTGGTGTCTTCGCACAAGAGATCAACAACAAACAAAAGGCGGCCAGAATATATTTCATCGCGCCCCATGTTCCACAATTTTGCCACAAAGCTCAAATCAAAAATCTGTGCAATTGGTGACCCCACGATCCTAAGCTGCGCTAGGATCGAATTTTTCGCATATTACTTCTATCTGAGCAAGAAATGAAGATCATTTGACGGGGTAAGATCATTTCGGCGTATCAAAAAATGAGCGTCTCGAAATTTCGATTTTTCCATAAAAAAATGACCCCGCCGCGCTCAGAGGGCATTGCGCGACGGGGTTGGGTTTTGTTTTTTCCTCGCTCTGCATCGGCCGCATGTGGGGAGAACGAGCCAAGCCGAATTAGAACAAGGAAGTTTATGGGGGAGAATGTTTGGTGCTCGTTGGCTGCACTGAATCTTCGTATACGGCGCGTCGATCGCGGACGCAGCAACGCGAAGACTCGCCACAATACGGGCAACGGAAAGAATTGTGCAACAGCACCGAGCTAGCGACCTCGAGGCGATAGCTGCCCAGCAAGCGATGGGCTTTGCGATGTTTCTGACAGCCCTTCGCTACGAGAGGCTGATTACGACATAGTGGGCAACTGGCGCTCCCCGCCATGAGCCGATGGAGGAGCGCCAGTATCACTACAAGACACTCACAAAAAAACGTTCTCTTCATCGCCAAAAAATCAGCTTGCACCACTGCCACCAGACCCATTCCCATGGATAACAAAAAAAATACCAGCATGCCCCAGAGCGCGAGCGAGCTCAAACGAAGTTGCAAAAGAGAGCGATGGGAGTGGAATGCGTGCATAGGGGGAAACGAAGTAATTAAAATTACATTACGATTTTTTTTACTAATGTAAATACAAAAAGTATACATCGCATGTATTTTTAGCTATTTTCCCGAAAAAATCAATGAATGACAATCATTACAGATCCGAAAAAATGTTTCGACTCTATGGTGTGAATCGTGCATCACATGCCTCGCCCATGGTTGCCAAACGAATTGTATTTGCTGGAAAAGTTCAAGGTGTCGGCTTCCGCTATGCCACCAAGGAAATTGCGCGTTCGTATGACGTCTGCGGTTGGGTCAAAAACATGCCTGACGGCACGGTGGAATTGCAAATCATGGCCGAAACCAGCACTGAACTGGAAGCATTTTTGAATGAGCTCACGGAGGAATCATCTATTGCTCATCACATTCAGTCCATGCACGCCCAAGTAATCCCACCGCTCGAAGGCGTGAAGGGGTTCAGCATTGAGCGCTGAGCGAGCAAGCTTTGTCGGGCCTCTGGGCAGAACGACTACAACACGACTAAACGGCTGGCTGCGTCTTTTTCAATCCAAGCCCAGAGGGCTTCGAGGCGGGACTTGACCTGGATCTTGGCTTGCTCGAGTGCAATATCCTTAGCCGCACTGCCAAACAGGTAGAACTTAATTTTCGGCTCCGTACCAGAGGGGCGCACGGCAAAGCGACGGCCATCTGCGAGATCGACGAAGAGCATTTTCTCCTTCGGCAAAGCATCGCCTTCATCGTCGAATAAATCTTGCGCGGCGAAGTCGCGAAGGCGAACCACAGTTGATCCGTCGCACTCGCTGGGTGGTTGTGCTGCATACGAGGCCGCCAATGCCGAGATTTTTGCTGCGCCATCGGCGCCTTCCATGACCAGAGATTTTCCGACTTCGAGGTAGTAACCGAATTCCTGATAGATCTGATCGAGCAGTTCTGGAATGCTCATGCACTGACTCTTTGCGTAGGCCGCGACTTCCGCAAACATAACCGCCGCACCATTGGCGTCTTTATCGCGCACGAAGTCACAGCCGAGGTAGCCGTAGCTTTCCTCGCCACCGAAGACGAAAAAGCGCGAATATTCGAGCCGTAACTGCCGTGATTGATCCTCGGAGAGTGAGCGATAGCCATCGCCGGGGAAATCAGCAATTTTCCCAATGGGAATGGTATTTTCATACTTGCGAAGTTTTTCCGCAATGTATTTGAAGCCGGTGAGCGTATCCACCACGCGAAGACCGAATTGATCAGCGATGGCGCGTTGTAATTCGGTAGTAACGAAAGTCTTGATTAGCACGGCACGGCTGCGTGTGGCGTCGTTGATCCAGCCGAGTTCAAACGCTGTCTTAACGCGATACCATGCCATCAGTGAGCCGATCTGATTGCCCGTGAGTAGCACCATTTGGCCTGATGAATTGCGTGCAGCTATGCCCATGCGATCACTGTCTGGATCGGTGCCGATGACTATCTCTGCGCCTTCTTTTTCAGCGAGATCGATGCCCATTTTCAAAGCTGGGGCATTTTCGGGATTGGGTGAATCCACAGTGGGGAAACGTCCGTCCTCGACGTCTTGTTCGGCGACGGTCAATACATCAAACCCGAGTTCCTTCATCATCGGAACGACGATTTTTCCGCCGGTACCATGAAGATTTGTGAACACAACCTTGGTGGCGGCGCCATCTAACAATTCGGGACGCATCAGCAGCGAACGCAAGCGATCCATGTAAAGTCGATCCATTTCTGCGCCGAGGATCGTGATCAAACCTCGCTCATTTGCAGGCAGAGCATCGTAGATTTCTGTGGTGAGAGCATTGACCTCGGCGATGATTGCGGAGGCATGCGGCTCGACAATTTGCGCGCCGTCATTGAAGTAGGCCTTGAAGCCGTTATCGTGCGAGGGATTGTGACTGGCGGTGAGCACCACGCCGGCATCAGCGCGCAGCTCGCGAATAGCGAAGGAAAGCTGTGGCGTACTGCGAGCACCCTCAAACAAATAAGCATCTGCGCCCAAAACGGTGGCGACTTTTGCACAAAATTCGGCGAAATCACGCGAAAAATGGCGGGTATCGTGCGCAAAGACCAAACGTGCCTTGCGCTCGTTGCCGACATGGCGCTTCGCATAAACCACCATACCGCGCACCGCGCGACTGAGGTTGAAAAAATTCATTGTAGCAGTGCCGACACAAGGAAATTCAGGACGCCCATTTACCCCACCCTGCCCTTGTTCGAGCGTTGTTACGACCTTGCCAATGGTACGACCGCGCAGACCACCAGTGCCGAATACGAGTGTTTTGAAAAATCGATCATTGAGCTCGCTCCAGCGACCGCCATCAACCAATTCAGCAATGACGCGTTGAGAAAAATCGCCGCTGACTCCTTGCAACAAGGCCTTAATATTGAGCAAAGCCGAGTCTAACAAATACCCTTGACTCATGGCCTGCTCCAATTTCTCGATCAATGAATTCATCGAGTGAAGAGTAGCACCAATCTTGGGAATTTGGCAACTGATAAACAAATCATTGGGCGGACTTGGAAAATAATGCTCCGCATCATCGATGATTTCCAAGCTAAGGCATGTATCGGATCTGCATCAGGCGAAGATCGAATCGACGGATTTGCCCTTGCCATCGAGTGTTGCATAAAAGGGGCGCTGCTCGACGTCATACACCGTTTTCGGGCTGATACCCATGGCTGTGAAAATGGTGGCATGCAGATCAGGGATAGTGACAGGATCTTTGATCGCGATAAGCGGACGTTCATCGGCAGTAGCGCCATGCAAGTGGCCTTTTTTCACACCACCACCAAACATCAGCACGCTGGATCCTTGGGTGAAGTGACGATGCAATCCGTAGTGAGCCGGGGTTTCGAGCGTATCGCCTTTGACAGTTGCTTGGTCACCGGCCTTGGATCCGGGGCCGCCTTCCATCATCGCATCGCGCGAGAACTCACTGGCAACAATCACGAGAGTGCGATCAAGCAGCCCCTTAGCTTCAAGATCTTTGATGAGTTGAGCGATCGGTTGGTCGATTTCGTTGTGAAGTTTTTCTACCGTGGCATGGCCATCTTTGTGAGTATCCCATTGGTAAAATGGCACATACTCGGTGGTGACTTCGACGAAGCGCGCGCCATTTTCCACAAGACGGCGAGCCAGCAAGCAACCTTGCCCGAAGCGTCCCGTGTTGTAGCGATCATAGCTTTCCTTCGGCTCCAGTGTGATGTCAAAAGCATCACGCTCTTGAGCCGAAAGCAAACGATGGGCGTTTTCTAACGAACGGAGCATGGACTCTTGCTGATGATCGGAGAGGTATTCGCGGTGAGGAGATTTATCTAACAACTTCGAGAGTAGAGCGCGGCGACTTTGGAATCTCTCAGGGGTCATCCCAACGGGCGGACGAACCGAGGCTGAGGCTTGATCGGGATAGGGTAAATTCATCGGTCCGAATTCCGCGCCGAAAAATCCACCCGTAGTGAAGGCCTTGAGTTCTTCTGACTCACCGACACCTTCGAGTCGCTGACCGATGTTGATGAAGGCAGGCATGACTGGATTTTTGGGGCCGAGGACTTTCGCCATCCAGGCGCCGATGTGGGGAGCGGCGACGGTTTGCGGCGGCACGTAGCCCGTGTGCCAATGGTATTGGTGACGCGAGTGCAAAATCGAACCAAGATCGGGCTGCACTGCCGAGCGGATCAGAGTAGCGCGATCCATGACCGAGGCGATGTTTTGTAAGCCTTGGCAGATGCTGATATTGTCCACGGCGGTGCGGATTGATGGGAAAGTGCTGAGCACGTTCGACATCGGGACACCTTTTTCAAAGGGCTGATAACGCTTTGGGTCAAAGGTCTCAGGTGCTGCCATGCCACCAGCCATCCACAACAAAATGCAGCTGTCCGCCTTAGCTGCAGGATGAATGAGATCGGCACCTAACAACTGAGGAGCGCGGGCCATGAGTGCAGCTGTGGTGCTTGCGCTAAGGGCTTTAAGAAATTCACGACGATTATTCATACGATGAGTATAGTAGTTGGATTAACGGATGAGTTGGAACTCGGGCAACATGAAGAGAGACCATAGGAAATCCTGAACGCTGGCGGGTGTGGTTGTAGCTCCGAGCACCTCTAGCGAAATTTGTTTTTCCTCTGCGCTTGGTAGGCGAGAGAGTGCTTGCACATACAAGCCGTCAACCAGAGCCGAGGGATCGGTGCCGAAGCGCTTTATGACGGCATCTGAACCACGCTCTAACATCGAAGCGAGGATATTGCCATTATTCAAATCCATGGCCTCTAAGGTGGTAAGATCGTTCGGACGCGAGCTGACAATTTGTTCGCGATTGGGGCGCCCGAGCGAACGCATGAGCAAATCGGATTTCATCAATGCGGCACGGACACGCAAGGATTCAACTTGCATCATCTGAGTGTGAGCACCTTGCATAACCGCCTCATTTTGATTCCATGTATTTTGATTCGGCACTTTCACAGCAGGCTGCCATGTGGCATCTGCGGCGACAGTTCCGCTGGGTGCAACTGCGGCAATCCAGCTATCATCAGAACCGAGAAGTGCAGTTTTTTCTGCTTGCTGCATGTGCGCTTGAAAGTAGAAACCGGCCCCATTGGGAGCCTCTCCCGCATTTTTGGCTAAGACAAAAATCTCGTTGGCTCCGGTGCGGAGATGCGGCATCAGATCGAGCACTTGGGGCACCATCCAATTATCGCTGCGAGCTACTTCTTTGCCATTGATGTGCAGGATGAATTGGTTATCACAGGTGATGACGGCGCGCACAGCTTGGGGTAATGTTGCGAGCTCAATGGTTTTTTTCAGCCCAATGGTCTCGCCTGCGGGGGACTGCACGCCATCGTTGATCCAAATCCACGAGGCGCGTGCCGCGGAAGATTGATTGCTGGGCAATGGCGGTGCAAAATCAGTTTGGGGCGGCGCAGTTCCTGTGATGCGCCAGATGGCATCGACGAATTGCTCTGCTGTCATGCGCTTGGCACGTGGGCCGGCGTATTTCCACTTGGATTCCTCATCAACCAGCAGAGTCTCAGTCTTCGATTGGTAGGCTTGCGATGAACAAATGTGGGCAATGACTTTTTTGAGGTCGTATTGATTATCCACTAGGTAGATCGCGAGGTAATCGAGGAGCGTTGCGTTCCAAGGCTCTGAGTCCATAGCATCAACGGGATGAACAATGCCACGCCCCATGAGACGGTGCCATAGACGGTTGACAACGGTGCGGCTAAATCGGCCATTGGCAGGCATGGTGGTGAGCTCGGCGACTTGCTTGAGGCGCACAGCGGGAGGCTGTGAGGGATCGATCTTGCCCAGCTCAGGATAAAGCCAATAGGGTTCCGCGATTTTTCCGGTTGGTTTATCGCAGCGAGCGATCTCAATTTTATCGGCAGAAAATGCGGCAGCAAGACCATACGAGTCGGTTAGTTTCCACTGATCGGTGAAGGAATCATGGCAGGAGGCGCATTTGAGATTGATGCCTAAAAATGTTTGTCCGACGGACTGCGCATACTGAATCGGCACGGTCTGACCGGCGCTGACTTCGCCACGCCATTTGATGCCATTGGCGAATCCCGCGCTCGATTGATCAGGAGCGATCAATTCGCTAGCAAAGCGGTTGTAGGGCTTGTTATCGAAGAGCGACTGGTAGAGCCAAGCGCTGATTTGACTACGACCGCCATCGATGTATCCCGTACCAACGTAGTCATTGCGCAGCAGGTCATTCCAAAACGACATCCAATGTGATGCGTAATCTTGCTGATTTTCTAATAACTTCGCAACGAGTTTTTCGCGTTTGGCAGGATCTGCATCAGCAAGGTAGCTTTGAAGGGCCGTGGGGTCCGGTAAAAGACCAACGATGTCGAGATGCACACGACGCGCAAAAGATGCTTCTTCAATGGTTATCGGAGCCGTGGCTCGATTTTTGGTGAGATGAGCATCGATGATGCGATCCAATGGGTGCGTGCGACCATTTTGTGCCGCTGGCAAAACGGGACGATTCAAGCGCAAGGGTGGCTCGTAGGTTTTTTTCTTAAAGGTAAAGCCTGGTTCCCACGGAGCACCCGCATTGATCCATGCCGCGATTGTAGCGATTTCCTTCTCGTTCAATCCATCGCCCTTAGGTGGCATGCGCTCGTCTTCATCCTCAGAGAGAATCAGATGCATCATCAAGCTATCCTTGCTATTGCCCAATGCGAGCACAAGTCCATCATCGTTTTCGCGCATCAATTCCTCACGCGTATTCATCGCAAATCCGCCTTTGTGCTTATCGCCCATGTGGCAATCGGCGCAATGCTTTTTCAGAATCGGCGAAACCTCGTGAACAAAATCAATGGCAGATACCGGCACAAGGCAAAAAATCGCTAGGGATGTGATCAATAGGGAACAATTCATAGGACTGTGGAAATACGCTTTGTTACTACGCAATCTATCAGTGTAATGAAAATCGTCAAGATCGCGAAATATCACAAAATCCCGAAACGCTGAAGCGAGGAATAAGCCCACCAAAGCATAACAAGCGCCGCGATGACCAATAATACCATGATCAATAGGCTGCGGGTGATTTCCCGCTTTTGGTTAATGACTTCGGTTCTTGAAACACGATCATCAAAAACTTTTTCCTTGCGCCGGGTCTCGATTAAATCTGAGGGCGGCAAGGTGGTCATCCGCTCCTGCTGCTCACGAAGCAATCGCTGTGGCAGATCTTGTAGGGCACGGATTTCCGCTTCCACAGCCGCTTTGTCATCTTGCAAGCGCCGGAGATCCGGTAAACCAGTATCGCGGTTGTTAGACATGGAGAAAATTACTTCAACAGATAAATCACTAAAACAATAAGAGAGATTGTGATGATCGGCAGATTGAAAGCGAGGCCATTTTTGACTTGAGCGAGGAATTCACCCGTATCGGCATCAAAGGTTGCGGTCCTACGACGTTTGCTAGTGCCAAAAATCCCGCCTGAACGCATGGAGGCGAAATGCTTACCCGCCTGCTCATACTCATCTGCCGCCAAGTCAATGATGGTGATGGCTTTATCGAGATTATCGATTAGATTCTCTTTTTTCCACGACTCGGGATCAAACTTAGCAATTTTTTTGAGGCGACTGTCAAATGCTTGACGACACTGCTCAAGCTCTTGCAACTCCTTGCGGATCGTGAGCAATTCTCGATCGATGAGTGTACATGCGTTAGTAAGTTTCTCGGTCACCTCGACCTGAGTAGACAAAAAGACGTGCTTTTTCGAGTTCAGCTCTTCTAGGGCCTGCGCTTGACGCTCGATTTCCTCGCGTTCGTTTTCGAGTTGCGCGAGGCGAGATTGTTGATCTCGCAACTTGCTTTCTAGGTCCCCGGATAAAGCAGACTGACCTACAAAGCTGTCGTGGGACAACTCCAACTGGCGACCACGCGCGACATTGATGGGTTTGCGGTATAGTTTATTCTCAGACATAGGTGTGACGGCGACACTTTGGCAAAAATCGCGGGAAATGCCAGAAAAAATTTCATTTTTCTTGACGATCACTATTTCCGTGTCTTCCTCGTAACTTAATTATCAATTTTAATAAGAAAAATCTCACAAAGAAAGCTGTCGATCTAGCGCTTCATCCATGGCTTGCTGAACAATTTTTGCAGCGAGAGCTTCGGTCGCAGTATCCAGCCGTTGCACAGCTGCTTTGAGCGAATTTGGCTCCTTCTCGAGCAATGCTTGGCAGACCTCAGCACGTGCTGTTTCAATGGTCTTGATTTCCTTCGCGCTGAGCCATTGACGCCCCAATTCGAGCGCTTGCTCGACGGCGGGAAGAAGCTCCTCGGCCTTGAGTTTTGCTTCGGTAAAAATTCGCTCTGCCATGTCAGAGAACGCGTGTTCGACGGAATCGCCAACCATTTTTTCCACCGATTCATCACTAACATCGACGGCAGAACTGCGGATCGTGAGTATCTGATCGATGCCCGTTTTTACATCACGCGCCAGCACCTCAAGAATGCCGTTTTCGTCGATGTGAAGTTGCACCCCGATGCGAGCTTGCCCTTTGGCTGCGGGCTTGAAGGGTATATCCACAATGCCCAACTCCCAGTTGTCGCGCGCCATTTCTCGCTCGCCTTGGAGCACGCGTACGCGCATCGCTTTCTGCTCATGTACGGCGTTAGTAAACAGCTCACCCGCTTTGCAAGGGATGGTAGTATTTCTTGGAATGAGCACGTTCATCAAGCCTCCAAGCGTCTCAATCCCCAGGCTAAGTGGCGTCACATCCAACAAGACTAGGTGTTTCATCGCACCGCTGATGACACCCGCTTGAATCGTAGCCCCCAGAGCAATGGCTTCATCAGGATGTTGCGAAAGATCTGCCACGCGCCCAAACAAAGACTCCACCGCCGTGCGCACGACAGGAATGCGCGAGCTTCCACCGACCAGCACCAACGCGTCAATCTCGTTAGACTCCAATCGAGCATCGCTCAATGCACGGCGGCAACAAGAAAGCGTGCGGGCGACCCAGGGCTGAATCCATTCGGAAAACTCCACTCTTGTGACCTCTCGAGAAAAACTGTTAACCCCATCGAAAAATGGCATCGCAAATGTTTCAAGCGCGCGCTCGGACAATGCACACTTCACACGCTCCGCCTCCACGCGCCAACGAATCCATGCATCATGCCCGACTGATGCAGCCTCAAGGCCAGCCAAACCGATCATTTTTTCTGCAAGAACGCGATCCAGATCATCGCCTCCGAGTTGCGTGTCTCCGTGTGTAGAAAGAACCTGAAACACTCCATCTTGCATTTCCAAAATGGATAGATCAAAGGTCCCACCACCCAGATCATAGACCGCCACACGTGAGCGCTCGCCGAGTTGATCGAGCCCATAGGAAAGCGCCGCGGCAGTCGGCTCGTTGAGTATACGCACCACTTCCCAGCCCGCGAGTTCGCCCGCTCGCTTGGTCGCATTCCGCTGACCATCATGGAAGTAAGCAGGCACAGTGATCACTGCTTTTGTGAGAGCCTTACCGAGCCGCCATTCAGCACGGCGCTTGAGCTCGCGCAAAATATCAGCACTCACCTGCTCTGCCGTTTTTCCTCCGAGACTCTCACTTTCCTCGACTGACAATTCGCGCCCCATCAGGCGCTTCACGCTAGTAATGACGCGTGAGCCCTCGATCGGTCGGCGGCGCAGAGCTTTGTGACCAACTTCAATCTCTCCGCTGGGACCATACCACACCGCGCTCGGCATGATGCGCTTGCCCCCATCATCAGCTAACAACATAGGAAACCCAGAGTCCACCACACCGATAGCGGAATTAGTCGTGCCGAGGTCTATGCCTACGATGATGTCATTCATGATAAAAAATGATAACAAACCAAACGCGAAAAAACGAACTTATTCGCACTTGAGGATGACATTTTTCTGACGAAAAAGCTGATAGAGCTGATCTGCATCACGCGCTTGAAGCATGCTATCGCGAGTCTCCATCTTCGTGAACATGCGCGCAATCGCCGCAAGGGCATGTAGGTGTTTCTGATAGGACTTGCGGGGTGAAATGAAAAGCACAATAAAATGCACGGCACTGGAATCCTGCGCGGCGAAATCAATCCCTTGTTGGGACCGTCCAAAGACCGCCACCACATCATCAATGTGCTCGGAGAATGCGTGCGGTATCGCCACACCACCGCCGACTCCCGTGCTGATCATCGTCTCCCGTAAATGCAAGCTCTCCTTGACCTCCTCTTTCCACTCAGGAGAAAAATCGCCAAGAGTCACGAGATGATCCAGCAACTCATTTAGCGCCTGCCATCGATCCACCGCGAGCAACTCGGGCAGGATGTGACTGGGGGTGAGTAAATGATAAAGCTTCATGTGACGATTCTTGCGGATGGCATCGTTACGGCAGAAACCAGATTATGGCAAGTAGTTTTTTCATGGCATGCACCACGCAATGCTTGCAAACAAAAGATCCCCCTGTCTGTCAGCACGAAAAATGATCACAGATTAGCCCATGCGGGACGTACATCGGTGAACTCGACACGCTGCTTGCTAAGCGGGTGAAGGCAGGAAATTTTCCATGCGTGAAGCTGCAGCGGCGCGGTATCGACATCCAAGGTCTGCGTAGCGGCTACTTGACCTTCCGCAAGATAGGTGGCATCTCCGCAGACGGGAAATCCGAGATGCCAGAGATGGACGCGGATTTGATTGGTGCGGCCGGTATGCAGACGCGCTTCAAGCAGGGCGGTGCCATCGACATCACGTTTGATCACGGAAAAATCAGTGCGGCTGGGCAATCCATCTTTTTCATCCACCACGCGCGAACCAGCCACAGCAGGCCCTTGAGAAATCGGCAACTCACAGACGTGGTGATTCCAGGTTGGTTGACATTGCACCCGCACGAGGTAGGTTTTTTCGATTTTGCCCGTGATGAATTGAGACTGAAGCTGCGAACAAATATGTTTAGTGCGAGCAAACAAAACAAGGCCAGAGGTATTGGCATCTAAGCGATGGGCCGGCCGCGGCGCCGGATGCACCACGAGATTGATGATATGTTGCAGAGTATTGCGATGGTATCGACCACAGGGATGCATCGGCAGCGGCGCTGGTTTTCTCACCACGATCAATGCCGCGTCTTCGTAGAGAAAACGGATGTCCGCATTGACATCAGGCTCTGCCGACAAGGTCATGGTTTGCTCGTAGCGCTCACCTGCGCGCACCACTTGACTACCATCAACAACATACCCATGCTGATGACGAAAACGCCCTGCGGCGAGCCGCTGCTGCCACTCAGCAAGCTCGATTTGCGGAAACAACTTTTCTAAAAGATTGCTCAGAGTCCAACCATCAAAATCCTCCTTCACCGCGATCGGACGAATGTTTTCGTAGGGAATGGAACCAGGCAAAGGGTGAACCACACGGGCAAGATCTGTGCGCCGCTTATCCAGTGACTGCTGCATTTTCAGCTGCTCATCGACATAGCAATATGGGCAAGAAACCCCTTCGACGAAGCGAGGATCTTGTTGCTCTTCTTCCTCTAACGGAGCTTGGCAATGAAAACATATCGCCGACGCTGTTTCGCGCAGACTCGGGTCAAGACCCACTCGATGATCGAATACAAAGCACTCACCATCATAGTGATCACCGCCGACTTCTTCAAAGTATTTCAAGATGCCACCATCGAGTTGATAGACATCTTCATAGCCCTGCAACTCCATGAAAGGAGCCGCTTTTTCACAGCGAATGCCACCAGTGCAAAAGGTTACAATCGGTTGTTTCTTCAGCTCCGCGGGCAATTGCGCCACGGCATCAGGAAATTCACGAAAAGTATCTACGCGAATCGGGATGGCATTACGAAACGTGCCAAGCTTGATTTCGTAGTCATTGCGTGTATCGAGCAGCGTAATCGGGCGACCCTCATCGAGCCATTGCTTAAGTGTTTTTGCAGAAAGATGACGAGAAGTGTAGTTAGCCGGATTCACGGCATCCACCCCAAAGGCGATGATTTCCTTTTTGATACGCACCAACATGCGATTGAACGGGCGATGATCACTTTCGCTGAATTTGACCTGAAAATTTCCCAATCCGGGAATGCTGCGGATCACCGTAATCAAATGATCGATTGCCTCCTTGCGCCCAGCGAGAAACACATTGATGCCCTCTGTGCTAATCAAGATCGTGCCTTTCAATTGCTGCTCCTTGCATTCATCCAGTAAGCGAGAGCGCCACTCCTTCAATCCTTCGAGATTGGCAAAGTAGTAGCCGGAGATATTGTAGATGACGGATGAAGATGTGTTCATGAATGCGGTCAAAACTAGATGAATGCGCATTTTTTGCCAAGCTCAAGTCAATCAAAACGCAGAAAAAGGCAAAATACGATTAGCTTTCTTGCTTCCGTAAATGCCACACGCGAAAGGCCGAACCTACTCCCAGCGGGTCCATCGCATAAACATCGCCACGATGCGATGAATTGGCATGAGGCAATAAAAACTCCCGCTGCGTCTCACATTTTTGCCGCGACGCAAAACCATGACTCCAATGCATTAGATCGCTGAAATTCACATCCGCCGTCAAATCCTGCCGCCCAATATTTTGGTAAATGCCCTCTCCCTCAATGCGTTGCTGCGCTAGGTATCCACGCACCGTGCCGCGCAATCGACGGTAATACAAGGTCTCCACAAGATCACCGTAATCAATCGCCACCATCGAACCTGCCTTCCACACACGTTGGAAATTCTCCAGCCACAGACGCACCGCATCCGCAACTTCTACGCGCTGCCCCTCAGCAAACGAAATGCTCCACAAGGTCGAATCAGGTAAATCATTTACCTCACGAAACTTCTCCTGCATTACCCCATGCTCGGATTTTTTCACAAAAAGTTCGCGCCAACTCGACCCTTGCCGCCCGAAAACCCGAACTGGAAAGGCATCGAAAAATTCATTAGAATACAAACATGCACGCCCACCACATGCCGCTAGTGCTGCCTCTACGGTCTCATGCCATTGCACATGACGGAGTTCTTTTCGAGATCGCTGACGCGCGCGCAAACCCACCGAACTCTCAACTAAATGCAAGCGCGTGCGCCAACGCAATGACCACGGCAGATTTTCCCACACTGCCACCGCCAATGCACCGCTGCCTGGCCCTAGCTCGATCAAATCCCGACACTTCGTCTCGCGCAATTCCCGCGCCGCCCATACTGCCACGGCTTTTGCCAAAGCTGGAGAAATTTCCGCACTTGTCGTAAAATCACCTCGCGCCCCGACATCAGAAATACGACGAGCATAGTAGCCCCGCACCGGATCATGCAAAGCGTATGCCATGAAGTCCGCAAACGAGACACTATCCTCAGCAGCTAAAAATTCCTCATGTTGATTCACCGCAGACACCCGCACCACAATAAAGCAATGACGCGAACTTGCAATTGCACACATCAAAAGTAGTGAAAGTTTGTTATAAAATAAAGCAACCACTCGCAGAGCCCCCCCAAAAAACACTCAGTGAACACTACAAACCTACTCGGGAAACACTACAAACCTACTCGGTAAATGCCACAAACCTACTCGGCGAACACCGCAAACCTACTCGGCGAACACCGCAAACCTACTCGGCGAACACCGCAAACCTACTCGGCGAACACCACAAACCTACTCGGCGAACACCCCAAACCCACTCGGGAAACACTGCAAACCTACTTGGAGAACACCTCAAATCCGCTCGAAGCTTACCCCAAACCTAATCAAAAAACACTCCAAACCTGAAAGTCATCTCTTGCCAAGCCGCTGGAATTTGCTAGTTTGTTAGTGCTGAGAAGCAATCTTGGCAATCAAATTACTGAACGAACAAACCAACAACCCCACCACTACCATGGACAACGAAAACATCCGCCGCTTTGACCGCGCCAACCGTGTTCTCACCTTCTGCCGTGACCGCGCCGCCGACATCGCCCCCAGCAGCAAAATTGCCACCCTAGTCACCGCACTTTACCCACTCGTGGAACAACTTGTGGCAGCTCGCATCGGCCAACTCCGCGCCCCCGTCGGCAAGCCAGCCCTCATCAAGGCCCTTGCCCATGACTTCAAAGACATCGCCCGCACCGCCCGCGCAATCCATCTCGACGCCCCCAGCTTCCTCTTAGCTGCGTATCGCCATCCAAAAACCCAAGTCGAGACCCCCGTCACCACCCACGCCGATGCTCTGCTATTGCTGCTCGAAGACCAAGCCAGCGACACCGCAGAGCAAAAAACCGCCAAAGCCGCCCTCCGCGCCCGCTTCATTGCCTACGAACTTCCTGCCAACTTTGTCGAAGTCCTTCGCGCTGACCGCGATGCCCTAGACGAGCGCAACGACTCGAAAAATAGCGACAATCCAGAAGGGGTTGCCGGCACCGCCGCCATCGAAACGTTACTCGCCCAAGCCCGCGAAATCATCCAACGTCTCGATGCAGCATTTATGAACAAATACCGCAATGACCCCGCCACCATTGCCGCATGGAAAAGTGCTTCACGAGTCGAACGTGCGCCCAAGCGACAAAAAGACAACACCCCACCGCCCGAAAATCCAATCTAATTAAAAAATGAGCTTGACGGTTTGATGAAAAAAACGACAACCTAACCGTGCTAACAAACAGTATTTTCACACCAACCCCGATTTCCCCCAAGACACAAAGTAACGTAACATACAACAACTTCTTTTACGATACACAAAGGCTACAAAGGGCCAGCATCGAAACCGCTAAATTCTTATTGACCCTCAGAGACAAGGCTAACGCGCCCGATCGGCGCGGCTTGGCGCGTTCTTCTGGAGGGTGCTTCGCGGTAACTGAGCTTGAGATGCGATCAAGTCGCGCTCTTTTTTATCGGCATCGCTTCAAATCATCCAAAAACATTTATGAAACAAGCACTCCTCCCGCTGCTACTCATCGCGGCACTCCACGGACAAGAACTCACTGGTGAGCCCGCCCAACTCCTTGACCCCATCGTCAAATCACCCATCGTCCAAACCGAGCCCGCACCTGAGCCTCCGCGCCTTGTCATCCCGCCCGAAGACATCATCTCCACCGAAATCATCGATGCCAACGGCCAAAAAATCACCATCCAAGAAGTCCAACCCCAAGAGCTAGAGCCACTTCCCGAGCCTCCTCCGCCACGCATCCTCACCCCCGAAGAACAGGCCACCCGCGATGCCGCCCGCGCCGCTCGCCTCGCCGCCCGCGCAGCCTACCGCCACCTCATGCTCTCCTGCACCGTCTATGATGGAGAAAAAACCATGATCCGCTGGAACAGCCAAGGCCGGCAACCCGTGGAATACTTCACCGCCTGGAGCAATGTGAATTTCCATTATTTCAACAGCCTCGGTCGTTTCAAGAAAAACGATACCACCTACACCCTGATGTTCGGCGTCGGCGACATCAACACCGCAAAAATGACCAGCCTCTACGCACGTCGCGGCAAAACCTACACCCCGCCCATCATCCCCGCGCTACCCGCCGAGGCCGCCATAGAACCAAACTTCGTCGTCACCCAAGGCAATCCCACCCCTGCCGATCTTGAACCCATCGAGGGCTTGCACGAACTCTACAAGGAACACCACGCCGCCCTCATCGCCGAATACCAACGGCTCAAAGTCCTCCGCGCACAAGAAGCCGCCGCCCGTGCCGCCAATCCACCCGATCCCAAGCCCGATATCATCATCCGACACTGGACCATTGAGCCCAAAGTCCAACCCGCAACCGCTACGGAAGGAGCACAAGCACAATGAAATCTTCCTCCAAACTTCGCGCCCTTCGTTATTTCAGCATCTTAGCATTTCAGCTTTTCAGCATTTTCCCCCTAGCCGCCATTCTTGATCTCAATAACAATGGAATGAGTGATGTCTGGGAAGAACAATACAACAATGGTGAACTATACCCGGCCACTTTTCTTCCAAGCAATGACCCCGATGAAGACGGTTGGAACAATGCGACCGAGGCTGTTGCAGGCACAGATCCCTTCGAGGCCAATCCGCCCGATGGAATCGTCGTAACCCAACTGGAGCCCACCCAAACGCAAGGCGGATACACCCTCACATGGCCGACCATCGTCGGCAAACGCTACCGCCTCCAAGCGAGCTATGAACTCGATGCCTGGTTCAGCGTTGGCAACTCGATTTTTGCCACAGGATCGAGTCACAGCATCGGCATCAATGCCGTACAGCCCGATACCACAGTTCCCCCGAAAATCTTCTGGCGCGTCATCGTCGGCGATGTCGATAACGACACAGACGGCCTCACCAATGCCGAAGAACATCAACTAGGCACCAATCCCCAAAGTGCCGACAGCGATGGAGATACCCTCAACGACCTAGCCGAAATCCTCGCCGCCACCAACCCACGTGACAACGATACCGATGAAGACGGCATCCCTGACAACCTCGACACCACGCCACTTGTCAACAACGCCATCGCTGACCCCGATGGCGCGAACCTTCCCGCCGCCCTCAACACATATAACTTCGGCAAAAAGCTTATAGCACGCTACGACTTTGAAAATACTTTCACATCTAACATTGTCATCGATTACGGAAAACACCCCAGCAGCATGGATCTCTCAGGGCTCACCGTCCCCACCAGCGGTAGTCTCAATGTCATAGCGAATAACACCTCATGGGACATCATTCAAAACCCTGCTGGTTTGCCATCCCGCACAGTGCGCTGGTCAGCCGTAACCAGTGCTCCTTCATCGTACACGACACCTATACCCAATTTGCAACACCTTGCGATTCCTCGCGGCGTCTTTAACGGCAATAGCACATTCAGCGTTTGCTACTGGCTCAAATGCCCCAAAGACCTACTTGTTGGAGCCAAACAATACAGCCTCCTCGGTATAGGACATGATACCATTGGATCAGGAGGGCGTCCTACACTCCATTGGTACATTGACACGGTCGATGGCACCATCAAAGTAGAGACTTACCGCCTCAATGCCCAAATTCAACAAACCATTGTCAACATCGCTACGGCTCCCGAGGTGCTCAACGATGGAAACTGGCATCACATCTGTCTATCCAAAAGCGGAAGCACCTATAATACATACATTGATGGAGTAAAAGCAACTACGACCTTTAGCAGTCAAACTAGCATCACCCTCAACAACCTCACCTCTACAGCTTACTGCCTCATCGGCAGAGCCGACCTTACCACACATAGTGACGAACTCGACCAACGTTTCCCCGTAGGGACGCATCTCGATCGACTTCGCATTTACTCTAGCAGCCTCAACGCCACTGACGCCCTCGCACTCTACAACCAAGACATCGACAACGATGGACTCTACGACCGCATCGAGGCACGCCACCGACTCTGGCAAGATAAAAACAACAATAACACCCGCGAAGCAAATGAAAGCTTCTACATCTGCCGGCCCTTCCACCACGATGACATCGGCACAGATCATGACAATGACGGCATCTCCAGCCACGATGAACAAAACATCCCCGATCCCAGTTCTGGCTACCATAGCGATCCCGCCAACTTCGATACCGATAACGACCTCCTGCCAGACGGTTGGGAAAAAGCCAACGGTTTTAGCTATGCTACCACCGACGCCATAACCAACAAAGCTCAAGACCCCGATGGCGACGGTTTAACCAACTACAAAGAATACCTAAAAGGAACACAGCCCGGCAACAACGATACCGATGGAGACGGCACCAATGATGGACAAGACGGCAATCCCAAGGACCCATCCGACCAAGGCCAAGCACCCGATCCCGCCCTTACCTACAGCTTAAAACTAGGCGTGGGTGATGAAAGCGGCAGTGATAGCGAACACTACGAAATGGTCATTTACACCTACGATTGGGAAACCAACAGCGAGACCGAATACACCCGCTTCGCACCCGATTCATACGGAGATTACCTCGAAGGGAATATGGCAGGCTTCGACCCGCTCCAGACCTACACCTTCCAAATCCGCTGGAAAGGCACCAAACTCGACACCTACAACGGCAAAGGCCCCGACCTCGACTACACCTTCAAAGTCGAACCAGTCAACAGCCAAGACTTAGTATCAGTCTCCGAAGTCTTCCTCCCCGAATCTGCCACCTTCGAAGTCGGCAGCATCCTCGGACAAAAACAAAACGTTAATGACTTCGCCTATAGCACCGAGCCCAAACGCGTAGTCGCAGAGAGCTTGCCTACGGACCTCGCAGTCGATACCGACATGGATGGAAAAATCGAGAGCCTCTTTCGAAAGCTTGGTAACAGCAATCAAAATGGTCCCGATCAAAGCAAACAAGACCGTGAGCTACTAGCAAATGATCCGCAACGCGCCGTCATCATCGACATCAATAATAACAATACAGACAGCGGAAACCAGAAAAGCAGTGGCAAAGCCGAGGTTGACAACAGCAATGACAAAATCGACAGCCAAGCCGACAAAGCCGAAATCACCGATGCGGATGCAGGTCACAATTTTGGAAAAATCCGCCTCTGGTGCTGGCCCAATCCTGACTTTGGCATCCCTTGGAAAGGCAACAAAGATCCGAAGTACAAAATCAAACTCAGCTACGCAGATCGTGCACAGGCAAATTACGTACGCGTCTTCGGCCCCGATGACGTAGCCACCGATAATACCAAGCCGAAAGTCTATCTTGGCCCCGGCAAAACCGAACACTTGATCGAAGCAAAAGAATTTTTCACCGAAACGCCGTTTAAAACTCCCAAATTGGATACAGCCTACCGCAACCTAGTTGCAGAAGGCATCACCTACGGCACAGCAACGATCCGCATGCAAGTCATCAACATCGCTACAGGCATGCCCGTAGGCGAAGCTCATGAAGTTCGCGTAACCGTCAACGTTGACCGACTACAGCAAGTGCCGGATTTAGTTGCTAAAACCAAAGACGCTGAGCACTTACGCGGGAAAAATCCTCATCACTTTGGCGTACGCAAACAAAACCAAAGCACGGCTGGCATTCGGGCACTCAGAGGAAAATTGACAATCAAAATACCAAGCACCACAAGTGCAAATAACACGCAACTGACCCCGATGCGCTCAAACAAGCTGAAAAAACAATTATCAGGTGGGATACAAACCGACAGCGGTGCTAGCTTCTGGATTGGCCTTACTCAAAACAATCCGAATGGCAGTCTTGCCCAATGGGTGCAAACGGGAGTTCGCTGGCTTCAGCCAACCGATCAAGAAATTGCCTCCCCGCCCGCTCTTTATCTAGAAACAGGTGATACCTATGTAAAGGGAGCCAGCGGAAAAACCCAGGAAACCATCGAAGCGTTCAATTATAACTGGCTAAAAGAAGGTGTTACCAAAAACGCTGATGCCATTCTTTCCAACTGGAATACGCAGACGTTGCAATTGGATTTCATCCTGTTCAAACCAATTGTCGCTTCCACAAATGGATTTGATGACAGTATCTCCCATTGGCATGCGCTATTCAAGGATGCGAATGGCAATTACCTACTTATGAAGAGAAGCGATTCATCAGCAAATGGAAGCATCGGCGCGCAAAACCAACAAGAGTTGATTGATCGCTACAAATCACAATCGTTTCGTGATATTGACTGCTTATTTGAAGCTAATAACTCCATCACTTTTGCCGTGGGCTCAGCAGATGCACAGAGCTCATTTAGTGACTTGCAATATGCGGTAAGTTATGTCCCTCAAAATGCATCAATGCCAAGCAGCAGCAACAAAGCCATATTGTATGACTGGGCATTTTCCAATTTTTCTTGGTCAAACACCGAATTTGGCAACTCAACCGCTGAGATTAAAACGGGACGCCTGTCTGGCACAAAAGCTGAAAACGGTGCGCATGATCATCCTTACTGGAGAAAAACAAACACTGCTACCAGCCTGAATATCTGGGATGTCAGAAACTTCGCCTTTGGCGCAGCACCTTAAAATTATGAAAAAAATCAATCACTACGCCTTTGCACTGCTGGCCATCGCCATCATTCTATTCCTGTGGAAAATTTTTCACAATCAGTCACCAGAAAAGCCTCCGATTCCCTTAACTGGAACCGTGAAAGATGCCGCGCAAGATAAAAACCTGAATGCAGAGAACCATCACGCGAAAAATATACTGAAGACGCCCAAAGGAAGCCTCCATTATGCGGAGATCAAACCCAGTTATGATATGGTGGACCACTTTATCAGTTCGGGTTTCATTGATGAAGATTATCAGAAACGACTCTCTCGGCTACGTCCCAATCCATGGAAAGTGTTTCTTGATGAAAACAATCATGCAATCAAGTTTCAAATCCGTGAAGTAGTAGTACCCACAGTGAACAATGATTTAGCGGGACTGGATATCATTGAGCAGTCATATATAATCACAGAGTTTGGAACCAATCAAATTTCCATGAACGACAAAGTTGCAATGAAAAATTTGTATGCACTATTGTCTGGGATGCATAATTTGATTGAGCATTGTACACAAAATTCTGCGGACAGTGAGGGAAAACAAGAAATCGAAATGTATCCTGTCATGGCTCAGTATCAAGGGCTTTCCAATCCTGAATTTCGTGCAAGTGATAAGAACCTCGCTTACTTATCAGGGAAAAATTTGCCGATGCTCTTAATCAAATCTAACAGAGGTTACCCCCATGAAGATGATTGGAATACAGCAAGCGATGCAGGAAGAAAATTGATGAATAAATACGGGTTTGATGAATGCATGCTGATAGAATGGTTGCTGTTACCATTCCCTCGCAACGAGGAAGAAGCAAAATTTTACGCTGGCGTGCCAAGACCAGAATCTCTCGGCACCGCCGCATTGCGCTACACGCCAACAGTCGCAGCATGGGAACGTGTTCACGGGAAAAAGTATGTCGGACCATAGCGATTAAGAAAATACTAAAAACTGAATGAACGTTATCGTATGCAAAATTTTCGCGACATCGACTGTTTGTTTGAGACGAACAATTCCATCTCCATTCTTCCAGGCAAGAGCGATGCGCACGCTGTCATAGAAGACATCAATTCGCAAGCACTCTCATCGCCAATGCGCCAACCGAGCCTAGCTACAATAATACAGCCGCATTATTTAAGTGGTTAAATGATTACTTCTCATGGCAAAACGCAAATATGGGAACGGCCGCAAATGAAATAAAAACAGGGAAGTGGGCTGGTGAGCAAGCCGAAGACGGTACGCATTCACATCCCTATTGGAATGCTACAAGAACAGCCAATAAACTCGAACTTTGGGACAACCGAAACTACGGACATAAATAAAATTGTATGAATAAAATATATACAACTGCGCTTCTTATCGCCATCGGTATCGTTGGGTATCTCCTAATAAAACAGCCGCAGGATATTCAAAATATCACTTTGGACACTACGAGCTCACAGCGGAAACATTCCGTCAAACGAACTGGAAACGATTATGACCCTGAAACATCGCCAACAGGATTTCTTCCTGTTGAGAAGTATGTAACAGATGCGAACTTTGGAGCTGAAGTTATTCGCTATGGATCTGATCTGCCTGAAGACATTGCAAAATTCATAAAAAAAACTCCTCTACCCTGGCAAGTTGGCTTAGATAAAAATAAAAACATCGTCAAACTGACACTGGACCACAATGCGGATAAAATGATTTCATTTGATAAACACGCAATCAGCAAGCTACGTGAGGACGGCTACGAAATCGTGCAATATGGTTTTAAGGGAATCTCTTTAGGCAACGCTGCATTTTATAGGCAATTGTATCAAAATTCAAATACATGGTCAGACTTCAAACATGCTACTGAAGATGATGCTTACAGCAGAACCTATGACAAAATTGAACTTTTTCCTGTCATGGTGAGATATGTAGGAACAATACGACAGCAGGATATAGAGTTGGCAAAACAATATGACGGAAAACTTATTGCTATGATTCTCGCAAGGAGGCAATATGAGGTGCGCTAATATTCTGGAC
>DBCO01000025.1 GCA_002293145.1 Akkermansiaceae bacterium UBA956 | reverse complement strand
TGCTCAGGCTGTGGGATGACTGTGTTGTGTATTGATAAATGGGAAATCCCAAAACTGCGCAAGAAAACAAAAAAGCCAGCGGAAAGAACTCCGTGGCTTTGCGATACAACCAAATCAATAGCGCTAAAAATCCAATGACAGAAACAATGACGGCTAATTGATTTGCCGCAATTTGCCAGCTTTGTGATGCATGGTAGAGCAAAAAACCGCCTAGCCCGCGCCGCACAAATCCGCCCTCATAATTGACCAACCAATCCGTCATCCCCCACTGATCCGGTCTTACAGCAGCGAGAGTTGGTGCTTGTTGCCAAAGTTGCCATGTCCCTAACACCATCAAAATGATAGCGACGGGTGTCAATTTACGGGGCATCGGGGGTAGGTTGATCACAAGCCAATTTCAGAACCATTTTTTCTCATCCATCGGCGCAATGATTTCACCTGTATACCAGCGATCAGGCATAATCACACGTTGACACGCTGATTGGGCTAACCACGCCGACCACCAGGAATACGTGCTATTCGCGATAATATGGTGAGACGCTAGACTCATCAGGTGAAGATCATAAAGAGGATTTTTTCCTGCCTCAGCGGAATCAATAATGATCTGATCATCATCGCAAAACGTCGATCGGCACCATGAAGGATCGTCGGAAAAAATGAAAAATTTTGTATTAGATACTTCCTTGCGCATTTGATTGATGGCAGCACGATAATAATCCTCATCACACACCTGAAAAACAGAATGCTGTAAAAAATCTCCTCTTCTCACATGCACCGCAACAGTTCCCGGCTGCGCTAGCTCTCGATGAATCTCACTCGATGCACATGCCGAGTTCAGCAGGCTTCGGAGTTCTTCACGAAGTTCCTCCGCAATTTCACCAAAATACCGCGGTGTCTGGAAGTATCCGAACAACAAACAATCACTCGGGCACTCCAAAAATCGTGCATCAAATGATTGATCCGCTGTATTTTCGCGAAAAATAGGCACACTGAGAAATTCCCAGTGGTGCTTTCCTGTGAGCTTGCGCAGAAGGCGCGAGCCTAGCGAACAAGTCCTAACAACCTCCGCTTGCAAGGGTAATGAGAGAAAGTGCGAAACCTGCGACCATCCTTCAAGATTGAACCAAGAAGCATCCAGAACAAGCGGCACTTGGTGTTTCTTCGCCAGCACGCGACCGAGCGCATATTGAAATAAATGATTGCCTGTGCGGCCAAGTAAAACGATGCGGATCATGAAAGTCAACGGGATAAGTCTTCACTCTCACTCTCTCGAATCGCGGCGATGATTGCCACTCCTGAACGACAGCCGAAACTATCTTTCACTGTTGCAGCCTTCCACTCCACTGAATCATGGATACCATCTTGGTCATCAATGTAAGCAAATCGCTCGATCCGCCAGCCTTCGCTGAACCAATTCAATATCGTCTCGGCCGAAAAAATTCGATGCGCATTGAATTCAATTCTCTGTGGGCCCATCGGCGTCGATAGATAAAACCGCCCTCCAGGCTTGACCATTTTTTTCAGTTGCTGGAGACCTTTGATATGGCCATCGATGTCCAAAGGATCACCGTAGCGACCGAGCCCAAAATGCTCAATCGTATGCAGGCAAGAGAGTGAATCCGTGCTTGATCGCCATGCCTCGGGGAGCTCATCCATTAGATTCAATTGATGAAAAACGATGTTGTGAGCAGTTCCTGGAGCCACTCGAATATCTAACACTTCAATTTCTCTAAATACCGAAACGCTTCCGACAAAGCCATCGATGCGCGAACCTACATCGATGTGTCGCTCTGGTTGATCTTCATAGAGCCATCGCGCGACTAATTGGTCCTGCAAAAAATACGCTCCGAGATTTCCTGCCGATTCGCCTTTTTCTAACAAAATTGGCAACTCTTTACCCCACTGCCAGCCAGACTTTTGCGCGAGATTTCTGATGATTCTGCGCTCCAAAAGATAACTCGGGCACTGCAGCAGCGCCCGGATCAAGGCTAGTGGACGAAATCCCGCGTTGCGTAAAATGGCTCGGATCATATCAATGCATTACTTACGGACCAAATCCTGAAAAATCACCATCAACCGAGCGGCCACTTTTTCCGACGCATAGGTCTCGCGCAACTTCAACCCGTGAGTTCTCACTTCATCGCTCGTCATCGACATAACATCCTCTAGGGCTGAAATCATGCTATCCATCGATTCAAGGGAAAAACCTCCGCGATGCGTTGTCACGCCCAACACCTCTTGCACCGATGTTCCTTCCACAAAGCAAACCGGGGTACCCAAATAATATGCTTCTAGTGCAGGGAGTCCGAAACCTTCAATTTCTGATGGTAAAATCAAGGCCTTCGCTGATTTATAAGCGTCTTGCAGCGCATGATCTTCTAGGAACGGACGCTTCACAATTTTTTTCGACTTGGACAAAATCGGAAGCACCTCGGGAGGTATGGAACCAATCAGATGCAAGGAAGGCAGATTCTTGCCATTGACTTCCGCCTCATACCACCAACGGATCAAGTGAGCCGTGCGCTTATGCGGCTCCACAGATGCCAAATGAACGACGTTGTCAGCTTTCGCGGGATGATCTGGCTGCGCGACATTTTCGTAAGCACAGGGCTCGTAAGTAACCGTGATCTCTCGTGCGGGGATCTTATGTCGGGCCATGAAAGCACGAATTTGTTCACGCGATGATTCCGACACCGTAAGGATACGATCCGCTTTTCTCAGCGTATGCCTGAGAAGTAAAGACCAGTATGCATACTCCCATCGACAGCGCCATTTGGGGTAGTTGTCTTGATCATATTGAATGATCGTATCGTGGATCGTCACCGCAGAAGGACGACACATTCCGCTAAGAAACGGCAGATATCCTTTGGGATAAAAATGAACATCGATATCTTTTTTGCTTCGACCAAAAAGTGGGTGAAAGTGATCCGTGAGAAAACGCACGAACTTCGAGCGCGTCCCCCAGGGCAACTCGATCATTTTCTTATTGTCCAATTCAGGACGTTGCGAAGTCTTCGAAGTGGTCGCTACAATATTGACATCGCTGAAATTATACAAGGCCCTCATCACCATTTGAGTCATCCGCGAAATGCCGAAGCTTCGATCAAAACCTGGATTTTGATCTGCTAGGTAAATCCATACACAGATGTTAGATAATGCAGCGGATTTGGATGTCGTGTTTACAACATCGAACGCCTGCCTTACTCGTTCAATAAAACGCTCGGGCAAATAACGACTCCGATAAAATTCCTGAGATGCCACTGCCTGCGCATTCAATTCTGGCAAGCGCGAATGGAATAATTCTGCGGCTTCTGCATATGCATGAGGATCGCGCACGGGGCGAACTTCCGCAGTTTTGCAGCCTTCGAGCATGGCTGGGATTCCGGCCCATGCCGTCGTTAATATGGGCAAGCCCATGCCCAAGGCCTCCATGATCACGATCGGTGTTGCCTCGGAGGCATAGTGAGTAGGAAAGAAAAAAACGTGACTGTTGGCGTATGCTTGCCATTTATCATCGCCTGTAAGTTGCCCGCTAAATTCGACCATTTGGTCTAAACCCATTTCCTGGTGCAATCGGCGAGCCTCCGATTCGAATTCACTCGAAAACCATTTGCCTACGATCTGAAATCGAAAGTCATTTTCTCGACCTTTGAGCTTAAGAACAGAGGCTGTCTTGAGGATTTCCAACACACCTTTGCCTTCTTGTAAGCTCGCAATGAAGAGCAATTTGAGTGGGCCAGAAACATCGATAACAGGTTTTGTTAGATCAGGAACCGCGATTCCACAAGGACACCACGTTGCCGTTTTCGCATGAAATACATGATGCGCAGGGATCGCTTCCTGCGCCACTTCAAGCGACACATCAGCATGATGGTAAACGATCTTAGAAAGAATCTTACGCAGCCAATCTCCTTGGGAAAATACCGGCAATCCACTCGCATGGAAAATGAAGATCGTCTTAGCTGCTAGAGGGCGAACGGCTGCCAGAAAAATCACATCGCGCAGGAAGGGAATCCAATTTGCGCTAGCAGGTGGATAGAATAGGGTCGCGTTAGGATGAGATTTCAAAATCTCACGTGCTTTGCGCATCAACCTCCAAAGATGCTGAATTTTTTTCCATTGGAAACGCCCAACTTCCAGCATCTCTTCACTGAACTCCATCCGTAAACGATGCACTTCATAATCCTGCCATTCATGATCAAAAAGTATCTGTGTCGCCACGGCCTGACCATGCCAAGGTGGCGGGGTCTGCCCCATGAGAAGAATGTGAGATTTTGTCTTAGGCATGGAAAACAACGAGGATAAGTAGATCGGAAGTCAGCGATCGGAATGCGGCAGTTACAAATCAAGAGTGCCCCATACGTTTGCCATTTTTTCTAACGCCTTACGTCTTAGTTTGACACGATCTTTGCAACAGGTGCCGACCATAGGCGAAGGCGGCTTCATTCATCTTCCTGCAGGCTAAATCCGAACAAACGTCGCTTGCCCGTGCCCACCATGAAGACGTTGGCAGTGATTGCTTTTGGTGCTTTGCCGTTGATGAACGGATTAAAACTGATTTTGCTGGTGGGTGGACGATCTTCCCAAGTGTTGATCGAACAATCCATGCGATTGATTCCTACGCCCTCAATGATGAGTGATAGGTTCGTCCCAATGAACTCTGATTCATTTTGCTCTAGCAGCGATTCAGCAGCAACATTTACCAAGACTACCTCGCCCTTGCGGTTGGTGAGGATGATGGGTTGGGGAATCCTCCGAATCAGGCCTACGGTAACACCCATCCATTTCTCTAGGTCACGGAGAATGGTAGATGATGTGTATGCTAAAATGGCCGTGATGATGAAGGTGAGCAGGCGGACGATAGCGATGTCGGGCGGTCGAAACCGCAGTGCGTAGGCGGAGCAAAAGAAAAACAAAACGGAAATACAAACCAAGTCTCGGGTTTTTGCGCGCAGCGTCAGCATGAGTATCGCAAAAATCATCACCAACGGGGCTTTGACGGATTCCCCTGTAGGGATCATATCGGACAGGAATCCCAATACCAGAGCTATGGCTGAGAAGAAGTAAGCCATAGCAGAACTAAGCTCTTTTTTAATAGGTCGTTCAGAAAAACGACACTCGTCGCGGAGTCGCTGGTTATCGACATGAGATTTAGCATGTGACCAGAATCCACCGAGCCAACATGACGTTTGCCGACGCTGTGATACATCTTCCGTGTAACCTGCCACCGAGACACGCCTGAGAAAGTAGGCACCAGCCAGGAACTTCGCGATGCGGAAGCAGCAGATGTAATACAGTCGCATCCATCGATTGGTGCAATTCAAGGATTGCTCCCATTCCGTGCGTTCATAAAATAGTTTGGTAGATTGTCCCAAATTCGAACCAAGCATGCTGAAGAGCGCCAGCGGCTTTGGCAACACAGCGACCCGATAGCCAGCGGTAAGCATTGAGTCCATCCATACGGCGTCAGAAATGGTTTTCCAGCGAGTGTCGAGCCACAAGCCATCATCAATGATACGACGTCTAACAAAGGTTGCAGCAGTAAAGTTACTAAGGTGGCTGTATCGAATGTGGCCGGCGCTTGGAACCACGGAACGACGATAGGCCAGCGGATGCATGCCTTCGTCGACAAGCACCACATCACCAATCAGGATGTCCACTTCCGGGTGATTATGGAAATAGGTCGCGACTTGTTGCAATGCACCTGGGAGATATTGTTCATCGCAATTCAACCACGCAATGATGTCGCCTGTGGCACGCTTGAAACCACGGTTGATAGCGTCATACATTCCGTGGTCTGCTTCACTGACGCAGTCAGAAAAGTCCTGACTTTGTGCCCATTCGAGAAAATCTACACCGCTCTGAGCATCCTGAACCAAGTGCTCCACCTCAAAATCTCCGGCCTGATCGGCAATGCTAGCAGCGCATCTCCGGAGATGGGCAACTTGTCGGAAACTGGGTGTGACAATCGAGAATTTAATTGATGCACGTTTAGCCTGAGGGGAATGGCAGTTATGAAACATAATGGATGTACTGGTGGGGAAAATCTCTAATGACGCACCTTTTGTCAACGAGATTTGATTAGTAAAATGAATAACATGTCTACTGGCGATATAATTCCCCAAAAATCGACTCAGGGTCAAGAGTTTTTTTAGGTTAGGTTACACATGTCACCTAACCTAAAATAAAAAAACTCGAATAAAATGCTAATTTGACAATTTTTAGAGTATGAACAATCCACTAAGTTAAGCCCTAGCAACAGTCTTTTGCCAAACTTGCTCGAGAGTCGTAACAACTTTGTATGCATTCGAATCAACGATTCTGGCAATAGCTATACGTTCATCCTCATTTGATATATTCTCCAGTTGGGTTGAGACTTTGACAGGATCAAAATCCTCTATTAAATGAGAGCGATCTAATTGACCTAACTGCTCGAAAAGCTCTGTGAATTTAGGTTGATAACCGAGTCCAATTGTCGGCACGCCACAAACCATCGCAAAAATACATGAGTGCATTCGACAGCCGATGAAAACTTCTTGTGCCGCAATCTTCGTCCAATATTCTCCCCATCCCAAACCTTCTGCAAAAGATACGGGCACCCCGACTGCAAAAAGCGCCGCGACAAGTTTGCGTGCAATAATTCCATCATCATCAGCCCCCTCAACCTCCACTTGAGGAAAGACGGTCACAGAGTTGCCCGCAGTTGAACACCAAGTCTGAGAAATGGTGACCAACTTAGAGATGTAGTCTGATAGTCCACTGGCATCGACTTTACGATCGAAATTCCAGTCAATAGGAGCGATTCCAAGAGAACCTTGATGTCGTGAACTCAGGCGCCAATCTGCTGTTTCAGGTATTAACACCGATGCCGCTATCACCACATCTGGAAGAGATACAATTTTTTCACTGTATCCCCAAGAGGAGAGCATTAGATCTGATGCACGCCCCCGTGTTACAATTGTCGGGAGCGCGGATGCAAGTTTGCGGCAAATCCACCTGTCTGTAGACTTGCGAATAGGTCCCCATGACTGTGGAAACGCCAAAACTGGTTTACCGGACTGCAATGCCGCGAGCATGTTAGCTACATGCAGCCACAATTGGCGACTAATCAAAGGGGCTGGCGATGAATACAAGTAGCCTCCTCCGCAGATAAAGTATGCATCACATGAATGAAATGCCTTGGCTCGGTGATCAGCACGCCACCCAAAAATATGGAGTAACCAGTCTATTGGTGGACTGATCAATCGCCATAATGCCGAAGCTCCAAGAGGTGCCGAAATGAGAGGCCCGACGCAGCTCGATGATTCAAAAATAGTACGATTGTAATCATGGTGTGGTGAAAAAATAGTCACCTCAACATCAGGTAGAATCTTTCTGATAAAACCAAGATGAGCCTCAACTATCGCTCGATCACCGCGATTACGCGCATCATAAGCGTTGAGTATCCCTATTTTTTTAATTTCACGCATTTTCAAGTAGGGTCAGAGATTTGATCATTCCTTCTCTCGGAAATACTCCTTCATATTCACGGCATACAGCCTCAATACGAGCTTCTCTCGACATGCTATGTGCTAGTTGGTGACCTGAGATGATTTCCCCAAAAACACGCATCATGGATGCCAAGTAAGCAATTGGAGCCAACGGATATCCTCGAAAAACAACTACATCGCTGTATTTGATAGCGAAATGGAACTTGGATTTACGAGAAAGAAAATAATATCGTAGCTTTATGCTAAGTGGCGCGTTCCAAAATGAACAGCGCCATTTTACACTAATGCAGCGATCATACTCTCGTTCCAAAAAAGCTCTCGCAGACGTGCAGACGACATTTCGAAATCCGGCCCTATAAAGTTGGTAGGTGTAGGGTCCATCGCCATAATGAGGATGTTTAATTGAATCAGGAAGACCTACTGAACGAATAGCCTTGGCATTGATAGCAACACAATTACCATTAACACCCTCAACAGATACAATGTCAGAACTCATGAGTTCTGACACCGGAATTTCATTTAGATTGCGGAATCCAGGATTTACAGGGAACTCGGTCGATTCTATCGATCGACACCATGCGGAGACTGCGCCATATCCCTCAATTGCCGCCAATGATACCAATTTATCAATTGTTCCGTCAGCAGGCACGCAATCATGATTCAACCAAACAATAGCGTCTATATTCTCCTTTAAGGCGTATGACATACCTAATTTCATGGCCCCACACCACCAAAGAGAGCCATCACCTTGGATTCGAGTGACTCCGGGGAACATTTTTTCGGCCTGCTCTGGAATGCCATTTGTAGAGCCATCATCTACCAATAATATGCTTTCTATTGCGCCAGGATTTGATAATCCCAGTTTCCTAATATTCTCCAATAATTCTCGTGAAGGATTGAACACTGGTATCACAATTCGGTATTTCAAAATAGAATTAGACATACACTATTTGGTGAAATTTGCATTAGATTTTTTAGATGTGGCCGAGTATCTTTATTCGGAAACAGAAATTTTTAAAAAAGGGAGTTTTACCTACAAGTTATATCGTAGAAGTGTTGTATCAAATTTTGACTTACCGCCTAGGCGATGGAGCAGAACTTGCGCTCGGCTACACCCAACGAAGTTACTACGCACAGCAGATCAAAAACTCAAAAACGGTCTTTGAGCCGACGATTTCTGCATGAAGGACTTTTACGCTGCGGAAAGCGCCTCCATGAGTATGTGCTTCACCAAAATCTACTCAGTCTTTTCCAACACGCCAGTTCATTCGCCGAGCACAAATTGTTGCTAGAAAATATTTTACAATGACTACTATTAGCTGAGCAGAAGTTAAAACCAGAGCCACCGAGAAGCGGGTACATAGATGGGAAAGGTAGCCCAAAAAACCTCTTAGCTTGACCTAAAACCGTTCAACTACGGATTTTGAATTTATTACTAATTTAATTTTAGTATTTCGGTTGTTTTGTGAAGTATTTTTCTTACTTTGTTGAATATCTTACGTTGCATTGAATCACTAACTTCAAAAGCAGCAAAAGCAAACTTTAATCCAAGACATTGCAGTTTATCTTGTTTCGGAGGGTTACCGGCATACCTGCCGCCTGTGCGCGTCCATAACAAATCACGAACAGCGAATGATTCCGGATAAACAGCTTTCACGTAATGTCCATAGATCTCATATTCGCTGAACAAATTGCTACCTGCTCCGCGCACATTTTCCATGATGGCCCAAGCCCAGTTGCGACTGGTCGGGTGACGTGATTCAATGGTAGCCATCATTTGACGAAGGTAAGCTTTGTTGATAATTTGATGTTGAGAAATGAATGAGAATTCTCGTTTAGCGGGGAATCCAAAAATCGCTTCAAAGGTTTCAAAATACGGCAAATGATGTTCCGTCGCGGTGGTGTAGAATGGTTTCCCATCTGGAGTGAAAAATTCCAAGGGCCGCAGCAATACCGTGTCTGCATCCCAAATCAGATAGTATTCATCATCATTAGACACATTGACAAATGCGTATTTGAGAAACTGTTGAAAGTACCACCCTGCGCCATTGGGAAAGCCTGTGAGGGGCATTTTCCTTAACTCGCCCAAAGTCATATCGGGTACAAAGTCTGCCTCATCCCATAAGTGCAATTCAGGACCACAAGCATCCTTGAATTTGGCAAAGTCTTCCTTCCGCGTGACAACGTGAATTTCCGCACCGGGCATGTGCTCAATGATGCTACGATAGGTTAGACTGTAGACGGGGAGATCTCGGACAATGCAGGCTGATACGATTTGCATGGGAATATAAAAGAAAAATCACTTACGCCCCTGTGTAATTCTGAGGAGCAATTTTCTAGGGATAAAGCGCATAATCACTTTAATAACTGGCGTAGGGAGCCAACGACCAATCAACTCAGTAGGCTGCCGACGCAAAGAGGAAAGAACCGATGCTGCATTCTTTCTACTTTCCTCGGATGGTTGCTCACGCACCTTGCGTGCCTCAAACAGGCCCTCTTCGCTCACATCATGCAACACACACTCCCAGTTGTCATGTGCGCGCACATAAGGAACAAGCCATTTTCCTTTGCGCAGTTTAGCATCGTGTCCCATTATCACACCGCCTACTGGAACGTAATCGCGAATCAATTGAAACTCCTCGATTTGCTCCATGGGATTGTCACCGCCGTCGAGAAACACAAAACCAAAAACGGCGTCTTTGCTCATGTCTTTGATGAGATCAGGAATCACCTTTTGGGAAAATCCAAACACGGGAGTAAATCGAGCGACAAGCTCATCGCCAGCAGAACGGATGTTGGCCACCATGCTTTCGTAAATCCCTTGGGAAGCTTCGATGCCCCAGAGGTGGCCTTGCCTATTGGCTTCCAAGGCTTTGATAATATGCAGAGTGCTGCCGCCACCTTTCCATGTGCCGACTTCGAGCGTGCGCTCGGGCTTCAATTGGGTCACCCAATTGCTGATAATTGATCGTTCTTTTTGATTGAGTTGTCCTTCCATAATGTAAGGGGGTTACGATTATGATTTTCTCTATACGGGAGTTAATTGCGAGGTAATTTATTAACAAGCTTACGTCCAAGTTCTATGCCTGGTTTTTCGATCCAGCGATGACATGCCAAGGAGAGTCCAAAAATGGGTGGAAATGATAAGGCAGAAACGATGATAAAACGCTTAATCGGTGAATATTCGATAAATCCTTGATTGCTCAATAAGAACCACATTACGGCGAGTAACACTAACATGTGGCAGAGATAGATGCCATAGGAAGCGTCCGCAAAAAGCCTGATGATTCGCGACGAAAACAACGATTGCACCATTCGAATAGGAAGCCATTGCGAAAATCTTGAACTTCGACTCGTAAATTCCCACGCGATAAACCCAATGATGAATAGAGCCAGAAGATGATCGCTAAACCAACCTATACCAACAGCTACAAGCATTTCTGGCAATCCTTTTCCCGATTGGTGCCATCGCGCGAGCCCCCATGCCACCAGCATACCAGAAAAGAAAACTGCGATGCGTAGAGGAAGGATCGTCGGCATCGGAAACCAGCCCCACGGGCCAGAGTTCGTCGTTAGGCCCACCCCAGTATTAGACGCAAACAACTGCCACAAAATCAACACAGCAATCGTGAGCACAATCCACCCAACGCGCTTCATCATCAACGCCAGAAGCGGAAACAACAAATAAAACTGCATTTCAAGAGTGATACTCCAGTCAGGCAGGAGATTGTTGCTGGCCCATTTTGGTATGATGCCAAATACGAAGCTAAAATGGGCCAAAACATTTCCAGCACTGAGATTCGAGTCAATGCGACTCGGGTATACTTCTTGCCCTGCCCAAGGTAGTGAGAATGTTTCATGGATCTTATGATGAAAATCTTGCAGCGGTTGGTGAAATGCGAAGATGACAACCAACAAGATCCAATAAAGTGGTGCCATTCTAAAAAACCGTCGAACCCAAAAAGCACGCCACGTTTTCATTTTATCCCATGGCTCTTTGGTCTCGCGTAATTGGAAATGCCAAAGCATCAAAAACCCCGAGATGAACATAAAAATCTCAACGGCTACTCCTCCTAGCCGAAACACATACCTTAAATCACCGACAGCTCCCGTAAGGATTGCTGTATGACTCAAGAATACAAATGTAGCCATCATGCCACGAGCAAAATCTAAGGCAGGCAGAGTCGATGGATTGAGTGACTTGTCAGACATAAAATTACGCTTGCCTGGAAGTTTTTTTCTGAAGAATCAAGTCTTCATAGATGGCCAAATGACGTTCCGCGACACTCTTTGGATGATAATTTTCGATTGCATACAAGCGCGCATGGCGTGCGCAGTCGTCACGATAATGATTCTGCGATAGCAATTTCAGCACAGCTGAACGAATACTCGGTGGATCCAGCGGATCAAACAACTCTCCCGTTTTACCAGGGTGAACGAGATCTGGAATGCCGCCAATGTTTGAGGCTGCCACCGGCACACCTGCAGCCATGGATTCGAGAACGACCATGGGACAATTGTCTTCTATCGACGGCAGTATTACCACGCTTGCTTTCGCAAGCCATGCGCGCAATTGCACACGGGTCGCATTGCCTTCGTATCTACACCAACTACTGCGCTCGGTGACAGCAGCGCGGAAACGATTCCCATAGTCACTGGAAGTAGCACCTCCGAGAAATACCAACTGTGGTCGCTGATCAGCAGGCAGGCCATCCAGCGCTTTCATCAACTCAATCTGCTGTTTCCACACATGAACGTTTGCCACACAGAGCGCTAATTTCGGCTGTGGGTGATTTTCTACCCGTAAAAAAGCCTCATCCACCGCATTGGGAACGACCCAGGTCTTTCGGGCATTGTTTTCGACTCGCTGTTGCGTATAATGCGTCAGCGCGACCACACCATCGGCACGGCGCACGGCCATCGCTTCCAGCTTTGCAGCCAGCCAATAATAACTCGGAAAGCGCGCCTTTGTGATTTCTGCGATTCTCGCCATGTGACCATGGATTGTAAGAATTTTGGTCCGCTGCCCAGAAAGCATCAATGACACAGCGCAATCGCGCTCCGTGCCTTGCGCATGAACAAGATCAGGATTGATTTCTTGGATGAGCTTTCTAACGGCTAATCCACACCCTACAAAAGCACTGCGCCCCCAACCGAGTTGCGGCACAATCGGCTGATGGAACCAAATGTTCGATGCAAGTTTTTCAGGTTTGCTCATGCGGCGTTTGGCGCAAGAAATAACATGAACTTCAACCTTATCAGGGATCATGGCAAACCCTTGAAGAAGAGCTGTCATCGCCGTGCCAAAATGCGGAGTCACTTCCGCATAGCTGCCAAACTGCTCGCGATTATCGGTGGTAAGAAATACAATTTTCATCCTTAGTCCGCATGTTTGGGCTGAAACTTTACGGCGAGGGGACGCCCCGGTAAGAACGCTCGCGTAATGAAAAACATCGTCGTGCCACCGGCAATCCAACTAATCAAATTTGCCCAACTGATCGCGTCAGGACCATACCAAATGACCGCTAACCATGCTACAAGCGGAGTGATAAGCATCTGTGTGACCGCGGTAGGCACATAAGGTTCTTGCTTGAAAGCTCGGGGCCAATAGGTCGCACAATTTCCCACGGTTTGAATCCACACGGCAATTCCCAGCGGTAACATCGCCAATAAAGGCATCAAGCGATCATGGAAACGAGGAACCATGCGCAGGATCTCCACGGCACAAATGGCCGCGATCGATGCCAGACTAGCAACGAATACCGCGCGTAACCACGTAGCTCGAAATTTTTGGAACCCTTCATCCACCCTGCCCTCAGCGACTAACCTAGCAAAATGAGGAAAAGCTGTCATACCCCACAACGATGCTATGCCTAACAGGCTATTGATGATCATCAACGTAAATCCAAATCGCGCGGAAGCTTCGGCACCAGCAAATCGAAACAATATCGGCTGTTGGATGTTCAGCACAAAAAATCCCGCCAAATAAACGATACTTGACCTTTTGACCAAGCTCACCATCTCGCTGCGAATCTGAGCGCGCAGGCCCGTATCGGTGCGTGAGCTAGCGCTAAACAACCAAGCCTGTCCTTTGCGTAGCCGCCACTGTTGAATGATAACTCCTGCGAGTGCAGCACAGGAAAAGGACAGCAATCCAGCGCCGACTAACAACAATCCCCACTGAACCGCGTATTGAAAAATCATTACCCACCAACGAATGCGACTCACTTCATCCACCTGGCCCGCACCATACATCAATTGCAGTCGTCCCTCTTGAATGCCTGATAGCGCTGTGGGGATCACGGCAGCAATCCACAAAATGTGTGTCCAGGGATCACGGTAACCGCACCATGTTAAATAGAAAAAACCTAAGGCTACTGAGAACAGCCCAAAGATCAGCGCAACTGTGGCCATCCACCGTTGAGCAATGCTTACCATCTCGACGCTCGGCGTTTTTCCATCTTCACTCAGATGATGCGGCGTCAGCTGACCGATGCACGCAGTCGCACCCAATTCAAAAAAACTCTTCAATCCCAGCATGCTCATGAAAACATAGAACATGCCTTGTTGTGGCGTAGATAAGGTATAAACGATGATTATGGAACCAATAGGGCCCAAGACCATGCCGAAAAAACGAGGGCCGCTCGCCAGTAGTATGGAGCGATTAAGCCCTAACAAGTTGTAGAAACCTGTTCCTAGAGAACGGAGCGGAGAACTGCTGTTTACTTCGCTCATGGAACTCGTGCTGATTGACTTTTCACATCAGCATAGAACTGATCGAGTATCTGATGAAACTGATTTTTTGCAGCGGTCTCACTGTATTTTGCAGCAAATTCAAGGATACAATGCGCTTCTTTTTCTCTCCTCGCTTCTTGATCGTCGATCGCTCGTCGCGCAGCACCTAACAAACTTTCTACGGTAGGGTCACAGGCGAAGAAAAATTTCTCAATGTCACCATACTCATAGTTGCCGGGCGACCGAGCAACGAGTGCAGTGCGACCAAGTGCCATGCATTCTAGCACCTTATTGGTATACACATAATCGGCTGTGGGCCCAGTACCAAAATGCGAGAATCCGACGTGCACACGCTCATTAATGAACTTCGGCAAACTGCCATCGGCAGCGATCAGATCATCATGGATCAAGAGCCAAGGCATTGATGCCACATCTTTCCCTTGCTCAAATTCTTTTCTCCGAACCTCACCCCAAAAGCACAAATGCAATTCGAAATCTTGACGTTCCTTGGCCAGCAGACAAAAAGCTTCGAAGATGGTATTGAGCCCATGCAGCGGCATGCTCGATCCCCACCATCCGAATACAAAAGGACCATGATCAGAAGCGGGGCTCACTTTATCAACCAATTGATCAAAATTTGTAAACAGCGGTAATCGATAGAAACCTTTGTCTCGAATGGGCAGTCCGATCACCTCTGCAATGTGTGCCCACTCAACACGGTTGCAGTGAATGACTCCTTCTGCACGATAGGCCAAACGATCAGCGCGTAACATTCTCTTTCCCAGCCTCGACGAAGGTGAATATGTGCATTGCATGTAACAGGACCACTCAAAAATCGAAACATAGTAATCGACAAGAACGGGCCTATGAAAGATCCGCGCCCAAAAAGCGATAACCGTCATTTCCGTATTGTTAGATGGCAAGAGAAAAACCATTTGGGAGCGGAAGATGGCAATGGGTAGCAACAGATGATAGAGGATTGCTCCCATAACTTTCATTGCCAGCTTAGCCAGAAGATTACCCTGCCCATAGCATCTACTGAAGTAAGTCCTCGACAAACGAATCGTTTCTTCACACTTACGCAATAACTCCCCTACCAATAGCGGAGCTCGATTCGCAACGCTACCGCTGCCGAGAACCAATACCTTTTTAAAGAATTCTGGTGTTTGAAAAATCATCAGAAAAAATTACATACTTGCTTTCGTCCACTCCAACATCCGCTTCAGACCTTGGTTCGCATCAACTGTAGGTTGCCATCCGAGAATTTGGTGAGCCTTGCCGATTTCCGCGACAAAAAATCTTTGGTCGCTTTGACGAACTGGCAAACGCTCAAACACCAAATCTTGCGGCATTCCGAGAATAGCACGAAGTTGAGAAAACAATTCGAGCAAACTGAGACTGTTCGACAAACCGCCACCAATGTTGAATACTTCACCCGCGCATTGCTCAGCGCGATCAAACGCTCTATGGTATAGATTCACCAAATCTTCTGCATGCAAAACATCCCTAACTTGTTTACCCGTGCCTGAGATCGTAAATGATGCAGGCATTTCTCCATCTTCGAGACTGCGCTGCTGAAGTAATGCCTGTCGACAAAACCATCCAATCCAACCTTGGTCAAAGGTAGAAAATTGGCGACCTCCATAAATCGAAGAATGGCGAAATACTACAGTCTTCGTACCAAAATTGCGAAACCAATCATGCACATATTGATCAGCGGCACCTTTCGAGCAGCCATAAGGACTTGCGAAATCAAGCGACAGCATCTCGTCAAAACCATTTTCATAACCGATTGGAACGAATCGAGAATCTGTTTCTTTGTGCTCAAGATGATTAAGGTCGCCATAAACTTTATTAGTTGAGCTGTAAGCGAGCAGCGCATCAGGAGAGTGCGCTCTCATCGCCTCTAACACGTTGAACGTTCCTAACACGTTGGTCTTCATGTCACGACGCGGATCTGATAAAGAAGTAGTCATCGCGACTTGCCCACCCAAATGACAGATATAATCAAAAGGGCCGTGTTCTTTGAATACACGCTCGACCATCACCTCATCGGCCAGATCACCTTTGATAAAGTGAAACATCCCCTCTTCCGCCTGATTATTGAGCCATAGGAAATTGCTCTCACCTCCGGTGCGAAAAAGCGCATCGATGACGACAACACGGCTTCCACATGCCAGAAAATGGGAAGCAATGTTACTTCCAAGAAACCCACATCCGCCCGTAATAAGACAATTTTTAGGGACTTTTAATACAGTATTCATGATAACTTTGGTATGAATCGCATCACTTCATGTTCGCGATAAGGCAATACTCCTAGGAGTAATTTTCCACTTGCGTTCCAGTTACTCCACCAAGACTTGGAAAAATCTGCCAAAGATATGGCGATGCCGCTGCCAACATTGGCAATATGAATGCGTCCAGACTCGTGATCTGATCGCTGCAGTTCATCAAGGAATGCTTGGGCAACGTCTTCTACGGAAGAGAAATCACGCATTTGCTCTCCGGCTGTCATAGCAAAGTCTTGGCCGCTAAGCGCGGCACTTCGCAACGATGGCCATAAGTTTGCCTGATGTTGTCCTTCACCATAAAAATGAAATGGCCGCAGGAGCGAAATGATCGCCTTGGTTTCTATGGCTAGGGCTGTCAGAGCAAGCGTGAATGCTGCTTTCGAGCTGGCATAAGGCCCACTAGGATTGAGTGGTGCCGATGCTGGGATTTGCTCAAACTTTTCAGCTTCTGAACCGTATTCCATACAACTACCGCAGCAAAGAATTCTTGAAATCCCTGCACGCAATGCTCTTTCAACCAGCGCGATACTATGAGCGACATTCACCTCAAAAGCGGTGGTCCAATCGGTTTTTTGTGGAGAGACTCCCTGCGCAGCTAGATGAACAAAAGCATCACAACCTCTCAGTAGCTCAATCGGCACTTGATGCAATTCCGAATCAATCCACTCCACTGAGCCTGCGATCGGGATGCGCGGTGACGATCCGAGGCGACGCAATGCTGTCACTTCATGTCCACGCAAGAGAGCCTGCTGAAGAAAGTGCGCTCCAAGAAATCCAGTTCCTCCTGTTAAGAAAATGCGCATTGGATCCAAATTGACTTTGTCTTAAGACAAGCTCTGCATCATAGCTACTTATTTACTAGCTGGCCGATTGACAAGAACAAGTGAGTTTCTCTGCTCCTGAAAACTGTAGCCCACCTCGCCTTTCCCTGAGTTCCAATCCACCTTGATATCAAAGGTTCCCAGTTCATGTTCTACCTTGATGCGAGAAGCTGCTGAAGCAACCCATTTGTATTGCTTCTTGGTGTGAAAAAAATTAACAAAAATTCCATTTGCTCGGAATTCGTAAACATCCCTCATGGTTTCACGCTTTTCATCCTGCGGGTCGAACACGATCCAATAAGTTCCTTCCATGACCTTTTGTAATTCTGCGGCCTGACGTGGATTTGCTGTTTCTTTTTTTTCTGCTGCGGCATCGACTGTGTTCGATTTGAGACGCTCTTGTTTTACGACGAGTGCTTCTTCTAATCTGCCACTAGTCGCTAGCGTTTTTTCCAATTTTTCCAATTCCCCCACGTACCTTGTAAGCCATGGCTGCATCTCCTGCTTTAAGCGGTCATGAAATTGTTGCCGTAACTTGATGAGTTCGGCAGGTTCATCAGCGAGAGCACATAACGCTGCGGTCATGCTTACAATTATTCCTATAAGATATGCTTTCATTACGAGAAAAAAGAAAATCGATCAGCCAATTACATCGTCTGAGAAGTTTTACTGACGACAAAATCACGAATCACCTGAACCATGTAGTCGATTTGCTCCGAAGTTAATCCAGGATACGTGCCCAAGAAAATGCTTTGGTTCATGATGCGATCCGCTGCTGGGAGAGCTGAGCTCACGGCATCTGAATCACTTACAGACGTGGCGACTCGGAACGCAGATGGATTGTCTCGCTTCAATTGGACGAAAGCAGGTTGACGAACCAAATTCCCGCCAAAAAGCATGCGGTTGCCAATTTTATGGCGATCCATTTCTTGAGCTAATTCTGTCCGAGTGAAGGGTGCTGATTCCTTGATGGTCATCTTGAAGCCAAACCACGAACAGTCAGTGCTGCACTGCGAGGAATCCCAAGAAAAATGGGAGCTGAGATCTGCGGAATCAATGGGGTGCCAGGCAGTTGCGTGAGTAGGCAGAGCAAACTCGATCACATTCTCTAGACCGTGTAGACCGCGGCGTAATTGCTCCCAATTGCGTTTCCGCGCCTCAATGAACTCGGGTAGGCGACGCAACTGCACGCGCCCGATGGCTGCTTGCGGATCAAGTGGTTTCAGATTGAACCCTAGATGGGAATAGATGTATTTATGATCGTAGCCTTGCGGTAATTCGCCGAGTTGCCATTGAAAGCGTTTGCCGCAGGTATCATCTTTTCCGGAAGGACACCAGCAATCACGCCCCCAATCGCGGAAGCTTTCTGCGTAGGTTTTCAGCGGGGCGCGACGTATAATATTGACCGCGCCGCCTTCGCCCATGGTGAGATGATGCGGAGGGTAAAATGATTGAGTCGAAATATCACCAAAAGAACCAGTCGGTGCGGTGAGGAAGAGAACGGGAGAGTCTGAATGTCCGAAAGTCGAAGGTCGAAGGTCGGAAGGGACAGATCCGTCGGAAGCGCCGTTGCCTTCGGCATCGTGAATGCGGATGATAGGGTGCTCGCCTTTTTCCGCGATCTTAATGAGATGATCCAGCCCTAGGTCTTTTGCTTTTTCTAAAGGAAGAGTGTAGGTGCAGCCGAGCGCATCACAGTTGTCTTCGATGAGCCACAGATCGTATTTTTTGCAGAAATCGAGGACGGTAACGAGTTCGAAGGGATTGCCCAAGGCATGGGCCATCATGACGGCCTTGGTCTTACCGGGAGAGTAGGCGGCATCCAATTGGCTGCAATTCGCATTACCCGTTGAGGTTTTCGCATCGATGAAAACAGGGATCGCACCACATTGGATAATGGGTGTCACCGTAGTGGGAAATCCAGCGGCTACAGAAATGATTTCGTCGCCTGGGCGGATCCTTTTGTGAGCTGGCAACTTGTGAGTGGTTAGTGCACTGAGGGCCACCAAATTGGCAGAGGAGCCCGAATTGACTAATAAGCTGTGCTTGACGCCCATGAACTCGGCCAATTCTTTTTCCATGGCCTCACCTTCGGGGCCGAGGGTGAGCCAAAAGTCCAATGTGGTCGATACCGCAGCTTCCACTTCATCTTCGGTAAAAACACGTCCCGCATACGGAATGGTTTGCCCAGGAGAAAACAGCGGCCTCGCTGGATCATCTCCGGGGCGATTGGTGGCATGAGTGAGTTTCGAGTATTCGCGGGTGAGACGAAGGATTTCTGCTTTGATTTCGTTAGGAGACATAAAGGTAATTCGGATCTTAATGAAAAAAATTAGAGTGACCAAGTCAATTCCTTGGCCGTAGCGCATTGCTGATACTTTTGAATTTGCTGCTGAGTGAGAGCGCAAACATCTGGTGAGTCTAGCTCCTGTTGATACCATTCGGCCGTGGTGGCGATGGTCTGCTCGAAGTTCCATACGGATTGCCATTGGAGCAGATGAAATGCCTTATCGGTAGCGAGATTCAACTTGGATGCCTCATGAACGGCGTGCGGATCTGATGCATCCGTCCAGTTACCTCCCGTATGCTTGATCAGCTCTTGAACCAATTGCGCAACGGTGCGATTGCTTGTTAAAGCGGGGCCGAAGTTGAATGCCGAAGAAAGCAGGGACGCGGAGTCAGCCGCCACAGAGTCGGAACAAGTTTCTGCCGATGCGAGGGAGGCAGCCAGCCACAAGTAGCCACTGAGAGGCTCAAGCACGTGTTGCCATGGGCGTGTGGCAATTTTATTGCGCACAGGAATGCTCTCCCCCTTGCGCAAGGCTTTGATGCAATCGGGAACAATCCGATCGAGAGCCCAGTCTCCGCCGCCTATGACATTGCCAGCGCGAGCCGAGGCAAGCCTGATGACAGGAGTTTTCTTGGAATCACCCGTCGAAGCGCCAAAGAAGCTTTTTCGATATGATGCAATGACTAATTCTGCCGCGCCTTTGCTAGCGCTGTAGGGATCATAGCCGCCCATTGCATCTTCTTCCCGATAAGCATGAAGCCACTCCCGATTTTCGTAGCATTTGTCCGTGGTAACACAGACAACGGTGCATGGCTTTGCGCGTAACCGAATGCTCTCTAAGACATGTGCTGTGCCCATCACGTTGGTAGCAAATGTCTCGATGGGGATCTCATAGGAAAGTCTGACGAGAGGCTGCGCGGCCAAATGCAGCACTACCTCTGGGTTGGCTTTTTCAATGGCACGCTGCAAGGCAGCACGATCTGCTAGATCGGCACGAGTATCAGAACATAAGCGACGAGATAAGCCCAACTGATCATACAAAACCTCATGTGGCTGTGGATCCAATGCGTAGCCATGGACTTCGGCACCGAGCATCAACAACCACTCGGCAAGCCAAGAACCTTTAAAGCCTGTATGCCCCGTAAGGAAAACGCGTTTGTTTTTATAGAATGAAGAAAACATGGGAAGGATAAAGGGTAAAGGTCTGGGACGTAATGTGAATGAGCCGTGAGGGTCGCCGCCCCTGTGTTACCAACTCTTCCAAGGCGCTTTGCCGCTATCCCACAAATTTTCTAATTCGTGTTTGTCACGTAGCGTGTCCATGGGGCGCCAAAAACCTTTGTGTTTGTAGATGCCTAATTCGCCCTGCTTGGCCAAATTTTCCAAGGGCTGACGTTCCCAAATCGTGCTATCAGATTCGATTTCATCGAACACAGAAGGCTCTAACACAAAAAACCCACCATTGATCCAGGCGCCATCACCCTCTGGCTTTTCTTGAAAAGAATTCACAACATCTCCCTCATGATTGACCGAGCCAAATCGGCCCGGTGGCTGCACCCCCGTGAGTGTTGCTTTTCTCTTACCCGATTTATGGAAATCGATGAGTTCGGTAATGTTGACATCCCCTACCCCATCGCCATAAGTGCAACAGAAAGTTCCGTCGACATAGGGAGCAATGCGTTTGATACGACCACCCGTCATCGTCTCATCACCGGTATCAATGATGGTCACCTTCCATGGTTCTGCATTTTTGTGATGAACTTGCATGCTATTGTTAGCCATATCAAAAGTCACATCAGACATGTGCAAAAAATAATTCGCGAAGTATTCTTTGATGATGTAGCCCTTGTAACCAGCACAAATGACAAAATCATTGATCCCATGAGAACTATAAATTTTGAGGATGTGCCAGAGAATGGGACGTCCACCGATTTCCACCATGGGTTTCGGTCTGGTGGCGGTTTCTTCGGATAGGCGAGTACCTAATCCGCCTGCAAGGATGACTGCTTTCATAAAGTGAATAAGGGTAGAATTAAATCGAGATATTATCGCTGAGCGAGAGCCCGCGGCTGCGTGGCCAATGGAACACTCACAGGAGCTCTGTATTTGGAATACTCAGGAAGTGGAAGCCAGCGTTGCAAGATGCGAATCATCCCACAGCTGATCAAAATGCCCGCCGCTTCACTTCGAAAATCACCAAAGAAAACGTGGAAGAAAACTGGTTGCCACATGATCGGGATGCCAATCAATAGAGCGAGCGGATACCATTCCGTGCCGCGACAACGTAGAATCTGCCGATGCGTGAGAACCATCAAGCGAATTTGGAAGATCAGTAGAAAGAGTAATCCGACATAACCGATCACACGAATGGTGGAAACAGGTCCGCTGTGGTAGTCACCATTGGCAAGAATAGTCTCACGATGCATATCGAAGCCACTAATACCTGTGCCTTGCATCTTCGATAAGCTCTTGACGTATTCCAGATTTGCCTTCGAGAAGCCGAGACCATCGCCAAAAAACTTGTTTTTGATCCAGCGATCCGTAGTCAATACCTCAATCCAAATCTCTACCCGCCATTCGGTAGAGCCTTCTGCATCATCAATGTAGCGTTGCTCCCAGGTGCCGGGAAGGAAGGTTAGCGATCTCTGGATATTGGGCGGGAGAGGAGAGACTGAGTTCACTACCGCCAAAACACCAATGGCTACAAACCCTAGGACAGATCCCACCAAGACAGAAACGAAACCTCCTCGATACCAGGTGCCAACCACATAAGTAAGCATGACCGCCATGACCCCACTCCGGAAGCCGCCATAGAGAACAGCTGCTAAAGAGATGGCGATCGCAAGCAGCCAAAAGGGATTTAACGCAGCTCGCAGTGGATTTTTAAGACTTGCAACAAACAAGGACAGCTTTTGTCCGAAAACAGCTAACTCAAGAAATCGCGTCGCGGCTGCTGAATCTTTCGCTCCCGTTGCAGTATCTGCCATTTCAAATTTTGCTCCCGCAAAATATCCTACGATAGGAATGAATTTTCCGAGCACACCTATGCCCAAATTGATGAAGCTACCTAAAACAACTAGAGGGAATATCCGCTTCAAATCTTTTTGGTCAATTACAAGCCAGCTCAAGTAAAATGCGGAAACCAAGGTCAGTCCATAGGTGATGTATGCTTTGCCACCCACGGTATCCGAACCGGCAAAAGACACGCCTGCGGGGTTACGAATATACACCTGACCAATCATGAGGGTCAAGCCAATCATCCACCACTCCAGTTCGGTGAGTGTGGGACGTAATGAAATCCTACGTGCGGCGAAGAATAGGAAAGAGAACCCGATCACTAATACCTGTGCTACCAATAAAGAACTCGGGGTTGTCGGAAGACGCAGATTCAAATTGACTGCTGCCAAAAAGGGGATCAGTAACCAAATGCTGCGGCCCATCATCAAGCAAGAAATGACGGTCAGAGAGCCGACCACCCAAGCAACAGTCTCAAATTGCGCAGAAGCCGATGATACTCCGAGATAAATTGCTGCAAAAGCTGCAACAATTCCCAAGAATACAAATTTAATTTTAGCGGAGTCCATGTAATGGGAAGATGTTTGGGGGGATATGCAATTCTTTGTTGAAGAGCGTCACACGTTGCCTGGTTGTAGCGCAACTAACAAAATTTTCTGTAGCTGGAAGGATTTTCTGGAGAAGGTGGTGACTGATTGGCGAAGACTAAACCTTTGAGACTGTCGCTGCGAAATGGTAGACGAATGCGCAAGGTTTCGAAAATGTTGATTCCGAGCATTGCAAATCTCCAGTGGATCGGAATGAATAGTCGCTTTTTAACGTGCCTTGCGGCGAGGATTTTCAAGATATCAAACAGCGATTGTGATTGTGGATGATAGGACGCGATGATCTGAGCCTTTGATGGAGGCTGAGATTCTATGATGTTTGCTAGATTTGTCGCAAGGTCCTCTGCGTGAACAAGATATTGGTTGAGTGTATTGCCACCACTAATGTAAGGAACAATGGGCAAATGAATTACTGTAGCCTCTAAAGCAGCCATTACCCCGCCTGTGTCACCACCCCAGACAAGGCCTGGTCGCACGAGAGTAGGATTGAGATGGGATATCTGCTGTTCGATGGCCAATTTGGCCTTGCCATATTCCGATGTGCAATTCTCAAAACTACTCATGGAACTGATAAAAACGAGATGAGGCACGCCAGCCTCATGGGCAGCATTGAATAGATCAATCGCTGGTGCTATATTGCGGGTATGATTGTCACTAGGGGTAGCAGCAGTGAAGTCATGAGCTGCGTGAATTAAGACCTGAACGTTTTCCCACGAAATGGAGTTAGGATCATCGCCAAGCGAGTAGTGTTGCCATGGTGGTAGGCAGGGACGACGACTCAGAGAAAGCACCTCGTAACCGCGCTCTCGAAAGGCACTGGCAATGGCTCCGCCGACGTAGCCTGATGCGCCTGTAAGAGCGATTTTCATAAGGGCTCAAGAGCTGCTGCCGCAGTAGCGATGCGATGGGCATTCGCCATAACCGTAAAGGTAATCGTAGTGGCAGGTACTGAGGGTAACACCGATGCATCAATTATGTGAAGCCGTGGATGCTCCTTGAGGCGTCCGAGAATATCAGTCTGTGAGCCGACGGGCTGGGAACTCATGGGGAAAGAGCCGCCACTGTGGTAGCTGGCTCCGGGGTCAGGGAATTTCAACCCGGGAAATAATGGTATCGCTCGAATTTTCAAGCCGCTTGTGAGTAACTTCCAGCCGATACGAATGACTTTTCTGAACGCTAGTAATGAAGGGTTACAGGAAGTGGATAAGGATGTTTGCCCGTTATGAGAAGAGATAAGTTCGAGATCGATCGAACCAGAGTGGGACGAGTGCAAGAAGCCCTGAGCAACCATTAGACGACCAATAAAATTCTCACGAAACCATTTCCAGCGCATCGGAATACGCAAAAAGGTAGCCTCGAGTTCATTCACTAGAAAATCGCTATGACCATAAAGCTGTATGTGAACGAGATATGGGCTAATGGAAGGATCGTCAATTTCCATAAAAAGTTGCGCCGAGGTGTGCTTTTCCTCGCTTTCCGTGAATGGGGCCGAGGAGAAACGGAAGATCGGGTAGATGAAGTATTGACTGTCAAGCATTCTAACACGCCGTTTTTCCGCAGGTAAAGAGCTGAGAACGATGTTTGCAGTGGGAAGGACGCCAGCACCGAGGAATACGCGTGCGGCAATGATACTAAAGGAACTCGAATCCGTTGTATGATGACCGTAGATGATTACTGTATCATTGGAGCTTTCGACGCGCTCAACGAAGCGCCCAGGCAGGTAAGTAACGAGGGGTGATGCTAGGAGATCATCGAGTGAATGAGCGGAGGAATAAATGAGGCGATACGGGCATCCAGTGAGGCAACGGCCGCAAAGATTGCATGATTTGCGATGAGAGTCGCCCTCTGCACTAATCGCTAGGCGGCTTTCCCCGAAGTGAATACCACTTTTGCGCAGCGTGTCGCGATTGGATTTGAGATCTTTAAGCAGGAAGCGAGCTTGAGAAGAGAGAGGAATTCTATGAGATTTTGAAGAATAAGAAGGAAGGATCGAATCAATGTCGGCTCCGGAACGAGTGTTAGGAACGAACTCTGCTATCGCTTTATAATGAGGTTCCAGGTCTGTTAGAGAAATGGGCCAATCCTTCATATCCGCAGCCCGCATGGGCAGTATAGAGGAACCCCACACATTGCTGAGGCCACCCTTAGCGAGTGAGTGATTGAATGATTTACCTTTTTTCCAAAGTAAATTAAGCGGAGAATTCGATCCAGCGAAAGAATACGCAGATCCATACGAAAGTTTCGCGTGTCCGAGATCCTTACGTCCTTCTTGAACTGATCTTTGTGGTGATATTGTCTGTAGGGTTGCGGAACTCCATTCGAATTTTTGCTGAGACGCTAGCTCTGCCAGGGAATTTGTCTGCACTTTTTCAAGTTCCATACCCACATCGAGTATCGTAACGGGACGGCCCAAGCGGACGAGAGCCGATACAGCTGCGATAGCTGCTGGACCGGAGCCGATTACGACGAAATCGACATTTTTAGATTTCTCTTGCATACACGTTAGGAACGAGGCGTCTCATGCCTTACGACGAATGCGGATATGCCAATGAAGAGCAAAAACGGGGCGCAGAGGGGTGAGAATTTTTTCGAAGATATGGATAATCGGATCTAGAAAGCTTGGAATTAAGTATTTTTTTGTAACACCGCCTGATAAGAGATAGGTAAGCCAAGGGGTGAACGAGGTTTTTTCAATTTCCAGCATGGGAAATTCGCGTTCAAAGCGTTTTTTGTCTCGAACAAATACCATCCATGATAATGCTTGGTTCGAATCCATCATCGAATGGCGTTGCGAGAAGTCCCAGTTCGTCGGCGTGTCATCATACGGTTCAGGGTGAAAGTTATCGAAGAAAAATCGGGCGAATGGAGTGTGAGCCACCTCAATCATAGTAATAACACCGCCTGGCTGGAGGGTGCGCACGGCTTCGTGAAAAAACTTTTCTACTTGCGGAATGTGGTGGAGAACATGAGTAAGAGCTATCGCCTGCAGCGAGGAATCAGCAAAAGGAAGCTTGCGAGCATCTATAACCATTTCGGCTACCCCGTCGATTACATCGGAGGTGATGAAGCGTGGTTCGCGATCTTTGAGCAGGCTGCCTCCGCTGCCAAGTTCCAACAATACTGCTTCTGCGGGTACGGACTTCGCATCCTCGATCAATAGGTCATACCATATATCGTAGCAGTGCTTGAGAAGAGAGCGCTTGCGAATGAGATTTTTCTGGGCGTCAAAAAATTCACGGGAGCCGACTTCAAGAGCGTCGAGCGATGTTTCTTTGAGAAAAGACATGATATGTTGAATTAGGTATTAGGGTATTATTCATGCCCTTCCAATGAGCCGGGACGAAGCTTAACAAGATGCCAACGGGTAGGTCCGCGGGTGGCGCGCAGTGCTAGCTCCATCGATGAGACAATTTCTGCGTCGAAGCGAACGAGCCATTCATCCAAAGTGTATTTTGTTTGGGTTTCCAATGTGTATTCACTGACAAGAACAAAGCTGACTCCATGCTCGCGCGCGGATTTTGCAGTATCATCGCCAGTGATATGCCTGATTCTGAGAGAATCGAATGGTTTCCACAACGAAGTTTCTGGATCATCAAAGGTTACTAAGCCAATTTCATCAAGATCTTTTGGTAAGATCGCTCTCAGAGGTTGAAACCCTTGCGAACGCTCTCCATATACCGAATAAACTGTCCAAACGCGTTTTAGCAAAGAAGAATCACTTTGATCTGCTTTTAAGGCCTTAAGCATTGTGGTAGCCGGCCAGAGCGGGCGGGGAGGAGCGATGATGACAAGCACAGCAGTAATGGCAAATGACAGGAGAGCGAGACCCCTCCACAAACGGGATTTTGTCAATACGAAGGCGCGTGGCAGGCGAAGAACAGGAGCGATGAGGAGAACGTAGAAGGGAGCCAAATAACGAGCCGGACATGCAAAGCCAGATTGAGCAAGGAAATATATGACTGCAAAAGCAGCACCTGCGGGTATGAGGTTTTTCTGAGAGAGTAAACTGCCTACCAAATTCTTTGTAGGAGGCCGTCGCAAAGTATGTTTTCCTACCAAAATAAACAAAAACAATAATGAGATGCCAAAGCCCAGCCCTGTGGATTCTTCCATTTGCATTTCACCCAGCCTCAACGTCGAGGCTCCATCCTCGAAGTGACTATTTACTTTCACCCTCCAAGATTCGGGTAAGTTTTTTTCAGTCCATCGATTCCAAGAACCTGCTAGAGGGTTGACTGGTGGATTAAGGTTATGAAGGGGAACAAGAATTGCATTGACGCCTAAATGAAAGCTGGGAGATCCAGAGCCCAAATTGATTGGTTCGGCTCCAATCCCCCTCCAGTCTCCGCAGTTGACATGATTGAGTAAGCATGTAGGAACGATGGAGATGCCAAGAGCGAAGATGCCTGTTGCGAAAGAGAGCAGCGGCCGGCGTAACATAATCATGATGTTAGGCAACATGGCCAACCCCCAAGGAAGCAGTAAAACTAAGTTAAAGGCCTTGACGGAGGTCATAAGAGCAGCGGCAAGAACAGATAAACAGGCGAGTGCGGTATTGCGTTCGCGGGTAGCACGCAGAGCATAATCAAAAGCCGCAAATACAAGGGTCGCGCCAAAGAGGTCATTGGCGATGCTCCCTGCCTGCAATGCGTAACAATAACCTGTTGGCAGTATCCACATCCAAATCCAGGCCACTTTTTTCCTAACACCTAAGTTAGACAAAAGGCGGAAACAGATTCCGGGCAATAAGAGAAAAGATATTGCATTGATGAGGAATAAAAGGCGATCAGTTTGGGTGAAAAGTAACAGCGGGGCAGTGAGCCATTCAATTCCATTGCCCCGAGTATTTAATCTCTGGAAGTCAGTATGGATCCAGTGCCAATGCCCCTCGGCAAGCCAATGCAGAACGCGAGGGGTGCGGTAAGCCAGCGCATCGTAGTTAGCTGGGCCATGCAGGGCACCTCCAAGGACCGCGAGAATGGCGACTACAGCAAAGGAAGCCGGGAAAAGTCGCTTAAACCTGCGTAAGCGGAAACCCCAACATATGATAGATTTGCGAGAAATGAAATACCAACCAGAGGCTACAACAAATGGAGCCAGCAACCCGATGTAGCCCCATACAGACAGATGCCCGATGGAAGAAAGCAGCCAACCTCCGGCATTGAGGATGCTGCATAACAGTAGCCAAAGAGTGAGAGGGGAAAGAATCTGAGATGTTCGTTTTTCCATAATCTCATTTGTTTATGTTCCTGTCTGCCGATTAATTGTCACGCCAATGTAACAGCTGAAGTGCGTGGTTGAAACGATGGCTCGCGGCTATGCCATCTAAGATCACAGCGACAGAGAAACTCAGCATCGATAGGATAGACAAACCGGAGGCAAGAATGGCAAGCGGAACGTGAAGAATAGTACCTGTTTGGAAATACTCGATGACAGGAAACGATCCTGCAGCTAATGCGCCGAGAGCGAACAGTAGGGCGCAAATCGTAAAGAAAATCAGCGGACGATGTTTGACAAAAATAGAAAAAATAGTTTTGAGTACGAGCAGTCCATCAGTGATCGTGTTCAGTTTAGATACTGAACCTTCTGGGCGATCACGGTAGTCCGTGGGGACCTCCAATATGGAGTAGCCCTTATCGAGAGAGTGAATACTCATCTCGGTCTCAAGCTCGAAACCTCCAGCGAGAATGGGATAATTTTTGACAAAACGCTTCGTCATAACTCGATATCCAGTAAGGATATCTTCAAGCTTACCATTGAATAAAATATTGATGAGTTTGCGCACAAGGTTGTTGCCAAAATCATGAAAGGGACGTTTGTTTTCGCGCTTGTATACTCCAGAGTCATGCCGATTACCGCAGACGATGTCGGCCTTGTTTTCCAAAATTGGTGAAAGAAGGGCGGGTAGATCGCTGGCAGGGTAGGTCATGTCAGCATCTGCCATGACATATATGTCGGCATCTATGTCGGTGAAAGCCTTGCGGACAGCAGCAGCCTTTCCTTTACGGGGCTCTTCTAACAGACGCCCCTTGCAGCCGATCTCTTTGTAGGCTGCACGAGCGAGTTCGTTGGTTCGGTCTTTTGATGCATTGTCAATCACGTAGATCTCGGCTTCTGGACAGATGCCGTAGAAGTCCTTCATAGTATCCACGATTGTGAGCTCCTCGTTGTATGCTGGCAATATTATGGCAATGGTTTTCATCATGGCTGTTTTATATACGTTTGGAATATTAATGCTTGATTTTTATCACACTGGAAAACTTTTTACTGCAACTACATCACTTAATAAATGATTTTTTAGCTTACTGTTAAAAAGATAGACTTATCGATAATTGCGCTGGCTAAATTTATGGCATGCAAGAGATCCAAAAACATGGCGATGCTGAGTATTTCGATGAACTTACTATTTTTTTGTATGAAAACACTCGGCGCCAGCTAATTATGGCATTCTGCTTTTGTTACCAGCATTTTTTTTACAAATAATGCGAGGTAGCCAATTTAATTCAACTTAGATGCGCGTGAACGAGATCGGATGAAACGAAGAAGTAGAGTAACTAAAAGAATCAATCCCATTCCAGCCAGTGCTTGGGCGATGTTGCCTGATAAGATCGCGCCGCCAGAGACGACGAAGCCAATCATGTAAATTCCACTTAGAGGGATGGACATGAGGATGTAGGGGAGGAAGGGAATGCCCATGATGCCGAGGGCGTAGTTTTGGAGGAAAAAGGGGATGCCAGGCGTGAGACGCAGCGCTGCGGTGATTAGGTAGAGGTTTTTGCCTTGGGGTGCCTCCCACTTTTGCAGTCTTTTGCCAAACAAGCGCAGCAAGAGAGGTTTACCGATACCGGTAGCGAGAAAATAAGTCCAGGTCATGTTGATGGCACTCGCGCTAATGGCTAGTGAGCAGGCACGCAGTCCACCACCCCAAGCGACGCCCGCGGCGATGAGCAGAGGGCTGGCGGGAAAACCCATACCGGGCAAAATTGCGATGGCTAAGAACAGCAAAACCGGATGGGCTTGGCAGAGTTCGATGAGTTGTTCTTTGCTAGGCATGGTCGTTTCTTATGAAATGCTTACCTCAAGCATGAGGCGATAAGCCATTCAGCTTCCGATCGTGAACAACGAGTAGCCGAGGCTACGCAATTTCTCCGACGGAAGGATGTTACGACCATCGAAGGCGAAGGCGGGCTTGAACATGCTTTCCTGGATTTTTTCGTAATCGAGATGGGCGAATTCATCCCACTCGGTCATGACCGCCAAGGCATGAGCTTGATGGAGCGCTGCATACGGGTCATCGACGATTTCAAGGTTGTTGAGTAGGAGTGAATCGGAGATGCCGACGTATTTGAGATCAGCGATGATTTGTTCGCGCTCGACCTTGGGATCGTAAATGGCGAGTTTTGCGTTTTCGAGCAAGAGATCGCGGCAGACGTAGATGGCGGCGGACTCGCGGGTGTCGTTGGTGTCTTTTTTGAAGGCGAAACCGAGGATGCCGATTTTTTTGCCAGACACGGTATTGAAAAGATTTTGCACGATTTTGCGGGCAAAGCGGGACTTTTGCCAATCGTTCATGATGATGACTTGTTCCCAATAAGCGGCGACTTCAGGCAGGCCGAAATGCTCACAGAGGTAGACGAGGTTGAGAATGTCTTTTTGGAAACAGGAGCCGCCGAAGCCGACGGAGGATTTGAGGAATTTCGGGCCGATGCGGGAATCATGACCGATGGCGCGACTCACTTCGTGGATGTTCGCTCCGGTTTTTTCGCAGAGGGCGGAAATGGAATTGATCGAGGAAATGCGCTGGGCGAGGAAGGCATTGGCGACAAGCTTGGAGAGCTCGGATGACCAAGTATTGGTGGTGAGGATTTTTTCACGCGGCACCCAATTGGCGTAGACGCTGACGAGCTTTTCAATGGCTTGGAGTCCTTCTGGGGTTTGTTCACCGCCGATGAGAATGCGATCGGGAGCGACCATGTCTTCGACGGCAGTGCCCTCGGCAAGGAATTCCGGATTGGAGAGAACCTGGAACTTTCCGCTCGGGGAATTGGCTTCCAAAATGGTGCGCATGGCCTCAGCGGTGCGCACGGGGATGGTGGATTTTTCGACGACGATTTTCGGACCAGTGGATTCCTCCGCAATCATGCGAGCCGCGGACTCGACGTAGCAAAGATCGGCGGCACGGCCTGCACCGGCACCGTAGGTCTTGGTGGGTGTGCCCACAGCAACAAATATCATGTTGGCATTGCGGATGGCCTCGCGGACATCGGTCGAGAAATGGAGATTTTTGCCGCGGCAGCCTTCGACCAATTCCATGAGGCCTGGCTCGTAGACGGGGAGTTCATCTGAATTCCAAGCGGCGATGCGTTTTTCATTCATGTCGACGACGTTGACTTGAATGTGCGGACATTTGGCAGCGATCATGGCCATGGTGGGGCCGCCCACGTAGCCTGCGCCAATGCAACAAATGTTAGTAATTGTTATTGTTTCCATAGGTTTCGTAATGGTGACGTGTTCAGTCTTTTCTGAGGTCGCGGAAAAGTTGATACGCGAAAATGCTGTTGTAGGTAAAGTATCTTTTGAAAAGTCGGCTAGGCTCCATGAGTAGGCGAAAGAGCCATTCCATGCCGATTTTTTGGACCAATCGAGGAGCTTGGCGAACTTCGCCCGCATGAAATGCGAATGCAGCACCAATGCCGAAATAAACGGCGGGTGGTAGGAGGTGCTTATGCTGCGCGATCCATTTTTCTTGTTTCGGGCAGCCGAGGCCGACCCAGACGAGATTGGCACCGCTGTGACGAATCATATCCGCGATGCGCGTGGTTTCATCTGCTGGCCAAGTGCCGAAGGGTGGCGAATAAGATCCGACGATGGAGGAGTGAGGAAATTTTTCTCCGAAGTGGGATCGCAGTTTTTCTATGGTTGATTCTTTTCCACCGAGGAGGAAGTGACGATAGTTTTGCTGAGTTTGATTGGTGCGACGAAAAGTTTCCAACATCAACGTAGGACCGTAGACGCGCTCTGTAAGGCGCTTGGATGCTGGGAGTTGGGCATTGAGCACCCAGACGAGGGGCATGCCATCGGGGCAGATCAGATCGAATTTTGCCATTGCTTCGGCAAATTCAGCATCTTGATGAGAGAGGGCGGCTACGTGGGTGTTCGCGGCCTCCACGGCATAGGCTTGGTCTTGAAGCAGAGCCCGCTCCAAGATCCAATCGATGGCCTCTTGGTAATTCGTCGCTGCGATGGGCAAGCCGATGACGGGAAATGAATGCATGCGTTGAGGCGTCTTGCGCAGGTTCGCCATTATTTGCAAAAAGGCTCGATAGCTCGAAGCTCGGGAAATGCTTGGAGGATAGCTGCGGCGCGCGCAGTTTCATCGGGAAAGAGATAGAGCACGTAGCCGCCGTAGCCGCCGCCGCAGTATTTTTTCGCGATTGCAGTATCGATGTCTGGCACGGGCTGCATGCCCTCGGCGAGTTGCGTCTGATGATAAAGATTGATGGCTTGGGCGAGAAGCTGGGTGTCACAGGCGAGAACGGCATCGCGAGCGATCATCGCCGAATGAGCAATGGTATCATAATCGCGTGGATGGTCTGCGGCACCAGGGGTATCGTGCGCAGTACCAGTCCAGTGAATGGCCATTTTGCCCATCAAAAAGTCGCCATTTTGCTTGAAATCGAGAACGGGCTTGGGACCGGAGCGCCAGACGCAGCATCCAGTTTCACGGATCACAGCGGGATCTTGCCAGCCGACGCCAAGCTCGATCTCGCTATCGACTCCATCGCGACCATTCAGCAGAGCCCATGCGCCACTACCGCCGAGACCTGCCCGTTTTTCAAAAGGCCATTCCTTGAGTGATACAAGCGGAGAAATGGCGCAGTTGACCACATAAGAGCCCGCACGAGCAAAGCGCGGAACATCGAGCCAACCACCGGCAAAATCAACGCGGAGCGGAGCTTCATGCGGCGCCTGTACCCACTTAACGATGCCGGAGCTGGAGACAGGAGGGAAGCGCGGCGGAGTTTTTGGCAGGATCACATAAGCGGCACCAATTTCGGCGCAAAGCTGCCTTTTCAAATCGCCATACTGATCATCTTCGGTAACAGCGAGAATGTCCGGATTGATGACTAGGAAATGCTCCCGAAAGTCAATGCCTGGCTCGGTGGAGTGACCGATCACCACGGCGTCGACGCAACGCAATTGCTCGATGAGTGCTTTTTTATGAGCATCAGGAATGGCAGGCTTGCGGCGTTTGTGAAACCACAGCACATCTTCCGAGGCAAAGCTCACAGTGAGGTGATCGCCCAGAGCGCGGGCTTCCTCAAAGAACTGGATGTGCCCCGCATGCAGGATGTCGTAGCATCCACTAACAAAGATTTTTTTCACAGTGAAATGATTTACTCTTTCGAAATCGAAACGTGATGGCCGTGCAATTTCAGCAAGGCGTGTTGGCGTGCGACATCGAGGTCATGCACCATCATTTCCGCGCACATTTCTTCGACCGTGATTTCAGGAACCCAGCCGAGCTTCTCTTTGGCTTTGGTGGGATCACCTAACAAAGTTTCGACTTCGGCGGGGCGGAAGTAACGTGGGTCGATGCGGACGATTACATCACCTACTTTCACCGCGGGAGCCAACTGTGCGTTAACCTGCGTCACTTTTGCAAACTCTTCGACGCCGGAACCAACGAATTCGAGTTTAATGCCTGCTTCTTGAGCCGACATGCGAACAAATTCGCGAACGGAAATTTGCTTACCTGTGGCGATGACGAAATCCTCGGGGCTGTCTTGTTGCAGCATCATCCACTGCATGCGAACGTAGTCGCGAGCGTGGCCCCAATCGCGCAGAGCATCGAGATTCCCCAAGTAAAGACAAGTCTCCAATCCTTGGGCGATGTTGGCGATGGCACGAGTAATTTTCCGCGTCACAAATGTTTCCCCACGTCGTGGTGATTCGTGATTGAAGAGGATGCCATTGCAAGCATACATGCCGTAGGACTCGCGATAGTTGACCGTGATCCAATAGGCGTAAAGCTTGGCGACGCCGTAGGGTGAGCGCGGGTAAAAAGGAGTAGTCTCACGCTGCGGTGTTTCCTGCACGAGACCGTAGAGTTCGGAAGTCGAGGCTTGATAGAATCGGGTCTTTTTTTCCAATCCGAGGAAACGAATTGCTTCGAGCAAACGAAGGGTTCCGATCGCATCGACATCGGCAGTGTATTCGGGGGCCTCGAACGACACGGCAACGTGCGATTGCGCGCCGAGGTTGTAAACTTCATCAGGCTGCACTTCGCTGAGGATACGCGTCAAATTTGAGCTATCTGTTAGATCGCCGTAATGCAAGCGAAAGCGGCTATTTTCCACATGCGGATCCTCATAGATGTGGTCGATGCGCGCGGTGTTGAACAACGAAGCTCGACGCTTGATGCCATGAACTTCGTAGCCTTTTTCTAGAAGAAATTCAGCAAGGTAGGAGCCATCTTGGCCAGTGATTCCAGTGATTAGAGCTTTTTTCATGATAGTAAAATTGTTTAAGGACGGTAAGAACCTCGCATTTCAATTGCGAACCTTGCCAGTAGTGATTGATGTTAGGAAATCATCATACGCCAGCGCCAGTCCTTGATTTAAGGGGACGAGTGGCGACCAACCCGATGATGACAAAAGCGAAATATCTAACAATTTACGTGGAGTGCCGTCGGGCTTCGTGGTATCAAATTCGATGCCTCCTGGAAAACCCGTGATTTGAGCCACGGCTAGGGCGAGTTCGCCAATGCTGACATCAATGCCACAACCGACGTTGACCCAGTCTGAAGGGTTTTCCTGATCTAACAAATAATAACAAGCAGCGGCGAGGTCATTGACGTATAGGAATTCGCGCCGTGGAGTACCCGTGCCCCAAATGGTAACGGTGGCATCACCGCGGACTTTTGCTTCGTGGAATCGGCGAATGAGCGCAGGAATGACGTGGCTGTTTTCTGCATGATAATTGTCGCCCGGACCGTAGAGATTGGTCGGCATGGCTGAGTGGTAAAGCAGCCCGTATTGCTGGCGATAGTATTGGCAAAGCTTGAGGCCGGCAATTTTCGCAATGGCGTAGGCCTCGTTGGTTGGCTCCAATTCGCTGGTAAGCAAGCACGATTCGGGCATTGGTTGCGGCGCGTGTTTCGGATAGATGCAAGAGCTTCCGAGATTGAGCAAGCGGGTCACACCAGCACGGCGACTCCCCTCGACGAGGTTCGAGGTGATGGCGAGATTTTGAAAAATGAACTCAGCGGGATAGGTCGAATTCGCATGAATACCGCCAACTTTCGCGGCAGCGATGATCACCGTATCAGGAGCATGCTTTTCGAGAAAACGATAGACTTGATCTTGGTTCGTGAGATCGAGTTCGTGACGGTCTGCAACAATAACATCGTCGAAGGCTTGAGGAACAGCGCGCAAGAGAGCAGAACCAACCATGCCTCGATGACCTGCGATAAAAAGTTTCATAAGAGAATGCTGATGGAAATTCTAAGAATTTGGTTTCGTTACATTTACACGCTCCCAAGCAGCTAACAGGCTACGCTGATTGATTTGTGCATGGAGAAATGAATGATCGATGATCCCACCACTTGTTTCGATGATATTCGCGATATCACGCAAATGCTTTTCGGAGCCACCCTCTTGGAAAAACTCCATTTTCCGTAGCATCACATATTCAGGTGGAGCAAAGGAAACTGTTAGATCAGCAAGTTGAATTCTGACTGGTCGGGCCAATGCCCAATGGTGCAATGGATCGTTACCGCAAAGATAAACATCAGCTTTCAGCATGCTTTCGAGGTGGATGATATTGAGGTGTCCTCGTTGTGTTCTCGCGCACTCAGCTTTGATCACGTCTGAGGGCGGCAAATAAAAGCGATCTTCAGGGAAAGCTGAGCAAAGCAGATCAACTTGCTTGTGCGAAATCTCAAGAATCAAATCAATGTCGTTAGTGAGTCGAGGTTGCGCATAAGCGATGGTGGCAACAGAACCAGTGATCATATAGCTGAATCCACTTTTTTCCAGCGGTTCAATGAATGTAGAGATTAAATCAATCATGCATCAAAAACAACATGCGTTGCGCCTCCTTGACCAGTGCCTCTTCGCTCCAATCGGGGTGACTGCGTCGAAGCATCCCGATTTTTACCACTTTTGCGGTTTGGTATAATGCTTGGGAAATTGTTAGCTTCTCCTCGACTGTGAGAATTCGATGAGGATCGAGTCGAGGTGCAAGCTGATGATTCTCGAGGTCGTTTTTCATGATTACAATACCTCCAACACTCCCACTCTGCCATCCGCTTCTGATACGCGGAAAAGTTTGTTGCTGCTGTTCTCGAAAACCTGCTTGAGCATCGGCCAGCCTTCGCTGATGTCGTCCATGAAAATCAACCCACCTTTGCGCATCAACGGATGGATTTTCACCAACTCATCTTGCACGTAGGCTGATTCGTGGTTGCCATCAATCAAGGCGAAATCAATGGAGGCGACTTGCAGTTGCTTCAGATGATCGATCACCGAGTGTGGAGCATGTTCTTGGGCTATTTTTTGTTCCACTTCCGCGGACTCTAACAGGCGATTTCCATCCAGATAATTGCGCCCATCGTTGCTCACGTTTTTTTCATGAGAAAATCCGCAGCAGAGCAAGACATTACCAGAGAGAGCGAAGTGGTCGAGCAAGGCGCATGCATGATTTTGCGGGTTTGAGATACCACGGTGTTCGAGATTAGGATCAACGGCAATGACCAATGATGTCGAATTAATGCTTTTTGCTACATGCGCCAAATACGCAAGTGAAATCCCCACAAAATTGCCAACATGGAGACCTATCAGAGCTCGAGAATTGTCGTAGTTTTGGCGCAGCAATGAGGCGAGAAACGCCAGCGATGCTTCCGGCATGGTGCCATGACTAGCTTGTGCTCGATTTACGCCACGTGATGCGATGAAATCAAGCATCACACTTTGATCGAGCGGCGCTAGTGATGGGAGTGACTTCGAGATTGCAGCACGTCCACGCTGGTAGCCACGCTCTTGGCGAGTTTGCAGAATGCGCACAATGCCATGCGGGAGAATGAATTTTACAAACTGCTTCATCGTCAGTAGACGAGCTAGAATTTACTGAGTCACAAAATCGCGAAAATACTCGATTGTCTGCTTGATGCCATCATCGAAGGAGACGACTGGTTCCCATTGGAGAATTTGCTTAGCACGAGTGATATCGGGGCGGCGGAGCTTTGGATCATCGGGTGGCAGCGGACGCTGATCCAAGGTGAGTTCGATTACGAAATGCCGAGCGATGGCCTCGGCGAATTGCATGATCGTCATTTCGTGAGGATTGCCGCAATTGACAGGCTCATGAAAATCACTATTCGCCAAACGCCAGATGCCTTCGACGAGATCGGACACGTAGCAGAACGAGCGTGTTTGCGAGCCATCACCAAATATCGTCATCGGTTCGCCGCGCAGGGCTTGGCCGATGAATGCTGGCACGACGCGGCCGTCGTCGAGTCGCATGCGTGGACCGTAGGTATTGAAAATGCGAACAATTTTCGTATCCAATCCATGAGCACGGTGGTAGGCCATGGTTGCAGCTTCGGCATAGCGCTTGGCTTCATCGTAGCAACTGCGCACGCCGATTGAATTAACATTGCCCCAGTAACTTTCCTGCTGCGGATGGATCTCTGGATCGCCGTAAACCTCCGATGTCGAAGCAACGAGAAATGTCGCATTTTTGCGGAGCGCCAAATCTAACGCATTGTGTGTGGCATACGAGCCAGCTTTGAGCGTTTCGATCGGAATTTGCACATAGTCAATCGGGCTCGCTGGTGATGCCATGTGAAACACATAATCCACAGAACCATCGACATCGAAGGGCAGCGAAACATCGTGCTCCATTAAATGGAAATTCGCATGATCCTGCAAGTGCGCCACATTGCGTGCATTGCCCGTGACGAAGTTATCAAACGCAATGACGCGTAGTCCTTCAGCTAACAATTTATCGACTAAATGAGAAGGCACGAATCCTGCACCTCCGGTGACTACTGCTGTCTTTTGTTCTGTTGCCATAAAATTTTATTGAGAGTAACGTTTGATCAATTTCTCCGCTTCCGTAAGCGCCATACCGGTGACTTGATCCATGTTGTAATAGCGATAGGTGCCGAGGCGACCGATGAGGGAAACGTCAGGTTCCTGATCTGCTAGAGCACGGTAGCGTGCGTAGAGCGCGGCGCTTTCGTCTGTGGGAATCGGATAGAAAGGTTCTTTACCGGGGCTCCAATCTTCTGGAAATTCTTTGACGATGGTCGTGGCATCGATGTCTTGATGAGTGGCGTGCTTGATCTCGACAATGCGCGTGAAGGGGACATCGAGATCGGGATAATTCACCTGCAAGAATGGCTGCCAATGGCCTGTTTTTCCAGAAATTTCTTCGCGTGCCGTGAGTTCTGGAGCTTGGTATGTTTCACGTTCAAAACGCAAAGATCGATAAGGCAAAGCTCCAAAGCAGTGATTGTAGTAGGCATCGATCGGGCCCGTGAAAATCAGGTGCTGATACGAATACTGCTGCTTGGCATCCGAGAAGGAGGTGCTGAGCTTTACTTCGACACCCGGCGACTGATCAACCATGGATTGAAACATCGCGGTGTAGCCTTTTGCGGGCAGCGCTTGAAAAGTATCAGTGAGATAGCGATTGTCGCGATTTAGGCGGATCGGGATTCTTCCACACACCGAGGCCTGAAGCTCGCGAGGGTGCAATTTCCATTGCTTAAGAGTGTATTGCTCAAAAAACGCGCGGTAGAGTTCCCATCCGACTTGGCTGACGATGACTTCCTCCGAGTTTTGCGGTTGATCAATCGCGACTTTGTTTTGCGCTAGCCATTCGCTCCATTCCTCCTCGTTGGATGATCGGCCCAACCATTCCTCAAAGGTATTGAGATTGATGGGAAAACTCCAGAATTTGCCGCGGGTGAAACTTTTGATTTCGTAGTCAACGTGCTGCCATTCCGTGAAGCGCGAGAGGTAATCGATGATTCGCTGTGAGTTTGTGCGAAAATAATGTGGTCCGTAGGGATGGATCAGTATACCAGTTTCATCATAGCAGTCGTAGGCATTGCCGCCGAGGTGATCGCGCTGATCGATCACGACGCAGCGGAATCCGCTGTTAGTAAGGCGCTCTGCCGTCACGAGGCCGGAAAAACCAGCACCGACGATCAGGAAATCGATGGAAGAAATGGCTGACATCAATCAAGCAATCAATCAAGCATGCTGCCTGCTAGCGAAGCAAGATGCTGTCGGGATGCACCGATTTTTAGCGATTTAAAATTTTCTCTGCGCTGCCGCCCTTGGTCGATTGTCACATTTCCGCAACAAAACCTGTCCTTAGTGTTTGGGGAATTTTTCGGTCTAGCCTTTATGGCACAAGGGATTTAGTAATCCGCAGCAAACATAGTGCAAGGCTCAGTTTGTTCAAGAAAAAATGAACAAAAAATCAATTCCCGTCGCTATTCATGTGCGAGGATGCAGACATCGATGCCAAAAATGCTGCTGACAGACAAATCATCGGCATTTTCGGGAATTGTTTGGGAAATCGGCCCATTTCGCGCTACAATTCTCAGCTCACTTACGTAATCGTCACTTTCAACATGAAACTCAACCGGATCATCGCCCCACTCAGCATTCTCGCCATTGGCGGAGGCGCTTGGTATTTCTTGGGGAAACCCGTCGAAAAACCCAAGCCAATGTCGCTGCCAGAGCAGCTAACCCGCACCGAGGTTCTCGAGCTAATCGCCCGTGACTACCAAGTGGAAATCGCCAGCCAAGGAACTGTGCGCGCGCACTATGTCACGACGATCACGCCTCTAGTCGGCGGTACAATCCAAAAACTTCACTCCAGCTTCGAAGATGGCGCATTTTTCGAAAAAGACCAAATTCTCGCCGAGCTCGATCCCGCTGACTTTGAGGCCGCCCTTGCATCCGCCGAAGCTCGCCTCGCGCGTGCCGAAGCGGCCCTTTCCCAAGAGCAGGCCCGCGCCAAACAAGCACGGCTGAACTGGGAAGACATCGGCTATGAAGAAGAGCCATCGGAGCTCGTCCTGCGCGTGCCGCAATTAAAAGAAGCCGAAGCCACAGTCAAGTCCGCCCAAGCTGATCTCGATCAAGCGCAGCGCAATTTAGCCCGCACAAAAATCAAGGCACCATTCGCCGGCCGCGTCAAAACCCGGAGCATCGGCCTAGGACAATCTGTGGGGCCTAGCACCGCGCTCGGTGAGGTGTTCGCCTCTGATTACGCTGAAATTCGCCTACCAATCCCGCCCTCCCAGCTCCCTTTTGTCAAGCTACCTGCCGACGAAAATGACACGCCCGTCCCGGTTTTGCTCTCAGATGCCAGCGGAGTCGCGCAGCCCGATGAATGGAGCGCCAAAATCGTGCGCACCGAGGGCACACTCGATGAAACCACACGCGAGCTTTTTGTCATCGCTCGCATCGATGACCCCTTTGCTCGCACCGGGAAAAGTGCACCTCTTCGCATAGGCCAACCCTTGCGCGCCTCGATCCAAGGCATCATTCTCGAAAAAGCCTACGTCCTCCCTCGCTCCGCCCTGCGAGGAGTCAATCGCGTTTACATGGTCATGGACGAACCGCCAATACTTATGCGCCGCGATGTCTCACCCATCTGGTCCACGAGCAACGAAGTCGTAACACGCGAGGGATTTTCTGATGGTGAAAAACTTGCATCATCCTCGCTGACCTACGCTGTCGATGGCGCGAAAGTTCAGATCGTCGAGCCAAGCACCGATACGGTGACCGAAGAAGTCACATCCCCTGCAGCTACAAAATCATAAACTGTCAACGGTTTATGAGAAATTCTCACGATTTTACTTAGTCATCTGAACTCTTTTCAAAAATTATCAGGGAGACTTAAATTTTACTTGCAATCAATTAACTTTTCCATAACAATAACGCTCGTGAAGACCCACACTTTTATCATTGGCTATGTCATGCTGATTGTCACCTCGATCTCTGGTGCCGCCACGCATGAAGTGAAATCAGGCGATAACATGTATCGCATCGCTCTCAACTACGGCGTTAGCCTGAGTCAGTTGCAGCGAGCCAATCCTGGCATCAATGCTCATTCGATGCGCATCGGCCAAAAGATTACCATTCCTCTCAAAGCTGCTGCGCCAATCGCGAAATCCAATTCATCCGCGCGGGTCACGGGAACTTACACGATCGCATCCGGCGACACGCTCAGCAGCATTGCGCGCCTCCAAGGCACCAGCGTAGCCGCTCTCCAAGCTGCGAATCCATCGCTCAATCCCAATGCGATGGCCGTAGGCAAAAAAATCAACCTCGCCGGCTCACTCTCCGCCAACATCGCCGGCCAGTCTGCCCCCAAAACAGCCGTAGCCAAGGCCCCTGTAGAACCCAAGCCCACCCCGAGCCCACAGGAAATCTCCTCATTGCCAAAGCCAAGCACACCGAGCAATACAAGCCCGAGCCCCTCACTGGCTGAGATGATTCCGCTTCTGCAACAACAATCACGAGCAATCACTCAGCCCGCCCCTACGCCAAGCATCGCCAAAAACGACAGCCAAGCCCTTCCTTCACCCACCCCGACCCCGACCCCGACGCCGGCTGCAACGAGCACTCCTAGCACACCACCCAGCGTGACTGGCACCACTTCAACCCCCGTGCTCAATTCATCCACTCAATCAGCACCACCCATCCCAGACAAAGCCGCTGAGACGGCCCCCAAAAAGCCTGCAAACTATCGTTTGGTAAAAACCACCCGCGAACTCACCCTTGACGAAGTCGCTAAGGAATATGGAACCACCCCGGAAAAATTGATTTCTTTGAATGGCTGGCAAGTCAATAACTTCAGTGGTCAGACCCTTTTTGCCGTGGATTCAGAACTCTACGTTCCCGCCCAGCCATAAGTTAGAACGTATCATAACATACACAGCATCCTTGCCCGCCTGGAGTCATCCCCTCCGGGCGGGAATTTTTTTGGTGATCTCGCGCGCAGCAGCGCGGCAGATGATTTTTTCTGCGCTTAAGTTGCTATGACCTGTGATAAGTCATAGCAAAAAATTCACTGCCTCACAACAGAAAAGCAAAATGCAAGGTTTCTTGATTCGCTCCTTGTGTTTTCTGGATTCTGGATGATGATGGCGCGCGCGGCTAAGTCCCGCATCTAAAGAATGATTTATGTAACCCTGATTTGGGCCCTAGCTGGATTGCTGGTCGGCATCGTTTTCGCCTCGTTTTTTGAATGGACTCTGCACAAGTATGTGATGCATCGCCCAGTAGGAAAATTCCGTTATGCCTTCAATGCGCATGCGGTCGTGCATCATCAGACTTTCAAAGCGGACCACACCTACCACCTGCAAAATGACAAGGACAAGGAAACCATCCCGATGGCTTGGTGGAATGGACCGGTATTGATTATGATCGGCATGATTCCTTATGTGGTGATCTCGTTGCTGGTGAAAGAATGGGCATTTACCATCGGTGGGCTTATCGCTTTTGCGGGCTATTATGGCGTCTATGAATACCTTCATTGGTGCATGCATTTGCCCAAGGCGCGCCGTTGTGAGAAGCCGGAATTTTTTCGCCGCATCAATGGCCATCACCTCCTGCATCATCGCTATATGCACAAAAATTTCAACGTCGTGCTACCTCTTGCCGATTGGGTCTTGGGCACATTATTGATCCGCTCCAAAACACGCTTCGCACAAGCGACTGGCCCTTCGTTGCCGAATGTGCAACCGCTCGAAAGTCAATCTTTGGACCAATAGTAAGCTTCTGCTATGTCCGAGTCCGATTCCGCGAAGCGCACTCCGATCCTCGCCGGGAAGCTAGGTGGACTGAGCCTGTCAAAACAGGTGGTCGTTCTGGCGGTGTGGCCTTTGTTGGAAAACGCGATGACGTTTCTCGTCGGCGTCACGGACATCATGGTGTCGAGCCGCATGGCCGAGGGCGAAGCGCGTGTAGCAATCCTCGATGCCATGGGCCTCGGCGGCTATGTAGGCTGGTTTTTTAACATCCTGCAAGGAGCTGTAGCGATTGGTGTGATGGCTTTGGTCTCGCGCGCCGTGGGTGCTCGCGATGGTCAATTGGCGAGACGCGGCATGTGTCAGGGCTTGTATTTGGGGATCTTGGCGGGGATTGGCTCGCTGCTCTTACTTTACTTTGGCTCGGGTCTATTGATCGAGAAAATGCAACTCAGCCCAGAGGCCTCGCGACATGCGGCGGACTATCTTGGTGTGCTTGCTTGGTCGGGACCCTTTAGCGGGGCAATGATGGCGCTGAACTCGGCCTTGCGCGGCTCGGGCGACACGCGGACGCCGTTTTTTTCGATGATCGTGGTGAACGTCGTCAACTTGTGCCTGAGCATTTTGTTTGTCTATGGTCCCGGCCCATGGGGCGGTCACGGCGTGGCTGGCATCGCGCTGGGAACGGTCTGCGGCTGGATCGCGGGGTTAACATCAGTTAGCATCGTCTTAGCCATGCGAAAAGGCGCGGCGGATCACGTGTTGCGCTGGTCGCGTGAGGCACTGGGATTTCATCGCGATGTCACCAAGCGCATCGTTCGCGTCGGCATCCCGCAATCGATGGAGGTCGCTGGCATGTGGATGATCCATTACTTCGGCATCCAAACAATTTCCCAACTGCCGCTGCACGGGGCACTGGGTGCGCACATGATCGCGATCCGCGTCGAGTCGATGAGCTTCATGCCAGGCTTCGCGATCGCCACAGCTGCTGCGGCCTTGACAGGGCAATATCTGGGCGCGGGGTCGAAGGAAATGGCGATACGCGCAGTGCGTTTTTGTTGGAAGCTCAACATCGCGGTGATGAGTTTCCTAGGTCTGTGCTTTGTGCTTTTCCGCGAGCAACTCGTCGGCATCCTCGCTGGTGGTAGCGAGGAACACCTGCACATGGCCACACCGCTGCTAATCGTTTGCGCCTTTTCTCAACCGGCATTTGCGACCTGCATTCTCCTCAAAACGACGATGCGCGGGGCAGGAGCCACTCCTTTGGTGATGAAGTGGGCCTTTTCGATCATGTGCTTTTTCCGCATCGGTGTGTTGATGTATGCCCAATCCACCGGCCACCTCACACTCGTCGGCGTATGGACCATTTTCGCCATCGATCTTACCGTACAGGCACTCGTTTTCTCGTGGCTGCATTTCCGCGGCACTTGGCTCAATGCGCGGGTGTGATCGCTCAAGAGCATCTTACTGACAAAATCATCGCTTGTCAGGCAGCATGAAATGCCTACGATGCGCCCGCACATTTATTCTGCCAATTCTCATGAACACCACCGCATTATCAGCCGCCGCCAATCAAGCCCGTGGACTCGCCATGGACGCCATCCACGCCTGCTCATCAGGGCACCTCGGGCTGCCGCTCGGCTGCGCAGAAATCGGCGCCGTGCTTTTTGGCGAAGCCATGACCTATTGCCCAAGCACCCCACGCTGGTTGAATCGCGATCGCTTCCTACTCTCCGCCGGCCACGGCTCGATGTTCCTCTACTCTTGGCTGCATCTTTCTGGCTATGATCTCTCGTTACAAGAGGTGAAAAACTTCCGTCAACTGCATTCGATCACCCCAGGCCACCCTGAGTTCCATGAAACTCCCGGCGTAGAAGCCACCACCGGCCCGCTCGGTCAAGGCATCGCCAATGCCGTCGGTTTTGCTCTCTCGGGCAAACGCGCCGCTGCTCTCTACAACACTGCAGATCACACAATTTTCAATCATCACGTCTTCGCTCTTTTCGGCGACGGCTGCCTCCAAGAAGGTGTTGCCAAAGAAGCTATCGCCTTCGCGGGCCATAGCGGTCTCGACAACTTGGTGATGATCTACGACTCCAATGACGTCACCCTCGATGCCATGGCAGATATCACCCAAGGCGAAGATGCAGAAGCCTATTTCCATTCCCAACAATGGGATGCCGTCACCATCAATGGCCACGATTTTGCTGCCATCGCGCAAGCACTCGCAGAGGCCAAAGCCAACAACAATGGCAAACCCAAGGTAATCATCGCCAAAACCATCATCGGTCAAGGCATCCCTGAAGTCGCAGGCACGGCCAAAGCACACGGCGAAGGCGGAGCCAAGTTCATCGATGAAGCCCGCAAAAACCTCGGCCTACCCGCCGAACATTTCTTCGTCTCGGACGAAGTGCGCGCTTACTTCGCTGCCCGCAATGAAAAAACCGCCACAGAACTTGCTGCATGGCAAGCCACCTACGATGCTTGGGCCACCGCTAACCCTGCTCTGGCACAACAACTCACCGAGAGTGTTGCCGCCGCCGTCCCCACCGATCTCAGCGCTCAGATCCCCGCTTTCCCTGCCGATTACAAAGACGCCACCCGCAGCGCTGGCGCCAATGTGATCAATGCCGTCGCCAAGGCTGTGCCCAACTTCATCACCGGCAGCGCCGACCTTTTCGGCTCGACGAAAAATTACATCAAAGACGGCGGTGATTTCTCTGCGAAAAACCCAACCGGTCGCAACATCTGGTTCGGCATCCGCGAGCACGCCATGGGAGCCATCTGCAACGGCATCGCCTATGACGGACTATTCCGCGCCTCTGGTGCAACTTTCCTCGTCTTCGCCGATTACCTCCGCCCCTCGATCCGTATCGCGGCACTGGCGAAACTGCCCGTCACTTACATCTTCACGCACGACTCCGTAGGCGTAGGCGAAGACGGCCCCACGCACCAACCCGTAGAAACCGTCAGCGGCCTGCGCGTCATCCCTGGTCTCGATGTGATCCGCCCCGGCGATGCCGAGGAAACCGCCGGTGCCTTTGTGGCCGCGATGAATCGCACCGATGGCCCAACCGCCCTGATCCTTACCCGTCAGGCCATTCCCTTGATGAACAATCTCGGCGTGGAAGAGCGTCGCGATGGCGTCATCCGCGGTGCCTACATTGCGAAAAAAGAAACCGCAGCTCTCACCACCATCTTGCTCGCCAGCGGCTCCGAAGTGCAGCATTGCATCGATGCCGCAGCCGAGCTCGGCGACGGTGTGCGCGTGGTTTCGGTGCCCTGCTTCGAGCGCTTCGATCGCCAATGCCCTGATTACATCGAAAGCGTGCTCCCATCCACTTGCACCAAACGCATCGCCATCGAGGCTGGTGTCGGCGGTCTGTGGTGGAAATACGTCGGACTACATGGCAAAGTGATCGCCATCGATCGTTTCGGCATCTCCGCTCCCGGCAACACCGTAATGAAAGAGCTCGGCATGACCAAAGACACCGTCATCGCTGCCGCGAAATAATCACCACAGGGCCAATATAAGCCTAACAAAACAACGGCATCCCGCACACCTGGGATGCCGTTTTTTATTGCGAGAGATCAGCGCAAAACATCCCTTCCTGCTAAAAGTCAGACCAGAATTACGCCTTTGTCCGAAATCCTAGAAACCGCATCGGCACGCTGTTGATTTGTTAGAGGAAAATACTCGTTTTCAAGAACCAACTCCATTCAGCTTTCCAGAGGTGGCCTAAAGACTAAAATTGAAATTAGCGATTTGGCTCAATGTCGATGACCAACACTTTTTCCCACTTTGGCTTGTGCGTGTTGATGAAGACGTGGTGATCCGGATCATCTTGGTAGACGTTTTGAGCCTCAATCGAAACAAAAGTAATCGAAAGCGCATAGTCCCAGGAAAGATCGACAACGGGACGTTGCTCGACAGCAGCAGGGCGCCCCCACAGTCCGCGCTCCATACCGGGCAATTTCAACAAGTCTTCGAGTCCTTGTTCAAAAGCAGCACGATCTGCAGCGTTTTTGTTTTCTTCCTTAAGCCAAAAATAGACATGATGTTCCATGCGCTACACCTGACGAAAATCATCGTGCTTTGTCCAGTGGAAAAATTCCGATTTTTGTCAACATCTGCACTAGACGTGACGCCAGGGATTTGCTAGATTCCTAGCATGCACATGAAACATTTTCTTCCCCTTGTTGCCTGCCTTAGCACCATCCATGCCGCTGAACCAAAAACAGACGAAGCCGAGCTGCAAAAAGAAGCCGCCGCAGAAGTCGTCCACGCACCATCAAAGCCGATCTCTGTCAGCGATCTCGAAACCCTGAAAAAACACGTCGGCCAAGAAGTTTCGGTTACGGGCATTCCGAATGCCAAATCCAAAATCGCTCGCAGCGGTCATTCATTCTTAAATTTCGACAACACCGAGTTCGTGGTTTTTTGCTTTGGCCGTGATGCTGGAGCTTTTCCTAATGAGAAAAAACCCGCTGCTCTGATCGGTAAAACGGTCAAGGTCACGGGCAAGCTCGCTCTATACAAAGAAAAAGTGCAGATCGCCATCACCAAAGCCGAGCAAATCGAAGTATTCGCCGCAGCAGAACCAGCAGTAAATGAGGAAGATAAGGCGAACGAGAAAACAGATCCCGAAACTGACGAAAAATGAATCGTAGCTCTTATCTCAATCACCCCATGAAAAATATGATGGCATCCTTCAATCATGCGAGATAACCTTGCCGCCGATGCCACTTCACTCCATGACCGGCTTTGGCCGTGCCACACACGCACTCAATGACACGCACGCTAGTGTCGAAATTTCCTCCGTCAATCGCAAGCAAGCGGAGCTGTCCTTGTCCTGCGCTCGCGATCTCAATTCTCTCGAAGCAGCGATCCGCCCGATCATTTTTCAACATGTCTCACGTGGTAGAATTCAGGTCAACCTCACTGTGAACCGCGCCGCAAAAGAGGCTGCACTTCTCGATGTCGATATTGCCATGGCGCAAGCGCTCGAATCGGCATTTGCTCGCCTTTCTAGCACTTTGCAGCGCGACCTCACGCCGAATGCGTCTGATTTTCTCCGCGTGCCGGGCATCATTCGCGCTCAAGAACAAACCATGGATGCCGCGCAAATTTGGCCTGCCGTCGAGCCCGCATTACACGAAGCTTTGCGCATTTTTCAAGAATCTCGCGCCAGTGAAGGTGCCGCTCTCGAAAAAGACCTCCGCGCACGTCTCCGTCAGATTGAATCGATCATCTCACAAATTCAGGAGATCGCGCCAAGGCGAGCCCTACGCCAAACGGAACTGTTAGAAAAACGACTCACCGAATTGAATTGCCCGATCGACCCGAGCGATGAGCGCTTGCTCAAGGAGATTGCCCTTTTCGCGGATCGTTGCGACATCAGCGAGGAAATCACTCGCCTTCACGCCCACCTCGAAAAATTCCATGCCTACCTCATCGGCTCGGAGCCTCCTGGCCGCGCCCTCGATTTCCTCTGCCAAGAAATTCATCGCGAACTCAATACCATCGGCTCCAAGGCTAGCGATGCGACCATTGCGCAAGCCGTCGTATCCGGAAAAACCGAACTCGAAAAAATCCGCGAACAAGTGCAGAACATCGAGTAACTCTCTCGCTCAAAGCACCCACTGAATCCCCAACGCGATCACCCACGGCAAGGTCAGTAGACTGAGCAATGTCGATACTACGATGATTTGGGCCGCAATCCCCGGCCTGCCACCGTAGAGCTTTGCGATCAACAGTGGCGACATCGCCGCTGGCATTGCTGCCTGCACCACCAGCACCTGCTTGAGCTCCAGCGACAGCGGCAAATACTTCGCCGCCGCCAAAATGATTACCGGAATCAACATCAGCCGCGTGATTGATCCGCCAATCGCGATGCGCGCCGAGGGCTTCTCGACTTGCACCATATCGATCATAATCGCGCCCGTGATCAGCAAGGCTAACGGAAATGCGCCACTGCCGAGCCACTTCATCATTTCGCGAAATGGCCCGGTGATTTTTTCATCCACACCAACGGCTACCAACAACAAACCAACGACTACGGAAAGCGCGGGGCCGTTGACTAATTTTTTCCAAGGAATTTTCTTATCATTCGACATCAACATCACGCCGATGGTCCAGATCGAGAGCTCGACGCCGAGATTGTGCACCATCAGCACCGCCACAGCGGCAGGCCCCCACAATTGCTGCACGATGGGGATCGCGGTGAAACCGAAATTTTGAATCCCGACCGAAAAGGCAAAGGTGCGCAGTCCGTTGCCTTTTTCCAAACGCAGCAACATGCCAATCGCAAAGCCCACGAGCATGCCGACGCACAGTTCGAGAAATCCGATGCAAAAACTCCACCCCACCACCGAGCCATCACGCAGTGCTTCACTACCGAGAATTTTATCCAAAATGAAACACGGATACATCACATGAAACACCACGTGCATAATCGGTTCATCGTGCTCCTGGCGTAAAATTCGCCCTTTACGCAAAGCCGCTCCCAGCAAGATCAACAGATAGGCGGGTAACACCGCCATCACAACTGCGCTCGGAGAATTCACCGCCACAGCATCCACAGTTTCGCCTTGAGTGCAAGTCTTCGTATCAACGGAACGCAAGCAATCAGCATTGAGAAAAAATGATTATCACCTCGTTGTGAATGCCGATTCAACAGAATTACAGAATTTTTAGAATTCAATAAACTGAAAAATCAGCGCCATATCCAGTTCCAAACAACCACAACAAAATTTCGCGCAGAGATGCAGAGACGCAGAGTTTTTTTGATATGAAAATCCCATCATCTCACGTCTTCCTCTACCTCTCTGCGACTCCGCGCGCAACAATTTTATTCATACCTAAAAACTTCGCGCCTTAGTGACTTTCCGATCTTAGCGTTTAATCTTCCTACATTTCATCCGAAAAAATCACCCACAATGATTCAATTTGCCAACATCCAAAACTTCCGTATCATCCTCGACATGGAACATGCCGAAATTGACCGTGATGATTTTCGCCGATTGCTCGCCGAGATCGCGGCCATGCGCATGCCCTATGGCAAATTTGGCCCCAAGGAATGCCCACCTGCCGGTGTGTGGATTTGCGATCTGCCCATCGAATATCTCGCCTGGTTCAAGGAGCGTGGCTTCCCCAAAGACCGCCTCGGCGAGTTACTCTCAGCGGTGTATGACATCAAATCGCATGGCATGGACTCACTCTTTGATCCAATACGACAATCTCATGGCGGGCGTTCACCACTCCGCCCGAAACGTCCCAAAAAATTCACTTTCGAATAAATATACCCAAGCACATCATGATCCGACCATTGATCTCCGCACTTTTCCTCATGACCATTTGTATGCTTTGCGCTACGAGCAGCAATGCAGCACCTACTATGATCGTAGTAGAAAAATCGCAATCCATCCGCAAGCATGATGATGGCACGATTCTCGTCGACTTCGGGCGCGTCTCTTTTGGCAACATCCACATCATGTCACCCGGAGAAAATCAATCGATCACCGTGCACTTTGGAGAAGCTCAGAAGGATCAACGCATCAATCGCAATCCCGGTGGCACCATTCGCTACATCAAGACCACGGCCGAACTCAAAGGTGAAAAATCACTCGTCGCACCGCCCGCCGATAAGCGCAATACGACCTTACCTGCCGCCATTCTCACACCCAAAGAATGGGGCGTCGTGCTGCCATTTCGCTGGGTAGAAATCGAAGGCTGGAAAGGTGATTTTAGCGAAAAAAACATTCAGCGCAATTCCGCCTTCGCCTCCACTTGGGATGATCAAGCCGCCAGCTTTCAATCCTCGGACAAAACCCTCGATGCCATTTGGGAACTCTGCCGCTACTCGATCAAGGCCACGACTTTTGCTGGAGTCTATGTCGATGGTGACCGCGAGCGAATCCCCTATGAGGCTGACGCTTACCTCAACCAACTCAGTCACTACGCCTGCGATCCTGATCCGCTGATGGCGCGGGATACCTATGACCACCTCATGAAGCAACCAACTTGGCCAACCGAGTGGGCACCACACATGATTTTTATGGCACATGCCGAGTGGATGCAGACCGGAGATCAAGCATGGATTGCTTCCCGCTTTGAAGCCCTGAAAAAGAAAACCTTATCCGAGCGTGCACGCGCCGATGGCCTACTCGTCAGCAATCAGAAACAACAAAAGCGCGATGACATTGTCGATTGGCCAACCACCGAGCGCGATGGCTACGTTTTCACTCCAGTCAACACCGTCGTCAATGCCTTCCACCTCCGCGCTCTCCAGCTCATGAGCGAACTCGCCAACGCCGCTCACAAGCCCGATGACGCCAAGACCTACCAACAGCAATACCAAAAAACCCTCGCCGCATTTCAAGAAAAACTAATCGATCCACAAACTGGTATTTTCAAAGATGGTGAAAGCACAAAGCACAGCTCCTTACACGCCAATCTTTTCCCGCTCGCCTTCGGACTCGTGCCAGAAAAAAATCGCACGCGTGTCATCGCCTTCATCAAACAACGTGGCATGCGTTGCTCGGTCTATGCTGCTCAATATTTGCTCGAAGGACTCTACGAGCAAGGCGAAGCACAAACCGCACTCGAACTCATGCTCGCCGATGGCGACCGCAGCTGGAAACACATGCTCAACAGCGGCACCTCGATCACCTGGGAAGCATGGGACAACAAATACAAACCCAACCAAGACTGGAACCACGCCTGGGGTGCTGCCCCCGCCAACATTCTACCACGCTACGTCATCGGCGTGCGCCCCACCAAACCCGGTTGGTCTGAGATTCTTATCGCCCCCCAACCCGCCTCACTCACTTCACTCCTCGGCAAAGTCCCCTCCCCTCGCGGCCCCGTTCATCTGAAATGGGAAAAAGCCACTAACATCTGGCAAATCGCACTCCCCCCCGGCGTATCCGCCCTCATCAGCCTTCCCGCCTCAGAAAACACTAAGGCCCTCGTCAACGGAAAAGCCGTCCCTACTACCTTCGATGCTAAAACAGGACGCATCCTTTTGCAAAATGCCTACACGGGCAAAGTCAGCATCACACTGAAAAATTGAATGAACTACTATAATCGTCGTAGTTTTCTGCAATGGGGTGGCCTTGCCCTGCTCTCTCCCTTGGCGCGTGCCCAAGCGATTTCTGTCAAGCCATCGCTCGCCTTGCCGGGCACAGAACCGTACCGCAGCGCCTGCACTTTATTCAATAGTCGCCTCAAGCCCAAGCCAGCAGCTGTCAAAAAATGCCTCAATGAAGATGACATCATTGTCGGAATCCAATGGGCACGCGAACAAAAGAAAGCAGTATCGATCAAAAGCGGCGGCCATTGTTTTGAAGGGTTTTGCATGGCTGATGACAGCCTGAGTCTTGACCTTTCGGGGATGACCACGATGTCTCTCGATAACGCCACCAAAGAATTCACTGTAGCACCCGGAGCCAAATTGCGACAGATCAACGAATATCTGTTAGCCCGTGGTCGCATCCTGCCCGCTGGATCTTGTGCTGGAGTCGGCATCGGAGGACTCACGCTCGGCGGAGGCTATGGCCTACTCGCACGGCAATATGGGCTCACCTGTGATCAACTCATCGGACTACGCATGATCGATGCCACAGGAAAAATTCACGCAGTCTCCGGCGATGCCGACTTACTCAAAGCCTGCCGCGGTGGTGGCAATGGAAATTTTGGCGTCATCACGCAGTTCCGCTTCCGCACACAAGCCGCCCCCACTCATCTCTATCGCCGACGTTTCAAGGCCAGCAATCTCACCCCTACCCGATTCAAGAAACTCCTGCAAACATGGTTCACCGCCACTCAGGCATTGCCGAACGATGCTTTTTCCGCCTTCGTCCTCAATGGCACCTCTCTGACCATTCTGCTTACCCATTCCGTTTTGCGCAGTCGCGAACGCATCGATGCCGCCATGCGTCCCTTAAAAAAACTGGTTGATTCTCACACTCGCTATTTTGCGCCACTCTATCCCGCCGCGATCCAGACCTACTATGGACGTAGTGGACCACTGCCTTTCAAGAATGCCTGCGCGGGCATGCTTCAGGGATTTGCCGACATCGAAAAAATTGCAGAGACTCTCGCCAGCAAAGTTGCCGCCACCTCAGGCGTGATCTGGCAAGTCAACACCCTCGGCGGAGCCATTCAGAATCCTGAATTCGCACGCGCCTCCGTATTCCCCCATCGCGATTGCCCCTATATGTCAGAAATTCAAGGCTACTGGGACCAACCGAAACGCGAGAGCAAAGTCATCCAAGCCGTCGATGCCATCCAAGATCTGTTAGCCGCTGGCGGCATCAAAAGACACTATTGCAACTACCCTGATCTGCGATTCGCTCATCCGCAACAAGCCTATTACGGCGACCTAACATTCCTTACTGGTATCAAACGCCAATACGATCCAAACGATCTCTTTCACCATCCGCAAAGCGTCCGCCTCGGTTAAGATTAGAGGATTTCACGCACCAAGTTCCTCGCGGAGTTGTTGCACCATGGAGTTCAGTTCCTCGACTTGTTGGCGTAGTTCAGCGACTTGTGCTTCCAGTCTGCTGCGCCATGCTTGTTCGGCTTCGAGTTCGACAATTTCCAAACTCGCTCCGCTGACCAATGACATCTCGGCGGTGGGCGACCCACCTAACAGATGACAAACTGTTTCGACGCGTCGGCCTTGGCCCGAGGGATGGCGCTGCACAAGCGCGCCGTTTGGATACCCGATGAACCATTGCAGGCATTCTTCCACGGCATCGAGTGTGGCGAATTCATGCATGCGCTCGGTCCGCTGTTTCAATTCGCCTGCGGACTGCACGCCACGAAGCAACAAGACGGTGAGGATCGCGCTTTGTGCAGCATCCAAATCGAGGACTAAAGGCAAGGTGTGTCTGTATTTCAGCGCCCGCGCACCCGCGGCATGAAGCTTCACCACCAGCCCTTTTTCGCGCAGCCCGATGAGTGCTTTTTCGATCACATCTTCGTCCATCTTCGTTACGGGATGGCGGTTGGAGCTCTGATTGCACGCGGGCTTGCAGGCTGTTCAAGGTAAGCGGGTAGTAGGCCGGCGTGGTCGCTTCTTTTTCGAGCAAGCAACCGAGCACACGACTCTCATGAAGGGTCAACTGGATCTCGGGAAAATGTTTCGTCGTTTCTGACATGGTGGCACAAGGTAGCGCATACAGCGCATCGGTGACAAGCCAAGATGAAGATCCATGTGGGTAAATTCCAATCATCCCAGATAGAAAAATAGAAACGACGGATTTGACTGATTTGACGGATTTTTTCGATTCGATTTTTGCGCATTTTGGGTTTTTTTGCGGCTAAGGAACTACTGGAAACAGCGTCATGCGCCAGATTCATCCCGGAAAATCCTTGTCAATACCGGTGGCACTCCTTACAACGTCCCCGTCATGCCGATCGCAACACCTGCTCAATACCGTGCCATGCTGGATGCCGCCCAAAAGGGTGGATACGCTTATCCCGCAATCAATGTAACCAGCATCACCACCATCAATGGTGCCCTGCGCGCGTTTGCCGAAGCGAAGTCTGACGGCATCATCCAAGTCTCTACCGGTGGTGGCGAATTCGCCTCTGGTACTGCTGTGAAGGACGCCGCATTTGGTGCCATCGTGCTTGCCGAGGCATGTCATCTGCTTGCAGAAAAATACGATGTTCTCATCGCTCTCCACACTGACCACTGCCATCCCGCCAAGGTCGATGGCTTCCTCAAGCCCTTGCTCGCAGCCTCACGCAAGCGCATCGCCGCTGGCAATGGTCCGCTTTTCCAATCGCACATGTTTGATGGCTCCGTCGTTGACCTGAAGGAAAACCTTGAAATTTCCAAAGCTCTGCTCAAGGAGTGTGCTGACTTGGGCATCATTTTGGAAGTCGAAGCCGGTTGCGTCGGTGGTGAAGAAGACGGTCACGATACATCAGGCCTGCCGAGCGAAAAACTCTACACAACCCCTGAAGACATGGTGGAAGTGTATGAAGCGCTGCAACCAATCGGTCGTTTCCTTTTCGCCGCCACCTTCGGCAACGTGCACGGTGCTTACAAGCCGGGCGCAGTTAAGCTCAAGCCTACCATCCTCCGCGATGGCCAAAAAGCGGTCATGGACAAACACGGTGACGCAGCTGAAATGGACCTCGTTTTCCACGGTGGTTCCGGCACCTCCAGCGAGGATCTTCAAGAAACGCTCGACTACGGCGTGGTGAAAATGAACATTGACACCGATACGCAATACGCTTTTACCCGCCCGATCGTCACGCACATGTGCGCGAACATTGAAAGCGTGCTGAAAATCGACGGCGAAGTCGGCGACAAAAAACAATACGACCCACGTTCCTATCTGAAAAAAGGCGAACTCGGTCTCAGCCAACGCATGGTGCAAGCCTGCAATGACCTCAAGTCCACCGGCAAGACGATCTACACCAAAGCGTAATTCCTTCGTGATCCAAAGGCGGGCTTCGGCCCGCCTTTTTTCGATCTCCTCTCACTCGACATCCAACTCTCGATCCCATGAGCCAGAAAAAAGAACAAGAAAATCCCCTCCACAACATCCTCATCAACGTGCTCATCCCGGTGATGGCCCTCAGTTTCATGAGCAAGGATGGCGATAAAATCTGGCACATCGGTGCAGCGAAGGCGATGATCTTCGCGCTAGTGCCGCCCCTCGCTTACGGCATCTGGTTTTTCATCAAAACGAAAAAGATGAATACCTTTTCGCTGCTCGGCTTGGTATCGGTGCTGCTGACGGGTGGATTAACGCTCTATTTGTGGAACAAAGATGGCACCATCAAGCCCAACGCGGCCCTGCTTTTCGGCATCAAAGAAGCCTGTATTCCTTTCGTGCTTGGACTCGCTGTTTTGTTTTCTTTCCGCAGCAAAAGTCCCTTGTTGAATGCCTTTCTCTACAATGATTCGGTGTTCAATATTCCGGTGATCGAAAAAACGGTTGCCGAAAAGCAAGCGCACGTAGCCTATCGCAAAATGCTCTGGCAATCCACTTTGCTTTTCGCGGCATCGTTTTTGGTCAGCACCGTGCTCAATCTCTATCTGGCGATGCATTTCCTCGGAAAACTTGACCACACCGCGCCCGATGCGAAGGAAGTGTACAACGCACAAGTAGCGAAAATCACCGGCTGGGGATTCCTCGTGATAGGCTTACCACTAATGGTTTTCCTCGGTTTCACGCTGTGGCATTTGCTGAAGAATCTTCGCCGCATCACCGGACTCGACAACGAAGGCTTGCTCTTGCCGCGCTGATCGCGTTTGCTCAATTCATGAAGTTTCGCCACATCCTCTCACTCGCATTCGGCATACTTATCGTTCCACTCTCGGCGCGCGAAGCCATGGATCGGCCTAATGTGGTGATAATTTATCTGGACGATAGCGGCTACGGGGATTTTGCCCATCACGGCAATCCAGTCATCGAGACACCAACGATCACCAAGATGGCGATGGGTGGGGCCGATTTTACGCAATTTTATGTCGCTTCTCCTGCCTGCAGTGCTTCCCGATATTCACTACTCACAGGCCGATACCCTGGTCGCTCGAAGTTAGGCGGCTGGGTCGTCGGTCCCGATAGCAAAAACCATCTACGCTCCTCAGAAACCACCATCGCCGAGGCATTGAAGAACCGCGGCTACGCCACCGGCATGTTTGGCAAATGGCATCTTGGAAGCCCAAACACACATAACAACATGAGCGCCGACACATTGCCGCTGGCGCATGGATTTGATCAATGGATTGGCACCAATGTCTCGCACGACTACGATAACTCGCAATTGCTCCAGTCCGACCCACAAGGCGATGCGCCGATCAAGGAATACAAGCGATTGGCAATGAACTTGCCCTCGGATCGCGATGCCTCGATCTCGCTCACTACTCGCTACACGCAAGAAGCCACAAAGTTTATCGAAGCGAACAAAGAACAGCCATTTTTTGCCTATCTCGCCTACAATCAACCACACCTCGGACTGTATGCCTCCGAAAAATTCACTGGAACATCTCGCCGTGGCTTGCTCGGCGATGTCATGGCCGAGATCGATGATGCGATTGCTCAAGTTCTCGCTAGCATAGAAAAATCAGGTATCACCCGCAATACCTTGGTGATTTTCTCGTCCGATAACGGACCATGGATTCTCTATCATAACGTTGCCAAGAATCCCAAATACGGCGAAGCACGACTTAACGTCGGATACGCGCAACCGTTTCGCGATGGCAAAGGCTCCAACTGGGAAGGCGGCCACCGCGTTCCTGGCATTTTTTATTGGCCAGGCGTCATCGAACCACGGCATCAACTCGAACCCGCTAGCACACTCGATGTCTTACCGACCGTGCTACAACTTTGCGGAGTTGACGTCCCCAAAAACATCGATGGTCGGGACATCCGACAACTGCTCTCCGCCACCCGTTTTACGCAAGCTGTCGCCCCCTTTTCCTTTGCCTATTCTGGCGACAATAACCTTCCCAATGCCTACCGTGAAGGACCATGGAAACTCCACGTCAAACTGATCAGCCAAACTGGTGACTTCGATGGGTTTTCTGCTAGCCTCGAAAAACCCTTGTTGTTTCAGATCGAACATGATCTCGGCGAACGCATCGATCGCGCAGCAGAGCATCCGGAAATCGTCGAACGCCTTCGCACAAAGCTCACGAATTTGACCGAGTCACTCAAAACGACACCCTAAAAATCAGCACAAAAAAACGGAACCTACTACATCTAACAGGTTCCGCTTTCTTTGAATCAATAAGCGCGATGATCAATCGATCAAGTTATCGATGCGCTGGGCCAACTCGATGTCTGCATCGGTCACACCGCCGGCATCATGAGTGGTCAATTTCAACAACACGCGAGTGTGGCGAATATTGATCTCGGGATGATGCTGGGCTTCCTCCACAATTTCAGCGACTCCGTTCACGAAATCAATGGCATCGTTGAATTCCTCGAACTCCACCAAACGAATGATGGCTTTCTTTTCATACTCCCACTCTGGGCATTTCTTGAGAGCGGATTGCAAATCGTCTTCTTCTAACAGGTCTGACATGATAAATGGTAAAATGGCTACGCGCTGAGATTGCGTAGGATGTCGGCATTTTTGCAAGCGGTAATCGAAAAAAATCGGAGTTTTTTTCTCAAACTGCACGATTGCCAAATCTCGCAGAGTACGTATACTTCAATGCAATGAAAATACTCACCCTCTTGACCCTCCCTATAGTACTCCTCTTCGCAGCGTGCACCTCCTCTACACCCCAAGAGCGCATCCTTAAAAATGGTGCGAAATTTACCAACCTCCCTGCAAAACATCAGGAGTTGGCCGAGCGCGGCGAACTGGCACGCGGCATGTCAGCCGATGCCGTTTTTCTCGCATGGGGCGCGCCATCGCAGCGCTATCGAGGCCTTCAGGGTAACATTGTGACGGATCGCTGGGACTACTTCACCTCCACGCCAGTTGTGAACAATCACTTTGACATGCACTATGGCATCGGGCGTGGCTGGGGCCGCCGCGGCTCCTACTCGGGCTTCTCATTTGGCCCAGAAATCCAATATGTGCCCTATCGCAAGGCCACCGTGTTGTTTAAAAATAGCAAGGTCGATTCTTGGGAACGCATGCAATGATCACGCAGCGACCTCATATCGATAACGAACCAATCCACGTTTGCATGAAATCCTACCTCCCCCCCCTTATCGCAGCGATCTCAGCCATCGCACTCAGCTCTTGCAGCAAACTTGCGACAAGTTCAGATATTAAAGCCTACCAGGCCTATGATCTCCCTGCAACGCTGCCGAGCAACCCATCCGCTGTGCGGGTAAAAGTATCGCTCCGCAAGCAAATGATCTACGTCATGGAAGGCTCCAAGCCGCTTCTCGTCACACCCTGTACGGTTGGAGCTCCTGGCTCAGCTACTCCTCAAGGAAATTCTACGATAATCCTGAAAAATCAATACAAGCGCGCCAACAGTCACGGCTGGGCCTACAACGGAAAAGATGCTCGCAAAGCAATCATCGATAGCCGCCCCACAGGCTGGTCCTTCAAAGGTACGCCGATGCCGTATTGGTGTGAATTCAAGCCCAACTACGGATTCCACACCGGCTGGGTCAAGCACTACCCATCTAGCCACGGCTGCATTCGCTTGCACGAGAATATTGCGCCGAAGTTTTTCTGCCTCGTGAAAGTTGGCACTCCCGTCAACATCGCATCATCGCAACCAGAGGATGCGGCCCTAGGCCAAGACGTAAGGCTCGCTCCCGATGCAGGCCCCCTGCCGGACTATCACTCATCGATGTATCTCGGCAACGGATATTTCAGCCGCCATAAAACACCGACCTTCGAAAAATTCTAGCAGAAAATTACATTGCTTCATCACCCGCGCCCGCAAGGATCTGCTGTTGCGTTTTTTGAATACCCTGTAATTCGCATCAATGTCACAAGCATTTGCGCATGTAGACTTGGCAATGTCGAAAATTCCTGTATGATTTTGGCTATGGCAAGCCCTTTCCTCAATCGCGAACTCTCCTGGATCGAGTTCAATCAGCGCGTATTGTTCCAAGCACAGCGCAGTGATGTGCCATTGCTAGAGCGGGTGAAATTTCTCGCGATCACCGCATCCAATCTCGATGAATTTTTTCAAGTCCGCATCGGCGGGCTGACATTACTCAATCAGGCAGGTCGCAAAACACCAGATGCCTCGGGGCACAGTCCCGCACGCCAACTCGAACTACTGCGCAAGCGCATCTTACAGTTCGTAGAGGATCAATACCATCTGCTACATGGGACATTACTCCCTCTTCTCGCGAAGCATGACATTCACCTACTCGACCCCGCATCCTTATCCGAATCGCAGCAAACCAGCCTTCGCGCGACATTCGAGCACAGCATTTTACCTGTCCTCACCCCGCTTTCCTACGACCCCTCCGAGACCACTCCGTATCTTCCCGCTCTTACGCCGATCCTAGCCTGCCGCGTTCACGACCACGAGAGCGACACCAAGCGATATACCTTCATTCCTCTCCCCGAGAGCCTCGGAAGGCGCATCCCGCTCACCAATCACCCTAACACTTTCATCCTGCTCGAAGATCTCGTAGCACTCCATGCCAGCACTCTTTTCCCAGGAGAAAAAGTAACCGCCACGGGTGTCTTTCGCCTCACGCGCAATGGTGATATTACCGTCGATGACGACAATACCAATGACCTTGCAGACGAGATGGAAGATGTTCTCACAGCACGCAGATATTCTGATACCATACGCATCGAGATCCCCATCTCCTGCCCACGTGAACTTGTCGCCATCATCCGCACTGCCACCAATAGCAGTCGAGAAGAAATATACAGCATACCCCGCGGGCCCGTCGGGCTGTCCAGCCTCATGGATCTTGCCTTCCTTGAAGGATTTCACCAGCTCCGCGATGAAGAATGGACGCCCCAAAACTCGCCCGACGTTACACCAGGCAGCTCGATTTTTTCCTCTATACTCGAAAAAGACCAACTCCTCTTCCATCCTTACCAGTCCTTCGATCCTGTCATTCGCTTGCTCGAAGAAGCCTCCATCGACCCCCAAGTCCTCGCAATCAAACAAGTCCTTTATCGTACGGCGAAAAAATCCCGCATCATCGATGCCCTAATCCTGGCCGCGCAAAACGGCAAACAAGTCACTGTGCTCGTTGAGCTCAAAGCACGCTTTGATGAGGCCCGCAATCTGCTGCGCGCCGATGAACTACAAAACGCTGGTGTTACCATTGTCTATGGCATCAAGGGCTTGAAAACACACGCCAAGATCTGCCTCGTCGTCCGACGGGAAGAAGGCCAACTGCGCCGCTACGTTCATCTTGGCACCGGAAACTACAACGAGTCCACCGCCAAGCTCTATACCGACATCTCCTATCTCACCTGCCGTCCCGAGTATGGCCATGATGCCTCGCTCTTTTTCAATGCCCTCACAGGGCGCTCCAAGCTCCTACGATTCCGCCACCTCATCCCTGCACCCACTCAGATGAAACCTCGCTTGCTCGAACTCATCGCGTCAGAGGCAGATCGAGCAAAACTCGGAGAGCCCGCGCAAATCATGGCAAAAGTCAACTCCTTGCAAGATCCCGAGATCATCGAAGCCCTTTACAAAGCATCACAAGCAGGCGTCGAAATTTTGCTCAACGTCCGCGGTGTCTGCTGCTTGAAACCAGGTGATCGCAGATACTCGAAAAACATCAAGATCGTATCTATCATCGATCGCTACCTTGAGCACGCTCGTATTTTCTCCTTCCACCATGGCGGGGAAAATGCCGTCTTTATTGCCTCAGCAGACTGGATGTCACGCAATCTTGATCGCCGCATCGAGCTCATGATACCCATTGACGACACTGCCCTCAAACGCCGTCTGATCAGCATCCTCAAGAATTGCTTTGCCGACAACTGCAACGCCCACAATATCCTTCCCACAGGTCAATCAGTACCGATTACTCCCTCCAAAGGCCAAAAGCCATTTCGCGCTCAATTGCACTTCTATCGTGAGGCGAAACGTCTGGCAAAAGCGCGCGAACACGAGCGCTCACTCACCTTCGAGCCACACACCCCAGCATCCTGATTTTTCAAGAAAAAAGTTTCCACACCTCACCCTCAAGTCGCGCCTTGCCATAAGCGCAAAAATCTGACAAAGTCCGCTCCGACATACAACAAACTATCATCTCCTTTTCATCATGAACAACCCCTATGCCACCAACAATCCGGGACTCGAACCTGAATCCGGCTTCTCCGTGCCCAACACCCCTTCCGTAGCACAGGCCGCAAATGACCTGCGCGCTGCCGCCGGAGAAAAAATCAAAGACCTTTCCGCTCAAGCTTCTAACCTCAAGGATAAAGCCATCGAGAGCGCTAGCCATTTCCGCGACATCACAACCGAAAAAGCCCGCGAGGCACGCAGTGCCGCCACTGAAAAAGCCACCCAATTCAAAGAAATCGCCAACGAACAATGGGGCGACACGCGCGAAAAAGCCATCGAGCTGCACCAGATCGCTGAAGATTACATCCGCGAGCATCCCACTAAATGCGTGCTTGGCGCCTTAGGCGTAGGATTTCTCATCGGCCTCATCGTCCGTCGCTAATCTCGCCAACTCATGAGCGAATTGCCACCTACCACTGACGACTCATCCACGCCTGCCGAGCACTCCTGGCAATCAGTGCTAGCCGAGTTCGTAGGCACACGCCTCGAACTCATCCGTATCGAGTCTCAGGAAGCCGCTCAAGTCGCGAAAAAACACATAAGCATCACCATCGCTCTGTTCATCATCGGCACCACAGCTTGGCTCAGCTTCATCACCGGTATCATCGGCCTCACCGCTCATTACTCCAACGTCACCTGGTGGATGTCAGCCCTCGCAGTCGCTGGAATTCATGCATTGATCGCCATCATTTTGCTCTGCAAGCTGAAACAACCGATACACCCACTTTTCACCTTCACTCGATCCGAGTTCCAAAAAGACCGACTATGGATGCAACACCTCAAAACACCGAAGTCGAACGACTAATCCAACGCGCCGCAGCATCGCGCGCCGCCCTCAGTGAGCATCTGCTAGCCTTGCGCCATCGCGCCAATATCCCCGCCCGCCTCAAAGAAAACATCCTCTCACATCGCTCCCTTTGGTTTGGTGGCTCAGCCCTCGCAGGCCTAGCGGCCACCTCCCTTTTGCGCAGCACCTTAGGGATTTTTCGCAAAAAATCACCGACTCCTCCTACTAACACAACTCCTGCCGCACATAGACGCAAAGGCCTCACTAGCATGGCTCTAACACTGGCATTCACACTGGCAAAACCTGCAATCAAAAGCTTTCTCATAACCGCGATCAAGAAACGCTTGATTCCCATGCAAAATCCGCCCTATAAATCCCGCCACACTCTCTAATTCTTTTACCAATTTCCGAACTTTTCTCTCAAAAACCCATGTCAGCCCACACAGTTCTCGACCACGTTGACCAATACCTTCGCCTCGGCCAAGAATATGGCTGTTCCGATGTTCACCTCGCCACCGCCTACCCGCCTGCGTGGCGCCGCAATGGCCTACTCCAACCCATCTGGGAAGACCACGCACCACTCACGTCCGAGGAAACAGACAAACTCGCTCAATCTTTCCTCGGACACAAAGAATGGGCGCGTCTCAAAGAAAAAGGCGACGTCGACTTTGCCTATGATAACGGTGAGGGCCGCTTCCGCGCCTCCGTCGTGCGCCAACGCCTCGGCCTCGACATGGTATTTCGCATCATCAGCACGCAAATCCGCACCATTGAGGAAATCGGCCTACCGCTCGACCACATTCTCCCTCTCACCCGCTACCACAACGGCCTCGTCCTCGTCACTGGATCCGTCGGCTCAGGAAAATCCACCACCCTCGCCGCGTTGATCGATTTCATCAATAAAGACCGCGAGGACCACATCCTCACTCTTGAGGACCCCATCGAATATGTTTTTGACTCCGCCAGTTGCCACGTCAACCAGCGAGAAGTTCACTCCCACACCGATTCCTTTGCCAAAGCCCTCCGTGGCGCCCTCCGCGAAGACCCCGATGTCATCATGGTAGGAGAAATGCGCGACCTCGAGACCATTCAGCTCGCCCTTACCGCTGCCGAGACGGGTCACCTAGTACTCGGCACCCTCCACACCGGAAATGCTCCACGCACCCTCGACCGGATCCTCGATGTTTTCCCCACCGATCAGCGCGACCAAATCCGCATCATGGTCTCCGAGTCACTCCGCGGCATCCTTTCCCAACAACTCGTCCCCAAAGCCGATGGCTCTGGACGCGCCCTCGCCCTTGAGCTCCTCGTCAACACCCCCGCCGTAGCCAACTGCATTCGCGAGGGTAAAACATTTATGCTCCCTGGCGTCATGCAAACCGGTAAAAACGTCGGCATGATAACCATGGACGAATCACTCCGCAAGCTCTACATCCAGGGAGTGATCACCCGCGATGAATGCCTGTTCCGCGCAGAAGACAAAATTCAAATGCGCGCCTTCTTCCAGTCCTGACCCCCCCCCCTCCAGCATCGCTCGCAAACCCATTTTCCCTTTTCTAAAACTTACTCATTTTCATCATGGCACGCATTGACGCCTACTTTCAATATCTCGTCGAATCCAAAGGCTCCGACCTCCACCTCTCCGAAGGCCAGCCGCCTAAAGTTCGTGTGCACGGTGGCATTTCCTCCATCCCCGACCAACCAGTCCTCTCTGGAAAAGATTTTCGCGATCTCCTCGCCGAAATTTGCGACCCCAAAGCATTCGAAAAATACCTCGAAACAGGCGACCTCGACTTCGCTTACGCCATGGATGAGGCCTCTCGTTTCCGTTGCAACTACCTCAAACAAAAAAACGGTCTCGCCGCCGTATTCCGCTTGATTCCTACCGAAATCATGCAACTCGAAGCCCTCGGTGTACCTGAGGTCGTCAAAGAATTCGGACACATGCGCTCCGGACTTGTCCTCGTCACTGGTCCTACTGGCTCCGGCAAATCCACCACACTCGCCGCCCTGCTCGACTACATCAATAGCAACTTCAATCGCCACATCATCACCGTCGAGGAACCCATCGAGTTCGTTCATCGCAATAAAAAATCAATCCTTACCCAGCGCGAAGTCCCCATTCAGACACCATCCTTCGCCGATGGCCTTCGCGCCGCTCTGCGTGAAGATGCTGACATCGTGCTCGTCGGCGAGATGCGTGACCTTGAGACCATTTCCCTCGCTCTCACCGCTGCTGAAACCGGCCTGCTCGTCTTCGGCACCCTTCACACCAACAACGCCCGCAAAACCGTTGACCGGATCATTGACGTGTTCCCAGCAGATCAACAATCTCAGGTCCGCACCATGCTCGCGGCCTCGCTTCGTGGTGTGCTCGCCCAGCTCCTCTGCCGCCGTTGCGATAAACCAGGCCGCACCGCCGTACACGAAATTATGTTCGCCACCCCCGCCGTAGCCGCCATCATCCGCGAAGGTGCCACCCAAAAGCTCAACGATGTCATCACGGGGGGCAAGGGCGAGGGCATGCAGTTCATGGACGAATCCATTTGGCAAAAACTGCGTGAGGGCATCATTTCCCCACAAGAAGCCTACATGAAAGCAATTGACAAAAACCGCTTCAAAAAATTCCTATCCGCCGAAGATGCAGCCTTAGGAAATGCTTCAGGCGGTGAAGCTACCTCAGCCTAGCCTCATCCAAATGCAAGGCAATCAAGCTAGGAATAAGCTTGATCGCCGCGTTTGGCAGGAATCAGAATCACACCTGCAAATCCCTCATACTCCAAAGCTGCCCTCG
>DBCO01000040.1 GCA_002293145.1 Akkermansiaceae bacterium UBA956 | reverse complement strand
CCTGCCAAGCCCGCTGCGAAAGCACCTGCCAAGCCCGCTGCGAAAGCCCCTGCTAAGCCCGCTGCGAAAGCTCCTGCTAAGCCCGCGGCAAAAGCTCCTGCTAAGCCCGCAGCAAAAGCTCCTGTTCTCGTGAAAAAAGCTGCCGCTGCGAAAGCGCCTGCTAAGCCCGCTGCGAAAGCGCCTGCTAAGCCCGCTGCGAAAGCACCTGCTCTCGTGAAAAAAGCTACCGCGGCGAAAGCTCCTGCTAAGCCCGCCCCAAAAGCCCCTGCTAAGCCCGCCGCAAAAGCTCCTGTTCTCGTGAAAAAAGCTGCCGCCCCGGTCAAAGCAGCGCCAGTAGTTGCCGCCAAGCCAAAAAGAGTTTTCGTCCCACCCGCCAAAAAATTCACACCCTTCGCTGAGGCCCCCTCCATCGTCGTCGAACCGATTACCGATCCAAAATTTATCGCTTTTGCCGAGAAGCAAAAGCAACGCCTACTCGACCTCCGCGATGACATCGTCGACGCTATGACCGGCTCCGCACGCGAGGCCATCCGCAGTGCACCCGAAGGCTCAGATGCCTCTGGTAGCGGCATGCACCAAGGTGATGCTGGCTCTGATGCTTACGACCGCGACTTCGCCCTCAGCGTCCTCGCCAAAGACCAAGATGCCCTCTACGAAATCGAAGAAGCCCTCCTGCGCATCAAAAAACACACCTATGGCATTTGCGAAATGTCAGGAAAACGCATCCCCATCGCCCGCCTCGAAGCCATCCCCTTCGCCCGCCTCACCGTCGAGTGCCAAGCCCAGTGGGAAAAGGAATACGGCACCAAAAAGTTCCGCCCCAGTGGTAGCGTCGGCTTCTCTGGAGGAGGAATTTTTGACGATGATGAAGATTCTGACACAATTTCGCTTGACGAAGACGAAGATTAATCTATTTTCCCCCTCCCATCACACCAAGCCATGCCACGCGACATCATCATCCTCGAATGCACCGAAGCGAAAGCGGAAGGTAAACCTACTTCCCGCTACGTGACCACCCGCAACAAAAAGAGTCTCCTAACTCCGGGTCGTCTCGAAAAGGTGAAATTCAATCCATTCCTTAAGCGCAGAACTCTTCATCGCGAACTCCGCTAACACTACCGTATATGCAAGAAACAGAACCGAAAACTGTCGAGCGTCGCATTGCTTTCCGTAAAGCGAACCGTCGCATGACCCGTCGTCGCCAGGACATCCCTGTTGACAAAATCGATCATACCAATCCCGATCTTTTGGCCAAATTCACCTCCACCACCGGAAAGATTCTTCCTCGCCGCGTTACCGGAGTGCCCGCCAAAGTGCATCGCAAGATCACTCGTGAGATCAAGCGCGCTCGCGCTCTGAACCTCGCACCATAAGCATCTAACCGATCGCTTTACAGGGCTTGTCCGTCTAACACCGGGCAGGCCCTTTTCCTTTTTTCCCAATTCATTCCTTTCATTTTTCTCCGGCCTGACACTTCCATGCAAGAACTCACCGACACCCAAAACGAAAAAGACGACCGCAATATTCCCATCGACCGCGTCGGCGTAAAAAATCTGCGCTTTCCGGTAGAAGTCCGCGAAAAATCCGGCGGCATGCAAAAAACAGTCGCCACCGTCTCACTCGCCGTTGATTTGCCTCAACACTACAAAGGCACTCACATGAGTCGCTTCGTGGAAGTGCTCAATGCACACGGCGCCTGCCTCGACGTCCATACCATCAATGCCATTCCCAAAGAGCTACTCAAGCGCCTCGATTCCCAACGCGCTCATGTCACCTTCCAGTTTCCTTTTTTCCTAAAAAAAACAGCACCTGTCAGTGGTGGCGAAGGTCTTGTCGACTTTGAAGTCCGCTTCGAGATCGAATATCATCGCGATGGCAGCTCCGACTTCATTCTTACCACTTTTGTTCCCGTCGCCACATTGTGCCCTTGCTCGAAAGCAATCAGTGACCGTGGAGCTCACAATCAACGCGGTCTTGTGACCTACTCGATCCGCTCTAACAAGCCGATCTGGATCGAGGACCTCATCGCCCTGGTCGAACGTTCCGCCAGTTGCGAGCTCTACAGCCTACTCAAGCGTACCGATGAAAAATACGTGACAGAAAAGGCCTACGATAATCCCGTTTTTGTCGAAGACCTGGTCCGTAACATCGCTTCACGCAGCAACAGCCACGAAACAATCACCTGGTATCGCATCGAAGCCGAAAACTTCGAGTCCATTCACAATCACAACGCCTACGCTCTCATTGAGAGCAAACCGTAAACGACCATGCCATCCTCCGATCATCTGCGCGCCGCCGTCCGTGACATTCCTGATTTCCCAAAAGAGGGAATTCTTTTCAAGGACATCACACCCGTTCTCGCCGATGGAAAATTGTTTCATGACTGCATCACACTGCTCTGCAACACCGCGGGTGATCAGGTGATTGATAAAGTGGTCGGCATTGATGCACGCGGATTTATTTTCGCCGCCGCCGTCGCCGACCGCCTTGGCGTAGGCTTCGTGCCCGTGCGCAAGGCCGGCAAATTACCATGGAAAACGCGCGGGCTCGCTTATTCATTGGAATACGGCGAAAATGTCATCGAACTCCACGAAGACGCCGTTTTACCAGGAGAAAAAGTCCTGCTCGTGGATGACTTACTCGCCACAGGAGGCACCGCTGCAGCCGCTGCCGAATTGATTACATCACTCGGAGCCACCCTCGTAGGTGCCAGCTTTTTCATCGAACTCGAAGACCTAGCAGGTCGAGCCAAAATGCCGCCATGTCCGATTCATTCGATTTTGAAGTATTAGAGCATTGGCTTGGGGTCACTGATCACTGGTAGTAACCTCAGAAAAATTCAACTCTTGCAGATGAACACAGGCGTTCAATTAAATTGATTTCTCGCCTTTCACCTCGCGCAAACGAAAACGTTCATCGTATTTTCCGTTGCTGTATTTTTTACAACAAGGATAGCAGGCCATCGGCTTACTGATTTTTTTGACACGCTTGAACTGACTGCGGCAGTTCGGGCAACCGTAGAGATACTTGGGCTGAATTTTACGGCGTTTGAGAGGGAGTTGATGAAACACCGACTCCCCCGGAATCCCAAGATCTGCACAAGCTTGGCGCCAGTCTGCGCCGTGAGCTTCGATTTTTCTTCTGCCAGCTCGCTCATAAGCGATCAAGTGCGCCAACTCATGCCGCAAGGTGCGCCACTTTTGCTCGGGATCAATGTTTTCAATTTTCGGGTTCAGCTCGATCAATCGCGCTGGCCACCAAGCACGGCCCGCCGTCGTCTGCATGCGATTATTCCAAGAAACTTCCACCCGGCGTGCCAACTCGGGCAAGCCTAATGCCGCCGCAGTTTCTCTGCACCAAATCGTCAGCACCTCATCCGGCATCTGAGCCGCCAAGCGCTTTTTCACCGCAGTAGCAGGCTGGGGAAGCCAGCTAAAAACCAGTTGCCAAGGTTTGCGTCGCATTGTGAAGAAATTATATCACAGCTCGTTCCCCCTGACAAGAACCCAGCACAAAATACCGCTAACGCACGCTCTCTTTTCAACCCAAAAATGAATGGTCCAAAAAATCCTAGAAGTTAGATCAAACGCAAAGGGCACTAAGTTCGCCTAGGCACAGAAGTTTTTCATCATTTCTACCAATTTCCAACTTGAAAAGTTAGCGTCTTGGCGACCTTAGCGTTTCATCCAACTGCTCCCCCTACCGCAAAACCAACATTTTTTTGCACTCGCCATCCCATGCCGAATCTCGTAATCCTTTGCCATGCCAAGCTTCGTGAATCCAGCCGGACTCTGGGCCCTTCTCGGGATCCCTGCGGTCCTGCTGATCCATTTCCTTCAACGCAAAGCACAATCTTTTCCGGTTTCCACCTTGTTTCTGTTAGAAAAAACGCATCGCGAAGCCAATATAGGGCGCAAATTCGATCGACTAACCAATTCCATCCCTCTATGGATGCAGCTGCTCGCTGTGCTTCTCATCACTTGGCTGATGACAGAACCTCGATTCCCGATGGAGCGCAGCACCCAGCGCATCGCCATCGTGCTTGACTCCTCAGCATCGATGTCGGTTTCCAAAGAATTCATCATCACCTCTCTCGCCGAGCAATTACCTCCTCTCAAGGGCTTCGCCAGCGATGTCGAATACACCGTGCTTGAATCGATCCCCGGCAAACCACGAATCTACGCTGGCAAGAGCACTGAAGATCTTCTCGCGGCACTAAAAGCATGGCAGCCACTGGCCCCACTAACTGATCCCACACTCGCCCTGCGTCTCGCTCGTTCGTTAGTATCCCGCGATGGGATCGTGTTGTTCGTGACCGATACTCCCGTCGAAGGCATGCCTTTCGATGCTCGCCTTTTAGCAGCAGGTAAAAAAATCGGCAATTGCGGTTTCACTGGAGTCGCTTTCGATGAAAAAGACGGCACCCTAGTCTGGCGCGCTACGCTACAAAATTATGCGGACGAGGAAATCACTCGCACCTGGCAGATCGACTCCGGTAACGGCCAGCTCAGCCCACCAAGGTCAATCACCCTCGAACCTCGTTCCCTGCTCACCCTGCAAGCGAATTTTCCCAGCAAATCTGAACGCATCAAGCTGATCCTTTCGGCTGATGATTTCCCGCTCGACGACACCCTACATCTGGTGCGACCCAATCCGAAGCAATTGTTTCTCTCCACCGCCGCGCCACTCGAAGCCTTGAGCAAAAAAATCCTCCGCTCGATCGAAAATATGCAACCTGTCGGCACACAAGCTGCCGATCTTTCCTTAATATCCTACGATCCGCTCGACCCCGTGCTTGCCGAGGGCAATGCTGTCATTTTCTCCAATGATGCCACCCAGGGTGGACAGTATCTCGCAGGCGGCCTCATCGCCACCCAGCACCCGCTGATGAATGGCATCAACTGGCAGTCCCTGCTCATTCGTGAAACGATTTCGCTCGAAATCCGCGCCAATGATGAAGTTCTCCTACGCCAAGCCGAGCGACCACTCATCCTGCTGCGCAACGCCCCTGCGACTGCGATACAAGCAGCGAGCCAGCAACTTTTATTCAACTTCGATCCCCGCCTTTCCAACATCGATACTCAACCCGCATTGATCGTCTGCTTGCTGCGCTTCGCCGAGCAAATTCGCAGCAAAAAAATCGCCAAATCCCAAGAAAATTGGGAATGCGGCCAACCGATCAACATCGCGATCAAACCCAGCACCGCGGCACTTTTCCTCGATCGACTTGACGCCCAAGGTAAAACGCTGGCGAGCCAATCAATCGCCCCCAACCAGCCGCTCTTCGCCCCCGCAGAGCCAGGATTTTACCAAGTCCGCCAAGGCGAAGAAATTCTCGTCACTAGTGCCGCCTACTTTGCTGATACTCGCGAGGCCGATTTCAGTCTCTGCGCCAGCGAAAACCAACTTACTGATGCTCAAACCAATACCGTGCAAGCCCATAGCAGCGGCGATCCATTCTATCATTACTGGATCATCCTGCTTCTGCTTTTGCTCATCGCCTCGTGGATTTTCATCAAAGAGCGCAAAGCGGTAGTAGCATGATTAGAATCATCGCTAATCTAACAAAAAAGCAACCAACTCAACAAAGCCTGACAGGAAATCCGCTTGACTAGGACGCGATTGATGTCATGTCCATCGTTGTGCGACGAATTTTCTGCGCGAGCGGAAGTAGCCTAGCACCCATCAACGATCTCACTCCAAACGACCCATGGAATTCCAATGCCCACACTGCCAGCTCAGCATGACTGCTGAAGAAGAACATGCCGGAAAAATCGTCTCCTGCCCCGGCTGCAACGGCAAGTTTCAAATCCCCGCTCTGCCCACCGCAGCGACCAAAACAAAAACGGCCGCATCCAATGCTAGCGCACCGCAAGGGCAGCGCGGCGGCTGGCACGAGGAAGATCACGCCAACGTCAATTTTTTCGTTAGCCTTGGCGCAGGCGTCGTCATTACCGCACTATTCTTACTCACCTTGCTTCCTTTTAAGGGGAAATACATCTCGGACATTTTCCTGCAACGTGGCTGGGTCAACTATGCTGAAGTTTTATTTTTCATCTGGGGATTCGTGATCCTCGCGATGAAATGGAAAAAAACCCAACGCCAGCGTCGTGCGATGTTGCTCGATATCGTCCCGACCAAGCTCGGCAGCGAAATCACATCGCATACCGTTAGTGGTTTTATCGAGCACATCTACAAGCTCCCCAATCGCCTTCGCGATAGCCTGATGGTCAATCGTATTCGCAAAGGTTTGGAACTTTTCGAAAAACGCAACAACAATGGTGAGGTGTCGACTTTCATGAATTCGCAGTCGGACATCGATTCCAACCGCATCTCCGGCTCCTACACTCTTCTCAAAGTTTTCCTCTGGGCAATTCCGATCCTTGGTTTCATTGGCACAGTGCAAGGCTTGTCGGTTGCTGTGGGCTCACTCTCTGCCGGTTCTACCGACCCTGAGGCGCTCAAGGCATCGATCAATAACCTCACTGGTGGTCTTGGCGTGGCCTTTGATACCACTTTGCTCGGTCTCATTCTCTCCATGATCATGTCATTCCCCATGGCCCTGATGCAGAAAGAAGAAGAAGAAATGCTCACCGAGATCGATGCATTTTGCTCAGAAAAACTTCTACCCAAACTCAACGACTCACAGAGCGCCACCGATGATCTTCTAATGTCACAAGCCGAGAATATCCCGGCTTTTGCGGCCTCACTTTCTCGCGCACACGAGGTCTTTTTAGTAAAATTGCAAGATGCCTCCACGATCTTACGCGATGCTGGAGAGACGCTGAAAACTCGTCTTGATGCGCACCAAACCAAAGTCGAGGGCACGTTCCAACACGCGGTTGATAAGCTCACTTCTGAAACGCGCGATGCCTTTGTCCAGCCGACTAAGCAGCTCAATGAATATTTCGCCTCACTCAACAAAGGCGTGGAATCGCTCAACGAGACTCTTAAACAACTCGGAGGAGAAACCATTACTATTAAGAAAAAAGGTCTCTTCTCTCGTTGATCTAACGTTTTTTACTGTATGTCACGTCGTAAGTCCAGTGCTGCCGGAGCCGGAGTCTCACTCTTCCCGTTCTTGAGTATTCTCTGCTGCCTCATTGGAGTCTTGACCATGATGATCAAGATCATTACCGATATCAAAGCGCAGGAACAAAGCAATCGTGACCCACAAGAACTCGCACGAGCTCAAGAACACCAACAGCTCCGCGCTGACATCAAAAAGCAACAGGCCGAACTTGAAAAAGTCAAAGCCACACTTAAGGAACGCAATGCCGCCTTGGTCGAGCTAAGTGAGCTTGAAAACAAACGCATCATCCTGCGCAAACAACTCGCCGAGAGCAAGACGCCACCCAAGCAATCCGATGCCGCCTTGCAAAAAATGTTAGAGCAACTCATCGATCAAATCGCGGCATTGAAAAACGAACGACCATCCTTAGAAAAACAACTCGCCGAGCTCAAAGCAGAACTCGAAAAGCGCAAGATCAAACCCGATACCAAACCGCAACCTGTGCGTATCAACCCTGCGGGCTCTGGCATTTCCGCCAATACCCAAGTGGTTTTCATCGAATGCAATGCCAATGGCCTCGTCATCCTTGACAAATCAGGCAAAAAAACGCCCGTCTCTGCGGCTACCATTTCGACCGATAGCACACTGGCAGGTATTTTTAACGAAACCAAATCGGCGCGCGAGCATCTCGTTCTTTTTCTGATGCGCGCCGACGGTCACGGCACCTTCCGCACCGCAGGCGGCTATGCCGAAACCAACTATAACCTACGCATTGGGAAACTCCCAATCCCCACCCAAGGCGAGATCGATCTCTCCCTTTTCCTTCGCAAATAATTACCCAATTTTCACTGCATCATGGCCCGCAAAAAATCATCCGACGAACAAGGCGTGAGCATGGACTCACTCATGGACGCGTTGACCAACGTTGTCGCTGTTTTGATCGTGATTCTGATTCTACTGCAAATGGACGTCGAGCAAGCTGTCGAAAAACTCCTCAACGACCTCAAGCCCGCCACCAAAGAAGAAGTGCAACTGGCAACACAACAAAAGCAACAACTCATTGATCAAATCAAAAAGCAGCAAGATCTCCTCACAGCGCCTGAACCCACACCGCAAGAATTAGGCAAAATTGAAGCGGATCTTTCGTTGTTAGAAAACTCGATCAAGGAAAACAAATTGGCGTTGATGGAACTCGAAGCCATGCAGAAAAAAGTCGAGGTCGAGAAAAAAGTCGAAGTCGACGAGCGAAACAAGACCGATGCCATACTCACAGAAATCAATCGCATCAAGGCCTTGCTCGATGAAACTCCGCTCCCTAAAGCACCGCAATCGACGGTGGTAAGGATTCCGAATAGCCGCGACATTGCCGAATCAGCAGTGTTGTTCTACGTTTACACCATCAGGGATCAAATTCATCTCGTCGATCCCCCACAGGCCAAAAAGATGATCATGGGCGAATTCAAGAGTAACGAGCGCGCGCTTTTCCGCGAGCTGCGCAAAATCCCCAAGAAGGCCGATATCAAAATCTACGATCAGGAAAAAACTGTGCAACTTTTTGCCACGAAAAATCTCAAAGTTCGCAATCAAAGTATCACTGTGCCGCACAACAAACCGTGGACGCGACTCAACATGTGTGTCACTTTTGATCCCGCCAAGGGCGACGCCACTCTCGCTGATTGTGAGCAACCGCGAGGACGTTTCCACAACATCTGTAACTACATCAAGCAAACTCCGCGTTGTGTGGTGATCTTCAAGGTCAACCCAGACAGCTTCGCCACCTATCTCAAGGCTCGCGAGATCGCCGACAGCCTCAACATCCCCTGTGGCTGGGAAATCGACGGCGGCAATGCTTACCAAGAACCGTTAGATTTTGAAGTCAACCGCTTGGAGCAACCGCCGGCGCCCAAACCTGATGCCGTACCACAGCCACCGGGTCCAAAACGCAAGCTAGATTGATCCTTGATCATTCTACTATTCCGTCTGAGACGTTTAATAATAATAATTAGACCTTCAAGAAAGATAACTCTATGCCGAAAAACACAAAAAATACGCCTCGCCAGCGAAAGACTTTTCTGTTTTGTTGCGTTTGAAGAGTTATGCTTGAATTACAGGAAGTTTGTTTTTCCATTGAAAAAGACGGCGACGAGGTCAATCTTGTCGATCGCGTCTCCATCCGCGTGCCGCGGGGGCATTTTATGGCCATTGTGGGACCATCGGGATGCGGAAAAACCACCCTGCTCAAAACCATCGCGGGCTTGAATGCGGAGAGCGCGGGAACACTGCAGTGGAATGGCAAGAGCTTGTCGGATGGGCATGACTTTGAGCCCTCAGAAATCGGCTATGTGCCCCAGTTTTCCATTGCCTATGATCCCTTAACCGTCGATGAATCCATCGAGGCCGCTACGCGCCTGCGCGTGCGCACCACAGGTTCTGCCGATCTCGATGCACGGATTGATCGCGCCTTGGAGGAGACGGGCTTAGCCGCCATTGCAGATCGTCCGGTGAAAGTTCTTTCCGGTGGACAAAAACGCCGACTTGGTCTGGCGATGGAATTGGTGAGTGATCCGAAAATTTTGCTCTGCGATGAAGTAACCTCTGGGCTCGATCCGCGCTCAGAGCGTGAGATTGTGAAGCTGCTTCATGAACTCTCGCGCAAGGAAGGTCGGATCGTGCTCTCGGTGACACACTCACTGGCGCATTTGGAATTATACGACTCCATTCTGGTATTGCACGAAGGACGCGTGGCATTCCATGGTCCACCAGACATGCTAACGCATTATTTTTCCGTCAAGGATACCGAGGAAGTCTATCCACGCTTGGCAACTCAACCCTCGGACCGTTGGCAGTCATCATGGGCGAAACATCGTGAGGCCTACTACGAAAAAATCGAGAAACTCCGCGCGAAGTTCATCCGTGAGGGTGAACTGCACATTCCCGAGGCGAAGTTAGTAGTCGATGATGACCCAGAGAATCCCAAGGAGCAAGATCAAGACGATGAAGACGCAGTGCGCACACCAGGTGTCATCAGTCAGTTTGCAACTTTACTCTCGCGGCGATGGCGCATTTTTTTCCGCGATCGGGGTCAGGTATTTTTGCAATTGGCCATCATGCTGTGCTTCCCCGTTTTGGTATCACTCTTCAGCGACAAAGCCAACGTGCCGATCCGCTCGCTCTCGGACATGCGTCAAAACGATGTGATGGCAGAGCTTGCAGAGCAACAAAGTGTGCGCCAAGATACCATGAAGGCTGGTTCGGCGCTCTCGGGAATCATCATGTTTCAGGTTGTATTGCTCGGCTTGATGGGATCGAACAACTCGGCGCGCGAGATCGCGGGCGAGCGTCTAATTTACGAGAAGGAAAAATTCGGTGGTCTTAGCCCCACGGCCTACCTCGCAAGCAAGGTCGCCTTTTTATCCTGCCTCGTTGTTGCGCAGTCACTATGGATGGCGGTGTTTGTGAACATTTTCTCACCTTTCGATGGTTCCTTCGGACAGCACGCCGTATTCCTTTTACTCTGCAATGGCGCGATGACGGCGGTGTGCCTCGGCATTTCTGCCATGATGAAAACTGCCGAGCAAGCATCACTGCTGTCGATCTACCTCGTCGGTTTCCAGCTACCTCTATCGGGCGCTGTTCTCGCTCTGCCCGAGAAGATCGAGGCGATCACCCGTCCATTCATTTCCGCTTATTGGGCCTGGTCTGGTTCCGTCGAAGCCTTGGCGACGACTCGCAATCTCGCCGTGAAGTCGGTGATTTCCACCAGCATCACGCCACAGCAAATGTGCTTTTTCCTTTTGGGACTTCACATCGCGGTGGGACTGCTCATTTCTTGGTTCGGAGCCAAACGCCACCAATGGGAATAATTGATTTTTTTCTCCACAAGCCAACATTCTACTGATAGAAACATTTTATGGCAAGACGCGCTAGCTCAGGACCCAATATAACCGCGATCATCGGCATCGCGGCCTTCGTCATCATCGCCCTCGTCGGCGCAAAAATCTTTCTCGGCGGAAAGTCCGATAAGATCAAAGGCGGCACGCCGCTCTCGATGCAAGAATTTCTCGATAATGGAAATTCTCTGCGCGGCAATGAATACGTCGTCTCAGGAACTGTCGATCAACGCTGGCCGCGCGACGATGGCCAGCTTGTCTCGTTACTCGTTGACGATAGCAAAGATTTGATCGGCATTGAAATCCCTGCTACATTCGATGGCGTCAACATTGAACGACTGCAAAAACTCACTCTCAAAGTCAAATTCCGCGAAGGCGGCGTGCCTGTGGCAACCGAAATCGCCCGCCAATAACTTTTCCTAACTCTCATACGTCCACGATCTTATGAAAAAATCCCTTCTTCTCTGCGCCCTTTGCTTGCCTTGCTTGGCTCAAGTTTACACGCCCCCACCCACGGCAGGTGGAAACCAAGCACCGCAGAGCAATGATACCACCATCAACCGAGCGCCTCAGGAAAAAGCAGCACCGCTGGTAGGCAATGAGGTGCCATTCATCGATCCATCCGCGGAGACCGTAACATTTAATGGGAGAAATTTTGCCATAGCAGACAACCGGCTATTTGCTGCTCGCTTCGAGCGCTACCTCAATGAGCCCGAGGACGACTCCGCTGCCGCTGTGGAATACCGCGAGACCATTGATGAAATTCTCGCCTTGGTATCTCCACATAACCCCAATGGGCCGCAGCTTTACGAGGCCTTCAAGCTCTTGCCAAAAGCCTCGCAGTATCCAGGTGATGCCAAGCTTTGCGATTCCCTCTCCCAAGCGGTCTATGTCGCTATGGTATCTAAGAAAAACGTCGAAGGCGCCAAACGACTGATGGCATCCTTGGAGGACGAAAAACAGCGTGTCATTCGTGATGCTGATTGGAAAGCGGCGAATGAAAAAGACCCTACTCTGAATCAAACTGGCGAAACAACTGGTGGCGGTGCTGGCCGTCAAAACCAACCGGGTGGACAAGCACAACAAGGCGGCGGCGGTCAGAACGGACAGCAACAAGGTGGTCCTGGCACACGTTCAGGAGCAGCTACAGATCCCGGGCGCGGCGTGCAATCACTTGCTTATGCCGACATGCAACGCCGCATCCTAGAAATTGAGGCGATGAAAAAGAAAAACGAACTCAAGGGCGAAGTGCAGATCGTCCAAGCGAAAATTCAGTATCAAGCTCTGATGATGCAGTTTTTCATGCAACGCCGCTTCCAGCACGTGCTCATGGCATCGCGCTTTTACAATCAAATCTGGACCGATGGCGAAAGCAAGTTGTACCTCGACAAAAACTCAGATACTTCCAAGCTATTCAACGAATCCGTCGGTTTCAGCCCGACCGTAGCGAGTCTTGATTCTTTCTCCTCCGAATTCATTCGCGACTGCGATAAAGGTGTGGAGGCCTTCAATTTCCTAGCGGATAAAGGAGAACTTGAGTCCGCCGCCAAGCGCTTAGCCGAGGCCTATGCTGTCGGCGAGTTTATGCCTGGCATCCGTACGCTACCGCGCGATCGCAAGCGCAAGGTATTAGAATTCGTGCGTGAGTCCTATAAGCTTCTCGCCGCAATCGACGTCAAGGATTACACCACTGCCGAAAAAATCACTGCCAACATGAAAACCATGGCTAGCGATTTCAATGGTAACAAAGCCGATGCCGCAATCGCAACCTACACCCGCGTCTCGAACATGCACATCATGACCGCCAAGACGCACGTCGCCGCGAATGAGATCGACAAAGCTCGAGAGGAAATCAAGAAAGCCATGGAAGTGTGGCCGCAAAATCCAAAGCTCACCGAGTTCGATCAACTCGTAGAGGCCGGCAGTACTCTGGTGACTGCAAAAAATGACTTTGATCGTCTTCTCTCTGAGAATAACTATCGTCAGATCTTTACTGATCAGTATCGCATCGCCCCCGCAATTCAAAACGATGTGCAACGCCTAGAAGCATTCAAGACAATCATCACCAACCTTACCAGTATCGAAGCCTCCATTGGCAAGGCGAACGAGTTTTCAAAAATGGGACAAGACTATGCCGCTTATGAGCAATTGGCTCAAGTTCGTGAGAAATTCCCCGATGATCCAAAGCTTGGTCGTGAGATCGAGCTCCTCGCGCCAAAGGTTGCCGACTTTACCAAAGCCCTCGATCGTGCACAGCAATTTGAAAAACGCACTCCCAAGCAAACCGGTTCAGCCATGGCTTGGTATCTGAAGGCACAAAACATCTACCCTCAAAGCGAGCTCGCCAAGAGTGGCGTCGATCGCTTACTAAATGAAATTCTACCTGATGAGTCGATGCCCAAAGCTACCATTACCACCGAGGATCAAGGCTTGAATCCATGATGGATAAAAGATAAGACTGTCAGCTATAAGCTATAAGCTATAAGAAAAAGCAGCGGATCAAGAAGATCCTACAAGATCCATGTCTAGAAAAAATCAGCGCAATGAGATTCTCTATCGAGTCAGCGCTTACCTTTGCTCTATCTTTCTTTGCGCTGATGCGTTAGCCGAGCAAGCTTCTCAACCTCCCGTCATAGAGCCCCCATCTTGTTGCGTTGCTAGCTCGCGCACAGCTGCTGTCCCGATGAATCTTTTTGCCGAGAAATTGGCTTGGAAATTCGCCGACGTAACAGCTTGGCAATGGAGTGATGATCTTGGTGGCACCCTAGCGCTCACCAAACAAAATGACTACAAGCCCCCATTCCGCAGTCCGACAAATCTTGCTTGGTTCGCCACGCGCGAATGGAGCAGTTTCAAACTAACCCTCGAATGTCAACTCAATGCCTTCGACGAAGGCAACAATGATCTCTGCATCGCCTTTGGAGGAAATGGCGCTGATCAATTTTACTACGTGCATCTTGGCGAAAAAGCTGATGCCGCACATCACCAAATCCACATCGTTAACAAAGCTGATCGCAGTCCGATCACCACCTGGCGCAATGCTGGCACTCCATGGAAAAAAGACACCTGGCATCAGGTGAAAGTCATCCGCAACGCCGCAACCGGCGACATCGGCGTATGGTTTGATCAAGACACCACACCAGCGCTCACAGCTCGCGATAAATCCTTATCTTGGGGGCTAATCGCACTTGGCTCATTCGACGATAAGGGGCGCTTCCGCAAAGTGCGCATCCAAGGAGCCAGCAGGGAGAAAAAATGAATCTTATGTCCTTGCTCGTATCTTCGGGTCAGACTTTACACGGAAACATTTTAATTTCCTGTTAGACTCAAGGTTCGGTAATTTCATAGGACTTTTCAAGCGAAGATGATTTTAACCACAGATTGCAAAACCAGAGTGTAGCGGAGCTAACTGAAATTCAAAATCATACCGCAAATTTTATAGATTTTGAATTCTTGGAAATCCTGAAAAATCTTCGAATCTTGTAACAAATTCGAACTTTTTCGTTTGTTACTACTTTTATGATTTAGCTACACTTGACCGAAACTTTTCCATGAAAACTTCATGCGAGTGAGTAAAGGATGCTAGATCCATGCCTGGGCGAGCTAAAAAAACTTAAAACTTTTACCGTTTTTGCAAGATCAAGAAATTGCGTACGGGATTGTTCCAGATCGGACGGTTGAAGATTCCGCCACCAGCGACTTGATCGGACACAAACATTTCGGCGGATCGTCCCCCATCAAGATTGAGCGCGGTATGTATCGGAAATCCTGCGGGACAGGCACCAGCAAGGGCTTTGGCCAATTGCGCGAGCGAGCATGGTGCGGTACGCGCCATCATCCACATCGTGCCCCCATCCCAGGCAATGAAACTGCGAGCACTGGTTTTTACCGCATCCAATCCTTTGACTGCTGAATATTTTTCCGCGAGATAAGGACCCGCTTGCATCAAGTGAGGCGCGTTGAAGTTGCAGCGCTCACGCCGGATGATTGCCGTTTTACCCTGCGCTTCATACCAGACTCCAGCGCCCAATGAGGAATGATTGTTACCGCCTGCTTTTTTTCCATTCGCGATCACCACGCCTAACGGTTTTCCTTGTGGTGTGAAAAATCCAGCATTGATCGCAGCGAGGCCGTTCACTGATACAGCAGCAGCTTGCGCATCAGCCCATTGCGTGCCCGGACCGTTAGCTTGATCGAGCACGCGCATGAAGTGTGTGCGCGAGTCAAAACTAACACACTGCATCGCAATCCCACCCAGTGTAGTCGTCACAAAGCGCGGCGCGGGAGTTTCAATGACAATCGCACGCAGCGGTTCGGCTGCAACGGCGTTTAGTAATATCGAGGTGAATGTGAGAACAATGTGTTTCATCATAGTTGTTGCGAAATTGGACGTGCTGGCGCCGTATTTGATTCATCGATTTTATGCAATGTAAGCTGCGGGAAAGGAATCACCCATTCATTTTCGTTCGCGGCATCCACGGCACCGCGTTGCAACAGGCGTTTGATCACATCGTGTTGCGAGGCGAGTGAGCCATCGACATCGGCAGAAATCTGGAAGTCTAACGAAGATGCGGATGCCGAGTCGAACTCAACGTTTACCGAATTGATATTTTCTTTATCGTAACGCTCTACGAGTAACTTGTAGATGGTATCGCGGATGATCGAGGGAACCGTCGTAGTCGCGAGTTTTTGGTATTGGTAGTCGAGGCCAAAAACTGTAATAACGCGATACTGCGGAGTGATGTTTTCGGGGTTTTTTGCGAGATAGGCGCTGGTGACGTAGGTTTTGTAGGAGCCACCGAGTTTGACAATGACCACTTGATCGGGCGTTTGCTGAATGATTTTTCCAAATACGCCATCGTCGAGCTTCACCCAATCATTTTCGCGCGAGGGAAACCATGGCTCTTTGGGCATGGTAGGGCGAGAGTGGTAGGCGAGCATCGCCTTGGCGGGCAAACGCAGAACGCCGGCTGTGAGATCTGGATTGGTGAGAACACAGAAAAAGTTGAGCGCATCGACACGCCAGGGTAAGCCATTAATGATCACACGTTCTCCTTGGCGTACGGTGCCAAGATTGAGAATAAGGCGAATTTGTTCAAAGTATGGTGGCAGAGCTGTGCGTGAGGCCCAGATGAGCCCGAACAATAAGATCAGCGTCGCGGTAAGCAAAAGCCAGTCATTGCGCACATACAGCACGATGACGGCGGCAAAGATCCCAGCAAAAAATGCAGCAAACTTCGCGAGGATGTCTAGCAAACGCGTGCCGAATGAATCATTTTGCTTACGATGCACCGGGCTATAAACCCGCAAGCGCAGATAAATCGTCAGACTGCAATACCATACAACGATCAACGCGATCAAAGCGAGCAACAAACTCAGCCCGCGATTTTTCCAGAAATTCGAGAGCAAGCTGGTGATTAATTTCACCACCGAGGGAGCATTGCGCTTGCGCTCTTCTAACTGAAAACTCGTGTTGGCAGCGAACCCTTGCGCCTCTTGGCGTTTCTTCTCCCAACTTTTTTTGATCGACTGCAATTCCTCCAAAAGTGCCGCGCTGGGTTTTTCTGAGAGCAATTGCTCGACATTGAGGACTGCTTGATTAGCAAGCTGCTCCTTGGCCTTCCAGCGCGCGTATTCAATGGCGAGATTTTCGATCTCACGCGGCTGAGCTGTAGCCTCCCTCAACTCACGAATCAACGGGTGGAAGATGTTTTTCAACTCTTCGTTTAAGGAAAGAGCAGCTTCTGCGGCAGCATCGGCATCAGTGGATACAATGCCCGTTGCCGTGGTGGTGAGATTTTTTTTGAACTCCTTGATGCGAGCGCTAGTGCGATCAATCTCGGCACTAATCTCAGCCTTTTGCTCATCGGTGACTGCTTTCTTAAGCGAGTCTCGCTGCGTAGTGCGATCTTTCACCTCGGTATTGAGAGCAAGGGTGAGAGCCTCTAGCGCCTCGACTTTGGACAGCTCAGCAGGTGGCGACGGAGCATCAGGTCCTTGCGCTAACAAGGGCGAGAACCAGAAAAAAAGCAAAAGCCAAGATGGAAAACGGATCATGAGATGCCGACAGTGTAAGGGCAAATGTCCGCTACGTCAACGCAGGCATGCAGGAACGCACGCGGATCATTTCATGCCAAATGCACCTTGACGTCACTGTGATGCGAGTGGATGCTCAGAAAATGATCACACCCACTCTAGCGTATCGACAGCGCATGCAACAGCGGCCTTCTGGACCCGCTGTGATGAAGCAGCAGTGGGCTGATTTGCTTTTTCTTCACGGCCGTATGGACGCCGAGGCACTACAAAAACGACTACCAGCGGGCTTGTGGATCGATACTTTTGAAAACGAAGCATGGGTCGGCATCGTGCCGTTTTTCATGAATCGTATACGGCCCTGCTACCTGCCTGCCGTGCCTAGACTATCGTGGTTTCTCGAACTCAATGTGCGCACCTATATCCATGACGATGCAGGCAACCCCGGCGTCTGGTTTTTTTCGTTAGATTGCAATCAAACTCTGGCTGTAAAGATCGCACAAAACATTTTTCACCTACCTTACGAGCACGCGCAGATGCACGCAACACGCCTAGACGGAATGATCGACTACAGATGCCGTCGCGATGGTTGTGATGAAACTGCGCACTATCGATATGAACCATGCAGCGAAGGAAAAGAAGCAACGGCGGGCACACTGGAGTATTTTCTGCTAGAGCGCTATCGGCTTTTTTCTGCTAACAAAGCGGGTAACATTTTTACGGGTGATGTGCATCACAGCCCCTATCGCTTTCGCGAGGCCCGCTGTGAAGTGCTCTCTTCCCTGCCCGCTTTGTGGGATGGATTGGAATTCCCCATCGAGTCTGTATTCAGTGCCGAGTCCGTAAACGTTGAGGTGTTCCCTTTGCGGCGTCACCATTGTTAGAATTTCGTCTTACACGGAAAAACATTGCCCCATAGGGAAAAATCACGCATAGTATTACCATGAAAGTAAACGAACAATCTGTGCTGTGCTTCATGAGCGCACCAGACTACAGCCCGATGGATCAATCCCAACTCGCACGTGCGATGGGTATTGGCTCCAAAGATCGTGTCGAACTGCGCAATATTCTGCGTCTACTGACCGAAACTGGAAAGGTCTCGTGGGGGGCTCAATCACGCTACGCTATCACCAAAGTCCAAGGCAAAGCCAAAGCGGGAACAACGCCTAAGCAGCTCGTCGGTACGATCCGTTTTGCACCACGTGGCTTTGCGTGGGTCTATGCCGACATTGAGGCCCCCGATAACGTTGGCTGGGATTTTACGCAATTTGATCGCTTCCGCGCCGAGCAACGCGATTGCGGCACCGCACTCGATGGCGACAAGGTGTTAGTGTCCGTTCTCTCGGCACCGAAATTTTTGCGTAGCCAAGGCAAGGTTCAGGAACTGCCACCCGAGGAAACAGCGCCCAAAGTCAAGGTGGTGCAAGTGGTATCGCGGCGCAGTGGCAAGGTGATCGGAATTTTGCGCAAAAAGGCAAAGTTCACTTGGGTCGAGGTCGATGATGTTGCTCTAAAGGGCAATGTCGATCTCAGCGTCGATAGCACCGCACAAAATGGACAACTGGTGGTGCTAGAACTGGATCGCTGGGACAAACCGCAACAAACGCCGAAGGGCCGAGTCGTCGAGGTTTTAGGCTGGCCGGGTGACCCTGGGGTGGATATTCTTTCCGTGATTCACCGCAATGGCCTACGCACGAGTTTTTCGAATGTCGTGATGAAAGAAGCCCATGCCACGAATGAAAGCATTCCTGCGGAGGAAATCAACCGCCGTGAGGATTGGCGTGATCGATTGGTGATGACCATCGACCCCGCAGATGCCAAGGACCACGATGATGCCATCTGGGTGGAGAAAGTTTCAACTGGTTGGAAGCTCGCGGTGCACATTGCCGATGTCTCTTACTATGTCAAACCTGGCACCGCCATGGACAAGGAAGCTCGCGAGCGCGGCAACTCCACCTACCTTGTTGATCGCGTTCTGCCCATGCTCCCACCAGAGCTGAGTAACGGCATTTGCTCGCTGAAGCCCGATGTCGATCGGCTCACAAAATGCGCACTGTTAGAGATTGATCACAACGGCCACATCGCCAAGACGGAGTTTGTTGATGCCGTGATCCATAGTCGTGCTAAGCTTTCGTATGAAGAAGCACAGGCCATGCTTGATGGCGATAACAGCGGCGACGCCGAGGCTACTGCCATGGTCCGCGAGGCCTGGAACATGGCTACGCGCATGCGCACCCTTCGCTTTAAGAATGGTTCGCTCGATCTAGAGTTTCCGGAATTTCGCGTGATCCTTGACGACAAAGGACAAGCCTGTGAAGTCCGCGAAGTCATCCATACCAGTAGCCACCAACTCATCGAGGAGTGCATGCTCGCCGCCAACGATGCAGTAGCCTCAGCACTGAAGCGCAAGCAGAAACCCATGATCTATCGGGTTCACGAGGACCCTGACTTCGAGAAACTCAATTCCTATGCCGAGGTCGCTCGCAGCTTCGGCTATCAAGTCGGTGATCTGAGCAATCGTGTGCATGTCCAGCAGTTGTTAGATTCAGCCAAGGGCAATGCAGATGAGCACGTGATCAAACTGGGCCTACTGAAAAGTCTCAAGCGTGCCGCGTATGATGTCGATCCATTGGGCCACTACGGGCTGGCAAAAAAGGACTACTGCCACTTCACCAGCCCGATCCGTCGCTACGCCGACCTTGTCGTTCATCGCGCCTTGCAATCATTGCTACGCAATGCACCGAAGCCCTGTGACCGCACAGCATCACAAGCAGAGCTAACCGAAATTTCGCGCCACATTTCCACTACCGAACGCACGTCCGCAGGAGCAGAAAGTGAGACCAAGCAACTTAAACTCATGGAGTGGCTCGCCAAAGCCGGCGACATGAAAGATCCGCCAACCTTCGAAGGTATGATCACCGAGGTGCGATCGATGGGACTCTTCGTCGAGGCCATCGCGATTGGCATGAAAGGCGTGGTCAAGCGCGAGGACTTGCCTACTGGTGATTGGTATTTTGATTCCACTCGACTGCGCTACACCTCGCGTGATGGTGGGGAATTTCGCTCCGGCCAAGCCGTTGCCCTACACGTCGGAAAGGTCGACTTCGCCCGCAAATTTGTCGATTTCACCATCGCTGGTGAGAGTAATAGAACATCCCGCAGAGAAGGAAATAACGCATCAAGCGGCAAGAAAAAATCATCCAGTTCGACAGCAGCAAAAGGTCAAAAAAACACCAAGTTTTCTGCCAAAACTCCACAAAAATCAGACAATAGGAAATCGCCAACGAAGGCTGCTAGCAACGGCGCTCCACCTAAAACCAGCGCGCCCCAGAGGCAACGCGATGAAACGAAAAGCGATAGACGCGGACGGAGAAAGTAATCGAAAACAAATCCATTTAAGCAAACTTCTCCAAGACCGCGAGGCGTTGGCTGAGGGGCGTGGATAGGTTTTTTGGAATCGAGTATTTTTTGCATCTGCCCACTACTTTATGCTACTTAGTGTTCAACGCATTATCAATTTTACCCTGTAAGTGCATGCAGATAAAAGCAACTGCTGAAAAGAGAAAAATTGCACTCAACAAAAGCATCGATCGATGTTTCATTGCGAATTGGAAGTCTGTGGCTTGACAGGATTTCGAGAAACTCAAGATTAGCAGATATTAGACGTGAGACTTGAGGTAACGCTCTACTGCGCGGCACGCACATCAGTGATGACCACTTGTAGGCTGGTCATACCGCGGAAGGTATTGCGGTCGATGGTGAATGCAATGTCCCACGGCGGGTCAGGCAATTGCCGTTCGCCGCCGTTGAAAAACATCGCGGATTGCTCATTGAGACCGCCTTGGCCTTGGCGCAGGAATAGCCGCAGGTGCTTGTTTTTCAAATGCATCGGTGGGCGGCTGAGGAATACATCTCTCGCAAAAAATACCGGCTGCGGATTGCCACTACCGAAGGGCTGCAGCAGCTCATAGGATTTGAGGAAATCGAGCGATAGCCAATCAAACGAAAGCTCGGCATCCAAATGAATGCGCGCAGCCCGCTCTTCCTCCGTGGTGTGAGCGAGCACGTATTGAGCAAAGCTTTTGCGAAACTCGGGCATCATCTCCTCGTTGATCGAAATCCCCGCTGCCATCTCATGACCGCCACCAGCCAGCAGCAAATGCCGCGAGTCCGCGATCGCAGAAACTAAAGAAACACCTTGGATCGAGCGACCAGAGCCCTTACCGACGCCTTGATCATCGATGGAAATGATAAACGTAGGACGATGATACTGGCGCATCAAGCGCGAGGCAACAATGCCGACCACTCCCGGATGCCAATCGCGCGAGCCTAACACAATCACCGGATCATTTTCAAAATCCTTCATCAACTCGAGAGCCTCACGGCGGGTGCGTTCCTCCATGGTCTGACGCTCACGATTGAAATCATCGAGCAATTGCGCCAATTGTTCTGCTTCCGCAGGGTCCTCACACATTAAGGTAGCGAGCGCCATTTCTGGTTGATCCATGCGACCAGCGGCATTGAGACGCGGTCCAATGCGAAAACCTACATCCATCGATGTGGCATTGCCATTCATGCCCACCGCTTTTTGCAGAGCGCGTAAGCCCAAGTTGGCTGTAGTCGGCAAACGCTTGAGTCCATGACGCACGATCAAGCGATTTTCGCCAACCATCGGTACGATGTCGGCAATGGTCGCAACACTGACCATGTCTAACAAATTTTTTAAATCGTAGTCTGCAAGAGGACGCCTCTTGAGCATCGCATGCGCTACCTTGAAGCAGACACCGGCCGCGCAAAGATACTGAAATTCAGAACCGCACTTCGGATTTACCAAGGCCACGACATCTGGCCTACCTCGTGGTCCAGGTTCATGGTGATCGAGCACAATGACATCGATGCCCCGCGCAACAAGTCCCGCGATTTCATCCACCGATCCCGTGCCGCAGTCCACTGCGATCAAAAGATCCGGCTCACCACATTCTTCGACACAACGCTTGAGAGCCGCCTCACTGAGTCCATAGCCCTCTGCACTGCGCTGGGGCACAAAATATTTCGGCTCCACCCCATAGGCGCGCAAGATCGAGCGCATCACCGAGATCGAAGTCACACCATCGACATCGTAATCGCCAAAAATGCTGATCGACTCTCCACGGTCGATGGACTCGAACAAGCGCTGCACGGCAATCTCCATGTCCGGCATGCGAAAGGGATCTGATAGGTCCTTGAGCTTAGGATCGAGAAAACGCTCCAAATCCTCCGAGCCGACGATATTTCGCTGGCGAATGAGATGCGCCAAAATCGCAGGAAAATCCGTGGCAGAGCCGTTTCCATCCATTTGAAATGACTCGCCGCGGATCACCCATTCGACCGGTGGTGTGGTGCTTTCCTGCATTCTCGTGGGTAGAGTAGAAGCAGAATCGATGCCTGACAAGCACAGAGCCTGTATTTTTTTGTCAGACTGACCGTGCTGCGGCTTTTGCTCCGCATCTCGCAGGTATTCACTCGCTCTCACGCAACACGCTAAAGAACTTGCGCGGCATTGCAGGGTCAATTGCCTGCGAGAATGTCGCATGACCACCCTGCACAGAGCTGGCGACGTTTTCCGCTGGGGCCCAGTTATCCAGATCCGAGCAAGTCCATAGACTTTCACGGTAATTTGCTAAATCAGCAACACTGAGAAAAAAATTCCCGTTGGTCATGCCATGAGTCACAGGAGCGACAATACTCAACGAAGAAAAATCGCTAAAGTTAAACCGGAGTCGATCATAGCGCGCACGCTGGGTGACATTGAGCCCATTACGACCTCCAGTGAACAGATTTGTCGTTTCCGCTGGATCGATCTGGAGATCATAAAATTCATCGTTACCCGCATTGGAACGCAGCAGTTTGTAGCGATCATCGCGAATGATTCTGCCACCCACCACGGCATCACTTTGATCAAATTTTTCACTGTAAAGACGAGAGCGAGTCGAATTCGATTGATTGCCCAGAATGGGTACCATGCTCCTGGAGTCGAGCGTGCTAGCAGGAATGTCAACGTCTAACATATCCAAAACCGTGTGGAAAATATCCACGCAGTGCACGAGCGCATCCGTAGCGCGCCCAGCTTGATTGACGGCAGGACCGCGGATGACCAATGGCACACGCACACCGCCTTCGTAGAGCGAATCCTTGGCATGCGTGTTGTCGTAAGGAGGACGGATCACTGAGCTAGGAGTGCCATTATCGCCGATAAAAATCACATCCGTTTCGGTGAGATTCACAGCTGCGAGCAATCGGCCGATTTCCGTGTCCATGGCTTCCACCGCAGCCTGATACTTAAGCAAATTGCTAGCTGGGGCGACCCCATAGCTATGGAGAGAAACGGGTGGGGTGTGAAATGGCGTGTGCGGTGCATTGAAGGCCACCCATGCCATCCAGCGCTGATTCGCCAACGCGCGTGCTTGAATCCATAAGACAGCATCATTTACTACATCCGTAGTAGCATAGACCGTAGAGGTAGATGTCGTTCCATTTGTGGTCTTGGTCCAACTGGTATAACTGCTTATCACCCCCGCCGTGGAGCCAGCATAATGTGGCCAACCACCAATGGCATTCGGAGCATTCGCGATCTGCAAAGGACCTCCGCTGCTCAAGTGCCATTTGCCAAATGAAGCACACCGAATGCCGAGCGCAGAATGCGCTGCTATGGCCTCGGGCAAGGTAATCTCTGCAGCAGTCAGAGCATTCCCTGCCGCTGAGCTCACCACATTTCCCACCCCTGTGCGGAATCCATAACGGCCCGTCAGCATTGCGGCACGCGTTGGCGAGCACACAGGGCAGGCATAGGCATTGGTAAAACGGATTCCATTCGCGGACAGGGCGTTGAGGTTCGGCGTTGGCGCGGCAGCTCCCGCAGTCGAATTGTAGAGTCGCAAGCTATCTGTGCCTAAATCATCAGCGATGATCAACAGCACATTTCGAGCAGCAAATGCGGGCATACTCCATGCGAGAAAAATCCAGACGAAGTAGTAGACTCTGAGATTCATGTCGATAGATCCGCAGACGAGGCGCATGCACCATTGAAGCCGATCTGCTTGTCAGTTGGCGATGGGAATTTTGTAAAGATTGCGTTAAGCGCGATAAGAATGCACAGCTTGCCTGCTCGCAGTGATTTATTTTTGTTCTGGTAACCAGCGCAGATTTTCAGCGACGCTGAAAGGTCCTGAGATGAGAAAACGTAATTCATTTTATGTGTTCACGTTTTTTTGTTATTTTTCTTTGCTTTGCCAGCATTTGCGCGGAACCCGCAGGCTACAATATGCCCGATGCGGTGACTGCGACAATGCCGGCGGATGCTGTGATGAAAAAAATGGAGACGGCGGTGAGTCCTCAAGTCTTGGCAGCTTTTCAAGCACAGCACTCGCAGCAGCGTTTTTGGACATTCGGCGAAGATCGGCAATATGCGGTGCGCAAGAATATCATACCAGCTCACTGGTTTGAAAATGGCGCGCGCCAATTTCAGCAGTTTTCCGGTCAAGCGCAGCCGGGAGAGTTTTATGTATTTCAGGTTTGCTTGATCCAATCGAAGACAGCGCTGGACCTCGATTGCGCAGTAGATTTTTCCTCGCTGAAACAAGCCCAAGCCAAGGTGGTTTCTCATCCTGCGATGATGCCAAACCAAGCGAACGCGGTGACGAGCATTTGGATCGGGATTCATATTCCGTTAGATGCAACAATGGGAACGTATGCGGGAAAAATTCGCTTTCTTGAGAACGCGAACACCACTGCCGAGAAGAAAGAATTACCTGAGCACTTAGATTTTTCGATTCGGGTGGCTGGTGCTGCTTTGGCCGATGGCGGAACCTCAGAGGCGTGGCGATTGGCGCGGTTAAAATGGTTAGACTCAACAGTCGGCGAGAGTGATACCGTAGTGACGAGGCCGTTTCGAGCGATTCACTTTGACCATGCGGCGCAGACGATCGATTTTCTAGGTCGTCGCATTTCTCTGGGAGAAAACGGCATCCCCTCGCAAGTGACTAGTTATTTTTCTGCGAGCAATACGAGGCTTTTGAAGCAGGGTAGAGAGGCTTTTGTCGAGAGCCCACGATTGGATTGTGTGATCGCAGGAAAAGCGCTTGTGTGGTCGCCAGGAAAGCTCGAAGTCATACAACAATCGGCGACTTTATTGAAATGGCGCGTCGTCAATGAGACGGCTCATTTGACCTGCACTGTGAGCGGGGCGTTGGAGTTCGATGGCAATTTGCAGCTATCGATGAAACTCCGCGCGAAAGACGCGAACGTTTCACTAGACGATGTGCGCTTCGTGCTGCCATGGCGCAAAGACGTTGCCAAATACGCCATGGGTCTGGGCCTGAAAGGTGGACTGATACCCGCGAAGCACGAGTGGAAATGGGATGTTTCCAAGCACCAAGACGCCATCTGGATCGGCGATGTCAATGTGGGGGCGATGCTTCGATTCAAGGGGCAAAATTTTCAGCGCCCACTGATCAATGCCTACTATGACTTCCGACCATTGATACTTCCAGAATCATGGGGCAGCGGCGGCATCTATTGGGAACAAAGTGAGGCGGAAACAACACTCGTGGCGCATAGTGGACAGAAAGAATTGGCCAAAAATCAAGCAGCACTCGACTTCGCAATCGATTGGTACATTACGCCCTTCAAGACCTTAGATCCCAAAAAGCACTTTTCAGATCGCTACTTTCATGCAAGTCAGGGAGCACCTGTCGAAGACACGGCGATGCTACAAAAAGAAGGCGCAACGATCATGGAAGTGCATCACAATCGTTTGTGCAATCCCTACATCAACTATCCGTATAACGATGATTCGGTCGGGCATCTCCAACACTTCATCAAACAAGCGCACAAAGACAACATGCGCGTAGCGGTTTACTACACCACACGAGAACTCACGCAAAACATCCCCGAGTTTTTTGCCTTAAAAAGTATGGGCGGCGAGATCATTTTACCGCGCCGTGAGGGCGTGGCATGGCCTGTGACCAATGGCAGCGGTCCGCACCCATGGTTGATCGAGCACGTCGGCGATGACATTGTGCCTGCTTGGAGAGAAAACTTGAAATTTCCAGATTACAAAGAAAAGCTCGACCTCGCTGTGATTACTACGCCTGATTCGCGTTGGAACAATTTTTATCTCGAAGGATTGGATTACCTCGTGAAGCAGGTAGGCATTGATGGTCTCTACATTGATGATACCGCATTGGATCGAAAATCGATGCAGCGCGCGCGTCGGATTTTGGATGCAGATGGCAACACCTCTCGCCGCGTCAGTATGCACTCGTGGAATCATTTTAATGGTCTGGCAAAATGGTCGAACAGCTCCATCGCATTCATGGAATTGTATCCTTATTTTGATGGTCTGTGGCATGGCGAGGGATTCAATGCGAATTCATCACCCGATTTTATGTTAGTCGAAATGTCTGGCATTCCCTTTGGCCTGATGAGCGAAATGTTAGATCACCCAAACCCGTGGCACGGCATGGTTTTTGGTATGCGCACACGTTGGCCATGGAGCGGAGACCCGCGAGCGCAGTGGCAACTGGAAAGAGAGTTTGGCATCGAAGACGCAGAGTTCATCGGCTGGTGGGATCCCGCTTGCCCTGTGAAATCGAGTAACCCCGATTGCAAGGTGTCAGTATTTCAGAAATCGGGGAAAACTTTTGTCGCCATCGCGAGTTGGGCGCAGCAGAAAGTAAGTCTTTCGTTAGAAATTGATTGGACAGCTCTCGGGCTTGCTCCCAAGCGCGCTTCGTTGTGGGTGCCGCCTTGCAATGGATTGCAGGACGAGTTGGTCTATGCACCAGGTTCGGCGATCCAAGTAATGCCTAATCAAGGAGTTTTTCTGATCCTCGACGAAGAACCTCGCGAGGTAAAGATGCCTGAACAATTGAAAAATCCATCGCTCGGTTTGTCGCCACTGTCATCGGTGGGTCCGTTTGAGATCCGAGTGCCTGCGAATGTCAGCAGCACCAAAGACGCTCCTTGGCCTAAGGGTGCGACGGTGGCAATGGCCCAAATCGATCCACAACAAGATGCCGGCCAGTCGTGGGGTATCGGCATGGCAGTTGCGTGGGCGGATGGCAAGTATCTGCAACTCAATGCGCGCACTGATGGCCGATGGGGCATTTGCAAAAACGGTGCTGAATTGCTAGAGGGTCAACATTTGCCTCACCAAGCGGCAGTGGTAGCTCTTCGCTTGAGCGCAACCTCGGTGCAATTCATCGCGCAGCAGCAAGAAGGCAACTGGGAGCTGATCAAAGAATTTCCTCGTGCAGAATTTCATGGAACTCCGACGACGGTCCGCTATGGAAAAATCGGCAAGCAGTGGCAAGGAGGCAATCACAGTGATCCGGCTGGAACGACGTCGTGCCGGGTGGATTGGTTGAAATTTTTCGGCCCCAAGAGTTAGCCGAGTGCTCGTTTTCGCACGAAAAAAGCAAATCCGCCATTTACCTGAGGGCATTTCCGCGCTATGGATGCGCGTCATGTCCGATATTACCATCACACTCCACACCACCGCAGGCGACATCCGCGCCACTCTTTTCGCATCAAAGGCACCACTGACCTGCGCCAATTTCCTCAACCTCGCCCAGCGTGGCTACTACAATAACGTCGCTTTCCACCGCGTGATTGATCGCTTCATGCTCCAAGGCGGCGACCCGACTGAAACAGGTCGTGGAGGCCCAGGCTACAAGTTTGCCGATGAATTCCACCCCGAACTCCGTCACAACAAGCCTGGGATTTTCTCGATGGCCAATGCTGGCCCCGGCACCAATGGCTCGCAGTTTTTCATCACCACCGTCCCCACTCCTTTCCTCGACAACCGTCACTCGGTTTTCGGCGAAGTCACTTCCCCTCTTGATGTTGTTGGCAATGTTACTGGCAAGAACAACACCGGCGAGTCAGGCTGCAAACACAACGGCGTCGGCGACAAGATCACCTCGATCACCATTCACGACGATAGCACCGCTCTGTTCGAATCCCAAAAGGACAATCTCGAGCATTGGAATTCCATTCTCGACAAAAAATAATCACCTCTGGTGACCCATCCCCCCACAACTGTTCCTGATCTATCCCGTTTCCGCGACCATGCTTCTCACAACTGCCATCGACTACACCAACGGCTCGCCGCATATCGGCCATGCCTACGAAAAAGTCCTCACTGATGTCCTCGCCCGCTACCAACGATTGCGCGGCAAGCCCGTCTATTTCCTCACGGGAGTGGACCAGCACGGCCAAAAAGTCGAACAAACCGCAGCCAAGGAGGGTGTTTCTCCGGAAGAATACGTCGAAAAAGTCACTGCACGCTTCACCGCCTTGTGGGACAAAATCGGCATTGAATACGATGGCTGGGCCGCTACCACCGATCCGCGCCACATGCGATGCGTGCAGGATATTCTCACCGAGCTTAAGGAAAAAGGACAGCTCTACAAGAAAGCCTACAATGGCCATTACTCCGTGCGCCAAGAGCAATTTCTCACCGATCGCGATCGCGATGAACACGGAAATTTCGGCGCTGAGTGGGGCGAGGTCGTCGAGATCCAGGAGGAAAACTGGTATTTCAAGCTTAGCGACCACACCGCGTGGTTGCAAGATTTTCTGGAAAAAAATGACGTCATCCAACCGCATTTCCGCAAGGCCGAACTGATCAATGCGCTCACCCGCAATGCCGGCATCGATCTCTGCATTTCGCGGCCCAAGGATCGCTTGCGCTGGGGCATCGAGATCCCCTTCGATACGGATTACGTGACCTACGTATGGTTTGATGCTCTCATCAACTACGTCAGCTTCGCGGGCTACGGTGGTAAGGAAAGCAGCCTACCAGATTTTGCCAGCACTTGGAACAACACCGTTCATGTCATCGGCAAGGACATCATGGTGCCAGCGCACGGTATTTACTGGTATTGCATGCTCCACGCGATGGGCCTCACAGATGAGCAAATGCCGACCTTGCTGGTTCACGGTTGGTGGAACATCCGCGGTGAAAAAATGTCGAAATCGTTGGGTAACATCGTTGACCCCAGCGAATTGGCCGACTCCTTTGGCGTCGATGCGTTGCGTTATTATTTGGCTCGTGACATCACCACAGGAAAAGACAGCGACTTCGATGTCGAGCGCCTCGTCATGCTCTACAATACCGAGCTTGCGAATGAACTCGGAAATTTGTGCAATCGCGCGCTCAACATGAGCCAACGTTTCACCGCTGGCGTGCTGCATTGCTACTTCCCGCTCGAAGAAGAAGATCTCGGCCTTGAGCACTCGCTCGTCGAGTCGATCAATCTCTACCGCGAGGCCATGGATCACTACGATGTCTCCAAAGGGCTCGAAGCGATCAATCGCCACGTCGTCAACTGCAACGTCTATGCTGAGCGCATGAAGCCATGGGAAATGAACAAAGATCCCGAGAAAAAACAACGCGTTGCCACCGTGCTGTATCATCTCGCCGAAAGTGTCGCCCACTGTGCCGTCATGCTCTCACCGATCTTGCCTGCTGCAGCCGCCAAGCTCGCCGGCCAGCTCAACATGCCTGATTTGTTAGAGCTCAAGCTCGATGATCTCGCTTGGGGCATGCTCGCCAACGATCACACCATTCTCAAGCCTGAGCCAGTCTTCCCTCGGATCGTCATCCCTGCGGCCAAAGACTCCTAACCTCCCAATCATTCGATGAAAAAATCCTTCAGCTTAATGCTTGCTTGGCGCTATCTCAATCCGCGCCGCGCATGGATTTCGATCATCACCATGATCTCGGTGCTTGGCGTTCTGTTAGGGGTGATGGTTCTCGTCGTGGTCATGGCTGTTTATTCGGGCTTGGAACGCGATCAAAAAAAACGCTTGCTCGGTTTTTCTCCACACATTCTTCTGCAATACAGCGAGGACTTGAACAGTCTCACCACGATCAACGACTGGGGCCCGATGGTTGATCGCATGGAAGCGATTCCCGGCATCCAGTCCGCCTATCCGCATATTGAAGACAATGCGATGCTGGACTCGAACAACGACCAGCGCCCCGTCACCTATCAAGCCGTGGAGACCAATGATGAGCGCCAAATGGAGGGCATCATCAAAATTCTCGATCACGAAAACTACCCCGGCTCTTCCGCGGATCTCGGGCTCGATGATCGCGTGGTCGTCTCCTCGCTCTTGGCCGATCAATTTCGCTGGAAGCTCGGCGATAAGATCAATCTTTACTCGACGCGCAATTTCCGCGAAGTGCTAAAGGCATACAAAAGCACCGAAAATCTGCTCGTGCGCGATCGCTTTCCCGAGCAAATCACCGCGTTAAAAAAACTCCTGCGCGAGGAGTGGAAGGAAACCCCTGATGGCTACACGATCTCTCGCACGCAAGCCAATGTAATTAATGCGCTCTATGATATCTACGAGCTCACTGACCTGCGTCCTGTCGAAAAAGATTCACTGCAAGCTTTACTCGAGCTTTTCGACCAAGCCTCGCATGATCCCGCCAAAGATACGTTTCACTTTGACGCGGGTGCTCAAGCAGAATTGGATCAACATCTCACCGATCTGTTAGAAAATCAACAAGACAAAATTGATGCCGATGTGCTCAAAGGCATCAAGGGATTAGTCTTACCGCGCGAGGCAGAAATCGTCGGCGTCTATCAAGCATCGATGATGGTGAAAATGCCTGACATTTTTATGCCAATGTCGATGGCACAAGGTTTGTCAGGCCTTGGCGAAGGAGTGCAGGGAATTGCCCTACGCATCGATGATGCTTACATGGCCGATAAGTTTGTTGCCAAGGTTCTTCCTCAGCTCGACGAAAACTGGTTCCTCACCACCTGGTCGGAGCAGTATGCGTCCTTTTTCGCCATCATCAATCAACAGCGTGTGATGATGTATTTCGTACTCAGCCTCATCGTCTTAATCTCGGCATTTTCGATGATGGCCGTGATGTTCACCGTGACGATTCAGAAGAAAAAAGAAATCGGTGTGATGAAAGCCCTAGGTGCTACTCCCGGCCAAATCACCCGCGTCTTTCTCTACCAAGGCACCATCCTCGGCTTCGCCGGATCATTGCTGGGTGTCCTTCTCGGCAATCTCATCATTTACTTCCGCGGCGGTGTGCAAGAGCTATTCCGCCACGCAGGATTTGATCCCTTTAGCAAAGTCACTGGCTCGAATGTCTTGCCCGCGCACATGGACTTCCGCGAGCAATTTTTCATCGCACTCATGGGCTTGATCCTATGCGTGTTCGCCTCCTTTGTGCCCGCCTTCTTCGCCTCGCGCAGCGATGCTGCAAAATCCCTGCGCAACCTGTAATACCATGAGAACCTGGATCATCATCGACGGTGAAAAAACCGGACCCTTTGACATCGCACAAGTCGCCCGACGCATCGAATCCGGCGAACTCAAACCCGAGCAATACGGCTGGATCGAGGGCATGAAAGAATGGCAACCACTGTCACAAATGCCAAAATTCAGCGATGCCGTAGCCAGCGTGAGCGGCAAAGCCATTCCGTCGACAGCGGAAACTTCGTTAGAACCACAACCGCCACCCTTACCCTCTAGCACAAACACACAAGCGCCCACATCGCGCGCTGCAGCTTGGAACATCCCCCCATTCACCCCAAGCGAAAAAACCGTCGAAATCGTCCGCCGCTTTTTCGCGCGTTGGTTTGATTTCATGCTCATCACGAATTCGATTTTCGTGGCGATCATCCTAGCTGGAGCAGACCTCAAAGCGTTGTTCGTCAACCCATGGTTCCAGTATTCGATCATGGTCGCCTGGATTTTGTTAGACTGCGCTACGATTCACATTTGGAAAACATCCCCTGGCAAGTTTTTATTAGGTTTGCGTGTGCATCGCGCCGATGGATCACGGCTCAGCGTAGGTGCGTCGATCTTGCGTGCCGCAAGAGTTTTTGTCATGGGCATGGGCATGGTTCATCCCATCCTACTTCCTCTCTGCCACGGATTCTCATGGTGGTTCAGCAAAAAATTCGGTGCCTCGTTGTGGGATGGACCAGCAGGCAATCGCATCACCACTCTACCTATTTCGGTATGGCGCTGGGTGCTTTTCATCCTCGTAGCATTTACCATCGTCAATGTCAGTGGAGTATTCCTCGAACCCATCACCCGTGAGATGTTTCTTGAGCTTTTTCCCGATAAAGCCCATCTCCTTCCACCGCACCGCACCGCACCATGAAAATCCTCGCTTTTATTTTCACCACAGCACTGGGTATTTTTGCCCAAGCACAAGGCCTGAGCAAAGCCGAAGCCTCCAAACTGGCTGAAGAAAAATGGACCACTCTTCGTGAGCACCTGGCGCAAGATCGTGCAGCAGAAATGAAAGAGCGCTCGATCACCATCGACGGCAAAACCATGCGCTTTTTGGAGAAAAAATTCGGTGATGCACCGGAGGATGGTCGTCCACTATTCATCTCCATGCACGGAGGAGGCGGAGCTCCCGCACAGGTCAATGACCAACAATGGCAAAACCAAATTCGCCTCTATCAACCCGAGGGCTCTCTCTACATCGCTCCCCGTGCGCCGACCGATACCTGGAACCTGTGGCACGAAGCACACATCGATGGATTGTTTGATCGACTCATCGCCAATTGCGTCGCCATCCATCAGATCAACCCAAACAAAGTGTATGTCATGGGCTATTCAGCTGGTGGAGATGGTGTCTATCAGATTGGTCCGCGCATGGCCGACCGCTGGGCCGCTGCTGCGATGATGGCTGGCCACCCGAATGAGTCCAAGCCAGACAACTTGCGTAATCTGCCCTTCGCCCTTCAAGTCGGAGGAAAAGACACCGCCTACCAGCGCAACACCGTCACGGCCGATTGGGCAGCTCAACTCGATACGCTCGAAAAAGCCAACCTGGGCTCCTACCAACACTTTTTCCACAGCTATCCCGAATGCGGTCACTGGATGGAACTCAAAGATGCTGTCGCCGTTCCTTGGATGCTCAAGCATACCCGCAATCCGTGGCCCAAGGCCATCACTTGGCTGCAAGATGATGCCACTTCCTCCCGCTTCTACTGGCTCGCCATCGACGCGAAAAAAGCCAAAGCCGGACAAAAAATCGACGCCCGATGCGATGGACAAAAGATCAGCATCGAGACCAAAGACTACGACGCGATCACACTCCGACTCTCCGACGAACTGCTTGATCTCGACAAAGAAATCACCGTTACCTGGAATGGCAAAAAAGTCTTCTCCGGAAAAGTATCGCGCAGTGCCCAAGCCATCGAGACATCGCTGCAAGAACGCGCCGATCGCTCCAGCATCGCCACAGCATTGTTAGAAGTTCGCCTAAAATAAGCACGCCTTGGACTGCGGCAGCCCGCTGCCGCTTTGGGCAATGCAGCCCTGCTGCAAGCCCTAAGACATAGGTCACGATTATCGCAGCAGGCTGCTCAAAGAAAAGCGGCAGCAGGGCTGCCGCAGTCCAAAGGACGCAATCACAGTTGCTCGATCCGGAACACAACGGGCTCAGAGTTGACACAATCCAGCGCAAAGATTTCCTTCAACGCTGTTTGCAGCAATCCAAACGGACAGCTGTGCAGCAGGAAAACCATATCGACAAATGCGGCATCGGGATTCTCCGGATTCACTGGCGAGTGCGTCCCCGAGATGCCAATGCGGTGATCCGCTAGCACGCGAGCAATTTCTGCAATCACACCGGGGCGATCCGTGACATCAAAGCGCACATAATACGCCGTCTTGGTGTCCTCGATCGGCAACAAACGACCCTGCGCAGCCCATGGCAAAAATCCGCGGTGTCCTTGAGCGTGACACAACGAGCGCGCCGCTTCCACAAGGTCCGCCACCACTGCCGAGGCCGTCGGATCTTGCCCCGCGCCACGACCGTAAAACAACGCATCACCCACGCCATCACCATGCACCGCAACGGCATTGAAAACACCATTTACCGATGCCAAAATGTGCGTTTTGCTGACAAACGATGGCTGCAAGCGCAATTCCACCGCTCCATCGGCGTGTTCACGGATCACGGCTAACAATTTCACCACATAGCCCAGTTGTTTCGCAAAATCAATATCGATCGGCTTCACTTGCTCAATCCCCACCACGTGCACATCTGCCGGCGAAATCGGAAATCCATAAGCCAGTGTGGCTAACAAAATCGCCTTATGCGCCGCATCCCAACCATTCACATCGAGTGTCGGATCTGCCTCCGCATAACCTAAGGCCTGCGCCTCTCCCAGTGCTGTCTGGAAGTCCAAGCGCGCTTCCGACATCCGCTGTAAAATGTAATTGCTGGTGCCATTGATGATTCCGCATAGCGCCGTCATGCGATTGCCGACGAAAGCTTCTTGCACTGTTTTGATGATCGGAATCCCCCCTGCCACTGCCGCCTCAAAATGAATCGGCACTTGGTGTTTTTTCGACAACGCAAAAAGCTCCACGCCTCGCTCCGCTAACAACGCCTTATTCCCTGTGATCACAGGCTTACCGAGTTCCAGCGCACGCGCCACGATCTCAAACGCCAAGCCCGTGCCGCCGATCAACTCGACCACCAAATGCACCGCTGGGTCTTCCACCACCGCGCGCCAATCAGTCGTCAACATCGTCGCATCCACCGCCTCATCGCGAGATTTGGTCGCATCACGCACCAGCACGCGCTTCACCGCCATGGTCATTTGCCCGCCTGTGCGTTGACGAATCAATTCGCCATTGCGCTGCAACGCACGGATCACACCCGTGCCCACTGTGCCGCAACCAGCCAGTCCGATGCCAAAATTCTTTTCGTTGTTCGATGAAGTCACGTCGCGACTGTACTAGCCATCGCGCTCCACCGCAAGCACTAGCGACGACATCACGCGCACAATCTTTGTCAACATCACCTCCCCCATCCGTTTTTCCTCGACGTACCCCTCTACAATCGCTTGAAACATGTATCTCAACCCATGAAATCGCTCGCACCACTCGCACTTCTTACATTTTGGCTTTTCTCCGCCCACTCCGCCATGGCCGCCATTCATTCGTTTTACATCGGCACCCGCACGGACCGTGATAGCAAGGGCATCTACCTCGCTGACTTCGATGACAACAGCGGAGCGCTCAGCAATCTCCGCCTCGCCACGACCTACAAGGATCCCGGCTTCCTGTGCCTGCATCCGGAGAAAAAACTACTCTACTCGATCGGCGCACGCCCCGATGGCACTGGCACTCTTGCCACCTTCGCGATCGAAAAAAATCGCACCCTCACCTTTCTTAGCGATATCCCGTCCGGCGGAGAGGGTCCCTGTCACCTTGCGATTCATCCTGCTGGGCAAATGATCGCCGTTGCCAACTACGGCAGTGGCAGCACTAGTTCCTTTTTGTTAGACCCAAAAGGCATTCCCGCGCCGCACGCATCACTGATCCAACATGAAGGCAAAAGCGTGCATCCTCAACGCCAAACAGGCCCTCATGCGCATGGTGTCTATTTCTGCGAAAACACTCTCTTCGTGCCCGACCTCGGCCTCGATCAAACCCTTGCTTTCACCTTCGATGCAGCCACCGCCAAGCTTTCACCAGCCACACCTGCTCACGCCAGTTCTGCGCCCGGCGTAGGTCCTCGCCACCTCGCCATTCACCCGACCAAGCCCTGGGTCTATGCCGTCAATGAACTTACCAACACGGTGACCCATTTCGTGCGCGATAGCCACGCTCTCACAGCCAAAGAATCCATCACCACCCTTCCCGCTGATTACAAAGAGCCGAATACCACCGCCGAGATTGAAATCCATCCGAATGGTCGATTCCTCTACGCCTCGAACCGCGGCCATCAATCGATTGCTTGTTTCAACATTGATGCTACCACCGGAGCACTCACCGCGCTCGGCCAAACAGTAGCCGATGTCAAAGCTCCACGACATTTTGCGATTGCCCCCGGCGCTGCTTTCCTTATCGTCGCGGGTCAAGATTCGGACAGCTTGCACGTTCTCGCCATCGATCCACAGTCCGGAAAACTAAGCCCCACCAGCCAGAAACTCAGCGTCCCCTCGCCCATCTGCCTGCTTTTCTCCAAACAATAAATATTTTTTCACCCACAAATCGCGCAACCGCAAGGGTTTGCGGGTCAAACAATCATTACTCTGGAAATCCTCTTTGATTTTTCCCCAACGTTTCTTCATACTTCTCGTCCCATGGCTACCAAACCTGCACTCGGAAAAGGACTCGGCGCGTTGATCAAAAAACAAGCCGGCGCAAATTCTGTGCCGGAAGCGACCATCCATCCCGATGAGCGCAAACTCGTGCGCGATGTCACGCTCTCGATGATCGTGCCAAGCCCATTGCAACCGCGAAAACATTTCGTCGAGGCGCCCTTGGATGAGCTCATGGAATCGATCCGCCAACACGGCATCATCCAGCCGCTCATCTGCCGCCGAGTCGGCGACAAGCTCGAACTCATCGCCGGCGAGCGCCGATTCCGCGCCTCGCAAAAACTCGGTCTCGCTACCGTTCCTGTCATCGAACGCGAAGCCAATGACCAAGATGTATTAGAGATGGCGCTCATCGAGAACATGCAGCGCCAAGACCTCAACCCCATGGAGGAAGCCGCTGGTTACATTCGTCTCGCTAAAGAATACGCCCTCAAGCAAGAGGAAATCGCCAGCCGCGTCGGCAAGTCCCGCGCCAGCGTAGCCAACGCCATGCGCCTACTCGATCTCCACGATGACGTGCAACTTCAAGTCGCCCAAGCACGCATCAGCGTCGGCCACGCCAAAGCACTGCTCGCTCTAAAAGATCCTGCATCACAGCTCCTTGCTTCCGATCAAATCATCCGCAAGTCTCTGACCGTGCGCGCCACCGAGAAGCTCGTGCAAGAGCTGCTCAATCCGCCAGCATCCCGCGCGACCAGCAAAACTTCGCCGCCCACACCGCGCGATCTCGAACCCCACATTCAGGAGCTCGAAAATCGCTTGCGCAATGTTTTTGCCACGCATGTTGCCATCAATCACAGCCCCAAAAAAGGCAAAATCGAAATCGAATACTACGGCAACGACGACCTCCAACGCATCCTCGAACTCCTCGGCGTGGACGAGTGATCAGCACGCGCTACCGCAGTCGCTCATCCTCATCCATCACCGCCATGCGCCGCTTTTTTTTCCTGCTTCTGCTCTGCCCGATCACTCTGGGCAGTTGCCAAAAAAAGCCAGCTAAAGAAACATCGCCTGCAGAAAATGCGACGGCAACTGCGCGACCTGCACCCGCATGGCAACAACATCGCGATCTGAGCTATCGCGTCATTAAGGAGCTACCTCACGACACCCGCGCCTTCACCCAAGGACTCATCGTGCACGCGGGAAATTTCATCGAGAGCACCGGTGGGCACAATACCACTTGGCTACGGAAAATAGAAATCGAAACAGGAAAAATTCTCATCGAGCGCAAACTGAGTGCCGAGTTTTTTGGCGAAGGCCTCACCGAACTCAACGGCAAGCTCTACCAACTGACTTGGCAAAACCAACAAGGATTCATCTACGATGCCACCACGCTCGCTTGGCAAAAAAACTTCAGTTACCAAGGCGAAGGCTGGGGACTCACCGATGATGGCAATCATTTAATCATGAGCAATGGCTCCACCAAGCTCCAATTCATCGACCCCAAAAGCTTTCGTGTCCTGCGCGAACTCACCGTTGTGGACGGAAGAAATGCCATCGATCAACTCAACGAACTCGAATTCATCGAAGGCGAAATTTTTGCCAACATCTGGCAGACCGATCGCATCATTCGCATCGATCCGAAATCGGGCAAGGTCCTTGGAACCCTCGACCTCACGGGCATCCACGCAAAGGAATCCATCACCCATCCCGACCACGTGCTCAACGGCATCGCTTACGACTCAGAAAGCCAAGCACTCTTCGTCACAGGAAAATGCTGGCCCAAGATCTACCAGATCGCTCTAGAGCCAGAGAAAGGGCAATGACTGGAACAGCATGAAACCAACCACTGTCTCGGTATCGAATTTTTTCATTCATTACGCCACACTCGCACACGGTGATTTTCACTATCGCCGATGAGCACTGAGCCGTCTTTTTCGACGAAAACGCCGTGCGGGCGGGCGAGTTTGCAATCCGTTGGAGCATTGCCATCGGGGCCGTCTCCACGACTGCCGTTGCCGACGATGACATCGATGATGCCACGTTTCATGTCGATGACGCGAATGGAATGCGATTCGGTATCGGCGAGATAGACATTCCCTGCTGCATCGAGCGCTATGCCTTTTGGTCCCGATAAAGTTGCCTGCAACGCCGGTCCGCCATTTCCCGTGAAGCCTTGTTTGCCATTTCCCGCGATGCGCTGCATGCGGTTTTTTTTCGGATCTAGCAATAGCACAGCATTGCCCTCGCGCAGGGCGAGATAGCCGGTACCATCGGCAGCAAAAGTGATCGCGCGCGGCCCATGCACCGGCGATCCTTGAATCGGCGAACCATCGCTTGCCGTCTTCGCTTCACCGGTGCCACACCACGTGCTGATGATGCCCGTTTTGCGATCCACTCGGCGAATCCGATGGGTCATGATATCGCAAATGTATAAATTGTCCGCCGCATCAAATGCGAGACTGTGCGGTTGATTCAATTGCGCTGCCGCAGCAGGCCCACCATCACCGCCAAAGCCCGCTTTTCCCGTGCCGACAATCGTCGAAATCTTGCGCGTTTTGGCATCGATCCGACGCACATTATGATTGCCGAGATCGACCACATAGAGATTACCCTGCTGATCCCAGGCCATTTCATAGGGCATGCTCAAGGATGCCCGCTCAGCAGAGCCACCATCGCCGTCAAACCCACGCTTGCCGTTTCCGGCGTAGGTTTCGATGTTTCCAGCAGAACTCACTCGTCGGACCCGCGCGTTGTCCATGTCGCAAAAATAAAGATACCCATCAGGCCCTCGACCAATGCCATAGACGTTGTTCAATTTCGCTTTAGTCGCCGCCCGACGATCGCCCGAAAACCCTTTGCTCCCCGTGCCCGCCAGAGTCGCAACAGAATCAGCAAACACGCCCTGAACCAGAAAAGCAAAAGCTACAAGAGCAACGAAACCATTTTTCATGAAAAAGGCTTACGCGAAAAAATCGCCGAATTGTTCATCGAATGATCGCGCACAATCCCGGAATTGCATGGCTCCAAAATCACTTGATTCTTGATGCTTCGTCGCTTATTGATCCATGAAATGATTTTCCGCGCTGTCGCACTCCTGATCAGTTCTATTTTACCTCTTGCCGGCAACGTGATTTTTTCGGACAATTTTGACGGCAGCGGCACTCTTCACGGAGCGATGCCCGATATCCGCCCAGGCAATCTTGCGTGGCTCGCTTCTCCGCAATTCGGCGCCAACGGCAACGTTAGCGGTACTGATGGTGGTAGTGCAACTCTCGCCTTCATACCGAAGCAAGGAAAGGTTTATACCTTAGACACGAAATTCACCGCCACAGCTATTGCCGGCAACAACGATTGGCTCGCGCTGGGTTTTGCCAAAGGTCAAAGCACCGTCGCAGGGGCAAATGAACGCTTCATCGGCACCAACGTGACGGGACGATCATGGATGTTTATGCGAGGTTCTGCTACGCCAGCATCTACTACCAACTCGTCCTTTCTTGGCAACGGCTCCACTTCGAGTGGCGGCACGGCCAATGGCGTCGTCTGGGCAAATTGGACAGGTGGCACCGGCGGCACCATCGAACTCCGCATCGTACTCGATACCACAGGCGGCCCCGGCACATGGACCTCTACATGGTATGCCAAACGTCCTGCCGATGCAACATACACCATGGTTCGCCCCACCGCGACCATGCTCGATGAGGACATTACCTCAGTAGGCTTTGCCAGATCAAACACCGCCGTCACGGGGACCTTGCTATCATTTTCCCTCAGCCAAAGTCCGTCTGATCCTGTCGCACCCGTATTGCAACCACTGATCTCCTTCAGTCCGGTGAGCGATGGAAATCCTGCGACGGATGAAAATGGCTACGCTGGCTCAGCGATCAATTCGATCGCCTTTGCGCAAAACAATCTCATCACCGTCGGCAATCGCCAAATCATCGCCTACTACCGTCGTCACGCCAGTGATACCGCAAACGCTGCAAATAACACCATCGTCATTGGTCGACGCTACGTCGGAGAATTGCAGTGGGAATTTTTCTCCACCAATTTCCTATCGTTTAACATCAATGACACCCACAACGTGATCAGTTGCGCCATTGACGGGAACGGATTCCTGCACATGAGTTGGGGCATGCACGTGAATGCTCTGCTCTATGCGAAAAGCACGGCATCCGTCCTCGGCAAAACACCGATTTTTATGACAAGTCTTGGCACCGCAGGCATGACGGGGCAGGAAAATGGTGTCACCTATCCGAAATTCCAAACGCTGCCGAATGGCGACGTCCTATTCCTTTTCCGCGAAGGAGGTTCGGGAAACGGCGATTGGTATCTGAACCGCTATTCGGTGGCCACCTCGACTTGGTCACCCGTTCACACCAATGGCAGCGGCTTTGCTCAACCATTCATGCTCGGCCTCGGTCATGTGCCCGACAATTGCTTTTACCCTGACCGCATCACGCTCGGTCCCGATGGCATGATCCACCTCGCAGGTGTTTTTCGCTACAATGGCGACTCGCCCGCAGGACAATCAGGCTACCAAACCAATCATCGCTATGTTTATCTGCGCTCGGCGGATGGAGGAACCACTTGGCAGCGATCCAATGGCAGTTCGATCAATGTTCCGATCGTGGAGGATGCCAGCTTCAAAAACCTCGGTGCTAACCATGTCCCGGAAATCGTCAAGAACCTCGCCGAAGGTCACAGCATCATGAACGAGTCGGGCATGACGACCGACAGTGCAGGTCGACCCATCATCGCCAACTGGTGGGCGGATCAATCGGCTACGGGCAATCACACCCGGCAATACAACATCTTTTTCCACAATGGCACCACTTGGCAGCAAAGAACCGTCTCCGCACGAAACATCGACAACCCAGCCACTCGATACTCCGAAGCCCAATTGGGTTCCAGTTTCATGGGCAGACCGATCGTACTAACAGATGCAGCAGACCGAATCATCGTTCTCTACAATGACAACCGCGTCGATGGCATCACCGTGGTTTTTTCCAAACCTCTCGCGCAAGACCCGAATCGCAACGATTGGTCGCGCATGAATCTCACCTTCGAAAATATCGGCCAATGGGAAGCAACCTATGATGAATACCGCTGGAAAACCGCTGGCGTTCTCCACATGCTCTATCAGAAACTCCCCGGCATGGGCATGAGCTACAGCACATCGAACAATTCCACACCCGTCAGTATTCTCGAATGGGACGCCCATAGCTACTTCAACAGCCCGCTCAGCTGGGTAGTAGACACCCAAACAGTCCGCAGTGAGGCCACGGTTTCTGCACTCACCAAAGTTGGTTTTCGGCATTACCTCAAAACCTCCACCAATCTCGACTTCAGCGCTGCACCCGTCGTCAGCCTCCCCGGCGACGGCTCTTGGCAGGGCTTAGGAACTTGGCTCACGAATGAGCCAAGACGCTTCTGGCGCATCGAGTCCATCGAAGAATCGACAAACGGTCTTTAATCCTAGAAGGGAAAATGACGAAATTAATTACAGCCGTTGTCTTTTTTGCAAGAAACGAAATTACGCCCACATGATCTGATCGCTCAATCGCTCACCACGCTCAAATCTCCGCAAGTTGCCGAGGAAATACCGAACTAGTGAACCGGCCTCAAAAGTATGGCCACCTGCGGTATGTGGTGTGATGTAGCAATGCGGCGCTGACCACAAGCGATGCCCTTGTGCCAAGGGTTCGGGGTCAGTTACATCCAACCACGCAGCAGCAAGATGGCCCGACTCTAACGCATCCGCCAGGGCTTCTTGATCCACCGTCGTTCCTCGACCAATGTTGTAAAACACCGCGGCTTGCTTCATCAAAGAAAATCGTGAAGCACTGAAATAGGATCGGCTCTCCGCATTTTCGGGCAAAATATTGATCACATGATCCGCCACCGCAGATTCACTACCGAAATTTTCTAACGAAATCATGAACACTGATTCATCGCCGTGCGGCCTACGACGCATCGCAACGACATCCATGCGAAAAGCAGCTAAGCACTCAACTAATCGTGCCGCAATGGCTCCATAGCCCGAAATCAGAACCCGCTGACCCAGTAGCGAGCGCTTTCGATCGCGAGGATCAGTCGATCAATGTCTTCGGGGAAAACATGACCGATGGTGCCGATGCGGAAGCTATCAATGCCAGTGACTTTTCCAGGATAAATCACAAAGCCTTTTTCCTTGAGCAGATCGTAGAATTTTTTGAAATCATACTCGGAGGATTCGGGATCATGGAAGCCTGTGATGATCGGACTGTGAAGCTCGTGCGGCAAAATACAGCGGAAGCCAAGACGTTCCATCCCTACCACCAATCGACGTTGGTTCTCGGTGTAGCGAGCAAATCGGGCAGCGACTCCGCCTTCTTCGTCAAGTTCTTTCATCGCTTGCGCAAAGGCACGGACGACATGGGTCGGCGAGGTAAAACGCCACTTGCCCTTGCCTTTTTCCATGCCTTGCCATTGATCGTAGAGATCGAGCGAGACCGAACGCGAACGATCTTTGCTGTTTTCCAATTCAGAAATGCGGGCGATCACGAAGCCAAAACCCGGCACGCCTTGGATGCATTTGTTTGCGGATGAAACAAGGAAGTCGATGCCGAGTTCTGCAACATCGAGAGGAATACCACCGAAGGCGCTCATCGAATCGACGAGGAAGATGCGACCATGTCCTTTGACAATTCGCGCAATTTCTGCCAGCGGATTGAGCATGCCAGTGGTGGTCTCATTGTGGACAACGACGACATGGCCGATGCTCGGATCAGCAGCGAGTGCGGCATCCAGTTTCGCGAGTTCGGGTGGAGCGAGTTCGCCAGAATCGTGAATGAGCGTTTCGATGCCTAAGGTAATCGCGATACGACCCAAACGGTTGCCGTATTCGCCATTCGCCAGAACTAACAATTTTCCGCCACGCGGCACGGTAGAGCCAATCATCGCTTCCACCGAAAATGTGCCGCTGCCCTGCATCAGCACTGCGGTGTATTGTTCGGGGGCGATTTGTGTGGCCAGTTTCACCAAGCCTTCGCGGATCGGAGTAACGATGCCGAGATTGTAGTCGTCATCCCAAGTGCACCAATCGCGCAGCATCGCTTGGCGAACGGTGGGTGAAGTGGACAGCGGCCCAGGGGTGAGGAGAATGTAGGGATTATCGAGATTCATAAAAATGATCTGAGATCAGAAAGGGGAAAAAATTACCAAGGGAGGGAGAAGGTTTTGACATGCGAGAAGAATTTCATCGCCTCGGTGACGCCTTCTTTGATGCCAAGACCCGAATCGCGCACACCACCGAAGGGCGTGTGTTCGAGTCGATATCCCGGTACTTCGTTAATGTTGGTGGTGCCCGTCTTGAGTTCCTTCGCCGCCTTCATCGCTGCAGCTAGATCGTTGGTCACCACAGCACTGCTGAGGCCGAATCGCCCACCATTGTAATACGCAATGGCATCGTCGAGATCTTTGACAGTGACGATCGGCGCGAGCGGGCCGAAGCTTTCTTCGTCGACCACTTCTGCTTCGCGCGGAACATTGGTAAGGATTGTCGGCTCTAACAGAGAACCTGTGCGACCCCCGCCTAACAGAACTTTTGCACCCATCGCGACGGCATCGTTTACGCGTCTCTCTAACAATTTCGCCGAGTCTTCGCTTATCACCGTGCCGACCACAGTGCTATCACTTTCGGGATCACCGGAGAGATACGTTTTGGCAAGGTTCACAAACTTCGCGGTAAAGGCCTCTTGAATTTCTGGCACGACCAAGATGCGCTTCACTGCCGTGCAGCGTTGTCCCGAGTTGCGGAATGATCCTTCGCAAGCGAGCTTTGCAGCGAGATCGAGATCGGCATCGGCCAGCACGATGAGCGGTGAATTTCCACCGAGCTCTAGGCAGAGTTTTTTGTAACCCGCACGCGTGGCAATGGCTTTGCCGATTTCGACAGAGCCCGTGAAGGTGACAACTTCCGCGCGCGGGTCTTCGATCATCGGGTTGATGACTTCATCGAGTGAACCAACGAACATTGAAAGCATCCAGCCGGGCAGGCCAGCTTCGAAGAGAATTCCGGCAAATTTTAGCGCTGTCAGCGGAGTGCGCTCCGAAGGCTTGAGGATCACCGGTGCACCAGCGGCGATGGCAGGGGCGAGTTTGTGAGCCACCTGATTGAGAGGATGATTGAAGGGAGTGATCGCAGCGATCAAGTTTACGGGATAGCGCGTGGTAATGATGCGGCGCGCCTTGCCCATCGGGCTAATATCACAGGAATACACCTGGCCATCATCGCGCAAAGCTTCCATCGCCGCGAACTCTAACACATCAGAACTACGACCTGTCTCGTAGCGAGATTCCTTCATGCACAATCCGGTTTCACGGGTGATTAGACGAGCAAATTCTTCACGTCGTTCAGCCAGCAAGGCTGCGGCTTTGCGCAAAATCATCGAGCGCTCATAACGACTGAGCGTTTTGTTTTCAGGAGCAAGCGCGGCGTTGATGGCAGCTTCGAGATGCTCGCGACCGACCATCGTAACGGTGCCCGTGAGTGAGGCATCGAAGGGATAGCGGACATCGAGCGTTTTTCCCGTTTCGACGGGTTGGCCTGCGATGTAGGCAGGGCAATGAATGGGTGTCCAGGACATGATTTGTAGGAATTTTCACAATCATAGGCATGGCGCTTGGAAAGCGCCGCCACAGATTGCATTATGCGTTGCAGGCGAAATAAAATACATCGAAGTTGCGCGGATCACCTTCGGCGATGCGGCGGAGTTCGGGCGTGAGTGGCTTAGAAATAAGCAATGGCACCATTTCTTCGTAGCGACCACCGTGCGAGCGCAGACCACCTTTTAGCACGCTGAGATCGTGGTGCTGGGGGGATTTTCCAACCACCACATCGCGGCCTGAGAGCACTACAAGATCACCGATGCGGTCGGGCGCAAGCTCTAACTTATCGACCGCTTGCTCGCGGGTGAGTACCTCAGTGATGCCATCGAGATTGAAAAGATACTCGGCGACTTGACTACGGATCGAAGTATCTTCCAAGTGAACCATCACAAGGGAACCAAGCGCGCCGTGATGCAACACGTATGGGTCAGTGATCGGACAAATCACGCGCAAGTTTTTGCCAAATTTTTCATGCAACAAGGATTCCACAAAGATCACCTTGGGATTACCGTTCGCATCATTTTTGGCATTCATACCATGATCCGCCGTGAGAGCCACGGTGCAGCCGGCATCGAGCAATCGACCGATGGCGACATCGATTTTCGCGTGGAAATCCAAGATCTCTGAAGCCTCGGGCGCAAACTTGTGCTGCATGTAATCGGTGGTCGAGAGATAGAGAAAATCGGCAACGCCTTGTTCTGCGAGGGCTGCTCCAGCCTCAAGAACATAGATTGAAGCATCGCCCGAATAGATCTCAGGTCTTGGCTTGCCGATGATTTCCATCGCGTTGTCAATGCCATGCGTTTCTTTGCGCGCTTCATCAACTTTTTCCGAAGAAAACACAATACCACCGCGCTCGACAACTCCATCGCCCAGCACCGTGCGGAGTTTTTCTTTCGCCGTGATAAAAGCGACCTTGCGTCCGGCATCCGCAGCAGCAGTGAGGATCGTGCCGCAACGGCGAAACTCAGGACCGTTCATCATGACTTCCTCGCCGGTCTCCGGATTGAGAAAGAAATTTCCGCAGATGCCATGCACGCGAGGGATCACCCCCGTGACGATGCAAGTGTTATTGACATTGGTAAATGAGGGCAAGGCACCGCGGACGAAGCCACGCCACCCATCGCGCGCCATGGCTGCGAGACGTGGCATTTTGCCAAGGGCCATGGCTGTGGAAAGATATTCATCGGCGCAACCGTCAAGGCAAATGACGGCGATCGGCTGGTTCGGCGGGTTATAGGTGCGATTGTTGACTAGGAATGACATAATATGTTAGATGGGAGAAAGTTGTGATTGAATAAACGATTCGGCAAGACCAAACGACAAGGTCATGCCTGAACCACCAGTGCCAGTGGCGATGTGCACTCTGGTCAATGGCTCAGCGCGGAAGATAGGACCCTGTGTGCATTTTGCATAAATGCCATGCCAACGCTCGGCAATGGTCCAGTCGGGAAAATCATAGAGCCGGTGGAGTTCGCGTAGCATCAAGCGATCGATTTCTGCTTTGTCAAAAATCTCGATGTCGCTGTCGTATTCATGAGAATCCCCTAACACCAAGCCACCATTCTTGTCCTGAGATGCCATGACGTGGATGCCATAGTGATCGAGCTCGGGGGTCTCTTGCGCGATGCGTTGCTTCATCCCGGCATGCGAGGGACAGATGGAAAAGGAATCGTAGTGACGCAAGGTCAGCCCACTCGCGAGCATCGGACCGAGCGACCAACCCTGCGGTTGTGGCACCGTGCGCAGCATTTGCAATTTACAAACCTTGATTGGCGCTTGCTTGAAAACGTTAGGGAACAGTGTTTGGAAATCGTGGCCAGAGCAAATGATGATTTGATCGAATGAAAATGACTCCCCAGAGGCGATGCGCAGTTTATCCGTTTCCACATGGGTCACGGTGGTATCCCATCGAAAACGAACGCCGTATTTTTCTTGCAGGTAAATCGGCAAAGCGGCCAGCGATTCGCGAGGATCCACATTGCATTCGGCTGGGCTGAAAAGAGCGGCTTTGGCAATGCCAGTACGCACGCCGGGGCAGCGCGATTCCGCTTGCGCTCGTGTCCACAACTCACAGGCGACTCCCAGGTCAGGGGCTAATTGCGCAAACTCTTCGAGCACGGCGGCTTCGTCATCACGATCGACAATGCAAGCAGATCCGCAGGGCCGCTGCGTGATGCCCATGGCTTGCGTGAACTCCGTCCACAATTCCCCACTGCGCAGGGCGATGGGATAATATTCCAGCGTCTGACCAATCGGCCAAAACATCCCAAAGTTCCGCACCGATGCTCCGCGTGCTTTGTCAGATCGCTCAATCACAGTCACGCGATCACCCTGCCGCGCCGCGGCCCACGCGTGAGCGAGACCGACGATGCCGCTGCCAATGATGGCGGTGTGACGCATATTCTGTTTCATTTTTTTGTGGGTTCCTGTTTTAATAATTTTGTAGAATCGAACAATTTCCCGTCGATGTCATACGCTTGAATTTCTAATTGTCCCCCATGCACCGTGACGTAGCAAAAGTGATGTGCCGTTTTCAGATGTCGTTGGAATCCAGGGCGAAAAGGTCCTGGCCGTTCGAGTGGGCCACCTGCACCACCTGTAACCATATACAGCGTGCCATCTTTTTCCACGGGCTTGCCGTTGCGGATCAACCAAGTGCGTTCATAGCTATGCACATGACCACACCAAACGATATCGACTTCATAGCGATCATAGAGCTCGACCAATGGTTTTGATTTCATATCGCCGAGTGTCGCACGACGAATCGGAAGCTTCCAGTCATTGCCGTAATCATCATCCGAGGTAAACGGCGGTTGGTGGTGCACGCAAATTTTCCAGCGCGCCGTTGATTTCGCTAATTCCTTCTCAAGCCATTTGAATTGCTCGGTGCCAGGTCGCACATCGCGATTGGTATCGAGCATGAAAAACTGCGTATTGCCAAAACTATACGTATAGTAGTATTCTGGGTTCGGCAATGACATGTAGTCATAATAAAAGCGTGTATCCTGCTCGTGATTGCCAAGCACCGGATAAAATGGCACCCGTTCGACGAGTGGTTTTAACGCTCCGAAAAAATCATTGGTCCATTGTTTTTTCGAATTTCCCGCATCGACCAGATCTCCTGCAATCACCACGAAATTCGGACGTAAGTCCCACGCTGCATTCGCCAACGAAACTGCTACCTTTGGCTGCCATTGCGTGTCAGACAACACCACAAAGCCAAAAGGCGTATCAGGCAAATTGGCTGTCTGCAATGTAGACACAGCCGTCTCTAACGCTTTTTCGGCCTCGCTCATCACCACTGCTGGCCCATCAGCTTTCGAGATCGTTTTATAATAATACAACATCTCCGGCTCAAGATTCGTCAACTTGATCTCATGAAACATGCGTGGTTCCGTTTCCGACACAAGCTGATCTGTTTTCACCCCAAGCCCCCAGCTCACCTGACCCACACAAGGAAAATTCGTTTCCCAGCGAATCGTCGCTTCGGTTTGCGTGATCCACTGCAAATACGGCTGCACCAAAATTTCTGGTGTCACGGGCGGTGCGGCATCCACCTCTTGTCGCCGCCACTCTTCGCCATGCTCGAAATCATGCGTCACCCACTCGGCCTTGGCGCAACTGTCATAGAGTCTTACATTCACGAGCCGACCATCGTGCGGAAAATTTTCATCACGATCCAGATAACCACCCACGACCAAGCGCGTGTCGTCTGGAATCAAGAGCTCACCGGATTGCTCTTTCGATGTCGCCACTACTTCCCCATCCATGTAAAGTGTCAATACTGCGCCATCGTAGGTTGCCACCACTTGGTGAAGTTGGCCAGATTTCCATGGCTTGGCACTTCGTAAAATCGTCATGCGCCCATTGCCATCGTCCGCGCCTTTGGTGGCGAGCGATGCAGTAAAACGCGAATCATCATAGCCCAAGGCAAAACCCGCTTCTGCACCCCCATTGTCTTCGATCGATGAAAATACCGCACCGTATTGCTTGGGAACATCCACCGAGCACCATGCCGCGATGGTGAACTCACGCGTCGGCAAATTCTTTTTCCACTCCGCAATTGGCGCCTTTGCTTGATGCGGATGCTTCAAGCCGTTGAATCGCAAACCCGCCAAACCTTTGACATCAGCCATAGGCTCACCACCTAAAGTCAATGCTGGTCCAAAACGTGGTGTCAGCACACCGTCCTTGATGGCATCACGGTGGAAATCATACGCCACCAGCGGCTCGGGGCCTGCTGGGTGAGACAAGATCATCTCAGTCGAGACGAGCAAAAAGAGCATGCTAAAATATCCATACGCGCGTAAATTCATCTTAATTGAGTATAATCTTCTTCAGGTTTTCTGTCGATTGATAAAATGCAATTTAAATTGACGATTTCACTTTTTGATAGGTCGATTATTCTCTACTTCTCTCCCTCATTCTGCCCCGCTTTTGTCACCCTGCCAAAATACCCAGCACCCAGCGCACACAGCACAAAACCGCCGATTCCAAGCGCTAGCGCAAAGTTACTAAAATAAAGCAGATGCGAACTCGCCGCACCGCCAAGATCTTTATACAACTGCATCAAAGCCGAGCCTGTGTAGCCTGCCGAATCCGCAAGCTGAATGCCAAATACCGCCGTACCAGCACTTCCTGTGGCCGCCATCAAGCGCTCAAACAATACCGCATTGATCGGCGCGTATGCCAAATAAGCACCTAAGCCAGTGCAAATCATCCAAGTCAGACCGCTGATCATTTGCTGCTGAATCGCCATGGTCGATGACGCTAGCAACAACATACCTAACATCATTGAGCCATAAGTCAGCATCAGCGCGCGACGGTGATCGCGCACCATGTTCAACAACGCCAGCACTAGCAATGACACAACAGCTACGGGAATTTCCGCACGCGTAAACAATGCGGAATGTTCTGCGCCGTAACCAAGATTTTTGAAAATCTCGACGCCAAAATTATCTCGGTAGTCGCGAAACGCGGTCAGGAAAAAATAAAACAGAATCAGCAAGATCATCCCTGGCGCAAAGCGACGCAGAAATCCCCAACGCGCTGCACGGTCCATCGGCACACGAGGTTTGCGCGAAGCGATGTCGGCTTCATTAGGTGGCGGCAAGCAGGCCAAGAACAAGACGGCGATGCCAAACATCGGCAAAAACAATGCCCCCGTGGTGGCTGGCATCCACGATTCAGAAACGCCCCAGCCACTCATCAACCAACGCCCCACATCCTTCACTGCCGCGCTAGCGATGATGAACGATCCGCACAACACCGCCATCAACATATCCGAGCAACGTCGACCCTCTAAGTAGGCCACCACCAATCCCCAAACCATTCCTAACGGCAGGCCATTGAGAAAAATGGCGGTAATTTTCCATGAACCAGGGAGCAGGGCAAACAACAACAGTGAGCCCCATGCCATCGCAATCAAGCCTAACAAAAGTGGTCCTCGCCGTGTCGCATTTGCTTCCGAACAAATTTTCACACCAATATACTTCGAGATTGTGTAGCCAAGAATTTGGCTCAAAATCAGCGCCGTTTTTAAGCCAATCACACCGCCCGCAAACACTTGTCCTTCGAAGGTCGCCGCAGTAAATGGTCGGCGAAAGGCATACATCGAAAAGTAGGCCGAGAACGCCGCCACTGAGGCCATCACCATCACGAGCGCATAAGGTTGAGTTGTCAACCATCTGCGAAGGCTAGACCTCAGACCTGAGCTCTGTTCATCGACCAATCTTGTGTTGCTGTTCGTTTTAGGCATCGGCATGAAGCGTAGTTGGCAGAACTCACATCGGCAATGACAAGATGCCAATAAATGCTTGCAGAAATGCACATTATGCGCGACGGCGGCGTAACACAAGCAGAGCAGCCAAGACCACTGAGCAGTGCCGTTTAGCTCTCAGGAATTACTTTCAAGTCACCCGTTGAACCGAGGAGAGACCTATCCCAACTCAAACCACCACCGAGATCTGTTCCAGTGATCGACGAAAAGGAACACGTGATCGATGACTATCCCGATAATACATTGACGGTATCCTTTGATAAAGAGACTCGTTTAATTGTGCTAAGAGGGGCAAGAGAACTCAATAAATTGGCATCAATTCCACTTGAGATGTAAGTATTATCGGATAGTAAAATGAACCACAGGCGTGCCATAGCATTGAGTAAAAATGGGCTGGTGTTAATTTGAAATCCCCGCCACTCGGTAGGGGTAATGAATAACAAAACACCAACCCGCGCCAATGCAATTGTTCTCAAACAAATACTCAACTTCATTCCTCGCGGAATGATCAATCGCCTCGCTCTTGAGACGGGCGTGGATGCTAAAGCCCGAACATTCAGCGTGCTGCGCCATCTTTCCGCGATGCTTTTTGCTCAACTCTCCCACGCCATCGGCCTCAACGATGTCTGCGACTGGCTCCGACTCAAGTCTGCAGCACTAGCGCGTTTCGGCATCACTCCACCTTCCAAAAACACTCTCTCCCACGCGAACAAGGGACGCAACGCGGAGTTTGTCGAAAAGCTGTTCTGGTCGGTGTTGGGGCATCTCCAGAATGCCAGTCCGAGCTTTGCTGCAGGGCGCAAGGGCAAGGGTCTGCTGCGACGCTTCAAGGTCAAGATCCATGCGGTGGACTCCACGGTCATTCAGTTGGTGGCTAACTGCATGGACTGGGCTAAGCACCGCAGACGCAAGGCGGCGGCAAAAATGCACCTCCGGCTCGATCTGCATATTTTCCTACCTTCTTTCGCGGTTGTGGACACTGCCGGCCAGCACGATAATAAACGCGCCCGCGAAGTCTGTGCAACAATCCAAGCCGGTGAAATTGTCGTGTTCGACAAGGCCTATGTCGATTTCGAGCACCTTAGCGATCTCGATGCTCGCGAAGTCTCGTGGGTTACTCGAGCCAAGGACAACATGCAATACCGCGTCGTGAAAAATCTAACTAAGGGTCATAAGAACATCATGAAAGATCAAATCATCGCCTTACAAGGCAAACACAAGGGCGTGAAGCTACGGCGCGTCGAGGCATGGATAGAAGTAGATGATGCATGGCGCAAGATGGTTTTCATCACCAACAACATGGAGTGGAGTCCGAGTTCGGTGTGCGATCTCTATCGCCGCCGCTGGGACATTGAGGTATTTTTTAAACAGGTAAAGCAGAGCCTTAAGCTCGGTAGCTTCCTAGGTCACAGCGCGAACGCGGTGAGATGGCAGGTTTACACCGCCTTGCCGGTATACGTGCTGCTGCGATTCATGGCGCACCTATCAGATTGGGGACACAGCTTTACGCGGTTGTTTGCCGTTACGCGCTCGGCACTGTGGGAGCGGATCGACTTATTGGCATTGCTGAAATCCTATGGGACAGCATCCGGACGATTTAAGGTTATCGGAGCACTCAATACCGCATGGTTACCAGGGTATGCGCCGATGAAAACGTAATCTCATGGGACAGCATCGGCGCGCAATCTCAACGATCTATCGACCTTACCGTAAAAAGTCGCAATCGGCATTCCTCAAAAAACCTCTCAGGGCCACGTAGAATCAAGGCCTAGGACGCACCGTGCTTAGGCTATGGGACGGCAGTATTTTCTTTCATGTTTTTTTCGTTTTTAAAATGGTAACCAGAAACAGTCATCGTCACGAATTTCTTTCAGCAACGATGCAGCTACCATGACAGATCAATAGGAATCTCACCATGGCAGAAATGCGATTTTTCTTGACAATTTCGCCAATAGTCTGTCATCGTTTAGTAACCATGAAGCATGTGTATGCCACATTTATGAACGATCAGCACGAGATGCCACCGCGCGTCGGCGTGCGCTTGATCGACTGGGCACAAGGTTTCAGTTATCGGCTCTATGGCGGCATCCTCGACCACATTCGCAAGGGCCATCCCATGGTGCTTGATGTGGAACAACCCATCGCCAGCGAGATTCAACCCACCTCCATCAATCGATCATGGAAAGGCGATGGCTTGCTGGTATTCCGCTACACCACGGAGGAAGCGAAAACATGGAAAAAACACGGCATCGCCGTGGTCAACCTCAGCACCGAATCACCCGCAGGCCAACATCATTTTCCGCGGGTAACTTTGGATAATCACTATACGGGACAAATGGCTGCTGAACATTTACTTTCGCTGCAACTCCAAAACTTCGCTGTCGTCGTCGATGAAAACAGACTCTACTCACGCCAACGCGCCGAAGGCTTCATCGCCCGCATCGAACGCGCGGGCAAAACAGCGCGTGCCATCCCCATCCCGACTAGCAAATTTCCCGCCGCCAGCCGAGCAGAGCGCAACCTGCAAGCTGCCATGCTCACTCTGAGCAAAATACCCCTGCCCTGCGGCATCTTCTGCAAAGATGACCTCTGCGCCGTATGGATCATCCGCGCGCTGCATCACATCGGCTTGCGCGTACCGCAAGATGTTGCCGTGCTAGGTGTCAGCGATGATTTGGTTCACTGTCTCGCCACCACCCCAGCGATTTCCAGTTTGCATTACCCCGGTCGAGCGATCGGCTATGCCGCCGCGGAATTGCTCGGGAGAATGATGAGCGGCGAAACGATAGCCCCTGATACTCATATCCGCATTCCGCCGAAAAATCTCGTCATCCGCGAGTCATCGGGACAAGCCGAATTGCCCGACGCCGTCGTCACCAGCTCGCTGCGCTGGATCCGCTCCGCCGTGCCCCAACGACTAGTGGGAGTCGATGAACTATGCCGCGAGCTCGGAGTCTCGCGCGAAATTTTGCGCCAAAAATTCCACCAGGCCTTGGGCAAATCACCGAAACAAATCATCGATCACATGCGCGCTGACATAGTCGGCGAAAAACTCCTCAACCATAACTGGACCGTCGATCAAGCCGCTACTCAATGTGGCTTCACCAGCAGCGATGACCTCTGCCGATTTTTCAAACGCATCAAAGGCTGCACCATCAAAGATTGGCGCAAGCAACGCGGCGAGAAAATGCCCTAATCGCTGTGAACACACCGCTGCAAAACTCCGTGGTGAAATTGACAATTTATTAAACGTTTTTGCTATGGTGATCTCGGTGCCATTACGTCAATATCGCCACATTACTCGACATTGCTATCGTCACGCGCCTTCCTCCAGTAATGAAAAAAACTTCTCTGCTTTTACCATTGTTATTTTTATCGTTAGCCTTTCTCTATGCGTTGGGTGGCCCTGGAAACACGAGTGCGTTTCAAGGCAAACGTGTGTTGTTCATTGGCATTGACGGGCTTCACAATGATGCATTGAAGCGCAGCATGGCAACGGAAGCTGCGCCGAACATTCGAGGCTTGATCGATAACGGCATGGTGACATGGAATGCCTATGTAGGTGGCCCACTCAACGGCATTGGCCAGCAATCAACAGTAAGTGGGCCGGGATGGACCTCGCTTTATACTGGCACGTGGACGGACCGACACAAGGTCATCGGCAACAGCACACCCGCCTACAATCAACCAGCAACACTCAGCAGTTATCTCGTAGCGCAGGCACCCGCCTTTGCCACTCGTTTGAAAAGTATCGTCCCCGATGCCTGTGTTGCGAGTATTTCAAGTTGGTCATGGATCGAAGACTACCTCGTCGCCGCACAGCCCGCGTCATTTGATTACCATACAAAAGGAATCGGTAGCTCGTATCCACAACGCGATGAATCGGTAAAAAATCTCAGCGTTTCTTATCTCGGTAGCGCCGACCCCGATGTCATGATGTTGCACTTTGATCAAGTCGATGGAGCAGGTCATGCTTCCGGGTTTGCTGCTACCAATCCGAATTACATCAACGCCATCGCCGCTGTGGATGCACACGTTGGCGATGTGCTAGCAGCATTGCGCGCTCGACCTGATTACGACGAGGAAAATTGGCTGATCATTCTCACCACCGACCACGGCGGTATTGGCACCAGCCATAGTGGCCAAAGCTCTGATGAACGCACCATCTGCATGGCGCTCAACGGCCCCGACATCCCAGCGGGCGTTGTGTCGGAAGAAGTGATCGGCCAGCCCGCCGTCGCACATAAAACCACCTCTTGTATCTGATGCCTGGCCCAGATGGCTGGATTCACGCCACTGTTGGAAGTCCGACGCCCAGTGCCACACCAACCTTCTACCAACAAACGGCGACTGAGGAGTAACAAAACGGAAAACTTACGGAATCACTGCAACCCGACGTCCCGGCAACTCAGATGATGCAGCAAAGGCTTTTTCAATATCAACCAAGGCAAACGAGCCACCCGACAAATCATCATAAGGCACCGAATCTGCCGTAGCCGATAGGAAATCAACCGCAGTCAACAAATCTTGTGGCCCATAATTATGCAAACCGCGAATGGTGAGCATGCGCCGCACCAGATCATTCGCATCCAACTGCAAATTCGCACCTGGAGTCGTCGTTCCAGCAATCACTGCCACACCACCCGTGCGCGTTGCTGCAATCGCTCCAGCCGCCGCAGCAGCAGCTCCCGAAAACTCTAACGAAATATCCGCGCCTCTGCCGCTTGTAAGATCTTGCAACATCACCCGCAAGTCATCTGGCTCAGCAAAATCCGTAGCCCCGAAACGTCCCGCCACCGCAATTCTTTCAACGCTCACATCACAGGCAATGACCTGCGCAGCACCCAAGTAGCGTGCCATGGCGATGGCATTCACGCCGAGCACACCACAGCCTAATACCGCAATCGTAGCGCCTTCCACCGTTCCCGACATCCGTAAGGCAGCCGCCACGGTAGAGACCGCGCAGTTTGCCGGAGCTGCTATCATGTCAGATAATCCATCGGGCAATTTCACAATCCCCGTACCCGGAGTCAAAATGCAACACTCCGCGAATCCGCCACTGAATTCTTTGCCTGGAGCAATCGCATTGTGCCCATACTTAAACAAATGCTCACACTTTTGCGGTAGGCCATTTTTGCAGAAAAAACATTCACCGCACGAGGCCGCAATCGTCCACGTAATACGATCCCCCACCTGCAAACTATGCCCTCTGAGATCAGTGCGCGGTGCATCATTACCAAATGCCGCGATGCGTCCCACAATTTCATGCCCCAAAATGCACGGCGTTGGCTCCATACGTCTGCCATGCCAAGTATGCAAATCACTTCCACAAATCGTACTACAAGCAATGTCCACGAGCAATTCACCACGACCCGGCTGCGGGATCGAAAATTCTTCGAGACGAAACGGCTGACCGTAACCAGAAAAAACCGCAGCAAGTGCAAGGGATTGAGAACGTGATTTATCATTCATACTTTTTTGCAAATAAATGTCATCAGCGTTGCGCCGCACAAGCACGCAACCGAGACGACAGGAAACACCATGTGAGTCGAATGCTGAGACTCGATCAAATACCCAATCAACGGCTCACCCAAGCCAGCAAACAAATAGGCGAAAAAATTCATCATCCCCGTCCCCGTGCCTGCAAGTTTTTTTCCTAACAGATCAGGACACAGTGCCCAAAAAGCCGACTGCGGCCCATAGACAAAAAAACCCGTCAAAAACAACAGTGGCAGCGCGATGATCGAGCCACGATCGAGCATCGCCATGCCAGCTGCACATAACGATGCAAAGCCCAAAAAAATCACCACGGGCATCGCCCGACGTCCGCCAAACAAACGATCTGAGATCCAGCCCGCTGAGACGGCGCCCATCGCCATGCCCACAGGCAATGCCACCGCGATCCATTTGTCCGATGAATTTTTCCAGTCATCTCCCAAAAAATGCACGGGCACCCAGACTAACAATCCATATCGAGCTAAATTCTGAAAACCAATGGCCGCACAACCAAAGAGAAAAGGCACACTACGAAATCCACAACGATAGCGCTGCCACCAATTCATCGTCTCTTGCTCACCCGCAGTCGCAATTTCCTTCGCTGATTCCTCCTCGATCTCATCTGAATATCCTTTGTCCGATGGCTTCTCACGCACCACAAACCAAAACACCACACAGCCTAACAACATCAAGATCACCGGGCCGCGAAAAATCCAGCGCCAACCAAGATCCACCACCGTTGCCGCCATGATGTATGTGACCACTGACGACATGCCTGCGGCAAAAACATAAGCGCCATAGACCCGTCCACGATGCACCTTGCCCCACCAGTTTGAGAGAATGCGGCTACCTGGAGCCCAGCCCATTGATTGCACATAGCCATTGCCCGCCCATGGCACGAGAACCCCAGCCAAACCACCAGCAAAGCTGGTGATCACATTCATCACAAACGACAGCAAGCCACCCAGACTCATCAATCGCCTTCCGCCAAAACGATCCGCCAGAGGTCCATTGATCGCCTGACCAATCGCGTAGCTCCACAGCAACGCCGTGCTACACCAGCCAAGGGAAATTTTTGATAAACCAAGCTCTTCCGCCATCCCGGGAATCGCAAAGCCAAAATTTTGCCGCCCGGTGTAGTAAAACAAATAGCAAAACATCACCGCCAAGAGAGTTCTTACCCGTGCTTTTTGAAATGATACTGGTTCCTCGTGAGTCATCTGTGTGAACATTTTACTACTGCACCATAATTCTATGCTCAAGGAAAAAAACCATTTGAAACAAAATTGTTGCTTTTTAGGAAACCATTCGCAAGTGGCATTTGTTGAGCATCAACCAAGGTCCTTTTAATGTTCTCTGCCAAACAACTTACAACCATGAACGGCATCACTAGCGCTCTGCGCACACACTACGATGATCAGTTTTTTGAAGTCGCAGGCTCGACACCTCTGGCAAACAGGATAACCTGCTAGGCGATTCTACATCTAAACGCTTCCTATGCTTTGAAGCTAAAGCTAACTTATCGGAATGTTCAGCGCGCAATATCCTATCGTTTTCTTGACCATCCGCTCGAATTACTTATGAATCCTGGCAGATGAATCTCGTTGAATTATCCTCTCGTCTCAAGGCTGCTCGCATCGCCAAGGGATACACACTAGAGCGTGTCGCTGAGCTTTCGGGCTTGGGCAAAGGTTTGCTGTCGAAAGTGGAAAATTTTCGCGTTACCCCCTCACTGCCCACTCTTGCCAAGATGTGCGATGCTCTTGGTCTTAGTCTATCAAAGCTGTTCGAGGGCCTTGATGAAAAACCCAAAATCAGCATTACGCGAGTGGCGGATCGCGTTATGATCGAACGTGATCGCGAGCAATCAAACATCAACTACCTCGCACTGGCCCATGGTCGCCCCGACCGCAAGATGGATCCATTTTTGCTAGAAGTTCCCGCAGGCGGCGGCAGAGGCGAAGCCATGTCGCACGAGGGCGAGGAATTCCTCATGCTCATCAAGGGAAAAGTTTCCTTCGAATATGATGGCGAAGTCATCGAGTTACGCGAGGGCGACTCCCTCTACTTCGATGCCGAGGTCGATCACCGCGTTTTCAATCCACATGCACGCAATGCCACCATTCTCTGCGTTTTCCTTGGTCGCCCGATGTGATCATCTGCTAGCCATCAATTCTATGTAGAGCTTTCCCATCCGCGCTATGCTATGCAAAAGCATATTTTAGCAGCAAAAATGGTATGAGAGTCAAAAATCGCCGGTCGCATGGCATGAAACGACTAGCTAATCGTTTTAATCCATCAACCGCTCGATCCCTCCTTGGGATTGGAAAACCAGTAGGAAATCCGTGCGTCCTCGAAAAAGACCGTGACGCTGATCACGTTGGTGTTACCGCTGTATTCAGCGTGCACTGCGACCAGGGCAGTGTGAACCGCATCGGCGGCATTTCCCTCGTCCAAACCAATAGCGCTTGCTATGGCTGGCTTCCAAATCACGCGTGGAAAAATGCCTATGACTAGGAGACCCACAAAAGCCATCATCTACTCAATCATGTTGCTCCCTAACGAGAGCCTCTGTGGGCATTGGTAACAATCGACTTTGATGCTAGTGAAATTACCCTTCAAGGCAGCAAGAGCGAATGGCTAGTCTCAGCACGATGGAAACGTGGAGCACCAGAAAAATATACCGCTTGACTTAACACTCCCGGACATTTAGTCATGGAAAAATTCTCCACAGCATCATAAACTTACCCCCAAACGAACATGAACCGATTAATCATATCCCTTTTGTTATGCAGCAGCTCTCTGACTATTGCGTTTCCGTTAATCCCACTGCCCACCTCAGTCGAACCGAAAGATGGCTCCTTTGCACTAAATGGTAAATGGGAGATTGTAACTGCTGGCACGTCGGACTTTCTCAAAGATCATCTATCTTCTAGGATAAAAAAACTTCTCCCTCATGTTCCTGAGACCACTCTACAAAGTCACGGCACGATCAAACTCTCGATCAACCCACAAGCCGATGCCAGCTATGCCTACACGCTCACGGTAGCTCCAGAAAACATCGTTCTCGATGCGCGAGACGAGGCTGGCGCCTTCTATGGCATTCAGACGCTATTGCAGCTCATCCAACCCAACGCACAAGCAATCCCTGCCTGCGTCATCCGCGACGCACCGCGATTCGGTTGGCGTGGGCTCATGCTGGATTCATCCAGACACATCCAATCCATCGAGGAAATCAAACTCTTTCTCGATCAAATGGCGCACTACAAATTCAACGTCTTCCATTGGCATCTCACCGACGATCAAGGCTGGAGAATCGAGATCAAATCGCGGCCAAAGCTCACAGAAATCGGGGCTTGGCGTGTGCATCGGGAAGGAATCTGGTGGAGTCGTCCCGGTCCCGAGCCCGATGAAAAAGCAAGCTATGGTGGCTTCTATACCCAAGAGCAAATCAAGGAGATCATCGCCTACGCCGCTCTGCGACACATCACCATTGTCCCCGAAATTGACATCCCAGGACATGCCATGGCGATTCTTGCCGCCTATCCAGAACTGTCCACAACGGGTGGACCATTTCAGGTTAATCCTGGTTCCCAATTTTATGGCACCATCGAAAACACACTTGATCCATCCAACCCAGAGACCTTTGTTTTCATCAATGATGTGCTCTCAGAAGTCGCTAAATTATTCCCTAACGAATACATCCACATGGGCGGTGACGAGTGCCCGAAAAACTTTTGGGCGAATGACGCCGACTGTCAGGAACTGATGAAAAGGGAAGGGCACAAGGACCCGCACGAACTGCAATCATGGTTTATCAAACGCATCGAAAAAATCATCCAGGCCAACGGCAAAAAGCTCATTGGTTGGGATGAAATTTTACAAGGCGGCCTTGCCGAAACTGCCACCGTCATGTCATGGCAAGGCAAAGCAGGTGGCATCGCCGCCGCGAAAATGGGCCGGCACGTCATCATGAGCCCCAGCCCCGCCTACTACCTCGATCTCTACCAAGGTCACCCAGAAATCGAACCCGCAACCTACGGCATGGCACGGCTCAAGGATACTTACCTTTTCGATCCAACCTTGCCTGCGGATATGGATAGCAATTTGCTGCTCGGTATTCAGGGCAATATTTGGACGGAGGAAATCCCCACCTTCCGTCACGCACAATACATGACCTGGCCAAGGGCCTTCGCCATCGCAGAAGAAGCCTGGTCCCAACGTTCCGCAGAAAAAGACTGGCCTGCCTTTGTGAAACGTGTAGAAGCCCATTTCGCCCGCTTCGATGCCATGAACTGGAATTACTCCCACTCGATCTATGATCCTGCAATCACTCTTTCCGCTGACAAACAAAGCGTGGTCATCACCCCTGAGATTGATGGTTTGCAAATTCACTACACCTTCGACGATACCGAGCCAGACGCTACGTATCCGATTTGCCAAGGACCACTGCCCATTCCAAAAGGAGCCAGTCACCTGCGCACCAGCAGCTACCGCGATGGCAAGCCCATCGGTCGCACGACATTGATCACACTCGCCAACATTGAAAAAGAGAAACGAACGCCGTAATCGTATTCCTCATCAGTGCCTATAAAATAGGGTGTTTGTTCTCAGGCACTAACGATTCATAATCTCGCAAATTGCACCTGATGCTAGTGATTGTAACAGGCAATTTAGTCAAATTAGTGGTAACTGATGGGTGCAACGAAAAGTAGCGGGCAGATGAAAAATCCTCAGCGATTTACTTTGAGAACTCCGCACCTTTGCGTTTCGCTCATTTCAGAAAAATAAGCTTTTTCAACCCGAAAACCGAAGTTAGAAAAAAATCGTTTGGCTTCAGGTCTTATGGTAGCATGGTTGTGTCAAATAACTTGACACCAACTTCATTCACCAAATGATGCGCACTTTTTACTACACCGTTTTTCCCGCACGCAAGTCAATCGTGCTGCTACTCCAAAGCCTATCACTCCTTTTGGCGGACGGGCTAGTCTGATTGCTTTCTTCAACAAGAACGGGCTTGCCAAACGCATCACTGCAATCATTCCATTCGTCTAGATTGTATCCCATCAACCATACAACGTTCGATACCTTTCCTATCGGAGTTCCACACTTTGGTCTCCTTCTAACGATACAACAATAGGATTGCAAATCCCCTCTCCTTATTGGATACCGTGATCGAATTCACGATCATCCATTCCCCATGAAAAATCTCCTACTCTGCGCTTATTCTTTCACCTTGTTGCTGCCGGGCTTTGGTGGGGAAATTTTTCTTTCTTCAGCTGGTCCGATCCGCACAGTGCTTGAGGCGCGTGATGCGGCGCGGGCGGCAGCGAAACCTGTGCGGATTGTCATCGCTGAGGGCACATATCAGATCCCCGAAACGCTCGCGCTGGGGGCGGAGGATTCGCAGGTGACGTGGAGTGGTAAGAACGCGATATTCACGGCGGGCAAATTGATCACGGGCTGGACCAAGAGCGAGCGCGGATTGTGGAAAGCGACACTGCCGGAAAATGCTTGGGAATTTGCATTTCCTAAAAAAAGGTCTGCCCTTTTTATAAGCACCTAGGCCAAGCACCGATTCCGCAGTCGTTGCGTCAGGAATTTCCGTCGCAGTACGATGATGAATAGTGAGGAGCTAAGCTGCTGGCGGTCCGATGGTTCCACCAATCACTAACTCGGTGGACACCAGTGTTTGTTTCAAATCCTTGCGACCTCGGCTTACATTTTCCGCCCAGCGCAGAATTCGGAGGATCGCCGGGCGCAAATCCCAGCGGATGTGCGCAATGGCCGGTACACACCAGGCAAAGGTGGGATCGGAATCCGTACAAAAGACGGAAACGTCCTCCGGCACTCGGATGCCCTTCCGCGCCAGAAACTGCTGGCCTGCGGCGAAAATGGGTGGTTCATCAAAAAGAAGCGCTGTCGGTCGCGTAATCTGGAACAGCGATTCCAGCAGCGTTTGCAAGCCCTCCTTGGTTTCTTTCCAGTCCGGTAAATTGTAGTCGCCCACCGCGATCCCATGGTTTGCAAGCTCCGCAAGAAAGGCGCTCTCTTCGTCCCCCGGGGTGGGCAGTCGCCGCTCGCGTCGGCAGATATTCACGATCCGGCGGTGCCCCAGAGCGATCAGTTGACGCGTGGCGGCGATGGATGACAGCAGTTTGTCCGGACCTGTTCCGGCAATCGACAAGCCTTGCCATCGCCCGAACATGGCAAACGCCGGCAATGGCTGAGTGACAAACCATTCCAGCACCTCGCGTGACCCAGCCGATACCACCCATGCATCCGCCGCTATTTGATTAACGAGATGCCCGACGCGGCCCGTTTGCATGCCGATTTCCGTTAGGGTTTTTTTGGGAAATGCCACGGCATGACCGGCCTCCACGAGAGCGTGCTGGAGCTTGCTCAGGTCTTCTGAATGCCGGTCGGGTGGATCGTAAGGAAGGATGCCAATGAGCATCGGGCGCGGCCCCGGCCCGATTTGCTGGGCAACCCGCCGGTTGCGGCCCGATCCCTGACCCTGAAGATAGCCTTCCTGTTCGAGCTGCCGAAGAGCGGACGCAACGGTCTTGCTGTTCACGCCCAGTTCCTTCGCCAGTTGGTTCATTCCAGGCACCGTGCCGCGCCAGCGTCCACGTTCTACCTCCCCACGAACAAATGACGCGACTTGTTCAGACACGCTAAGAAATGGTTTCAATTCCATGCCAGTTAACCTCACCAATAAGCGGTGAGGTTGCAAGAATAGAATTTCGATTTTTATCTTGTGAACACTGGAGGGGGGCGCATAAGTGTAGTTTGTTATCGCTTCACGCCAAAGTCCAAAGATCAACAGGCTGAAGAATCGTAACGACAACCCACAACGATCCAAACCTGTGAAATCTAAAAACAATCCATTCCGTTCCCCCACTATCAGTGCTTCCGCCGTCTTCTTCGCCTGTTTCAGCATGCTCAATCCCAGTGCGCATGCGGTCGAAAAACTCTGGATTGGCAGTGCCACTGACCACAATGTGTCCACTGCAAGCAACTGGACTGACAACAGTGCGAGCCTAAACTTTGATGCGCTCGTCTTCGGCAGTGATGTCGTGGATGGAACCATGCAACTCAACCCGTGGGCTCCGATCACGAACATCAGCACGACCAGCGGACTCACGATACCCGTCACGATCGAAGGATCCCTTATTCTCACCGGAGGCACGACTGTTACCATGGACGCCGCCGGGGCAGACCTCACCCTCAACGCGGCGTTTTTAACGGCGTGGGGTGATATTTCAATGAACGTCGGAGCAGGTCGGACGCTCACGCTCAATGGCACCCTCGGCGAAAATTCAGGATGGGGACATCCCGCAGGCATAAATAACGCCGGCCTCATCAAGAATGGAGCGGGCACAGCGGTGATTACGTCAGCTGCACCAACCACTCTGGCTACGGAGACAGATATCGGATACTACACTAAGGCTACCACCATCAACGCGGGCACGCTGCAGATTGGGGACGGCACGAGCGGGCATGACGGATCGCTTCCCTCGATCACTACCGTTACTAACAATGCGTCCTTGGTTTACAATCTCTACGGCGCCCAGACCGCCGGATACGCGATCAGCGGCAGCGGCAATCTTACCAAGAGTGGCATTGGTGCCCTCACCCTCTCAGGCGTCCTTGGCTACGGCGGCGGCACCACGGTCGACGGCGGCAAGCTAATCATGCCGGGTGGTTCGTGGCAATTGAACGGCATCGCCAACTCTCCAATCACGGTCAACGCGGGCGGCACTCTTGAACTGCCCGCAGATCCCAACGAATACAGCGTTGCTCCGACGCTCAATGGCGGAACAATAACCTCAAGTGGGGTCAATAACTCTGGCTGGCCGAACATAACGCTTAGCCCGAATCGCACATTATCCGCCGGTGGAGCGGCGTTTTCGACCATCGCCACGTGGCTGGGTTTTTCGGGAAGCGGCACCATCTCTGTCGGCTCTGGCAGCACATTGAACATCACCGGGCCGCTCACGGGGAATTGGATTACGGCTCGCACGGGTCTATTCAAGACCGGTGAAGGCACGCTCACGCTCTCTAGTGCGGCCAGCGATTACGACTGCGACACCACCATCAGCGAGGGCACGCTGGCGCTTGGCGGCGCCGGACGACTGAACAGTGGCAACTACGGTTACAATATCACCAACAATGCGGAGATGGTCTATGGCAGTTCGGCCGTACAAACGCTGTCTGGTGCCATCAGCGGCTCCGGCACGATTACCCAGAACTCTGGAACGCTAACCCTCTCCGGTACCAACACCTATTCTGGCGCGACGACTGTCAACGGCGGTTACCTCGCATTTAGCAGCGTCGCAGCGGTCGGCAGCACGAGCGAAATCACCGTCAACGGCGCATACGGATCCGGAGGCCACCTTCGCTTCGATTCCGGCACGAACGACGGAACCATCAGTACGCCGATCAGCGTGATTGGTGGTACCTATGATTGGCACATGTCGGTCGCCGTTCCAAACAACCTCACGTTCACCGGCCCTATCAACTTGTCGGGTGGAGCTCTGATCGTATCGGAAGGCGGCAATTCAACCCTGAATTTCAACAATGCCTTGCACGGGACAGGGGGGCTAACATTCGCGGCGTTATCGGGTGCTAAAAACTTCATGGTTCTTTCCGCGGCATGCGATTTCTCCGGCAATCTCGCGATTGTCAATTGGAGTGGCTCCCCGCAGGTCACGCTTAGCGGCGGAGATAACCGACTGCCCACCACGGCATTGGTTTCTGTCAATGGCTCCTCCGGAATGCCAGGGGCTCTGGATTTGAATGGCAACAACCAGACCATCGCGGGCCTCACGGACTCAATTGGATTTGGGGGAGTGGATGCGGGCGCCCGTAGCGTCGTCAATACCAGCGGCACAGTGGTGACCTTGACCCTGAACACCACCACCAACCAGTCGTCCGGCGTTTCCATTGGCGGCAAGGATATCAACGGCACAACCGGTGATGATATCGCGTTGGTGAAAAGCGGCGCCGCCACTCAGACGCTCTCCAGCGCTAACAGCTACAACGGCGACACGTCCGTTACTGGCGGTACGCTCTCGCTCGGACAGGTCAATTCCAACAATGAATCGTCCACGGTCTCCATTGCTGCAAGCGCAGGTGCAAAGCTAGATCTCGCGTTCACCGGGACAGATACGGTCGACTCATTGTACATCAACGGTGTACACCAGCCCGCTGGTAACTACACCAGCGCACATGCGTCCGGCGCATTCACCGGCGGCGGCACGCTTTACGTTACCTCGGGACCCGCTGGATACGCTACGTGGAAGGCCGAAAACGCGCCCACTGGTATTCCCAGTGACGATTATGACGAGGATGGCGTGAGCAACGGCGTGGAATTCGTAATCGGTGGCACCAAGGACACCAACGACCTCTCAAAATTGCCTGCCATCTCCATCAATGGCGGCAACCTGGTCTTCACCTTTCAGCGGTCACAGGTTTCCATCGACGGCTCCACTACCTTGGCGATTCAAGTCAGTCCCGACCTGATCAGCTGGCCAGACAGTTACAACGTTCCCGGCACCGCGCAGGTCAACAATCCAGGGGTCACCATCCAAAAGGATACACCAAGCGTCGGCACTGATACCGTCACCCTCACCGTTCCAAAGGGTTCGGCCCCGAAGAAATTTGCCCGCCTTGTGGTGACTCCTGCACCCTGATATCGTGCAATAATTTAACCCGCCACCCACGCGTGCACTGGCAGCTTGATTTCACGAAATGTACAGCTTTAGGAAGATGTAATTGATTGACGACCACGATCAGAAATTCGCCGGAGCGCTTGGTACTCCGCTGCCAGCCGAGGCGATGCCGTCCGCGTGACTCAACGATGTTCCACGCATGATTGTATCGAAAAATTATAAGTCCATAAACATTCTTTCATCACATTTCTCGACGGCACTGCGCCTGTTCCTTATGGGCATGGGCCTGGCTTCTGGTTTTTGCACGACTGCGAATGCGGATATCGTCTATCCAACCATCAAGTCGAAGGCCTCCTCCGAATTTGCGGGTTGGCCTGTTTCCCATGGAATTGACGCCAGCATGGACAGCTGTTGGAGCAGCAGTCTCCACAATTCCTCAAACAATACAGAATGGTACGATATTGATTTAGGGGGCTTAAAACGAGTCAACCATCTCAAACTGACTCCACGAATGATCGGCGGATTACCAAGCGCGTTTCCCTCTTCCGTTACTGTGTATTGGGGCGATGGAACCAATTGGAATCCCTTCGGAACCTTGGCATGGCCAATACCCCAGTCCGCTGATGTGGTCGTCAAATTACCGAAGACCGTGGTGTGTGACGCCATTCGGATTGTGGCAAATACGTTGGGTATGGATGATAGTGGAAACTACGTGTTTCAGATGGCCAATTGCCAAGCGGGATACATCCAACCCAAGGTATATATTGGCGGAGATACGTTCGGCTGGAATGATATGATTGCTGGTCCGGAGAAATGGGCCTGGACTCGAGCCAACGTCGATGGATTTTACATCAACAACTTCTGTTTCGGGCCGAATCCCAGCGATGAAATCCAGAACTACAGGCTACGGCAGTTTGCAGAGTTGTTCACCCACAAGAACGTCTACTACGAGACCGACGCTGTGCGATCAACCATCGACGCGGACAAATCGAACATCGATATTCTGCGACAGTTTTTTAATGGTCCCACCTACACGGCTTTAAACATCGATAGCACGGCCCCCATGGTCGGAACCTACGCGGATCATGTTCAAGCGCTGAAATGGCGCGATCCGAATCGACCCGTCCTGTCGATGTGGGGCCCATGGGCGCTCGGCGGAAACCTTGAGTCCGGCACGGAGAATGCAATTAACACCCTGAATCGTATCAACGAGTCAGATGGGTATGCCACGGATGGACCGGCGAGACTTTGGGCGGAGGATGCTGGTGGCTATAAAGGAGCGGAAGAATCCGCAATAACCTACTCTCATGCGAAAGGAAAGATCGCAAGCATCATGCTTGCGCCGTTTACCTGTCAGGGGAATGCCGCGGCCTGGTTGGCCGATTGCCAAGCGCATGTCCGTTATCTAGAGGCACAGGGCGCGGATCCCGAAGTCTATATGGTATCATACTATGCGGGGCAATTTGAAGCGTATCCGGTGCTTCCAGAAGCCAATCCAGATGGATCGCCCGCCGCGACGATCACGGGGGTTGCCTACTGGCTCGTCCATCACCTACAAGATCCAGTGAAATGGCCTTAGGATGATATGGCGAAGACCGGTAATGATCCGCATTTAGAGGACAAGCTAAAACCCATCATTCATACATGCGTTTGCCGCCTGAATCCGCTTTCTATTTTCACGGGAGTCCCGCAGAGAAAAAACAACAATGAAACCCATCAACTTTAGTCTTCACTGTGATCTAAAATAAACTATTATGAGAAAAGTATTACATGCCATTATTTCAGTAGCCACGCTTTCCAGCGTAACGTTGGTTACTGCTATTAACCGTGCTAATGCGGCGGAGGCAGCGCCAGATGGAGAACCGGGACTTGTCGGGTGCTGGAGCTTCAATGAGGGAGATGGAAATGCCATCAAAGACACTTCTAAAAGCGGACATGACGGTGCTATTTCTGGAGCCAGGCGGGTAAAAGGAGTAGTTGGGAGCGCCTTGGAATTCAACGGGACGAGTGATTTCGTCAATGTAAGTAGCCCAGGAAGTGGACTTGTCGATAAAGCGGTAAGCGTTGAAGCATGGATCCAGTCAACGGGAAACAATGTTAACGCCAATCTGGTTTTTGCCGGACCCGAAAGCCTTGATTTCGGCATCTGGATTCAGGGAGGCAGATTCTTCGCTGGTATCTGGAATTCCGAAGGCGCTCAATGTTCCGCAGTTTCCCCAAGCGGCCCGACGCCAGGTCAGTGGTATCACGTTGCAATGACCTGTGATTTCAACACGGATAAGACTGTCAAACTCTTCATAGACGGAAAATTGATCTCCACAAACCCGGCAGTCGGAACGGCGATAAGATCGGCTCACACAAGCATCGACATCGGTGGAAGGACGCCAAATGCATCCTATTTCAATGGCATCATCGATGAAGTGAAAATATACAACCGCGCACTGAGCGAAGAGGAGATTAGAAAACCATACGAGGATCATTTGAAAAGGAAAGCGGATGAAATCGATGGTGCCCATTACAAAAACAGTCCGTGGATATGGACAGATAATCCCGAAAATCCAACCGCCTATTTCCGGAAGTCGTTCACGGCACCGGACCTCACTGGGAAGAAGGTATTCATGGTTTGTGATGGAGGCCATTACCAGGTGTTCCTGAATGGAAAGGCAGTCATACCCGCCCAGGATTACTCAGAGGCGCAAATTTTCGATATAACGGGCGAGTTGAAAGCTGGTGAGAATGTGATTGCTGCCCAAGTGACGAAAGATGGCGGCAATTCCGGATTCTTTGTCTATGTGGGATATCCCAACAAGGAATCGCCTGGTGGGAATGAGATGGTGACCAGCGGTGAAGGGATGAAGAGCAGTTCGGAATCGATCAAGGATTGGTATTTGCGAGAGTTTGATGATTCCAAATGGACGAAAAGCACGAAGCTTTCTGACTTCAACAACAGACTTGCGGTTGATAGAAATTTCCCGGACCTAGGGAGTTTATCTCAAAATGCAGGCAGCTTGGCACCTCCGGAAATTCAAGGAGGAAACACGATGCAGTTTTCGAACGACGGCCTGACGCTTATTCTGCAACACGGCGGGAAGAAACATAGTTTCAGGGTGGAAGACAGTGTCACGCATGAAAATTGGTTCATGCCTGGACCTCCGTTTTTGATTGATGATCAGGTATCCGCATGGGACGGTAGTGTGAGTTGTGAGAAAATCGACAATGGATTCAAAGTCACATCTTCCGGGTTTGATAAGTATCCAGGACTGAGCATATCATACACGCTTGTGCTCAAGAATAGGTCTCTGGAGGTCACCTTGGATCCCATTCAGTTTCCTGCCGATAAAAAATATCTATCATTAACATTCCCTCTCGACTTTGCTTCGACCAGCGCAGGTGAAGAAGGATACATCGTGAGCTCGATAGGCAATTATGATTCGAGAGAAGGACGTATGTTCCCTCTTGGCATGGATGTCGAAAGGTATAGAAAACCGGAGGGATTCGAGATAAGGGGAGAAGCCACGCTGCCATTTTTTGGGACAGTTAAACGGGGGCATCCCTGCGTCGCGATCATAACGGATTTTCCTGCGGCGGATTACGAGCTGAAAACGTTGGTGAGTCAGAACAGCAACGGATGTAAACGCCTAAGCTCCACCACTCCGATCTGGAGTTTCGAGAAGGACAGAGTCAATGAATCACGACATATACGGTATCAGTTCTTGGATAAGGGAGGATATGTCGAGATGGCGAAGGCTTATCGGCGTTTTTTGATAGAATCGGGAAGATTCGTGACTCTCAGAGAGAGGGTTAAGCAGAGACCTGTTAGCAACCTTTCCGTGAATGCCAGTTTCTTCTGGGGCGCCTATTCCTTGAGTGAAATGCCAGCATTCATGGCGAAGCTCAAGGAAAACGGCGTCAACAAGGCGGTTCTGCATGTTGCGAACAAGAACGATTTTGTGGGCGGATGGAAAAGATGGCCCGAGGGTATGACTCCCGTAAGCAGCACCACGGTGGAATTCAGGAATGTTGCCGATGTTGCTAGGAAAATGGGTTATGGATTTTCTCCGGTGGATGAGTTCACACCCTTCGCGGATCGGGGCCAGGATTACGATGCGAGCCTGCGCGCCATGAAGCGCGACGGCAGCTTTTATTCTTTCGAAAAGGAAAAGACCTTTTTTCTCTGTGATAGCCAGAAACTCAGGTTTGCCCAAAGGGATCTTCCGCACGTAAAAGAGGTGATCGGGGAATGCCCATACCTTCTGGATTGTGAAGGCTGCTCTATGTATGATTGTTTTGATCCGCGCCATCCGCTGACTTCTCGTCAGCAAGTCCTTGCAAGGCGCGAGTTCTTGACGTATATCAGAGACACTATGGGATCAGTAGTTTCAGAAGGATCTCCTATTGATTGGTTGACTGATATTATCGACGTGGGGCACGGTCATAGTATTGGTTTTGAATTTTGGAAATCAAAACCCGGGGCTTTCATTCCTCTGTGGTCGCTGGTTTACGGCGGATCCGTCGTTGATCTATCCAATAATCCGGGAGCGAAGGACGCCATGCTTTACGCTGCATTGTACGGGCTGAATGCGAGATTCAATGATTACCTGATCGGTGATACACAATTGGATTGGCATAAGAGAGTCAGCGATGCATGGCCTGATAGGAATTTTCACGAACTTGCCAACCATGAATTCCTCACTCCGCTTGTTCAAAAATCACAGTTCAAAGAAAATGATAAAACGGTGGTCGTGGTGGCCAATTTCGGGGATATCGAATACCTGTATGGAAAACAAGTTATTCCACCTCACGACTTTAGGGTCATTGTCGACGTTCACTAAACAATGAAAACTCTTCACTTAAAATTTGCTCTGCATCGAAGCTGCTTCTTTATTCCGCGTTCGCTTTTCTAGACGCGCCTGTTAATTCCATCCGATCTTTTCGGTCAGTCCATCCGGAATAATGACCTTACGGAGCCGAGAGTAAATCGAACACGCTGGTCATTAAAGGCTCTCGCACCATGCGCATTTGGTCTGCCGATTTGGCCAATTGCATCAATCATGCCGTGATCACGAAATGGGGGGCGATGGTTCAGCCGAAGTTTTTCAGCATTCAGCGTGACGGATATCGCGCGACTGAATGATCATCAACTGAAAATATCAGTCAAGGAATCCCAAACCGGCAAGACCTGCTCGATGATCGTCACCCTCGACGAACCCAACGTTTCATTTGAGGTTATCACAGAACATCGACGCCCCTTTCACAGCGATCAGATTACCCCCCATGTTTAAGACCGACATGAAGGATGGCTATCTAACATTTTTCGATCGTTCGAGCGGCGTCTCAGAACAAGAATGTCCACCGTCGGCCTAATCGGCAAATCGACGGTTGCCGAACAATCCGGCTGGGGACCAGCGCTTGCGAGTCGCTTCAATGATCATGCAAAAAATTCCTATTGAATCGAATGTCACCCTGCTTGATCTCACGATCCCCTACTTTCCTTCCCTCTCATGCAACCTAAGTGTTCTTCATGTGATCTTTTATCGGCATGGAAACGCAAGACTTCCAACAATAGGATTGCAAATCCCCTCTCCTTATTGGATACCGTGATCGAATTCACGATCATCCATTCCCCATGAAAAATCTCCTACTCTGCGCTTATTCTTTCACCTTGTTGCTGCCGG